>JAHHHF010000094.1 GCA_019359495.1 Goleter apudmare HA4340-LM2
TGGGTCGCCAAATGCTTTTCCTTCCCACTGTTGAGCGTGAATCATTATTGGATTTTCCACCACTTTTTACTCCCCACAACTCCTTCCCTTAGTAGTTTACTAGCACTTGTGTGTACACCGTAGCCTTTGCAAGGGGAGGGTTGGGGTGGGGTCAAAACTGCCACGAAATAGTGCCTTGCACCGTAAACGGCTCACCATAAGAGATGGTGTTTTGACCAAAGGCGCTTTCAAAATACTCGACATCGAACAGATTTCTAAAATTGAGGGCAGCGCGGAAGCGATCTCTCCTATAAAAAATTGCGGCATCCGTCCGCAGATAGCTAGGAAGTTCTACGCTATTGTCTAAATCAATTTGCCGTCCTCCTACATAAAATAATCCCAAACCAAAGCCTAATCCTTGCAAACTACCCTGCTGAATTTCATAGGTAGTCCACAGATTCAAGGCATTTTCTGGAACACCATTCAACCGACTACCAACGGGAATAACATTATCTTCAGTGAGTCGAGCATCGGTGTAGGCATAGCCCGCAATGATGTTCCACCCTGGCATAATTTCACCTTGAAAACTCAATTCAATACCTCGGCTACGTTGTTCCCCAGTCTGAATCTCAAATTGACCTGGGGGTACGCCTGGTCTGGTATCAGCCGTTGTGACACCAGTACGAGTTAGTTCATAAAGTGCAAGGGTTGTTGAAAATCGCTCGTTCAAATCAGCCTTTACCCCCACTTCATACTGAGTGCCTCGCTCTGGTTGAAACACATCACCCTCAAAACTACGTCCAGTCACTGGAGCGAATGAACGACTGTAGCTGGCATAGACAGAAATGGGTTCAATGGGCTGATAGACAATGCCCACACGCGGACTGAAGGCATTCCCCGATTGACTGGTTGTGGTATCTGTCAGTAAATTTTGGTTGGTTTGCTCAAACAGATCAAACCGGCCACCCAACAATAACTTCAGATTAGAAGCCAGTGTTACCTGGTCTTGAATATAAATCCCTAAAGTGTCTGTTACGTTAAAAAGACTGGCAACATTCTCATAAGGTCCAGCAAAGATCGGCCTATACACAGGGTTAAACACATCTAGTGGTACAGCAGGTGCTACGAAGAAACTGGCATCTTGCTCGTATCTACCCAAATCAACACCAAAGACGAGTTGATGCTCAATTGAACCTATTGAAAATTTGCCAGTCAAATTAACATTTAGGTCGTAAATATCTATGTTGTTTTCCTCGTCAAAAACTATACCGTTTAATGTTCGATTATCGGGATCAAGACTGGTACCAATACGCAAACCGTTGGTTCCTAGATACATACGGTCAAAGAATCTCGCCTGAAACGCATTTTGTAGCGACCAATTATCGCTAAACTCATGCTCCAACCGATAGCCAACTCTGCTTCTTTGGCTATTCAGAACAGTATCAGGGCTTCCAACAAAACGATTACGCGGGATGCGTCCATTGGGGTTGGGCAGCACAGTACCAACTGCTGGTAAGCCTAGAAAGTTAGATTCGTCTGTCTCTGTGTATTCACCTTCTAAGGCGAAGCGAGTGCGTTCCCCAATTGCCACACTCACCACAGGCGCAATGGTGAATTGATCCCGCTCAACAAAATCAATAAAACTTCCTCTATCTTGGTAGGATGCGTTCAGTCGGTACAAAACTGTCCTGGAATCATTTAGGGGCCCCGACAAATCTATTGCACCCCGATAAAAGTCAAAACTGCCAATAGTGCCATCAATCGCATAGAAAGGATCGCGTAGTGGTTGTTTCGTTACCACGTTGATGGTTCCCCCCGGAGCGGCTCCACCGTAAAGTACGGAAGCCGGGCCTTTGAACACTTCAATTCTTTCGACATCAGGGGTAGTTTCCGCATTCAAACCGCCAGCCTCTCTCAACCCATTCCTGAGAATGAAGTTGTTGGCAAAATTTGTATCGAGGAAGCCTCTAATAATAAAGTTGCCAAGTTGCGTTGTTGAAGAATTGAATGGAGCTACGCCAGGAACGTTTCTGAGGGCTTCGTTGAAGGTTGTAACATTTTGATCGCGCAACACCTCCTGCGGCACAACCTGAATCGATTGGGGAATATCTCGCAATGGTGTATCCGTCCGCGTCGCTGTACTGGCATTCGGTACGCGATAGCTATCTTGCTCTCCCGTCACCACCAACTCAATCGGCTCATCCTGCTGCGCTGCTGGTGTTTCGCTTGCTGGCTGTTCTTCAGTTGGCGGTGTTTGGGGTGGCTGTGTCGCCGTTGCCGTAGATGCTACCGCAAAAATCAACCCTGCATCATCATCAAATAACTCAACTGTCGGTAATGCTGCAACACCTACCACCGCCACTCGTACAGTATTTGCATCAATATTTGTGACTGTTATCTCAGTAATTCCCTCGACTGGTTTTTCCGAACGAAATGTAAACGCTTCACCACTAGGTAAACGCAATTGAGCATTGGGAATATCTGCAATAAAATTATTACCCGCACTGCGATTTGTCAGTTGCAGTTGTTCACCAAGGGTAGTCTCTAAAATCACCTCCACACCTTTATCCGTGGGATTTGCTTTCACACCCGTAATGGTGACAATACTTCCCGGAACAACAGGAGGATTGCTAGGAATTGGTGACTGCACTAGCAGTTGGGCGTTAGTGGTGGGTAGTTCTATTTCGCTCAGTTGGCGAATTGGAGAACTTGTTTGTTGCTGTTTCTCACTAGCCCATACCGATGAAACTGCAACAATACTCAAACATCCCGAAAGACTGATTAAAAATGATAGCCGAACAGATAAACACCAACTCCTCATAGTTCCTCACGCCGCCTTGCAGCTTTTGTTGCTAAAGATTTTTGATAACAATAAGGTGTAGTGTAGAGAAGTTGACTGTGGCGTGTCTATCTAAAAAATGCCATTTTATGATCCAAAAACTGCTTTTTTTCCTACCAAACATTGGCTGGGTGTGATGCCATCCTGACGCTTAAGGGCTGTTCTAGGATACCTTGTGAATGTTAAAACATTCGTTCATAAGTATCAGGACTTACGCAAGCAAAATTTGTCATTGCGACCGAAACGTAGTGTAGGGGAGCAATCCCAGACTTGGAAGCGATTACGTCGCTACGCTCGTAATGACGTAATTTCGTAACTTTTGCGTAAGTCCTAAGTATGTAACAAACAGTTAATCAGAAGAAGAAGCTTGTTGCTATATTCTCAAGTATTTACTGAGAAACTCTAGTTGGTTTTCCATCTCTTCAGTAGTTTTGTTGGCAATGAATTCCATGATTGCCCGAACTTGTTCCCCGACTAAATAGTTTTGGGCAAGCAGGGCAATTCCTGAATGTTTTTCTACACTGGTAATGAATTGTGTATGGATTTGGTAGAAATCACCAATGTTATGGCTGTAGAGTACTCGCTGTTGTTCGGTTGCAAGACGCAATTGCTCAACATCAATTAAGCCTTCGGTTTGGGTTTCTTTGGCTGTGATCACATCAATATTACGGGCGCGCAGAGCTTTGAGCAGTGATTGATCCTGAGAATCTTCATCGAGATAGAGGCGAATCATGCTCATACAATCGACTCTGTAGATGATTGATGTAATGTTTCTAGACGTTTGGCTTGTGCTGCTTGATCAGCAATATCGGCTTCGATCTCGGCAACATTGGCGTGGTAATAGGCAAGAGCAGCGTAAACTTCAGCCAGGGTAATACTTCCAATACGATCGCCAATTTCCTCAGCCACTAACCCCCGTTTGTACCAAGAAACAATGGAGCGAACCGTTACCCCTTTGTTGGAAATGTGGGGAACTCCGCCGTGGAGTCCTGGGGTGCGACTGATCAGAGTGCCAATATCTACTGTGGTTGCTGTCATTTGCAATTATTTTTATGGGTAAGGTTTAGAACTGACGATAGTAGCTTTCTGTTTTATATTTTGTTACCCTGCGTACGGATATTAACCGGATGCGATCGCCACGTTCAGTGTAGGTTATGTGGAGAATAACCCCATTATATATGCCAGCTTGTCTAGCTAAAAACTGCTTTTTTTCCTGCCAAACATTGGCTAGGTGTGATACCATACTGCCGTTTAAAAGCTGCTGCAAAGTTTCCCAAATGTCCATAGCCTACTAGATTTGCCACCTCTACGACTTTATGATCGCCTTGACGCAACAATCTTTGGGCATTCTCCAGCCGTTGCTGTGTCAAATAACCCATGACAGTTGTGTTAAAAAGTGCTGAAAAACCTCTCTGGAGAGTGCGAACACTAACTCCCACTTGCTGTGCTAGTTCACACAGTGATGGTGGATGCTCCAGTTGGGTGGTCAAAATTTCTTGGGCGTGGTGAATACGGGCGATGG
Organism: Goleter apudmare HA4340-LM2; assembly: GCA_019359495.1. GTDB lineage: Bacteria > Cyanobacteriota > Cyanobacteriia > Cyanobacteriales > Nostocaceae > Goleter > Goleter apudmare. Next base: position 4,341 of record JAHHHF010000094.1, read on the forward strand.
TATCAGCTTTGAACCCTGGTAATTCATAAATTGGTTGTTGATCTGACGCAATCCAATCCAGGTACATTGCCACTATTTCAAACACCTTCCCTTGCAGATACATCCGCTTTGCTGCACCGCGATAGGGCGCATTCCACATTTGTTGAGCAAGCTCGCGCACTGCTGGTGTCACTGTTGGATAAAATGAGTTTTTCCAGTCTTCCCCTTTAAACAGCAATTTCTGGATATCAGAGCTATATTGCCCATCCTCCAGCAAAAACGAGTCTAACAATTCTGGCCCAATCTCTACATTCACGCAAGTTAAACGCTCTCCAGCGCGATTTTTACCAATGTAAGAGGGCGAAATGCCGCTACCCGAAAAATAGCTATGCGTTCCACCCATAACATGAGGATGAGTATCTTCAAAATAAAGGCAGCCTGATAGGAAAATCGTGAACTGAATCGGATGGTTGTGGGCAGGTGTTTTCACTATCACATCCTGGTGATATTCGCAATCTAAGAAGTTTAACCACACCCCAGGCGATAGGTTCATGCTGCGATTGTAGCCCCTTCCCAGAATTTCCGGCATTCCTTCAAGCCTTTCAAAGCTATCAAGTACAAGATTTTCCATCTGGGGTTGAGGAGCTTGTTGCCACAGTTCGTCAAGGTCTGATGGGCTGAGGATGAGTGTCATGCTGGAGTGGGCTAAGTGCAAGTTATTATCAATAAGTTTACCACTACGTAGATGATGCCGATCAACTTAGACGAGGGCTTTCTGTATCAAATGAACATTGTTTTAAATAATCCCAGACTGTACGCGCCACAGACTGGCATAGATACCATCAATTGCGAGTAAATCCTCGTGTTTACCCTGCTCGACAATTGGACCATGATCCATAATATATATGCAATGACTGTGGCGAATTGTGGAAAGACGATGAGCGATCGCTTCGACTAGATGATGCTGATTGCATCTCTCATCAACCCATGCCCTATTTACGCAGTGCTGCTAGGGCGATCGCTTGTGGCAAAATCCGGTGTTCTTGAACTTGAATTCTGGCGTGGAGTGTTTCGGCGGTGTCGTCTGGCAGTACTGGTACTGCGGCTTGGATTAAAATCGGCCCGCTATCTACTTCTAAACAAACTAGATGGGCGGTACAGCCAACGATTTTCACCCCAGCAGCTAAAGCCTGTTCCACTGCATTAATGCCTTTAAAACTAGGCAAGAGGCTGGGATGAATATTAATAATTTTGTCAGCAAAAGCATCAATTAAAACTGGTGTTAACAGTCGCATCCAACCTGCCAAAATCACCCATTCCACATCATACTGCCGCAACTGCTCGACAATTTGCCCATCAAACTGTTCGCGGCTTTTGTAGTCACGATGATTCAATAACACAGCTTCCACACCCCAATTCGCTGCCCGTACTGCGGCTTTAGCTGTGGGATTGTTATAAATCAAAACTTGAATTTGGGCATTGAGTTGTCCGGTGGCGATCGCTTGGGCAACTGCTTCAAAATTGCTACCATTCCCTGAAGCCATAATTCCCAGTTTTAAAGGCACACTTGATGTCAGTGGGTAGCTAGGGATATTGGGAGCAATGAGGCTAGTTGTAGCAGTATGTATTGTGGAATCTTGACTCATAGGGTAGGTTCGATAACTTTCACATTGTCCGGCAATTTCGTGGCTTCAGAAACTTTTGTGAATAAAGTTGGTGACTCCGAAAAAGCTGTAGGTCTAGGTTTCCCTGGATTAGTATTATCCAATTGCAGGCGCAATTTACCATCAGCAGTGAATTCAAAAATTGTCAATACTGGTTCCTTTTTACCAGGGATTGTGATATCCAGATGTATGGGTTTGGGTTCTGTTGTAGGGTCAATGCGATATTTAAGCTCCACAGCCACAGAGGTCTGAGAGTTAGGTGAATAAATATATAATTTACCTTCTGGAGAGAAGACGAAAGTCAAGATAATTGGCGAGTCTGGGTCTTTAGCTTCCCACTGGCCTAACAATTTTTGAGCAATTGGGCTTGTGGACTTATCTTGTAGAGATGGAGTTAGTTGGGGTGATTTTACAGGTTCAGCCAAGGCTGTTGTGTTGAGTGTCGTCAATAATGCTATAAATACGCTAGAAGTGAGCATCTTGCTAGCGATGGAGAATTTGCCAAAGAAAGGGAAGATTTTAGGCATGAGTATTAAAGCCACTAGGTTGTCAGGATCTTAGCAATACCTCTGCGTATAATCACACCCCATAAACATTCAATAGCCCATATTGTCATGAAAACGTCCCGCTTTTCTCGGATGCAGCTGTTGCTGGATAATGATGCGATCGCTGCCTGGATTTTTCTTACACCAGCGTTGATTTTGCTTGGTATATTTATTATCTGGCCGATCGCCTATCTGTTTTACCTCAGTTTTACAGCTGGTAGTTTCACTTCCACAGGCACTTACCTGGTAGGCTTCAAAAATTACTGGCGTTTGTTACTCAATTCAGATTTCTGGCAAGTTCTCTTCAATACTGTTTATTTTACCGTTGCCACCGTCATTCCTAGTTTAATTCTCCCTTTAGGGCTGGCAGTGTTATTAAACCGTTCCATTGCTTTTCGGGGAGCATTGCGGAGTGCCTATTTTCTCCCTTCAATTATCTCTTTGGTAGCGGCTGGGCTAGGATTTCGCTGGTTGTTTCAAACCTCTGGCCCAGTCAACGCATTTTTAGGATCATTGGGTATTCCAGCTATTTCTTGGTTGGGTGATACTTTTTGGGCGATGCCAGTATTAATTTTGTTGAGTATTTGGAAACAACTCGGTTTCAATATGGTGGTGTTTCTCGCAGGGTTACAAGCCATTCCTCCCAGCCGTTATGAAGCTGCGGAACTAGATGGTGCCAATGGTTGGCAGCAATTTTGGCATATCACCCTTCCTGGTTTGCGACCAACTTTAATATTTGTAATTGTCACTACGGCTATTTTCAGCTTGCGGAGTTTTGAGCAAGTTTATGTAATGACTGGCGGCGGCCCTCTGAATTCCACAAACTTGCTGGTTTACTATATTTACCAAGAGGCTTTTGGTCAATTTGATTTTGGTTATGCCGCCGCCGGGGCGACGGTACTGCTGGCGGTGACTTTAGTACTAGTCTATTTGCAATTGCGGACTTGGAGCGAGGAGAGGTGAAACAGTTATGCAACGCCGTTGATCTGTCTCGTTGACGCTGGGATTATTCTTCATATAGTCACGCACCCAATTACATCCATTTTGGAGTAACTTATCTAGTTCTATATCTTTTAAATTCCATAAAATTACAGTTTCTTCAAAACCAGCAGAAACAGATGCTAACATATCATCTTTGATGAAATTTACGTTTCTAATTGCATTTTTGTGACCACGAAGACTGTAAAGCAAATTCCCATCACTTATCTGCCAAACCTTAATTATTCCATCCTCTCCACCTGAAGCTAAAAGTTTACCATTGGGACTAAAACTAACGCTTAACACATGTCCTTTATGGGCAGATATAGATTTTACCAAGGTTCCATTGGTTGTGTTCCAAAGCTTCACTGTCCCATCCACACTAGCAGATGCTAGTAACACACCATCAGAACTAAAACTTACATCTTGAATGGCAGAATTATAGTTATCTATAGTTTTTAATAATTGCCATTTTTGCTGATATTGCCAAAGTTTAATAGTCCCATCTTTACTTCCCGAAGCTAAAAGTTGACCATTGGGACTAAAACTCACATTCAGAATTTTTTCATGATGACCTTTGAGACTTTGTATTAGTTTTCCATCATTGATTCTCCAAATTTTAATAATTTTATCTACACCACCCGAAGCTAAAATTTTGCCATCTGGAGTATTGGGATTAACAGTTATATCAAAAATGACTGTATGATCTTTCCAACTATTTAGCAATTTTCCATTTTTGATTTCCCATAATTTAATTATTCCATCAGCACTAGCAGAAGCTAAAAATTGATTATTTTGGCTAAAGCTGACGCTTTCAACATCATGCTCATGTGAAAAAGTTTGTAATAATTGACCATCTTTACTGCTCCAAATTTTGACTGTATCATCATTGCTGGCAGTTGCTATAATTTTTCCATTGGAGCTAACACTCATTTTTCTAATCACATCAGTATGGTCTGTAATAATTTTAAGCAAATTTTCTTTCAAACTCCAGATAATCACTTTTTTATCTTCACTCCCAGAAGCTAAGATGTGACTATTTGGGCTAAATTTTACACTATAAACTTTGTTGTTATGCCCTGTCAAAGTTTCAATTAATCGCCAATCGCTTATCCTCCAAATTTTGACAGTATTGTCATCGCTCGCAGTAGCTAGAAGTTTAGTATCTTGACTGAAATTAACACTATTAACCCAATTATTATGAGATATGAGAATTTTCTCTAACTGCCAATTTTCAGTTTTCCAGACTTTCACTGTTGCGTCTTCACTAGCTGTAGCTAAAAATTGACCATCTGGACTAAAGCTAATATTTAATATTGCTTGATTATGGGCTTTAAGAGTTTTAATTAATTTGCGATTATGAACATTCCAAATTTTCAAAGTCCCATCTTTATTGGCGGTAAATATTAATTGCTGATTTGAATTATTGCTAGGTGGATAATGCAGATACAAAATTTTACTTTCAGAGTCTTTAATTGATTTAATTAATTGCCAATTCTTATTTCTATTCCAGATATGTATGATTTCATTGCTATCATCAATTGCGGCAAGATTCTCACTATCGGCACTAAAGTTAATACTGGCGTGCCAAACACTTTTACCATCTTTTCTGAGAGTTTGCAATAACTTGCCATCTTGCCAATTCCACAGTTTTACTGCTCCAACTTCATCAACTGTCGCTAATAATTTTCCATCTGGACTGAAACTTAAAGCTAAGATAGCATTTTTTTGTAGAGGCAAAGTTTGGAATAATTGACCATTACTTCGCCAGACTTTAATACTTTTATCTTCACTGACAGTAGCTAAAAAATTTCCATTGGGACTAAAACTTACATCTCTGATTGCAGCTTTAAATCCTTCTAATCTGTTATGCTCTCTGCTAAAATTAACGGTACGCTGTAATATATCTAAGACTTGAATCTGAGTAGCTTGATCAACATTGTATGTACTTTTAATTTGATTTCCGGCTTCTAATGCTTCTAATAAGGCATCAAATTTTTGATCAGAAGCGAATAATGCAGTTGCAAATATACTTGAAGATTTTATTTTTTCTAATTTTGCTTGTTGAATCATTCTCGCAGTCCAGATTCCGGCCAAGACTGCTAGTATTAAGGCGATCGCTAATATGCTTCCTCCAATTTGAATCCGTCGTTTAGCTTTTTGGTTGGCTGTCAATAGAACTTCATTGGCTTGGATTAATATCTGAGTTGCTTCGGCTTCAGCTTGTAATTTTTTCTGAACATCCCGTTTTTCTAGTTCCTGACTAGCATCTAAAAATCTGCGATCCAAATCGCTTAAACTCTTATCATCTGACCAATTGCGAGCATCTTGCAAAGTTTGACCTCGCAACAACCGCGACTCATCTTGAAACTGGGAATTCACCCAAGCATTTAATGCTTGCCCATAGGGTCGAATATTTGTCAATACTTTTTCAAGCCATGCTTGATTAAATATTTCTGCATAGATGCAATTATAAATTCGCAGTTTGCCCTGCTGTTTGACAATTAACCCAGTCAGACGCAGTTGTGTTTGTTCAGGACTGTCATCTGCCGGGATTTCTCCCTGGTGTAAGATTTGCTGATAAAGTCCTAATAATCGCCCAGTCTGATTTTCAGAACTTTGCAAAATGCGATCGCGTATAGTTCGCAAATGTTCTGGTTCATCCTGTGCTTCCCAGTTTTCGATGATTTGCATCTGTACCAATCTCTCCACACACTCCCTTTCCTGATGCGCTGGGAATGAAAAATTAGAAGTACAAATTAGTTGACAAAGCTTTTGTGTTAAAAATGGCTGTCCACCAGTCCACTTTAACACCTCTTCCAGTATCACTTTTGGTCTAGCAACTATTCCCTCTAAACCTCGTACCAAAACTTCCACTTCTGCTAATTGAAACCCAGTTAATTCAATAGCTTGCCCAATATTGAAAGGTGTACGATTTTTGTCAGTAATTAAATTCGAGGGAGTTGCCACCCCCAACAAACAAAAAGTCAGGCGTTGATATTCTAGACTATCTGCACGTTGGTTATAACAAGCACGAATGAAAGCAAAAAAATCATCCTTAAAACTAATTCTTAAAATACTATCAACTTCATCAATAAAAATAATTATCCTTCCCGAAAATTCAGTTAACAGTACATCATCAATCAATTCACTCAATCGTTGTTTGGGCGGTAAAAATTCATGCGATCGCCACCACGTCCCAAAATTCACTTTTCTGGATAAACCAAATCCCCGCAACAACTCAGAAACAAATCCTCCATACCATTCAGCAGGAGTTACATGACTACCAATTCTTGTCAAATCAACCGATGCACATTGTATACCTTGTTCCTTCAGTCGTTTCATAATATGAACTCGCAAGCTAGATTTACCCATCTGGCGCGAGTTTAAGACATAACACAACTCACCATTTTTTAACCCCTCATAAAGCTCGGAATCAGCCTGACGTACTACATAAGTCGGGTGCTGATATTCAAGACTGCCCCCTAATTTATAGTAATTTAAAGAACTCATAAACTCCGCGCCCCTCCGCGTGAACCTCATCCTCCCTCTGCGTTTCAATTTAAAACAAATTCTCTATAAAAATATATATTTTCTGATTACCTGACTTTTTATGACATTTACTGATTTTTAGATAAACCGACTTAGAGAAACTACTGATTTTATATGTATCGACAAAAATCGAGTATCAGCAAATAATCGTAGTTAACAAACGATTTGTCACAAACAACTAAGCAAACCAGACATGAATCAGTATGTGGTCAATGTCTGCACTTGCAGACATCTGAATATTACCAATTTAAATCTCAACTAGAATGCTATGAATTTTCTTAAACGCTTGGGAATTTTGCTAGGTATTTGTGCCACCACATTGTCCACACAAACTTACCCCGCATTGGCAGGACTTAAGCAATTTCGTGAGAATTTTGAAAGTCCCCGCCAAGGTTCTGCTGATTGGTTTTTTGCCGGGACTGCTAACTTCGACAATGGTAAGGGGTTAGCACGTCAAGGTAAAGGAAATGCTTGGGTACGAAGCACAACCGGATGGAATGCAATTAATCATTGGATTTCAGTGGCACCAAACAGTGAATGTTCTGCGATCGCTTGGATTAGAATGTCTCAAAATCTTACAGATGGCTATATGTCAATTCGAGGTGACGATAGAACTGGTAATTTCAATGTGATCAATGAACGTAAAATAGTGTATGCAAAAATGTCACTTCCAGGACTTGGCGATGATGTCTTTGCTCAACATTACAATTATTACCAGTTTAAATTTAACTCTGGCAATAACACTCGTGTGCTTTTCTATGTAGGGCTTTGGGGTAATGGTAGAGATTCATGGATGCAAATTGACGATGTAGCAATCTCTTGTCAAACACCATATTAAACCTTTTGATTTTTTGAATTCATGTCCAGGGTAATGCTGACTCTCGACGATAGCATCCGAGGACAGATTATTAACTTCGAGCCTAAACTTCCGCTTGAGATTCAGTTGTAAATCCTACAAAATATTGGAGATATTCTCATGTCTTGGATAAAATTACTAACTTCACCAATCCTGATTGGTACTTTAACTTGTAGTGTATTAACTAGCTTTACAGCCATAGCGAATGCTCAACCAACGCACACTATACAGTTAGCTCAAAAATATCCAACAATTCAAAGAGTTCAAAAGACTCTCACAATTCAAGGAAATATAGTGAAAGGAAATCCCACAATGGAGAATATTTTTTGTGAGCGAATTAACGTCACTTTGATAGAGTTTATTCCCACTGAACCTAAACCGGGTCAATTTACTGTTCCTATACAGCGATCTGTAGCTCAACCAGTGGCAGCTACAGGTCTTCATCTCGGTGAAGGTTGTAGTTATAGTTTAGAATTTCGTTACTTGCACAAGGTTAGACTTTATGGAGAAAGCACTTTTAAAATTCGTGCTGATTCTGTTGATGCAATAGTTAGTGAGCAATCAGTAAGCTACCCATTTCCTAATAATATCGATATACCACTATTTCCACCGGCGCCTCCTCCGCGATAATTAGAAAACACGATCCAAAAATCATCAAACCTCATTCACGTTATCAATAAATATCCTTGGAGTTATCTCATGGCTAAAATTAAATTATGTCAGTGCCACACCCAAAAGAAATTTCCATTTTCAGTAGGAATATTCTTAAGCCTCATAGCTACTGGTGCAATTCTCCTGACTGCCAATATTTCACCAGCAAAAGCACAATCAACAGATAGAGATGCACCAACAATTCTGACTACTAATGTCATTTCTTTAACTGGTTTACATAAGGAACCAAAAACCTACTTTTATACCTTCATTGCAGGCCCTGGGGAATTAAAGCTGACTCTTGATGTTGACGCTGGTTCTACAAATGGTAATGGAGTAGTTTCAACAGTTAGTATTCAAGATAAAGATGGCAATGAATTTTCTCAATTTCTTGCTGGAGCTACCCCCGGTGTACCTGGGCGTCAGGTAAAGAAAATTAATTTTGCTAAAGCCACACCAATTATTTTGATGTTGATTTTACCTCCAGGTGCAACTGCTAATTATATTACTAAACTCAAAATTGAGGGTGTTTATCAGTTGAGTAATGTCAAATAATACTGAATCAAAAAGACTTTATTGATTCCCCTCTACTGCCTTGTTATCTGGCTCACAAGTACTCGATGCTTCTAGTTTCTGTCGAATTGCTGCTTGAATTTTTTCGTCAAAATCGGGGTCATCGGGTCTTGCAATAATTGATTTCTGACGCTGATTGAACCTATCCAAATAGGCCTGAAAAGCCACTTTATCTTGGCGGTTTGCCAAAAAGTACCGTCTTAATTCGGCATCACTCATGGTATCAAAATTCACTTGACTCATCAGAACACTTCTCCATTAGATACAATTTCAAACTCGAGGTCTTCATCATATCCGGCTAGAACGTACACGTTCTGAGTCCGACCATCAACACAGACTAGATGAATCGGTTGAGACATGATGAATGTCAACTGATAGCTGATTCGATATAAACTTTCTAATTGAGCCACAGTAGGCATTTATGTCACTCGCTCACCTGCTGTCCATTTTAATGGTAAATCCTTAATTCTGTAAGTGTTCTCGAAAATATTTTTGATATAACTGACAGCTTGGAATTAATTTATCGCCTACTCTCTTAACCAATCCCATACTGTATAGTTGATATGCTGACATTGTTTCTATAATGACTGGTTCTGTGGCTGTAACTACTTTAATGAATGCCTCAGCCAGATGATGATTTACTTTAAAAATATTTAAAAACCGCCGTAAATGCTCTTCATAAATTCCGGCATTAGTTGGAGCATTTTGTAATAATTTTTCCAGCGTTATATCTGCAAGTGCAAGACGATAAAGTGCCAATCTAATCAAATATGGATGTCCTCCAAGTAGAGACATTAGTTGCTGTACTTGGGTTTGATTATAATCAAGTTGATGACGCTGGTATAAGTCTTGTACTTGTTCTGTAGTGAACTCTGTTAATTCAACTACTAATCCCACATTAAACGGTGATTGATTTATATCTAATGCCCCATAATTTTCGGTGGAATGTACTACAATTAATCGTAAATTTTCCCAAGTTTTGAGGGTTTTAGCTTCCTCGTGCCAACTACGTAACATAGCAAAAAATCCTTGAGAAATTTCAGGATATTTAAGGATTATATCTACTTCATCTAACGCTAAAACTAAATTGCTGTTGATTTGGGACAAAATATTATCTTCAAAATATGTGGTACAATTAATAATACTACCTCTGTATTCATCCCAAGATTCATTCAACAAAGAAGGCAATTTTAATTTATAACTCACATAAGCGCAAAACCAGCGTAAAAATTTATCCAAATTACTAAATACTGTTGCTTCGGCTTGCAATAAGTTTAGACGCACTGTGTAGTATTCTTGCTGATTTGAGTAAGCGATAATTCTATCTAGTAGGGATGTCTTGCCCATTTGATGAGGAGCTTTAATCCGAATGAGAGAACCAGCTTGACGAATTGTTTCATAACAGCGTTCTTCTATAGGCGATCGCTGGATGTAAAATACAGAATTTAGGGGTATTGAACCTTCTGGGCATTCTGGTACAAATTCATTCTTGATAGTCCTGGAATCAGGCTCCAACTGTTGCATTTGCGTAGGAAGCATCTTCTGCAAATGCGATCGCTCAATTGCGGCACGAAAATTAGTTTTATTAACCTCTTCCCCTAATGCTTCTGAAAGTAGCTTCCACAATTTGAAACCTACATCTTGGCGGAGATACTTGGCTGCATAACCTTTATCACTGGCAATTTCATCATAATTTAAACCTTGCCATGACCCTTTCAGGATAATTATTTCTATATCTTTCAGATGCCTGTTGGTTTTGCTAAAGACAACCGTATCTAAAATTTCTAACCCTTCTTCCAAGTTCATTATTCATCCTGGGTAGATATATTTATAGGACTTATATCATGTTTGGTTCAACACTTGTCATTGTGTAGGTCCAGGCTTCCCGTAGGGTATAGAGTGAAGCAATCGCAGATACCTGATGAAGCCTTGTGTTTGTCTCGTTTCACTCGCAATGACAGATCACAAGTAATTAAAAAACCAGGATTTTTGCCGGATAAGGAAAGCCAAGTTCTTAATTTTGGATAAAGTCGAGGTAAGAGGGTGTTTAAAAAGTCCAAACTCAAGTACTAGTAGTCTGTCAAGATAAAAATGATGGACTGTAGTCCGGGCATCTTGCCCGCGTGAGCGAGACGCTCACACTACCAAAAATCCCTCAAAACAAAATTGACAGACTACTAACCCTGGCGATTAGAAATCGCGCGCCACTTGCTACAAGTCGGAGAACCCGACGACAGTCGCCTCCGTGGGTTTGAAAGGACTAATTTTTGCTTAGTCCACGCAGGCGGACTTTGTTTGTGTAGTAACAAATTAGATTCGCTCAAAACTTTTCAAACATCCTCTAAGTCCTGTAATGAGTAATGAGTAATGATCAACATCACCCATTACCAAGCCTAACTAAACTACCGCCTCTGCTTTTTCCTTCACTGGCACATAAGGTTTTTCCGCACCTTGGGCAAGATATTCTGCTAGCTGACTTTCAATTTGATCGCGCACAATTTGGCGATATTCCAGAAAGTGCTCATTGTGGGCACAGGCGGCGAGATAATGATCGGCAACCTTGGGGTTACGCTTGATGATGCTAAATAAGTGATGCCAGAACTTCCATCTGGTTTCCCGTTTAATTCCTTGTCGCCAGATCACTTTCAATAGTGCTTTAATCACCACCCATTCCGGCATTTTAAATGGTGCTTGCCAGGTAGGGCCACCCATGATCAGGAAACAACGATAGGTACGATCTAAGTAGGCTATTGGGTCGTATAAAGTACAAAAAGCTTCAATATATTCTCTGGCAATATCTTCGAGGGGACGGGTAGCCACAAAGTTCATCAACGTTGTTTGATTGATGTTGCCGTCTTTATTTTCCCGGAGTCGTCCTTCTTTTTTCAGACGATGCCATAGGGCGGTATTGGGTAGCGCTTGTAACATGGCGAAAGTGGTGGAAGGAATGGCTGCTTGTTCCGCAAAACGCACAATGCGATCGCCGGCGCCGGCTTTTTCCCCATCAAACCCGATAATAAATCCCGCCATCGGCCGCAATCCCGCTTTGATGATGCTTTGCACGGCATCAGTTAGGGAACTGCGGGTATTTTGAAATTTCTTCGTCAGTTGCAAACTATCTTCGTCTGGTGTTTCAATGCCTAAAAACACCGCCGCAAAACCAGACTCTACCATCAACTCCATCAATTCTGCATCTTGGGCTAAGTCAATGGAAGCTTCAGTATCAAATTTGAAGGGATAATTATGTTCTGCCATCCAAACTTTCAACTCTTTCAGCAACAACTTCACATTCCGCTTGTTGCCAATAAAGTTGTCATCCACCATGAACACACCACGCCGCCAACCCAATTCATAGAGATAATCTAATTCCGCTAAAAGTTGGGACGGGGTTTTAGTCCGTGGTTTACGCCCGTAGAGCACAATAATGTCACAAAATTCGCACTGAAAGGGACAACCCCGCGAAAATTGCACAGACATCATGTCGTAAGCATCTAATTCCAATAAATCAAAGCGAGGTATAGGTGTGCTAGTGACATCGGGTTTTTCTGTAGTGCGGAAAGTACCAGAGGTTTCGCCGCGTTGAATTGCCTCGACAAACATGGGCAAGGTGATTTCCCCTTCATCTAAAATTAGGAAATCTGCACCGACATTTTGCACTTCGTGAGGTACAGAGGTGGGGTAAGGGCCACCCACAGCAACTAATTTACCCCGTTGTTTGGCCTCTTGAATTTGCTCAAGTAAGTCTTGCTTCTGGACAATCATCGCGGAGAATATAACTATATCTGCCCAAGCCCATTCTGACTCAGTGGCTGGGCGGATGTTGCGATCAACTAGTTTAAATTCCCATGCTTGAGGCAAAATTGCCGCCACTGTCACTAAACCTAGAGGTGGTAACAAAACCTTGCGATCGACTAACTCCAAAATTTTCTCATAAGACCAAAAGGTTTTAGGGAATATTGGATAAACTAGTAAGACTCGCATAAAGTATCAATCCTCACACTTTGATTGTTATCCTACTCTAACGGAAATTAAGACTTATTGACTTTTTGCTAGGTTCCAGTCTGAGCGATCGCCAATATTTTTCTTTTCATTCTGAAGAAAAGCAACGTTTGTACTGACTGCGCTAACAATAATAGTGAGTAATAAGTAGAAAATAGAGGCTCTGACATGGGGATGAGGATAAGCAGCGAAGTGAATTTCAATCCTTGGTTGTGTATTCTTCCTTGATTAGTTATTAGAGAGGAGAACGCCAATTTTCAACTTGTAAACTGGGTACTCGTTGAAATTCTCTAACATTAGATGTAACAACAATGTGATTATAGGTTACTGCTGTTGCCGCAATTAATATGTCATATGCCCCTATAGGAGAGCCTGCTATTTTGAGAATGCTTCTAATTTGGGCTGCTTGTTCTGCTTCTGTTAAAGCAAAAGGTAAAGTGATAATGGCTTTGAAAAATGTTTCAATCAACGGTTGGATTTTGATGGCTCTTTCTGGATTAATTGCTAATCCATATTTTACTTCCATAACCGTTAAAGAAGAAATAAAAATATCAGTAGGAGAAATAGATTTTAATTTCTTTAATGTATTTTTTTCTCCTTTAACAAAATCGCTAACTACGCAAGTATCGAGTAGATAACCCATCTTTAAAATCCTACTTCCTTAGGTGGCAGCAGTTCATCTCGATAGGATTCAAATTTGATACTTTCGACTACTCCTTGATATTCAAGGATTATTTTTGGCCAAGTGGTGGGTTTTATTTCTAAAAAAGTAACAAAGACTGGACTTTCAGTTATACCCTGTGGGATTTCAGCAAGTTCTATTTTGCCGTTTTTATAAGTTCCTTGAACTGTTTGTAACATAAACTTTCCTCCTCAACAAATTTTAGCAAGGTTTTCTCCTACTTATATTCTCTTTTAACATTAATAAGAACAAACAGGCGATCGCTGCAATTAGACAGTTTTAGAAATCCTTCATTAACGCCGGATATTTAATTTCGCTTTAAGGAGTTGACACCACCACCTTCCACACCGCTAATTTTCAAAACATCGCTCATGGTTGCACAGTAATTTGGTAAGCCAAAACTGTCGGGGTTGATCACATGTGCGTAAGTAAAATGGCGATAGTTCATGCAGAATCTATCCCAAGCTGCCATCTGAATTTTGAACACAACGATAATCAAATTTGCTAATGACAAAGATAGGGGAATCCGAAAGTAAATTCTTTTGCGAAGATAGGCGCAAACTTGTTCCACTGCTTCGTCTACTGTTAACTGCGTCTGACCTAAAACCAAGCGGCGTGGTTCATCTGCTTGCGGAGGGTGATCAATCAAATATTTAACTACAGTGGCAATGTCTCGCCCGTGGATAAAATGGAAACTACCATCGGCTTTTAAAAACCGAATCCAATTAATATATTTTGTAACTTCTGGAATACCAGATGTCAGATGAGAATAGGGTTTGTTGGTATCACCACCTAAAACTAGAGTCGGGAAAACAGTGGTAATTTTCGGTGCAAGTTGTAATTGCGATAAACGCTGTAGACAGGCATACTTAGAACGGACGTAATCTGTACCTATTTCTCCTGCTTCTTTCAATGGTTGATTGTGGCGATCTAAAACGCTAGCAGTAGAGAAATAAATTATTTGGTCGCATCTTTCGGGGTTGAGCAGCCTGATTAACTCTATAGTCTTTAATACATTAATATCAAATGTGAGGCTGCCACCCCAAGCTGTCGCTGTGAGCACAGCAGTATCAATTGTTGACAGCAAGTCGGCAAACTGGAATATTTTTTGCATATCACCCTGCAAAACCGTGATACCTGGACGTGCTTGGATATCGACTTGCAGTTTATCTGGGTTTCTCACTAGTAGAAACAGTTCATGGTCTGTTTCTTGAATTAAGGCTTCACTTATATAGTGACCTATACAGCCACTAGCTCCAGTCACTAAAATTCTTTTTTGACTCATAGAGAGTTTTTAAGTTTTGGTTGTTAGTTGTGGGTAATTAATTACTAGTGGCAGGTATGACAACAAACAACTAATATAGTAATTCAAAATTAAGGGATTTGTAGATGTAAGCTGGGTTGCGGAGGAAAGCATTTGTTGCATGATTGTAATGAATTGGTATGGGTCAAGAGTCAAGGGTTAAAAATTTACAAATAACCATTGACAAATGACCAATAACCAATGACCAATAACTAAACAAGAGCATTCAGCTGCTTTGCGGTTTCAAAGAAGAAAGCGACATTTTCTTCTGGAGTTTCTGGTAGTACACCATGACCAAGATTGAGAATATGACCCCAGTTTCCGGCTTTGCGAACTGTGTCTAGAATTCGCTCACGGATAAATGCTTTGGAACCAAACAGGACGCCTGGATCGAGATTTCCCTGAACTTTGACATGTTTGCCTAATCTTGCTCGTGCTTCTGCCATGTCCACTGACCAGTCTACAGTGACGACATCTGCACCGGATTGTGCCATTCTCTCCAGTACACCCGCGCTACCACTAACCAGCAAAATTAGAGGTGTGTCGGGATGGGTTTGCTTGACTTGCTGGAAGACCCGTTGTTGATAGGGCAGGGCAAATACGTCATAATCTTGAGGGCTTAACTGACCCGCCCAAGAATCGAACATTTGCACAACTTGAGCACCACAGTCAATTTGGTAGCGCACATAGTCAGCGATCGCATCTGCTAATTTAGTTAACAGTTGATGCAAAATTGCTGGCTCAGAGAATGCCATGTTTTTGATCACAGAGTAGGTTTTGGAACCTTTACCTTCTACTGCATAGGCAGCTAACGTCCACGGCGCACCGACAAAACCCAGTACTGTTGATTGGTTGCCTACTTCTTGGCGCAACGCCTGCAAGATCGTTTTGATGAATGGTAGAGCGGCCTCTGGTTCTAAGGGATGTAGGCGATCAACTTGTTCTTGAGTGCGAATGGGCGAGTAAATGATTGGCCCTTTGCCTTCGGCAATGTCCATCTCAATACCCAAGCCAGGTAATGGGGTGACAATATCAGAAAATAAAATCACACCGTCTGGCTGGAAAGCTCTCCAGGGCTGTAGGGAGACTTCGATCGCTACTTCGGGAATTTCTGAGCGATCGCGAAAAGAAGGATACTTCTCCCTTAAATCTCGATATGCTTTCATATATCGTCCCGCTTGTCGCATCATCCATACAGGGGGACGGTCTACTACTTCGCCACGAGCTGCCCGCAGGAGGTTAGGAGCTGTTGAGGAAACACCCATTTAACACTTCATCCTAAGTCACTTTTTTATGCCAATGTTTAGCTTATCATTCTGGGATTACGCTTTTTCAGCAGGTTAGACTCAAAAGCGTGAGTTACTACTTAACTTAACTTCATATGCAAACTAACTCCCATAATTCTGCTCATCTTGACTTGCATCAAAACTATCTACAGCCAAGTAGTTTTTTCATTCCCCGTTCCCAACGTCGGCGATTCTTTACCCGATTTACCTTGATGACATTGCTAGGATGGGTTGTGGGGGGGGTTGTAAGTTTAGCCGTAGAAAGTACCCTGAATGGTCTAGCTTCACCGATATGGCAAACTTTGAGTAGCTATCTAGCCAGTATTGCGTTTGCGGTGGTTTTTGCTGCTGATCAAGCCCTGGTTTTGCGTCCATATTTATCCGGTTGGTTGTGGATGCTGGCTACTGGTGTAGGTTGGTTGATTGCTAATGGTGTTGCTACTTCCTGGAGTAACTATATTTTATCGATCGCTGCCTCTTTAGATGCAACTTCATCTTCTGAAGCAGTGTTTATTTTGGGATTTTTGTCAACTATTTCCTATGTAATTTCAGGAATTTGGTTGGGGCTTTGTCAATGGCTGGTATTGCGAAAACATACAACAGGTGCTTGGTGGTGGAATTTTCTTCCTGCTATTTCTTTCTTCTTCATCAGTCTTTTAATTTGGTTGCTGACTCTTTTACAAGATTTTCTTCCCGTCGCTCACCGGACTTCGATATTGTATTGGAGTGGACAGGGATTCACAGCAGTTATCCTAGGAGTTATACCAGCAATTGCCTTATGTACTTTGAAAAAAAAATTACACCACAAAACTCAAGTCTCTAGTTCATTCTCAATTAAATAAGCTGTTAGTTGCTGTATATAGTGCAAAATTACCAAACTATGAATAAAGATCATCTTGTGAAAAGTCCGATTAAAGCCCCGATTGCGGACAAGCAGCCAGAGGTATTAGAGTTGTATGGCGATCGCCGCATTGATAACTACTTTTGGATGCGTGATCTTGAAAACCCCAAAGTCATTGCTTACCTAGAAGCAGAAAATGCTTATACCACAGCGATGATGCAGCAAACTCAAGGTTTGCAAGCCAAGCTCTACAATGAAATGCTAGGCAAAATTAAAGAAACAGATTTATCAGTACCATACCGTAAAGATGATTATTACTATTACTCACGTACTGAAGAAGGAAAGGCTTATCAAATATACTGCCGTAAAAAAGGTAGTTTAGAATCTCCAGAAGAAGTGCTATTAGATGAAAATCAACTAGCACAAGAGCACGAATTTTTCAGCTTGGGTGTATTTGATATCAGCCCGAACCATCAAATATTAGCTTATTCAGTTGATACTACTGGTTCTGAGCAGTATACTCTTTTTTTCCTAGACCTTAATACATATCAGTTGTACTCAGAAACTATCCCAGACACTTATGTCTCTTTTGCCTGGGCTAATGACAACCAAACGGTATTTTATACAAAAATTGACGCAGCTAACCGTCCTTACCAGCTATTTAGACACAATTTAGGAACTGCGTTGGCGCAGCCCGCCGTAGGCATCGCCCAAGATGTTCTAATTTATGAAGAACCAGATGATACTTACCATTTGTATGTAGATAAAACCCGCTCTCAAGGGTATTTACTAATGATATTACAAAGTAGTATCACCACAGAAACTCACTATTTAGACGCGAATCAACCTCACGGTGATTGGCAATTATTCCAACCCAGGACTACTGGCATAGAATATAGCCTCGATCATCACAGCGATTACTTTTACATAGTCACTAACGAAGCAGCTACCAACTTTAAACTGATGAAAACCTTGGTAACTTCACCAGCTAAAGAAAATTGGCAGACTGTGATTCCCCATCAAGAAGAAGTCTTACTATCAGGGGTTAGTCTCTTTGCCAATCACTTAGTAATTTATGAGCGCCAAGGTGGACTACAAACTGGGCGAGTGCGAAACCTTACCACAGGTGAAGAAAATAATATTACTTTCCCAGAACCTACCTATGAATTTTCTGAAGGCAGCAATCCAGAATTTAATACTAATATTTTGCGCTTCTATTATACTTCCTTAATCACACCACAATCCGTATTTGATTACGATATGGAAACCCATCAAAGGGAGTTAAAAAAAGAAACAGAAGTGCTGGGTGGCTACGACAAAAATCATTATCAGAGTCAGTGGCTGATGGCTACAGCCGAAGATGGGACGCAGATTCCCATCTCTATTGTTTATAAACAAGGCATCAAAAAAGATGGTAAAAATCCTTTGTTACTCACAGGGTATGGTGCTTACGGTTATTCTTATTCCGCTACCTTTTCTTCAAATCGCCTCTCACTACTAGATAGAGGCGTAGTGTTTGCCATTGCCCATATTCGTGGAGGTGAAGAAATGGGGCGTAAATGGTATGAAGATGGCAAGCTATTGCATAAGAAAAATACTTTCACAGATTTTATTGCTTGTGCAGAATATTTGATTGCTGAGGGATGGACAAAAAGTGACACCTTAGCTATTACTGGTGGTAGTGCTGGCGGTTTATTGATGGGAGCAGTCATCAATATGCGTCCTGAACTTTTTAAGGTAGTAGTTGCCTATGTACCATTTGTAGATATAGTCACTACTATTTTAGATACTTCCTTGCCCCTCTCAGCAATGGAATGGGAAGAGTGGGGAAATCCCAACGAGCAGGCTTATTATGAATATATGAAATCCTACTCGCCATATGATAACGTCGCAGCAAAAGCTTACCCAGATTTACTAATTACTGCTGGCTTAAATGATTCCCGCGTCAAATATTGGGAACCAGCAAAATGGACAGCTAAACTCCGAGACATGAAGACAGATAACAACATTCTTCTGCTGAAAACCAATATGGGTGCAGGGCATAGTGGCGCATCTGGACGTTATGAAAGCTTACGCGAAATTGCTTTTGAGTATGCCTTTATTTTGGATAGATTGGGTTTAGGTAACACTTAAAAATAACTGAAATGCAATTTTGTAGATCGGGTTAAGCAATAGCAAAACCCAACATTTTTTAAGTAGCTAGGCAAAAACAAATACACTCATGAAGGTTGGGGATGGGGCATAGTAAAACCCATAAAGGGATAGAGTTTTAATAAACAGGAGTCAGAATCCTGAATTCAGAATACTGACCGGAGGCGGAGCATCTCCGGCTCCGCTCCTGTATTCTGAATTTTTCTGATAAATGTTCTGGACTAATGACTAATAAACACTGAGGAGTTAGCATGAAATCATCGCTAAGATTTTGTCGTGAGGAGTGAAGCTTTGACTCCCAGCTAACATCATTTTTTTACATTACTTAACTCAACTTATTTTTGCTAACTGAATTACTTGTAAATATCCAATACTCAACTCATGTCAAATCGTCATCACTCTCCTGCCTACTTACGATATCTCAGAGCCAGGTTATGGAATTTAGCTCGACCTAGTTTTTGGGGAACAGCAATTTTCTTGTGTGTGGTGGGACTGGTAATTCGAGAATATTGGTTAAACCCAGATTTTTTAACTCGAAAGCAGAATAACGAAATTGCTAGACAGCAGCCAGACAACTCTACCCTTTCAGATGAAGACCAAGCAATTGCGGCGGATATTGATAATTTACCAGTCCTGTTAAATGATTCTGAACGAGCCAGGTTAGCAGCCATAGCTAATACACCCAAAGAAAACCCTCAGCAAAAAACGAACAAAAGCATATTTGCCGATGTCTTCAAACCCAAGTCTGCGGCTAATGATGCTAAATCAAATGCTGCTTTGGGTGTGCTGAATGCAGGCGCTGCGCCAAAGGAACAAAATCTCTTTATTTCACAAGCAGAAAATTTATTGCAGATGGGAACTAGTTATAGTAACAGCCCATTGTTAGGCATCAAATCCTCAGTGACATCGGTTGAACAACCTGGGTTAGCAGCAACTGCTGCTAACCAATGGATAGGATTACCTAATCAAACAGACAATAATCAAAATACTGTTGTCATTAGCCCTTTACAAGCGGCAATTAATCAATCCACCAACCAAAGTATTTCTGGTGGATTCAACAGGGTAACTTCCGGTCAAACAAATATAATTGAGAGCACTAATTACGGTGGCACAACGCTGACACCACCCATGAATGGATTACCCAATCCCTCTTTACCAGCTAGCACTACCAGCTACAATCAGCCGACAGTAACAAATCTCCCACCAAATTCTTTCAATAACATTCAGGTATTACCTAGTGTCGCACCAGTAGCACCGCCTGTGACTTCTATGACACCGAATAATCTTGATCCCTACTCTCCACAGACTGCAAATCAGAATCTTGTCACCCCCACAAACCCATCTGTATCCGAAAATTATGGCAATTCTGCTTTACAGCAACCTACTCTAGTACCGCCGTCTAATAGCCCACGACCACGCCCCACACCAGGGGCTTATGGTGGGATTGAGATTAATGGTTATAGGTATCCATGAATCAATTCAAAATTCAAAATTAAATACAGCCATCCATAAGGGGGAGTGGCGTGCGAGGTTTTGAACCCAGCTTTTTCCTATAAAAATAACGGTTTATGAGAGTTGGTTATGCTGCTCTCATAAACCGTTGTTGTTTTATCTCCCTGATAGTCTCCAGGAAAATGTCAAATTAAGCCTGTGAGAGGTACTAAAGTGCCTATTACAAGCCCAAGATCATCTCTATGCTACAGGAGTAGCGGAAGCTTTGCTTTCCAGGGTAGCTAGTCTTTCAGCTAAGAGTTTTTCCAGAGTAACGAGTGCTTTGGTAAAGCCCTCAATGCCCTCAGATAGTTTTTCATGGGCCATGCGGTCAGCAGCGTGCATCTTGTCGTAGTTAGCCTTATCTACATTGATTTTTTCAATGTTTAAAGTTGCTGCTTTGGCGGGGTCTAATTTGCGTGGTAGTTCGGCCACAGTTGCTTGTAATTCCGCTAACAGGGAGGGGGAAATAGTCAACAAGTCACTACCTGCAAGTTCGATGATTTCCCCAATGTTACGGAAACTAGCTCCCATAACTTCGGTTTTATAGCCGAATTTCTTGTAGTAGTTGTAGATTGTCGTGACAGACAACACACCTGGATCTTCCACAGCCGGATAGTCCTGACCAGTTTCTTTCTTGTACCAGTCCAGAATCCGCCCTACGAATGGAGAAATCAGAGTGACACCAGCTTCCGCACAGGCGATCGCTTGGTGGATACCAAATAGTAAAGTTAGGTTACAGTGGATACCTTCTTTTTCTAGAATTTCCGCAGCGCGAATGCCTTCCCAGGTAGTAGCTATTTTGATTAGTACCCTTTCTGGGCCTACTCCAGCCGCTTTGTATTGAGCAATCAATTCTCTGGCCTTGGCTAAGGTAGCTTCTGTATCGTAAGACAGTCGGGCATCCACTTCTGTAGATACCCGGCCAGGAATAATTTGTAAAATCTTGAGTCCAAAGGACACTGCTAAACGGTCAAAAGCCAGAGAAACTATCTGTGCTTGGCTTGCACCAGCACCTGCGTCTTTTTTAGCTTGCAACAGGGTTTGGTCAACAATTTCTTGATATTCTGGCATCTGCGCCGCCGCAGTAATCAGTGAGGGATTGGTGGTAGCGTCTTGGGGTTTGAATTTTTCAATCGCTTGGATATCACCTGTATCTGCGACTACAACTGTGATCTCTCGCAATTGTTCCAGTAAATTCTTAGACATAGTTTACCTCTTGAATTTTGTTTGCTCAGGACTCAGACTTTTTGGTTTTAATGCATCTGATGAATTGGACATAGGAAAGAACTTATTACCCATACCCCATTGCCAATTCTCCTAATTCCTACTCCCTCCAGGAGGGGGCTGCGAGTTCCCTATTAGCAGTCCTCAGACAACTTAGGTTACTCATCTATTTTCTTCGTCATTACTGATTAGGAACTACACCTTAAGAATTTCGCAAACATTCCTAGCTGTACCCTCCAGCCCTATTCTAGGCACGCGATGTCCAGATTAGTTGTGTGATTGCTTGCAGTTTGGTTAAATCATTTTGCTATTTTGGGGGATGTCTGGAGCGATCGCCAAATTTTGAATGAGGTATCTTTTTTTTCAGTCTGTACTGGAATTATGGCAAACCAGAAGATATCTGGCGGAGATTAGCAGTAGCTAATTTAGCGATCTTGATTTGCAATAGTCAAAAGTCAATAGTTCTTCACTAATGACTCATGACTAATGGCTAAATTAAACTACAGCAACTGCGAGTTTTTCTTTCTGTGCCATAGATAACATTAGGTCAAGTACACGATTTGAGTAGCCCCATTCGTTGTCATACCAGGCAACTACTTTAAAGAAGTTCGAGTTTAGCTCAATACCAGCACCTGCGTCGAAGATACTAGAATGAGTATCACCTTGAAAATCAGTGGAAACTACTGCTTCATTAGTGTATCCTAAAATACCAGACAAGGCGCCATCTGCTGCCTGCTTCATCGCCGCACAGATTTCTTGATAGCTAGTAGCCTTGGCAGTTTTAAAGGTTAAATCAACTACAGAGACATCAGGAGTAGGAACTCGGAACGCCATGCCAGTCAATTTACCCTTCAATTCTGGTAAAACTAGCGCCACAGCTTTAGCCGCCCCTGTGGAGGAAGGAATAATATTTTGCGCTGCACCCCGACCACCCCGCCAATCTTTCTTGCTAGGCCCATCGACGGTTGGCTGGGTAGCAGTCATGGCGTGAACAGTGGTCATCAACCCTTCAGTCAAGACAAAGTTGTCATTGATCACCTTGGCGATGGGAGCTAGGCAATTAGTAGTACAGCTAGCATTGGAGACAATCACGTCTTTGCTGGGGTCAAATAAATCATGGTTAACACCCATCAGCAAAGTGGGAATTTTGTCAGGGTCTTTGGTAGGAGCAGAAATTATCACTCGCTTTGCACCTGCTTTGAGGTGGTTTGCAGCGCCTTCTTGCCCAGTGAAAAGTCCTGTAGACTCGACAACATAATCTGCACCCAATTGTCCCCAAGGTAATTCTGCTGGGTTCCTCACCGACACACAGGGGATAAAGTGCCCGTCAATCAAAATACCGTCATCTTTAGCTTCAATCTGGCTGCTCAACTTACCGTGAGTCGAGTCATACTTTAACAGGTAAGCAAGGTTGTCGGGTGGTACTAGGTCGTTAATCCCCACAAACTCAATATTGGGGTTATTGATGCCAGCGCGAAGCACAAGTCGCCCGATCCGACCAAATCCGTTAATGCCAACTTTTAACTTCGTCAAGATTAAACCTCCTGTTGTGGGAAAGTGAACAAAAGGAGCAAAGTAAAAGCCAAGATTAGCTTTTTACTCTTTACTTTACTGATCCTGACAGCCCCAGTCAGCTAAAGCATATTTGCTTGGCATCTTTTAAGAATTGCACCGCTCATACCATTTCACTTTAATAATCATACTAATACGTTCTAATACGTTGGAGAGGGCACGGAGACCGCGCCCCTACGAAAAATCTATGTGTATCAAGATTTCGGTGAATTGGTATCAGATGTCACTCCAGCAGAAAGGCTCCTTTCCATAACTTAACAAGAGCAACCAAGATTTTTTGGTTAAGCCCTATGATTGGTTAAAATGCATACTGCATCCGGGAATGTCAGGAATGTCCAATCTTCTGAAGCGTAAATCTCGCAAACACCAACTTAAACGTCCCCCCTTTGGCTTACTTTTAGTAGTTTTAGCTTGGAGTCTGTCTATGGGTTGGCTTCTAGCCTTGGCTAGCAACGCCCAAGGTGTGACTCCGGTGGCGGAAATTGGCACCGTTGATGTAGTGCCTGCACAATATCAACTAGGGCAAGAACTGTATTTAGAAAACTGTGCGACTTGTCACATTGGCTTACCACCAGCAGTTTTACCCACTCAAACCTGGCGAAATCTTCTGCAAGACTCGCAACACTACGGTGTACAACTCAAGCCTTTAGTTGATCCACCACGGATTTTGGTATGGCGGTATTTGCAAACTTTCTCTCGTTCCCAACGACAAGACGAAGATACACCCTATCGCGTCAACAACTCGCGTTATTTCAAAGCTTTGCATCCAGGCATCAAGCTTCCACGCCCCACCCAGGTGAGCAGCTGTGTTGGCTGTCATCCTAGCGCCAGTGATTTCAATTTTCGCCGCCTCAGCCCGGAGTGGAATTAAGGCATGGGGTTTCGACTCCGCTCAACCCAAGGGCATGGGGAATGGGGCATAGGAGGATGAGGAAGAACAGGAATATTTCCTTACTCTCCCATCTTCCCACTCCCCCATCCCCCGTGGGTTGAGCGAAGTCGAAACCCACCTCCTCTTCTGCGCCAGTCGGGGGCAAAATGATACTATTAAAGCAGTCGAAATATAAGATATAAGATCAAATCAATCATTGAGCAGGCTGATTGGCTAGCCATTCTGCTGTTGAGTTAACTCTTATTTCATACCCATCCACAACCAAGACGGCTGGGCTGAGTTAAATTCTGATAATCTATGCCAAACCTTTAATTCTCATCCCCTTGATTTAGTGCCATAACTTGCCATGCTAAAAACTTTGTTGGGCGATCCCAACGCTCGTAAACTTAAAAAATACCAACCTTTCATTACAGACATTAACCTCTTGGAAGAGGACATTAAAGTACTTTCCGATGAGGAGTTAAAAGGCAAAACAGCAGAGTTTCAACAACGGCTGGCCAAGGGCGAAACCCTGGATGAGATCTTGCCAGAAGCTTTTGCGGTCGTCCGGGAAGCAGGACGCCGGGTTTTGGGCTTGCGCCACTTTGATGTGCAAATGTTAGGTGGTATCATTCTGCACACAGGGCAAATAGCGGAAATGAAGACCGGGGAAGGTAAAACCTTGGTGGCAACATTGCCCAGTTATTTGAATGCTCTAACTGGCAAAGGTGTACACGTGATCACCGTCAATGATTACCTGGCTCGTCGGGACGCGGAATGGATGGGACAGGTACATCGCTTTTTGGGGTTGAGTGTGGGGCTGATTCAAGCCAACATGATTCCTAGTGAACGGCAGAAAAATTATGACTGTGATATTACTTACGTCACCAACAGTGAAGTAGGTTTCGACTACCTCCGGGACAACATGGCTACATCGATGGCGGATGTAGTACAACGCCCGTTTAATTACTGCGTAATTGACGAGGTAGACTCAATTCTGATTGATGAAGCCCGGACACCTTTGATTATTTCTGGTCAGGTGGAAAGACCGACAGAAAAATACCTGCAAGCTGCCGAAATTGCCTTCACTTTGCAAAAAGATGAGCATTACGAGGTAGATGAGAAAGCCCGTAACGTGCTATTGACAGATGAAGGCTTTGCCGAAGCAGAAGAACTGTTGGGAGTGACAGACTTATTTGATCCAGATGACCCGTGGGCACACTTTGTTTTCAATGCCATTAAAGCCAAAGAACTGTTCCTCAAAGACGTAAACTACATTGTCCGCAATGGGGAAGTGGTAATTGTCGATGAATTTACTGGTCGGGTATTACCCGGACGGCGTTGGAGTGATGGACTACACCAGGCGATTGAAGCCAAAGAACATGTAGATATTCAGCCAGAAACCCAAACTCTGGCGACGATTACTTACCAAAACCTGTTTTTGCTCTATCCTAAACTGGGTGGAATGACCGGAACCGCGAAGACAGAAGAACCAGAATTTGAAAAAATTTATAAGCTGGAAGTCGCGGTCATACCTACCAACAGAATCAGAAAACGCCAAGACTGGTCTGACATGGTATTTAAAACAGAACCAGGCAAATGGCAAGCGATCGCTAGAGAATGTGCCGAAATGCACGAACTGGGTAGACCAGTGCTAGTGGGTACCACCAGCGTGGAAAAATCGGAATATCTCAGCCAACTGCTCAAACAGATGGAGATTCCCCACGAATTACTCAACGCCCGACCAGAAAACGTGGAACGGGAAGCAGAAATTGTGGCACAGGCGGGGCGCAGAGGTGCTGTTACCATCGCCACCAACATGGCTGGTAGAGGTACGGATATTATCCTGGGTGGTAACTCAGAATATATGGCGCGTCTGAAGTTGCGGGAATACTTCATGCCCCGGATTGTCCTCCCAGAAGACGAAGACACCTTCGGCGTGCAAAGGGCGGCTGGTTTACCAGCAGGACATGGTGGCGGACAAGGATTTGTCCCCGGCAAAAAAGTCAAAACTTGGCGGGCATCACCAGAAATCTTCCCCACCCAGTTGAGCAAAGATGCTGAACAACAGCTCAAAGAAGCGGTAGAAGTAGCGGTGAAAGAATATGGCGATCGCAGCTTACCAGAATTGGAAGCAGAGGAAAAGGTGGCGGTAGCTGCTGAAAAAGCCCCTACCAATGACCCAGTAATTCAAAAATTACGCGCCGCCTATAACCGCATCAAACAAGAATACGAACAATTCACCGAACGCGAACATAATGAAGTCGTAGAACTCGGCGGATTGCACGTTATCGGTACAGAACGGCACGAATCCCGCCGCATCGACAACCAGTTACGCGGACGGGCGGGAAGACAAGGCGACCCTGGTTCCACAAGATTCTTCCTGAGTTTAGAAGATAACCTACTACGGATCTTTGGTGGCGATCGCGTTGCTGGTTTAATGAATGCCTTCAACGTCGAAGAAGACATGCCCATTGAATCGGGAATGCTGACCCGCAGCTTGGAAGGCGCCCAGAAAAAAGTCGAAACCTACTACTACGACATCCGTAAACAGGTATTTGAGTACGACGAGGTGATGAACAACCAACGTCGCGCCATCTACGCCGAACGCCGTCGCGTACTCGAAGGTCAAGACTTGAAAGAACAGGTGATCAAGTACGCCGAAAAAACGATGGACGACATCGTTGACTACTACATCAACCCAGACTTACCCTCAGAAGAGTGGGACTTAGAAAAGTTGGTAGATAAAGTCAAAGAATTTGTCTATCTGCTGGCGGACATGCAACCAGATCATTTAGTGGATATGTCCGTCACCGAGATCAAAGCCTTCCTCCATGAACAGGTGCGAATTGCTTACGATATTAAAGAAGCAGAGATTGACCAAATTCAGCCCGGTTTAATGCGCCAAGCCGAACGTTTCTTTATCTTGCAACGCATTGATACCCTGTGGCGAGAACACCTGCAACAAATGGACGCCCTACGCGAATCTGTGGGACTGCGTGGCTACGGTCAAAAAGACCCACTGATTGAGTACAAGAGCGAAGGCTATGAACTTTTCTTGGATATGATGGTGAATATCCGCCGCGATGTGGTATATTCCCTGTTCATGTTCCAACCCCAGCCCCAGCCGACAGTGCAGGCGTCTTCAGAGATGGTTTAACGTAGGGGCGTAGGCTGTGCCTTCCCGTAGGGTACGGTTGTTCGCCCTGCTCGTACTACAGAACTAGATACAGAAACATGCGATCGCATCATTGAAATGGCTTGGGAAGACACAACACATTTGTGAAGCGATCAAACCTGAATTTGGAAGTTTGAAAAAAACAACAGATTATTTGATAGCGAAGCGCAAGTACTATACCGATTTAGAAACCGGGTTTCTTGTGCTGAGAACCGATATTTTCGTGAGATAGCTATAAAGAAACCCGGTTTCTCGCTGGGTTTCTTGTGCTGAGAACCGATATTTTCGTAAGATAGCTATAAAGAAACCCGGTTTCTCGCTGGGTTTCTTGTGCTGAGAACCGATATTTTCGTGAGATAGCTATAAAGAAACCCGGTTTCTCGCTGGGTTTCTTGTGCTGAGAACCGATATTTTCGTGAGATAGCTATAAAGAAACCCGGTTTCTCGCTGGGTTTCTTGTGCTGAGAACCGATATTTTCGTGAGATAGCTATAAAGAAACCCGGTTTCTCGCTGGGTTTCTTGTGCTGAGAACCGATATTTTCGTGAGATAGCTATAAAGAAACCCGGTTTCTCGCTGGGTTTCTTGTGCTGAGAACCGATATTTTCGTGAGATAGCTATAAAGAAACCCGGTTTCTCGTGCTGAGAACCGATAAAGAAACCCGGTTTCTCGCTACCTAGACGATCGCTAATTGGCAAAGATATAACTGTAATCAAAAGAATTATCCAATCAAATGCCAATTCGTGATGTCAAGTTTCAAGCGGGAAACTACTACCATATTTACAATAGAGGTAATAACCGCCAAGCGATATTTTTTGAGCGCCAAAATTATCTATTCTTCCTACGTCTCATGGAAAGACACCTTGTGAATAAGGGTGTAGAAATAGTTGCTTACTGCTTGATGCCAAATCATTATCACTTATTGGTTTACCTAAATACAGATAATTTATCAAACTTAATGCAGCCATTTATGCTTGCTTATACAAAAGCCATAAATAAACGTTTTAAGAGAGTTGGTTCGTTGTTTCAAGGACGTTTTCAGTCGATACATATAGATAGTAATGAATATTTATTACACCTATCTCGATACATTCATTTAAATCCTGTTAATGCTAATTTAGTAAAAAATCCTCAAAATTGGGAATTTTCCAGCTATTCAGAATATTTAATGCCACGCAATAATGAGATAATCAAAATT
Source organism: Goleter apudmare HA4340-LM2 (assembly GCA_019359495.1). Classification (GTDB taxonomy): domain Bacteria; phylum Cyanobacteriota; class Cyanobacteriia; order Cyanobacteriales; family Nostocaceae; genus Goleter; species Goleter apudmare. The sequence goes on from JAHHHF010000094.1 coordinate 32,938, forward strand.
GATAAAGTTTTGCAGCACTTTGTTTCATTAGATAGTTACCGTCTATTTGTAGAATCTCCAGATATAGAGAAAAGATTATTTACGCCTGATGTGGATTAGAAACACCTCTTATCCCAAGGGTTTCGAGATTCATCCCCAATCGTTGTTTTGAGGGATTTTTGGTAGTGTGAGCGTCTCGCTCACGCGGGCAAGATGCCCGTACTACAGTGAGCGTCTCGCTCACGCGAGCAAGATGCCCACACTACAGTCCATCATTTTTATCTTGACAGACTACTAGTACTTGAGTTTGGACTTTTCAAACATCCTCTTAACTTCATTCTCAACGAATTTAGTATGTCTGCGACTTCTTTAGCTGATTTCTCACCCAATCACGAAATAGCTTCACTAATTCCAAATAATCCATTGTCTGGGCTTGTTGCAAAAAGTTAGCAATTTCTGGAATGGGTAAATTGACAAAAAATTGACTCGTTTGACAAGTAATATAGGTGTCATTTTGTAATTGTTTAACCACCAGAGATACACCGTTATAAATCCAAACTTCTGCTACACCCAAATCTGCATAAACCTGGAGACGACTTTGGGAACTACTAGTGACATCAATTTCCACAACTAAATCGGGTGCTGGATCTTGAGTTAAATCCAGTCGTTTTTTTCCCTGAACTAAAGCAATATTCCGAATGTAGAAACATTCATCTGGTTCTGCGCCACTCAGTTCAGGACGTTTCAAGGTAGTTGAACCCAAGGGTTCTATACGTATTTCTAATTCTTCGGCAATTGTCTCAACAAAACGCCCTGCAACTTTTTTAAATCTTTCATGTTCTGGAGAAGGGGACATAATTTCTAGATAGCCACGATTGTAAGTCAAGCGCAGACGGCGATCGCTCAATTCTACTAACAGCCTTTCATAAGTCTGCCAGCTAATCCCCGACAGGTGAATCATTTCATGGGGTGGTGTCAGCAGTGTCGCAGTCATAGGTTCAACCGAAAATCTGGTGGCTTTATTTTAGAATATTATCGTGAGATTTTGAGGCGATCGCACTCAAGCAACTCATGCTACATACAATAATTAGTATAAAGTAGAAACGTTTTTGAACATGAAGCTACCGGAACTAGATACGGAAACATGCGATCGCATCATTGAAATGGCATGGGAAGACAGAACACCTTTTGAAGCCATTGCAGCGCAATTTGGCCTGCAAGAAAAACAGGTAATTGCTTTAATGCGGCGGGAAATGAAACCATCCAGTTTTCAGATGTGGCGCGAGAGAGTCACTAAACGGAAAACAAAGCATTTCCATCAGCGAGACTTTACGGCGGGTAGATTTAAGTCACAGAATCAAAAAACATGATAGGAATTTGGATATTAGGTGATCAACTTTGGCGACAACAAGCAGCTTTACAAAGTTGCGCTGTTCAGGAGAATCTACCTGTAATTTTTGTTGAGTCGCTACAATACGTCCAAGCAAGACCCTATCATCAGCAAAAGCTAGTTTTGATTTGGTCAGCAATGCGACATTTTGCTGAAGAAATACGACAATTAAAATATGCAGTTACTTACAAAATAGCTGAAGATTTTCAAACGCCACTCCAAGAATGGATTGATGAAAATCAAATAACTGAATTACGGGTGATGACACCTAATGACCGACCATTCACCCAGCTAATTCAAAATTTAGAACTTCCTTGTCAAGTCACATTAATTCCTAATAATCATTTTCTATGGAGTACAGAGGAATTTAATAATTATGCTCAAGGGCGCAAGCGCCTGTTAATGGAAGATTTTTATCGCCAAGGTAGGCGACGTTTCCAAATTTTGATGGAGAAAGACCAACCAGTTGGGGGAAAGTGGAATTTAGATAAAGAAAATCGTCAACCACCCAAAGGTAAATTAAATACACCACCTGCAAAATGGTTTGCACCAGATGAGATTACACTAGATGCGATCGCCAAAGTGAAGTCTCTTGATATTTCTACCTTTGGGGAAGTAGAACCTTTTTATTGGGCGGTAAATCGTGAACAAGCACTGCAAGTATTAGACTGGTTTATTCAACATCGTCTCAGACAGTTTGGCCCCTATCAAGATGCAATGCTAACAGGAGAAGCAACAATGTGGCACGCGCTGCTTTCTCCTTATTTAAATATCGGTTTATTGCAACCTTTAGAAGTAATCCAAACAGCCGAAACAGCTTATCAACAACACCAACTACCTTTAAATAGCGTCGAAGGTTTTATTCGTCAGGTATTGGGTTGGCGAGAATATATGCATGGTATTTATCACTATGTAGATACAGATTACCCAGAAAAAAATTGGTTTAACCACACGCAACCACTACCAGAATTTTTCTGGACAGGTAAAACCAAAATGAATTGTTTACACCAAATTATTACCCAAGTACAAAGAACTGGTTACGCCCATCATATCCAGCGTTTAATGGTGTTGAGTAATTTTGCTTTGATTGCTGGAATATCACCCCAAGAAGTAGAAAATTGGTTTCATGCAGCATTTATTGATGCTTATGACTGGGTAATGCAAACTAATGTTATTGGTATGGGTTTATTTGCTGATGGTGGAGTGTTAGCATCAAAACCCTATGCTGCTTCGGCAAATTATATTAATAAAATGAGCGACTATTGCAAAAGTTGTGTTTATAGTCATAAAGAACGTGTAGGAGAAAAAGCTTGTCCCTTTAACTTCTTTTATTGGAACTTTCTTGACCAACACCGCGATAAATTACAGACTCAAGGAAGGATGAGCTTTATTTTAAAAAACTTAGATAAAATGTCTAATGAAGAATTAAATTCTCTTCGTCAACAAGCTCAAGACTGGCATAGAGAGTGTTAACTAGTCAAGCTTGAAAACCCTTGGCTGGCTTTTTCTTACCCTTACTTTTTGGTTTTGATTTATGCACTTCTCCTAAAGCTTCTTGAAATAAGTTGTGCAGATGTATAGGTACGCTAGCAATTTCTGGTAACTCTGGTTTTAGAGGTTTATGGAATTCTTGCAAAAGTGTTTCCCAGTCATTATCTAAACTAAAATCTGGACGTTGGAGAAATGTTTGTAAGACCTTTTCTAAAGATGTTGGGTACTGTTGGGCTAACCTCTGCCAGATAAAAGTATTAATAGAATTATCTTCCAAATAAAAGCGAATTAGTTTCTCAGCACCTTCAACACTCTGCCAATCTTGTGCTGATAAAATCGTCTGTATTTTACTATAAGTTGGTAAAAACATTTGCCCCCAACGGGGATGAGAAAGGGCTGTTACCTGTTCTGCTTTTTTAAGTTGATCAGGTAAATCTACCTTGGGCGCAACCATTTTACTACTGCCACTTTTGTTGTTAAAAATCTGAGAAACTGCTTGAGAGTCAGCGCCTATTTCCTCTACTACGGCGTTGATTTCCTCTTCACCCACACCCGCTTCTACTGCTACTTCAGCCAAGGATTTTGTCGGATCAATTCCTGCTATTTCTAAGCGTGTTTGCAACAAGACTTCTTGAAACTCAGCGATTTTTTTATTGAGTTGGTATCCAGGTAGTGTAATTTCATCACTACCAAAAAACTTGACAAACTGGTGATGATATTCTGCTACAGAAAGCCAAGCTTCTGCTAGTAAATCGGGAGCATCGCTGTAAAGATGACTTTTATAGTTTTCTTTGAAATTACCAATTGCTACGGCAAGTTTTGGTTTACCTAATTTACCCATGATGGTGTAAGTATCTGAAAACATCCAGTAGCTATCAGTGATAGGAGAAATACTAGTTAGCAAGATTTCTCCCACTTGCAACCGAGATATTTCCTGTAGTGTTTGGGAATTATTCGGCTTGGCGATATAGTGTTTAGCTGTCAGCCAATTCATTAATCCCACGCCATCGGGTAGAATTTCAGTGATAGCAAATAAGCCGATAACACTCCGATGCCAGTTTTTAAGTAGGTGTAAATCGCTCTCTGATAAGTCTGGATGGCTTTCTGTAAATAATTCTAGGGGTGACTTGTCGCCAACTTTTCCTTCTGTAATAAAGCTATCAACGATTAACTGGCGCTGTGTACTATCCCCAGCATGACGACGCAGATGTGCTGCTGCATAACTTTCTAGTGCTTGGGCGAGTTCATCTTCTGCATCCAAGACAAAATCGACTAAGGCTTGTTTTAGTGAGTGCGATCGCTCTAATATGACATCCACAGGCATATCTCTTTTGGTCAACACTTGTAGATTAAAGCGATTGAGAGGTTCACAGCATCTAGCAACAGCTAGATTTAGAGATTGCAATTATCATCCTTGTGGCGGACTCGGCGACTTGCAAATCAAAACAAGTCGCCTCATTTCTAATCAATGGCAACTATCACATCTGATGCTTTAATTACAGCATAAGCCTGCTTACCCTCAGCCAGACCTAGCTTATCTGCTGATGATTTTGTAATTATTGCCACTATTTCTACTCCAGGCGCTAGTTCTAAAGTTACTTCTGTATTCACAGAACCAGTTACAACTTGCTTCACAGTGGTTTTGAGAGCATTACGAGCACTAACTTCCATGTTTTATTTACCTTAATACTAGTTATTTACACAGAAAAGCTAACAAACTATCTTCTTAAACCTGGAATTCTTTGAAATTTCTTAATTTAAGAATAGATCCTGAGCCATCTGCATATAGCAATCCTATTTCAGTTGTGAAAAATATCGGTTTTGGCTGTTGACTGTCAACGGTTAACAGTCAACAACCCTACATGTAAGATTTTGCAAATCATTTAGGATTGCTATAGGTATATCTGAATCCACGCAACTGGCTCCCCTATTCCCTATTCCCTACTCCTGTATGCACAGTTTTCACCCACTTCAGACGCTTGGGCTGGATTGCCATGCGGAAAGTAGTACTGCTCATGACGACAATCCAATGGAACATATATAAAGTGCCATGCAGTGTTTGCCCAAGGAAGCGAGAATTAGCAGCAAGCTTAAACTCTTGTTCTTGACTGATTTGCTTGAGACCTGCAAACACCCCTATGACTGTGATCGCAACCGATAATGTAGTGATAGGGCCGAATAGAGGTAGACGTTGCTGGACGATCGCCATCAATAAATCTGGTATGGCTGCTGTCGGTAAAATATACATAATCAGCAGGAATACCAGCAAATCCCAGGTTTTCTTCGTCCCCATGCGGTTTTTCAGAATCAAATCCCAGTAATCTAAATAGCGCTGATATCCGCCTTCTGCCCAACGGTTGCGTTGATGCCAAAGGGCAACTGCTGTTGTCACCCCTTCTTCTAACACCGCCGGCTGGAACATGCACTCAATATCCCATTTGTCAAGATGTAAGCGGATGGTTAAATCCAAATCATCGGTGATCGTTTCCTCGTTCCAACCACCACAACTTACCAAGGCTGTACGTCGGACTAATTGCCCGTTCCCCCGCAGTTCGCCAATCCCGTTAATCGCAATTCGCTGTTGCTGCAAATAGGTATCAAGGGCCATTTCTGCCATTTGTCCCTGAGTCCAAAAGTTTTCTGGGGCGTTAGCGATCGCTTTTCGCATTTGTACTGCCCCCACCCTTTCTTTTTGAAACACAGGTATTACTTGTTGCAAAAAGTCTGACTCTACCTGAGCATCGGCATCAAATACAGCGATGATTTCACCCTTAGTTAGAGGCAATACTTGATTTAGTGCCCCCGATTTACCACCATTAGCTTGAGCGGAACGCCTAAATACCTTGAGTTGGTTGTATGTTTGAGCTAGTTCTGCTAACAGATCTGGTGTGCGATCGCTGCTATTATCATCAATTACCCAGACTTCGTACTGCCCATCTGGGTATTCCAGACTACAAAGATTATTTACTAATCTACTGATTACCGCTTCCTCATTTTTTGCTGCCACTAACACAGATACAAATGGCAACTCCCCCTGCACTAGCTTGGGATGACGGCGGGGTTTAGCAAATAAAAACTTGCAAGCATGAATGCCGAGAACAGTAGACAATCCTAGTACGAAGATTGCCCCCCAAGAAACTAAATGCAGAGCGATCGTACAGATCCAGACTATTGTCAAAACTAGGGCTGCTTTGAATCTCCGCCCTTGAAACCGGGATGGTACAAATAAGGGTTCTGCATCTACGACTGACTCCTCAGTTGCTGAAAGGTCAGACAACAGAGAACTCAGAGGATCAAGCTCGTTACTAGAATCGTTTTCGGGCCAGGAATTCGCTGGCATAGGTTGCTTAGTGGGGAATAGGGAATGGATATTAAGCACGGGAATTATGGACTTAGCAGCAACTAGGCGCTAAGAGATATCGCAATCACAACACATATCCCCAATAGCGGGAACTTTTGGTGTGATTGCGCCTAGCTTCCACAAAAGCTAATGCAGCCCCATTGTACCCGACATCCTGCCACTTCTTGGCATCAGATGTTCATACTCTCCCCAATTCCCTAATCCCTGTGAGTCTCCATACATTTTCTGGGAACACTATGAACATCCATAAATTGTCAACGGAATAGAGGAATTTTTAACGATGTCTATTGAGCAAATCCAGCCAGCGACGCAGCAACAAGCAAGTGTTTACTTACCTTACATTCAGGGAAACAGGCGTAATTTCTTACCTTTTGCTATTGGTCTTTATCAAAAAGGCATCTTGGAAGGACACCGCAAAATAGAATCTGGTGAAAATATCCCCTTTGTCGCCTCTTGGAATGTAGCCACCTTACCTTCCGATTTAACCCGTTGCCGATTACAGTTTGATGCCGAGGCTGACCTCAGTTATGAAGTCATGATGGCTAGTTTTGAGTTTATTACTTTTTTAATTGAACTTATGGAAAACTATAAGCGCTATCGCATCACGGATTTTTCTCAAGCTTTTTACCGTAAATTGCTGCGTCTAGATGAATAAGTTACTTTCAGGTGGATAATTCAGCCAATATGGCTGTAGTCAGTGCTATTCTCTGAAAAAAGCATTGTTTTGAGCCATTGATCATCTCTGATAACTTGGGCAATGTCTCCTGTAGCTGAGGTTTGTAGCAACAGTGATGGCTAAGTTCGACCTAAAATTAGGAAACACCAAGCTGGATTCTACTTCCTTTTGAATTTTAGGAGTGCATGTGTGCCAAAATCTGCTAAGTATTTGCTGATTGGATCAACTGAGACTTACAGTGGTAAATCTGCAACAGTTCTGGGTTTGTCTCATCAGCTCAAGCAAAAAGGACTGGATATTACCTATGGCAAGCCGCTAGGTACTTGTTTGAACACCGCTAGTGGCACTGTAGTTGAGGAAGATGTCCAGTTCATTGCTCATAGCCTCAATCTACCCGCAAATCGTGTTGCACCGACAATGTTGGCTTTGAATGAAGCCAATGTGCAAAAGCGCTTACGCGGTGAAGACAAAACCAATTATCAGCAAGCTCTAGTACAGCAATATTTGCAAATGTCCCAAGGCGATTTGGTGTTGCTAGAGGGGCCTGGTGATTTAGAAGAAGGCAAGTTATTTGATTTATCTTTACTGCAAGCGGCTCAAGTATTGGATGCTGCTGTGTTGTTGGTAGCACGTTATAAATCGCTGCTTTCAGTGGAAGCACTGTTGTCTGCGAAACAGCGTATGGGCGATCGCTTAATTGGTGTGGTACTAAATGATATCCCCACTGACCAAATAGCAGATGTAGAAACACTTGTGCGCCCATTTTTAGAACAGCAGGGCATTCCCGTATTAGCAATTTTGCCGAAAAGCGACTTACTACGTAGTGTAAGTGTGGGCGAACTGGTCAAGCAATTAAATGCTGACGTTCTTTGTCGCAGCGATCGCCTAGATTTATTAGTAGAGAGCCTAGCTATTGGAGCCATGAATGTCAATGCTGCTGTGAAATATTTCCGCAAACGTCATAATATGGCAGTAGTCACAGGAGGCGATCGCGTGGAAATTCAGCAAGCAGCTTTGGAAACTTCCACCCAATGCCTGATTCTCACTGGACAATTGCCACCCCCAGCATTTATTCTCAATCGCGCTGAAGAACTAGAAATCCCGATTCTTTCAGTAGATTTAGATACACTCACTACTGTGGAAATTGTGGATAAAACCTTTGGGCAAGTGCGCCTACATGAACCGATTAAGGTGCAGTGTATTTCCCAACTCATGGGTGAGTGTTTTGACCTTGACCGTCTGTTATCTAAGTTAGGCTTAAGTCCCGCCGCCGCATTGTCTTAACTTGATCAAGCGACACCAAAAAGCCCATCAAGAAAAATTATCCACATACAAAAACTTGGAGCAGCAATACTTTCCCCATCCCCAAAAACAGCCAAAAACAGCCACATTTCAGTATCTCACCCTCTTGAACGGCATCACCTATGAAACATACTGGTTAGACTGGTGTGACCAAGCTATGCGATTACTGAACCAAACAATCAAGAAATTGTAGCAAAATCTAACTCTAGTTAGCTTCGCACTTACACTCTGTTTGGTAAAATAGCTGGGTTGTTTCATCCCATCATGTCCATCTTTGAGCCAGTCATTAGACCTCATCAACCTCGATACATTAGCCCAAGAACTGGCGACAATCCAGCAAACAGGTTCTAAACGAATTGCCTTGCTGGGTTCCCGTCACGTTCCAATTACGCATCAAAATCTGATTGAAATGATGACCTATGCTCTAGTTTTATCGGGCAACCGGGTCATCACCTCTGGCGCCACAGGAACCAATGCAGCTGCTATTAAAGGAGCAATGCGGGCTGACCCCAACTTGCTGACGGTAATTTTGCCCCAAAGCTTAGAACGTCAGCCTGTAGAATCGCGCCAGCAACTAGAACAGGTTATGCACTTAGTAGAAAATCCCAGTAACGATACTCTATCTCTTGCTGAAGCAAGTTACATCTGCAACAAAGAGATTGTTTCTCGTTGCCAACAACTCATCTGCTTTGCGTTTCATGACAGCCGTACTCTGCTGCAAACTTGTGGAGATGCAGAAGAACAAAGAAAAGTGGTAACTCTTTTCTACTTTGACTAAAGTCAAGCATAGTTTGTGTAAAGGTAATGATAGAGATGGGAAATTACAGGTGGGTAATGGGTGACGGATTGTCTTCATTACTTATTACCCATTAATAATTACCAACTAACAACTACTGCCACTTACTGTTTAGTTTGATGATGCTATTACAACCACCTGTTTCTATTGCTCTGCTGTACGCTATTGCTACAGCCGCATTACTAATTTATCTGCCATTTTTGCTGGTAGCTTATGGGCGTGTGCAAATTGGGTTAGAAGCCTTGTCTACCCCTCGTGCCATGTTAGATAAATTACCACCATACGCTCAACGAGCTGCCTGGGCACACCAAAATTCTTTTGAAGCGTTCATGGTGTTCACGGCAGCAGCATTGATGGCATACGTCACAGGTGTGAATTCTCCATTAGCAACAATTGCAGCTTTTACCTTTATTGTGGCTCGGTTTCTATACTCAGCTTTTTATATTTTGAATATACCCCTATTGCGTTCCCTAATGTTTGGTATTGGTTCCCTGGGTTCTGGCACGCTCATTGTTTTGAGTATCATCCAAGCTAATAGCTAAAATGGGTTTAAACACTGCAAAATTCAAAATGAGAGAACGGTGTCTTTAATCCCTGTCTCATCATCCAATATCCCAAATCCAGCAGGTTATATGGCTTCTACTTTTTCTTTTGACATTGTAAGTGACTTTGACAGACAAGAATTAGTTAACGCTGTCGATCAAGTTGTAAGAGACGTTAAAAGTCGTTACGACCTCAAAGATACTGCAACCACTGTCGAATTAGGTGAACAAAGCATTACCATCAGCACTGACAGCGAGTTTACTTTAGAGTCAGTACACACAATTCTGCGGGAAAAAGCCGCCAAACGTAACCTCTCCCAAAAAATATTTGAATTTGGCAAAGTAGAATCAGCAAGTGGGAATAGGGTACGTCAAGAAATCACACTCAAAAAAGGCATCAGCCAAGAAATTGCCAAGCAAATTTCCAAATTGATTCGAGACGAATTTAAAAAAGTGCAAGCCTCGATTCAAGGTGATGCGGTGCGAGTAACTGCCAAAGTTAAGGATGACTTACAAGCTGTTATCCAAAGATTGAAACAAGAAGATTTTCCAGTGGCTTTGCAATTTACAAATTATCGTTAAGCAATTTATAAATCAGATACCCAACTTCTAAAAGTTGGGTATCTAAGTCCATACTAGTGCCATTTATCTGTAGACATCATCTACCTATTAGACATCCGGTGAAAATGAGAAAAGGGCGAACAACCGTTCTCCCCTACAAATGGTTTCGGCTAACTGTCTATTGATTATGCTCGTCCGCCAATGCTTTTTTGAAACGCTGGACGCTCAGATACCTGCTTGATATATTTCAGTACAGATGGATAAGCACTCAGGTCTAGCTTTAACATGATGGGGATGTAAGCAAGGATAGAGCCGACTGCTACATCTGCAACTGTGAATTCATCACCCAATAAAAAAGGTTGCCGCTCAAAAATGTCATTTAAGGGAGTCAATAAACGAGGTGTTTCTCGTTCTCGATTGGCTTCTAGAAAAATTCCTGGGCCGAGGGTAGCATTGGCAAATAACACCCACTGAGCCAGGATAGCGTGTTCCTCTGGTGAGAGTGTACTTTTGCCATATTTATCGGCGAGATACAGCAAAATTGCACCTGATTCCCAAAGCTGTAAATCTCCGTCTGCGATCGCCGGCACTTTACCTATGGGGTTAATTGCCAGAAAATCAGGTTGGCGGTGTTCACCTGCCTGCATATCGAGCATGACAAATTCGTATGGAACTGCCAATTCTTCTAGATACCACTGCACAATTGAGGCGCGACTACGAGCGCCACCGTATAGTTTCAACATAATTTTATGAGGTCATAGGGCATTGGGGGGCCAGTGCGGTCTTGGGGTCTCCCCAAGTTGAGCAACTGCCGTCATTGGGCATTGGGAGATGGGGAAGTAACAAATGACAACCCTAACCAACCAAATGTAATTCACATCGAATCAATTAAAGGACTTTGTGGGTGTGGGAGTGTTGTTTAACGTTGTCTTCTTTGGTGACAACTCTAGCAGCATTTAGCACCCGCTTCCGCTCAATAGAATAACTTAATTCTGTATAGCTTGTACCGACAGGAATGTGAGATTTAGCACTTTCACGACGCTTGTAGGTGCGCGCAGCTGCATACACTCGTGGGACAAATTCTTCCCCAAACTGAGCGGATGCTGGGAAATCTGGCGGTAATGATGGTGTTTCACCATCCAACACCGATCCCAAGGTAGTAGCATAAGCGAATCGATAAGAAGTAGGAATACCTTTTAATAGAGCTTCTAACGCCGCAGAGGGAATAGGTTCTATAACTTCAATTTGATGAACTTCTCCGTCTTCCTTGACAAAACAGGTTGCCAAGCCGATAACAATGTAATCATCTGCTGCTAAATCAGGGGCATTGGGATAGGAAGTTGCAGTTGTCATAAGAAATTTCTCAAAACTTAAAAATTATGATGGGGGATTGGAGGCTGGGGCGGTTCGCCAAGTTCCCTTAGCGAGGAAAAGGTAAGGGTTAGAGGAGCAAGGAGAATTCAATTCCTTTAAACCTTTTCCCTTCACCTTTACTTTTTCCCCTCTTTCTCATCTTCAGTGATCGGCTTGTTGGCATTTTACCAAGTTGTTGCTCTCGTTACTTGAATAGTCTTGAAGATTGATCTTTACTTTTTCTGGAATTCGTCTTGGGGATGAAGTATCCATGATTAAGTTAGAGGATCAATATATTTGTGTAAGGTAAAAACTTCGACTCGTTACTATAAATCATTGATTACAGTAACTATAGGCACATTGAAAGGCAAATATTAGTAAGACCAGAAAACTATAATTTGATTTTAAAAACAAGTTTATTGGGGAACATAGCATGAATAACCACTCATTTTTAGCCTCTGATGGACAGGGGAATTACTTAGACAAAAAAGTAAATAATATTTCACTGGAATATCGAGAGTATGGGGATCATGACTGTGATAACTCAGTTTTAGGAGACAGCTACTTACGCTCTAGTGCTTTGAAGTCGGCGCAACAAGGAGATGATATCAAAGCGATCGCCTTGTTAAGCCAACTAATTGATCGTCATCCCGATAACGCGGTTGATTACAACAATCGAGGACTAATTTATTTTCAAAGTGGTGAACTGCAAGAAGCTCTGTACGACTACAATACAGCGCTGCAATTAAATCCTAATTTGGCGAGTGCTTACAATAACCGGGCAAATTATTATGCGGCTTGCGGAGAATTAACCGCCGCGATCGCTGATTATGATCAGGCTATTGATTTAAATCCCCGCCATGTCAGAGCACGGATCAATCGTGGCATTACCTGGCGTGATTTGGGTCAATACGAGGAGGCTATAGAGAATTTTGAGGTAGCATTGCTTTTCGGTCAACTCCAAGGTCATATTTGGGCGCACAGAGGCAGAACATATCATCTATGGGGTGATTGGAATTATGCGATCGTTGATTATCGTCGTGCTTTGACTCAACTATCTATCCTCAACAGCAAAAACGATGCTCTTAGTTGTCAGTTGTACTCACAGGTTGATATTTGGTTAAGTGATCTGCTATTCCCCTAGGATTTGTCATTGGTCATTGGTTAAGAGTCAGCCCCCATGCCCTAGTCTCTACTTACTTAGATTAATTTTAATATTTTTACCACAAATAACAATCTTAATACATAGCCACAACAGCAAGGAATTAAATCATCCCCAATTTACTGATTTTTTAGGGTGATAGCTATGGTTGTGCCAGTTCTTTACGGTCTTGATTCATCAATACCACCTGACGCTGACTAGGATCGAAACGGTAGCCTTGTTGCTGCATAATCGTTTTCCTTTGATGAGGATCAAAGTTGCGGATAAATTCCGTTTGTAAAATGTTCACACGTCCTTCCATCTGCTTCACCTCAGTCCGAATTTCTCGTAATTTCTCTTGCTGTGACCAGTGATAAGGCAAGAGTTGCACCAAGGCAGAAATTGCCGCTCCTGAAATGGCTAGGTTAACTGCGATCTTAGCTGTAGTCTCCAGTGCCATAATCTGGTGGGAACGTTGGCGGAGATGTCGCTTCGGTCGAGGAGTTACCCGGTGTTTTTGTATAGGTTGTAGTGGGGGTCTGGATGGTTGAATCGCGTTCATTATGCTAAAGAGAACCTCCCTGATTGAATAGAAACACCATAATTACAAACTAACTGTGTTGATAAAGCTGAGATTTAGCTGCCATATTACTTCATTTTTTTGAAAATGCTACACGTGTTTTTAATGCCAAAAAACAAACCTGGCGTACTTAAGTAGGTGTTTGCTCACAATCAATGGTGTTAAACCCTAATTATTGAGAAACTGTACTCCCGTACTGCCAGGTCTATTAGTTTGGTAAGTGTGTCACACCGTGGCGTTATTTGTAAAGTTCCGTGGCTAAACGCCAAGCTAGAACTCCTGGAATCAGCGCCACAACAAGAGCGATGTATACTTGGGTATCTGATATAGGCATAGTTGTCAGCCTCCTAAACTCAATAAATGTTGATTGGTTCGTTTACTACTTTTCCCTGTTTTGCCAAAATTGGGGAATATCTTGTTACAAGATGCAACAAAAGCATTGATTAGTCAGTAGTCATTGTTTATTCTTCGTTGGAAAAATTTATCAATCTATGGATTGTTATCTGGGGATTGACTTCGGCACGTCTGGCGCACGGGCTATAGTGATTGATGATGAAGCTTGTATCCTCTTAGAGGTGCGATACCCTTGGGAAACTCCGGTGGTTCCTGATTTAGCAACTACTTGGCAGACGGCTTTGCTGACTTTGATAGCATACATTCCTGGAGAATTACGACAGGAAATTAAGGCGATCGCTATTAATGGTACTTCTTCTACTGTCTTGCTGGTGGATGGGGCTGGACAGCCTGTGGCGACCCCATTACTCTATAACGATGGGCGGGGGGTATTTGTCCTAGAGCAGTTGAGGAATATTGCACCTGCGAATCATACCGTCTTAAGTGCCACTTCTAGCCTTGCTAAACTTCTGTGGATGTCTCAATTACCGACTTTTAGCCAAGCTAAATATTTTTTGCATCAAGCCGACTGGCTGGCATTTCTTCTACATGGGCACTTAGGTATTAGCGACTACCACAATGCTTTAAAGCTGGGTTATGACGTTGAACAGCTAACATATCCAGAATGGCTCTTAGGGCTACAAATACCAATTCAGCTACCCAAAGTTTTATCGCCTGGGACACCTATTGCCGAATTACGTCCTGAAATTGCTGCGGAGTTTGGTTTCCCTAATGACTGTGTAGTGTGTGCTGGTACAACTGATAGTATTGCGGCTTTTCTCGCCAGTGGTGCAAAATTGCCTGGTCGAGCAGTGACTTCCCTCGGTTCGACGCTGGTAGTCAAGCTATTAAGTCATACTCGCGTTGAAGATTCACGCTACGGGATTTATAGCCATCGTCTAGGTAATTTATGGCTAACGGGCGGTGCTTCTAATACTGGTGGTGCAGTGCTACGAAAATTTTTCAGCGACGCTGAGTTAGAAAGCCTCAGCCGTGAGATTGACACTTCCCAAGCCAGCCCGTTGGATTATTATCCACTTTTGCAACCTGGCGATCGCTTTCCAGTTAACGACCCCAACTTACCGCCACGATTGACACCACGTCCAGATCATCCTGTGGAATTCCTGCACGGATTGTTAGAAGGTATTGCGAGGATAGAAGCACAAGGGTATTTATTATTACAGCAATTAGGAACTGATCGGTTAACCCATGTTTACACTGCTGGAGGTGGTGCAACTAATAAGGCTTGGACTGCTATTCGTAGACGACATTTAAAAGTGCCTGTAAAAGCATCCATGAATACGGAAGCAGCTTACGGGACAGCGCTGTTAGCAATGCGGGGGATGAAGTGATGGGGGAGAGGAAAGCAGAGACAAAGGGACCGCAAACTCTCCCCTGCTCCTTTCTCATTTCCCCTTCTCTACGTGTGAGACTGATCAGAAAAAACTAAATCCGTATCTATCCGGGTGACGATAGCCATATCTCAGATGATACTGGGTTTATTAGATACCTGACTGTAGGGTTCCAGGTTCTTTCATCTGGGCAGCTATTTGGGGGTAGGTGCAATCTCATCTACCCTCTTTTTTCATGATTGTCAGATTGTAATATGTATAAGACTTACCTAAATAACCAACAGTACAAATAAATCAAAATCTACTTAGGTAAAAATTTATATTTTTTGACGCAAAAATAACACATTTGTTTAGTAAAATCTTTCCATTAAATTGCTTTGGATAAACGGAAAATCCAAAACTTAATATCTAAATTTTTCAATTTATTTGCTAACCCCAGCAACCAACATCCATGACCAGAGCCAATAACGATGAAATGTTGTTGCAACAACCTTGGCAGCGTGAGCGGCAAATCATAGCACGTTTGTCCTCTTTAAATTACCGCACTGGTAAACTAGGTAGCTATTTGCATAACATTGCTTGCGGAGTCAGCGAATTGATTGGCGTTGATTGGACGGTTGTCACCTTTTGTCAAGAAGGGTTTGAAACTATCCTAGCGAGTAGTCTGGAAATGGCCGAAGATGCACCCCATGTGTATGCCCTGCATGGTCGGTTAATTGCTACAGTTATGCAAATTAGGCGCACACTAGCAGTTGAAGATGCTATAGCTAATCCAGAGTATGGTAGACCTGCACCAGGTTATCGAGCATATTTAGGAATACCTTTGCAAACTACTGAAGGTCAAGTATTCGGTACTGTTTGCTCTTTTCATCGGCAAGCTAGAGAATTTACAACAGAAGAAATCCAAATTGTAGAACTGTTTGCAGAACGAGCTGCTACAGCAATTGATCACTATCATTTATACCAGCAGCAATGCCAATTTAATCAACTATTAGAAACCGAGGTAGAAAAACGCACTACAGAACTACGAGCAACCCAAGCTAAATTGGTAGAACAGGAACGGTTGGCAGCAATTGGGGAATTTGCAGCCATGATTGTCCATGAAATTCGCAATCCTCTAACTACGATGATCATGGGATTAAAGTATTTTCAGAAAACCGTTCTGAATAAAGCATCTCAAGAGCGTTTATCACTCGCACTTGGTGAGGCCAGTCGTCTAGAAAATCTCCTAAGTGAAATTTTGCTTTATGCCAAGCCCCAAGTGTTACAACTGTCGGAATTGGATGTGAATGAATTTATTCGAGAGTTGTTGATACCAATGCGCGAAATGCCAGAAGCAATTTCACGACAAATTGAATTTATGCCAGCTTCACCTCCAGTCAAAATCTTGGCAGACAAAGATAAGCTCAAACAAGTTTTTATCAATATTGTTCGCAATGCCTGTGAAGCAGCCCCTGTAGGAGATGTGATTAGATGGAAAGTTGATAATTCATCTCCAGATCAAGTTAGCATCGATGTCTGCAATGGCGGTGAACCCATTACCTCTGAAGTTTTGTCTCAGCTTGCACAGCCATTCTTTTCTACAAAACCTGGTGGTACAGGGTTGGGGCTTGCTATTACCAAACGTATCGTCAATGCTCATGGTGGGGAACTATTAATTTGTTCTGAACAGTTGACAGGCACTACCGTGAGTGTGCAATTACCTGTAGCAGTGCCATAAATATGAAAGCTTTATTAGCTTGGGAAATTGGTGGAGGACAAGGACATTTACACTTGCTAGCTGCAATTGCTCAGAGGTTAAAGTTTTATGAAATTGAGTGTGTTTTTGCTTTGCAGAACCCTGAAATTATGGGTTTAAATCTTCCTGGCAAAGTATTACAAGCTCCTTTAGTCAATAGGCGGTTTCTAGATGATAAAAATGATGATCAGTCTTATTTGTTTACTGACATACTATATATATTCGGTTTTAGTACGCCTTTAATATTTAAGTTCCATCTCCAAGCTTGGCAAAACTTAATTAATCTAGTTAAACCATCATTAATCATTGCTGATTTTGCACCAACTCTGGTATTAGCTGCACGGGGGTTAGTGCCAACTGTAGTTGTGGGGAATGGTTTTTGCATTCCACCGCCTGTAGCAGATTTTCCGGCAATTCGTCCTTTACCTGTACCCACTGAGGCAATACGCCGTCAAGCTGAAGTTTTAGCCACAGTAAGGCGCGCGACTGGCTTTGATACATCCCTTGGTCAATTACTGAATGGCGATCGCACTTTCATTTTCTCCATCCCAGAACTAGATCCCTACAAACAAGCACGCAATCAAGCTGAATATGTGGGGATTCATTCCGCACCATTCCCCCAAAACCTGTTTCATCCAGAGGGTAAACCTTGGGCTTATTTGGATAAAACTTGGCATAATTACTCATTGTTAGTCAATACTCTCAAACCAGAATGTATTTTTGATGATTTAAAAATTGTCCTCCAAGGGAAATCACTGGCTATACATCATGCTGGATTTATTACATCTGTAGCTTGCTTATTAACTGGAATCCCGCAGATGGTTTTTCCTAAAGATCTGGAAAAATGGCATACAGCAAAAGCACTACTCAATTTGGGAGTAGCAGTTTCTCCTAGCAAACCCTTAACAGAAGCAGGTTTACGAGATGTATTCGCGCATCTACCTCAAATTACTAAAAATGCCCAACAACAAGCAAAAAAATTTGCCTATTGGAACCAAAATTTTCTGGATAAAGTTATACAAGTTTGCCTTGAGTTAGTAACTCAACCAGACTAATACCAATTCGTAATTCGTAATTCGTAATTCATAATTCGTAATTACGAAAGTCCAACATAATCTAGGTTTCGCGGTTTGAATCTGTTGCCGAATTTTAGAGAATTGGTATAAATTAAAAGTTGAGAACAGATAACAGTTATATGCCTACTCATGATATGCGCTACAAAACCGTTATTGGTGAAGGTAAAGTCTGAACAGTTTCTGCATATTAAATATAGATTTAGTTACCGAACAAGCAGATTTATGTGGACAAGCTGTCTAATCAAAGAAAATGATAATTTTTTTGGTGAACAGATGCCTTAAACTTATTAAATTCTTTAGAATAGCTATAGGGATCTCAAGTCAAGTGTTCAGTTGGTATGTCATACAGCTTTGCCTCTTTGTCAGAAAATAATGTTAAAAAAGCTCGTACAGTGGCAGCATCCCAAATGTGTCAATTTTGCACTCCCCCAATTCTGAAATGAATTTCGGGCTGTAGGCTTTAATATATTTAATCTGTTTTCACAGGTTTGGGCTTTGAGCCGATAGCTTGCTTCTTGTGTAGTGAGTACTTTAGTTTCAGGCTTGTTGCCAAATTGGGCTGCTACCAATACAGTTTGAATATTTTTCCATGTAACTTCACTGGACATCTACAAAATGTGAGTTAAGTAAAATTGTCTAGCCAGTAAAATTTTACTTCATTCTATCCATTGTTTAATTTATTGCCAGTATTCTCTGATAAGATTGATGAAGAACGACACCCCACTAGAATTAGATTCAGATAACGAAATTGCACGCGTGATTGACGAGGTAATGTCTTCAGCCCTAAGTAATGAACAGTACCGCCAGAAGATGCAGCGCCGTAAAGAGGTGCAGGATAAGCGCATTGCAGAAGCTGCTCCTGAAAAAGGATTAATTATTGTCAACACTGGCAATGGTAAAGGTAAAACCACTGCGGCCTTGGGAATGGTGTTGCGATCGCTTGGTCATGGGTATAAAGTGGCAATCATCCAATTTATCAAAGGCGCCTGGGAACCATCAGAGAAAAGGGTGTTCAGTAATTGGCAAGACCAGTTAGAATTTCACGCTATGGGTGAAGGCTTCACCTGGGAAACCCAAGACCGCGATCGTGACCTAGACAAAGCTGGCGCTGCTTGGGAAAAATCATTAGAATACATCCGCAACCCAGACTTTAAGCTAGTTCTGTTAGATGAAATCAATATTGCTTTGAGAATGGGTTATCTACAAGTCGAGCAAGTATTGGCAGGGTTGGCACAAAAACCAGCAGATAAACATGTAATTCTCACAGGACGAGGCGCACCAGCTGCTTTAATTGAGCGAGCCGACTTAGTCACGGAAATGACCTTGGTAAAGCATCCCTTCAAAGATCAAGGTGTCAAAGCCCAGCCTGGGATCGAGTACTAAAAAACGGTTGTTGTACAACAGTTATTATGCAAGCCAAATCGTGGTAATTGCTTTGATGTGATTGATTACAATGTCCATAACATCCAGTGGTAGTCTGTGTAGGGCAAGAAGGCAAAGCAAATGACCCAAACGACAAAACCCCAAAAACTACTGACCTTTGAGGAGTATCTTGCCTATGACGATGGCACGGACACACGCTATGAATTGGTGGATGGAGAACTAGTTGAGATGCCACCAGAAAGTCAGGAAAATAGCAATTTAGCAAGATTTCTGTTCGTTGAACTACTAAAATATTTTCCTTTTTATTTAGTTGCTCACAAGGATACAGAAATTGAGGTGGCAGGACGACGGGCAAGATGTCGTTTGCCTGATCTAATGGTTCACACTGAAGAATCTTATGCTGCTCTTGCGGGTGCGCCTCGGGCCACCCTCACCCGTGATATGCCGCCGCCTGCGCTAGTAATCAAGATTGTTTCTCCAGGAACGGAGAACCGCGTTCGTGACTATCGCTACAAGCGGACGGAGTACGCTGCCAGGGAAATCCTAGAGTATTGGATTGTTGACCCGCAGATGCGACAAATCACGATTTGCAAATGGGTTGAGGGACAGTATGAGGATCTGGTATTTACAGGTGCGGCTCGCATGGTGGAATCAGTGGTAATCCCTGATTGGGCACTCACTGTAGAGCAGGTATTGGCGATCGCCAATCTACCAGAACCACTATCTTAAGAAATATATTAATTACACATTTGCAAAATTCGGCGATCGTTAGCACTGACAGACTTGATTTGATGATAATCTTGCAATGCTACGGAGTACGCATAGCTGCTTGGTACATCGATACTATTTCTCGGTAATCTATTACTTGTGGCTACTTCAGCTATGGCACCTGCATCAGGTAAAGCTTTAACTGTCATCGCCAACCCTCCTGACTTGTCGAGTGTGCCCTGAAAACAACTAAACTCAGAACTCGGCATGTATAACGCACCATTCACCCTACCTTGGCGTTTCTCAAATACGATGTACCCTTGCCCGATTTGGTTTGGTTGTGGTGATTGACCATAGAGATAAACCCCATCTTGTCTAGGAAAATTGGTTTTGGGTGCAGTTAGTGTTTCTTTCGCAGATTTTTGATTGCTGCTCGGTGCTGTGGTTTGGGGTGCTGCTTCTGTGTAGTCGCCGGATTCAGCCGCCCAGCGTTCATTTCTCTGTCCTCGGATTTGCCTAAGTCGCGTTAAAAGAGTAGTTTCAGAACTATCTTGATTAGCTTCAATTAATGCAGAAGATGTAGGTACATTCTTGATATGTTTACTGAAAACTGGTTTTATCTGTTCGCTTACGATACCAAAGGTAAGAAGTAAGCCAACAACGGTAACACTCAGCTTACGAAGGGAATAGAACTGATTAATGTTGTTAAGCACCTGACCTCTCCTGTTAAAAAACTAACTACTCTCTTGGCGACATAACTGCAACTTAACTGAAACTTTATAAATCGAGGCTCTGTCAAAAGTCTGATTATATTGTCCGGGGAATAAAACTTCTGAAAAATGAAGTTTTTATGTAATTTGTGGCGATAGCCTTGAGATTAGCTCTTTTTATCTTCTTTGTGCTTCACCCAGTAGATTCACCTGATGGGATGATGTGGATCAAAATTTAAGACTATTTATTTGCTTGTGTTTTTTACTTTAAACAATCTTCATGTTTACTCGGAGTTGTCGTTGCTACATAAGGAACTACAACAGCAAATATCTCGATTCCGGAAATGGGGAGAAATTGACCCTGGACTCTTAACCAATGACAAATGAGCAAAAAAAATGCCCCCTGAATCCAGGAGGCTGATCAAATAAAGAATAGGCTTTTAGCTAGCTACATATTCTTTGACGTTGGCGCGACGGCGGCGCAGATGAGCCAGGGCTTGATGTTCTAATTGGCGGACACGTTCTCGGCTGAGATTCAACCGTTCACCAACTTTCGCTAAAGACATTTCATTACCATCTTCTAAACCAAAGCGCAGGGCTAACACTTCTCGCTGTTGGGGGGTGAGTTCTGCCAGCAAGGTGTTGAGGTCTTGGCGCAAGAATTCTTGGGTGGTGTAATATTCTGGTGATGGGCCGTCATCTTCCAGCATTTCTTGCAACTCAGTGTCTTGGTTGTCGCCAACTCGCACATCCAAAGAAACTGGTTGACGCGCCATATTCATATACTCACGAATCTGAGCAGGCTCTAGCTCTAGTTCTTGAGCAATTTCCGCAGGAGTAGGCGATCGCCCGAATTTTTGAGCTAGTTCACGCTGGACTTTTTTGATTTTGTTCAGCTTCTCAGTAATGTGAATGGGTAAGCGGATGGTGCGTCCCTGTTGGGCGATCGCTCTGGTAATCGCTTGGCGAATCCACCAGTAAGCATAAGTAGAAAACTTATAACCCCGCATGGGATCAAATTTTTCTACACCCCGCTCTAATCCGAGAGTTCCTTCTTGGATCAAATCCAGAAACTCCATGTTACGCTTCTGGTACTTTTTCGCAATAGCAACCACCAAGCGCAAGTTGGCTTCAATCATCTTTTGCTTGGCGCGCTTGCCTTGGGCGACTGTCTGGTTGACATCAGTTTCTGATTGGTGAACCTGGATTGCCCATTCTTCTAAACTCGGTTCACGTTGCAGTTTTTTCGCCAAAGCTTCTTTAGCATCCAGCAACGTCATCATTTGCTGTACTTGCTTGCCGTAAACAATCTCCTGTTCACGGGTGAGCAATGGCACACGACCAATTTCTCGCAGATAGGTTCGCACCATATCAGCCGTGAATTTGGTGTTGAGGTTTTCCGTTTGGGTGTTAACAGTAGGCATTGGTGCGTTGTCCTCTACTCCGTAAACACAATGAATCTTTAATAACTACGGTGGATTGGGAAAAATAGTACATATATTACGGAAGATAGGGATCTACTATAAGCATTTAGTTTATACAATCGTTGTGAAGACGGTGTGTCCCTGAGATAGGTTCCCCTACCCTCCCTAATTTTTGGTATTTCTTTAGAAGCACGTTAGGGTGTGTTTTAGAATTCTGGTTTTACTGTGCCACTAGTGAAGACCTGAAAAATACGAAGTCGGTATGAGTTCTACTTATTTTATAGTACGACAAATCTAATGGATAGTAAAGGAGCCTAGATAAAACCTTTAATTATAAGGCAAAACTGTTTGTTTGACCAAGAATTTTCTCTAACTTCCCTGCGAGTGCTGACTATATCTATAGTGACGTCAAAACCCCCTCTTCAGTTGCCTAACAGTAGGGAGATAACCGAACTGATTAACTGTTGAAGTTACGAAAGGGGAAACGAGGAACAAGCAATAGGCAAGAGTAAGTGTACAGGCGTTGCAGTACAACATATCTAACAAATGACAAACCCCAAACCCCTCCTAAAAACCCAAGTCGGCTTTAGCTAGTTCGGCGGCGGCGAATAGTTCTGCATCTGGCTTTTCTTCCCAAGCCGGGTCACCAATTTCTGTGTAGAATTGTGCATCATAAGGACGGGTACGGACTACAACTGGCATGGGAACAGCGTGACCGAGAATCATTGCTTGTTGCTTAGAATCTAACTTTGCCAATACTGATCGCAAACTACCACCCCCAGAGACTCCCGTAAAAATCGCATCAATATCTTTTTCGTCGTTAAGCAGAGCTGTAATGCGAGTACCAATCTGGGACATGACTTCATTATCTATCCCCGATGGACGCTGATCAACTACCAAAAGGGTGACGAAGTATTTTCGCATCTCGCGGGCGATTGTGCCAAAGATTGTGCTTTGGACGATTGCTGGATCTAGGAAACGGTGAGCTTCTTCAATGGTGATTACCAGTTGTGTGGGGCGATCGCTTGCATTGCCGCTATGGAGAAATCTTTCGGCTTTGCTTACATAATGACCGTGAATTCTTCTGGTGATCATATTTGTCACCAACATATAGGATAGCATGTCTGACTGGGAACCAAACTCAATCACCACATGCTTGCCGGCTTCTAGCGATCGCAATATCTGATTAATATAATTCTGGGGACAAGCCGCCCGCATATACTTTAAGTTATCTAGCCGCAGGAGTTTGCGCTGCAATGACATAATTGAGCCTTGGTGTCCGCGCTTCTCCTCGCAGAACAGCTTGATTTCTTCGTTATTCATATTTAACAACTGCAAAATCCAAGCCTTGCCAAACTCTGCATACAAAATATTGGCGTTATCTAAGGCGGCTTCCGACAGTCCTAAATCACGAGAGCATAACTTAACATCTTCGACTTCAATTTGTTCATAACTCAGATAGAGTTCTTGTGCATCCCGCACACCCCGACGCTTGGTTGATTCTGGGTCGAGGGTGTAGACTTCTACTTTACCGGGGAATAATTGCTTTAATCCTTTAACAGTACTATATTGTTTACCTTCGCAGACAGCTTGCCAGCCATACTCAGAGTGCATATCAAAAATTAAGTTTACTGCCGCGTTTTTACGGACTATCCCCGCCAAAAGTAACCGCGTCAAAAAGGATTTACCAGTACCAGATTTACCAAAAACCCCATTACTGCGTTCAACAAAGCGGTCTAAATCCAAACAAACCGGCACATCCATATCTAGCGGTTTGCCAATGGAAAAATTCTTTCTTTGGGTATCGTCTTCCCAACCAAAGACGCGGCGAAAATCTTCTTCACTCGCTTCATATACTTGGCTAAAATGGCTAGGAATTGTTTTTACTGGCAGCAATTCCATAGTAGTACTGGTTTGGGGTTGAAATGATGCCAAACCTGTCATTGATGGGACAAAAGGATTTGCAGATTTACCGTTTGTGGGTGTGAAAGATTCCTCAGCTTCGGGAGTAAACATCAACATCGGCGCGAGGTTGACGGTGCCGTATGTACTACTTCCTGCTAAAACTTCTCGTAAAAACGTGTCTTCCCAGTTGGGGGGGTTTGAAGCAATGCGGGCATTTGCAGTTCCTAGTGCCACATCTGTCAGCATACAGAAAAAACGCGATCGCACCCCTTGCACAACTAAAAACTTACCCACCCGCATATCTTCAACTGATATGTCTGGGTGTAATCTTACTTCTAAACCCCCTGTGAGGGAGCCTTGGATGACTGAACCTAATGGCTTTGCCGAATTTGTCATTGGTCATTTGTTATTTGTCATTGGTCATTAGTTGTTGGTTATTTGTTATTTATCTTCCCCATCTCCCTTACCAGCCCTTGCACTGAGCGGAGTCGAAGTGCATCTCTCTATTCCCCATTTCAAATAACCATTTCAATATAATTTATGTTGAATTTGTAGACTCTCCAGATAGCGAACAAATCTTAACACAAATTATCCTTTGTCTGATGTTCAATGCTACGTGCCAGATGCAATCACAAAGAACAAATGACAAAGGACAAATAACAGACGCGATTAATCGCGTCTACTCGATTTGAATTGCAGTTGGTGCGCTTCCAGAGGGAGGAACACCAATTAATGGTTTGCGAAATTGGGCATAGAGGCGATCGCGCCAAGCAAAGAATGATGCATAATCTGGGTTATCGGCGATGGAAGGTACGCCTTTACCTCTGAGGCTGGCGGGTAAATCCAAATAGGCTCCATCAGGAAACTTCAATAATATTGATAAACCCGCCACTGCCAAGTCAGCTAAACTTGGTTCGTCTCCCAATAAATAAGGACTATCTGCCAACAATAGTGTCAGTGCTTCTAAGTCTTGTTTTAAATCAGCGATCGCTGATTTGACTACATCTGGACTGTAACCCACTCCAAAACCTAAAATTTTCAAAAAGTCGGTGGGTACTCCTTCCACGAGGTTTTTAAATATGTCTGGTGTGGAGGTAGGTAATAAAGACTTACGGAAATTTTGATCCTGACTAATAGCCGAAAATAGTGCTTTGCGACTTTTGATGCCTATTGACTCATCCGCCCATTCTTCTATTAATAAAGCTAAACCCCGTTTTTTTGGGTCTTGGGGTATGAGCGGGCGTTCTGGATACTGAGAATCTAAATACTTAGCGATTTCTGTAGAGTCTACAATATACCTGCTGCTATCCTTCAAAACTGGTACTTGCTTTTGTCCAGTTAATCGGAACAGTTCTACTTGTCCAATCCCAGGTGTCACCTCAATTTTGCGGTACTCTAATCCTTTGTAATCCAGAATTAGCCGTACTTTTTCTGAGTATTGAGATAGTTCCCATTGGTATAACTCCAGCATATCGCACACCTTATAACTGGTTAATTGAGCAACTTTGATAATTGTATCTTCAGTTTCAGTAATTTTCCTGGCAATTCAGGTTAATGCTGTCATTTATCAGCAATTTTTTTGCCAATGAAGTAGAAAATTAGGGAATTTTTTGCCAATATCGCTAGTTTGTTAAAAATATTTTTTTCTGACTTAATCCAAATATCAAATAATTTAATTATTTTTATCTGCAAACATAAATAAACCTAACCTGGCTAGTGCTTGATCTTCACTAGTTAATTAAACTTTTAAAAGATTCATTCCACTGGATGAATATAGTATAATTTTAGACTTTGCACCTTGAAAAATATTTTGCTTCTTTATATACAGATGCCGAATATATTAGGGATTTTATGGTTAACCCCTATAGATTTTTGGCAAATTTAGTATAAGCTACTACATTTAATCAGGTTGTTTTTATCAGTTATTGGGATACATAGAGGCATACACCCTATCATATAACTGCTGGTAAAGTTGCTGTACTTAATTAACTTCCTCTTTAGTAATGTTGGCAATGTCAAAGGTAAAATTTAAGACCAATCACAAATAGCACTTCAGCCACACAGAAAACAAATTACTCAACGCACCCTACTTTGAACACCAAGATACTTTATAATAGTAACCCTCGCTAATTACCGAAAAATTTAGATTTATTCAGCACAGCACAGTTTAGGCAAAAATTTATTGTTTCTAGAGTTAGCTCATCTGCATAGCAAAATGCTATAAGTCTTTATGTAAACTATGCACAATAAAAACAAACAAAATTTATGAAAGTGAATTACAGCCAATTGCTGGTCAATCTAGCAGGGATAGTGGGAATAACCAGCGTAGGTCTGCTGATGACTTTACCATCTGGAGCTAAAGAGGCAACGAATCCTAACCCCACTATTTTTAGCGAGTCTCCCTATAACCGGGGTCAACGCATTGCAGTTAAGACTCAATACGCACCTGCTGAACCTGCAACAGAAGCTGTAAAAGGCGCGATTCCCAGCAAAAACTTGCTAGCACAGCAAAACAGTAGTGGGAAACTCAATCCTCGTCCCAGCATTTTTAACGAACCTCCTTACAACCGTCGTAGTAATACAGAAACCACAGAACCTGCTCCCACCCCAACTAATACCCCTGAATCTGGACGCACCCCACGTCCAATCGAAACACCAGAGACAACAGTACCTACTGAAACTCCACCAGCCGCAGGTACAACTGAAACCCAAGGTAAAACCTTGCTAGCCTTGGCAGAGTCTAATAGCTCATTTAGCGTCTTAACTCAAGCTATCAAAGCTGCGGGATTGGCAGAAACGTTGCAAGGCAAAGACAACTTAACAGTTTTTGCTCCTACCGATGCGGCGTTTGCTAAATTGCCACAAGATGCAGTGCGCGATTTGTTGAAGCCAGAAAATAAAGAAATCTTGGTGAAACTGTTAACCTACCATGTGGTATCTGGTTCTGTACTCTCCACGGATTTAAAATCTGGTGAAGTTAAAAGCATTGAAGGTGGCGCAATCAACGTTAAGGTTGAGCCTACTGGTGTAAAAGTCAACGAAGCTAATGTGACTCAGGCAGATATCAAGGGTAGCAATGGTGTAATCCATGCGATCGATCAGGTAATTTTGCCTCCTGACTTGTAAAGTGATCAGGGCGAACAACCGTTCGCCCCTACGAACCGAATAAAACTTTGAGGGTGACATGCCGAAAATAGTGAATTAATGTGATGTGAAATGAACCGTCGATAAATACCGATGAAACTTAGTCTGTGCATGATTGTGAAAAATGAAGCAGCAACATTGCCTCAGTGCCTGACCAGTGTCAAAGATGTTGTAGATGAAATGATAGTGTTGGATACTGGTTCTAGCGATCGCACTCCAGAAATCGCTTCAATATACGGTGCGACAGTACATCATTTTCAATGGTGCAATGACTTTAGTGCGGCGCGGAATGCAGCTATGCAGCATGTCACAGGCGACTGGATTTTGGTATTGGATGCTGATGAAACTCTGACGCCAGAAATTGTGCCACAGATACAGTCGGTAATACAAAGTGAAGAATATCTGCTAGTTAATTTGGTGCGTCATGAAGTAGGCGCGGAACAATCTCCCTATTCTCTGGTTTCTCGGCTATTTCGCAATCATCCCCAGATTCACTTTTCCCGTCCCTACCATGCTTTAGTTGATGATAGTGTGTCGGAAATTGTAACCAAAGAACCCCATTGGCAGATCGGATATTTGCAAGGGTTAGCTATTCTGCATCAAGGATATCAAAAAGCTGCGATCGCTCAAGGTAATAAACACGCCAAAGCCGAAGCAGCAATGTCAGAGTTTCTCAAAACTCATCCCCATGACCCCTATGTTTGCAGTAAGTTAGGGGCATTGTATGTGGAAACTGGAAAAATTGACCAAGGGATGGAGTTACTCAAGCGCGGAATTGCTGCGAGTGAGGAAAACTACGAGATTTTGTATGAACTCCACTACCATTTAGGCATTGCTTACAACCGCTTACAAAATTCCCGCCAAGCGATTTTCCACTATCAGGCGGCAATCAAGTTACCCATTTATCCCATACTCAAATTAGGAGCATATAACAACTTAGGCAACCTATTTAAGGCGGCTGGCGATTTGCAAGGTGCGAAAATTGCCTATGAAACAGCCTTGAAAATTGACCCCAACTTTGCGGCGGGACACTATAACCTGGGAATGACATTCAAGGCTTTGGGTTTACTGACAGATGCGATCGCAGCTTATCAAAAAGCTATCAAGTTAAAACCCAACTATGCCGAAGCTTATCAAAATTTAGGGGTAGTGCAGCTAAAAGTCGGCAATGTTCAAGCTAGTGTTACAGCTTTTAAAAATGCGATCGCGCTTCATGCCCAGAATAACCCGCAAGAGGCTCAGAGATTACGTCAGGTTTTGGGAGAAATGGGGTTTATTTAAAAATAATTTAAATTGGTATCAAAACCTCACCCATATTTTGCTGTTGGGTTACCCTGGCCATTTATGTTCTTTAGTCCAACCAACTGAATCTGATCTGAAGAGAAATCCAAGTTCAGTACTGTCTCATACTTATTCATGAAATATTTACGATAGATTGAGAATTATCAACATAATTAATACCTAAAATAGGTTACTTTAGTATATAAAATACTACAAGTTGCCAAGTTCAACTGTATGAGACAAAAGTTATTGGCTGAAGTCTTGACAATAACAAAAATTTGTATGGCGTTTTTGCTGGCTGCATCTGCCACCACTTTATCCACATCACAGCCTAGTTATGCTCGTGGACTAACTTTCTTCTGTCGTCAGCACAAAGGTGTACCCGTAACTTTTGCTCGTACCCAAGACGGCAAAAGTATCCCCGTCGTGAATTGGGTGTCCAACAGTTACTTTCCCCCGCCTTGGACGGCTCAAAAAAGATGTTTGGAGGTTTCACGCAGATTTCAGAAGAACTACGACAATGGGAACCTCAGAAATATCTCCATCGGCAAAATCAGGGGCGAACCAGTTATCTGTGCTGCAAATAAACCCAACACCCCTTGTACAGATAGTACCTTATTGTTCACTCTCAAACGTGGCGCCAATCCCAGTGAGACAGTCCGCAGATTATTTGACCGTCGCGCTTTAGCGGCTGGTAACACCTTGGACGAAAGTGGTACGGAGGAAATTACTATTGATTTCGATGCCTACCTCAAAAATGCCACAGGTGAAGTCAATTCTCAACCATCGATTTCTGAAGCTGCCGATCCTTGATGACATCTCAATTATAAGGATGAAACCATGAGGTTCTATTCTGGACTCACAGGCACAATAGTAGGAGTAGCGATCGCGCTCATACAACCAGAAATTGGTATCACTTCCACAGGGGTGGATGTCAGCCGCAAAGCTCAAGAAATGACCGTGCTCATCAAAGGGCCAAAACTTGGTTCTGGAGTACTCGTTTGGCAAAAAAACGATATCTACTACGTTCTTACTAATTGGCACGTGATGGATAAGGCAGGGACTTACATAGTCCAAACTTTCGACAACAAAGAACATACTGTAAATTATAGCTCGGTAGTCCGTCTACCAAGAGTGGACTTAGCTGTATTGCAATTTACTAGTAGTCAAAAATACCGCGTTGCCCACATCGGTAATTCTGAACATGCTAAACCTGGTTTAACTGTTTACATAGCTGGGGCACCAGAACCAGTACGCGGAATTGAACAACGCACTGTATTAACACCTAAAGGAGAAATTGTTGGTGAACATCGTCAACCCCAAGATGGTTACACCCTAATTCACAACATCAATACTTTTCCAGGAATGAGTGGTGGCCCTTTAGTCGATGAAAATGGAAGATTGATTGGTATTCATGGACGGGGTGCTAGAGATACTGATGGTCAAAAAGTAGGGTTTAATTTGGGAATTCCGATCAATATTTTTATGGAATCAGAAATCGCCAAAAAACTGGGATTAGTAGTAGACAAATCCCCGATAGTGGTTCAACCAAAACCTCATAATGCTCCACCTTCTGGCAGACCTCCCAAGGTATCAGGCTCTGAAGGTACTGATGGCGCTCCCCCTGGCAGAAAATATTAATTAATAGGAATAAATTATTTATGTTTTTGAGATGGATGAGGCCGAGTCTTTCAGCTATATTTTTAACGTCTGCAATGTTAAATTTATTTTCTATACCAGCGATCGCAGAAATTACCAAAGGTGAAGACCTATTTGATCGTCCAATGTCATGGGCTGCTGGTGGCTGGCCTTTGAATACAACCATTGATATTAGAGATAGTCTAGTTGATGCCGCCTTGGGTAAAGTTGTAATTGACCGCCACGGCGAAGATCCCTTGGGAAGTTTTTTCAAAAGTCCCTTTGTTGCTCCCTCTCCCGGAAGATTTGTGATTATCTCTTTGTGGGGTAGCAAAATCGAAGGGTGCTTTGTGAAAACAATTTTCCAGTACTCTCCTGCTGACGGTCAAGCTGATTTAAAAGCATTGGTGCCCGTACGTTTAGAGTTAGGGATTGGAGGTCAAATTCTGCAACTGACTCCCACTCAAACCAGCAAACCCAGAGGATTTCAGCAAAATTACACTTACAGTCAATCGAGTGGTAGTTCATCCTATAAACGTTCTAGCACTTGGTACATGACAGAGAGTTTGTTTGCTGTTAACAGTAATGCTGCTAATTTACTTAGTAGTGCGACTCCTGCCGTCATGCGTGCTCGTTTAACTTTTGCTGATGGTGATAGTAAGATATTCTTGATTGGTGAGAACACTGTGAAAAATTGGCAAACAGCTTATGCTTTCAATGCTGCTTGTAAAGAGCCTAACTAAATCATCAATTCCTCTTCTCAGGGGCTGTCAATTAAAAAAATATCAATACGGGTAGGGGCACGGCACCAGCAAAATATAGGTATTATACAAAGTATTAGGACTTACGCATGTCTATCGTCTCGTTCACTCATTCATAGACAACAAAAACTTCTCCTGCTGCTAATACTTGCGCTGCGTTTAATTTCAAATCAGGAAAAGTAGTTGAGGTGATGTGATTATTTTCTTGAAACACCGCTTCTTCATATAATCCGTCTACTAGCGTCAGCACAGTCACTCTGGCGTTACCAGGATCGACAATCCAGTATTCAGAGATACCTCGCGCCGCATACTCTGATCGCTTATAGCGGTAGTCTCTGTCTTCATTAACTTTACCCGGAGAGACAACCTCAACTACCAGTGCCGGAGATGGCATATCCTGAGTAATGGTAGCGCGTTTACCACCAAGCGCCGCGAATAACTCTTCAGTTAAAATCATCAAATCTGGTAGACGGATGCGAGTGCGATTACCTGTCACCACAATTTCTGTATCTTTGTGACAGATGAGGTAAAAAGGCACGAGTTTGAGGAATTCTGCAAGTAAATAGAGCGCAATTCGGTTATTTCTACTGGTTTCTGGTGGCATTGCTATTAATTCTCCATCCACTAGCTCATACTTGGTGTCTGTGCCATCGTCATAAGCTAGGTATTCTTCCAGGGTAAGTTTTTTAGTTGTTGTGGTCATAGCGATCGCTTGCTCAAGCTCTAGCTCTATTATCCTGCCCTAAAATCAATTTAGTCATCAAAAGGCGATCGCACATCTAGCGATGAGCTGCTAATATGCGATCTACCTACAATCTACAAAGACAAGCGAGTGATAATCCGCTTTGTGGCTTCTTCGACATTCTCCCGACTGTTAAACGCAGAAATCCGGAAGTAGCCTTCACCAGCAGCACCAAACCCAGAACCAGGTGTGCCCACAACATTGACAGTTTGCAGCAGTTTATCGAAAAATTCCCAACTGGATAAACCATTGGGTGTTTTCACCCAGACATAAGGCGCATTCACACCACCATATACAGATAATCCAGCTGTTGTGAGTTCTTCGCGGATGATTTTAGCGTTTTCCAAATAGAAACTCACGAGTGCTTTTACCTGCGCTTGTCCTTCCTCGGAATAAACTGCCTCAGCACCTCGTTGCACAATGTAAGATACACCATTAAACTTGGTAGACTGGCGGCGATTCCACAGCTTCCACAGTTCCACATTAGAACCGTCGGCGGCTTTTGCTGTCAATGTCTTGGGTACAACAGTTAAGGCACAGCGAGTTCCTGTAAAGCCTGCATTTTTGGAGAAAGAACGAAATTCTATTGCCACTTCCCTTGCACCCTCAATTTCATATATTGAGCGGGGAAGATCAGGATCAGTAATGTAAGCTTCATAGGCAGCATCAAAGAAAATTACTGAGCCATTTGCCTGAGCATATTCTACCCACGCTTTCAGGTGTTCTCTAGTAGCAGTTGCACCTGTGGGGTTATTGGGAAAGCAGAGATAAATTAAATCGACTTTCTGGGAGGGAATCTCTGCGGTGAAGTTATTCTCAGCTGTAATTGGTAAATAAACTAAGCCTGCATATTCACCTTGATCATTAGCGTCTCCAGTATTTCCCGCCATAACGTTAGTGTCTACATACACAGGATAAACTGGATCAGTGACAGCTATAGTGTTGTTATGACCGAAGATTTCTAGAATGTTGCCTGTGTCGCACTTGGAACCATCAGAAACAAATATTTCTGAAGCATCAATATCAGTTCCCCGTGCTTGGAAATCTTGAGCCGCAATTTTCTCTCGTAACCAAGCATAGCCTTGTTCTGGGCCATAGCCTTTGAAGGTGGTGCGATCGCCCAAATCATCAACGGCTCTAATCATCGCTTGGCGACAAGCTAATGGTAAAGGTTCCGTGACATCACCAATACCCAAGCGGATAATTTTTGCATCAGGATTGGCTTCTGCAAAGGCATTCACCCGCCGCGCAATTTCTGGAAATAGATAACCTGCTTTCAGCTTGAGGTAATTATCGTTAATCGTTGCCATTTGTAGATTATGAAAAACGCCCTCAAACAGCTTACTGCGAATTTATGCTTGGGATACCTTTGTGGCTGTGGGCAATTTTCGGTAGAAGCAAGGGCGAACAACTGTACGCCCCTACAAAGGGTTGTAGTGAACGCATATTTAAATTCGGTCGATGTCTTATGTATTGGTTCACCCGATTGGGTGTATGCGGTTTTAACAGATGGAATATACCCTGGATGTAGAGATGAGTTTAATCCAGTTGGTGGTGATTCTGACAGCAGAAGTTTACCAAGCTGGTAATAATCAGTTGCTTGTATATTAATCAAAGGGTCAAAGAGTGGATGAAACTGTGAAGTTAACGCATACACCCGATTGCCAACAACAGGCGATCGCCCTGCTATCAAAAATTGCTGCTAATTTGCCGGGGATGATTTTTCAATTTCTCCAGCGTCAAGATGGTTCTCAGTTTCTGCTTTATGTGAGTTCAGGTTGTCGAGAACTGTATGAATTAGAACCAGAAGTAATCCAAGCAGATTTTCAGGTATTACATCAACTGATTCATCCCCAAGATGCCGACGCCTGGACAGCATCTATAGCAATGGCGGCGGCAAATCTGACACCTTGGCGTTGGGAAGGTCGCATCATTACACCCAGTGGTAAACTCAAGTGGATTCAAGGTGCTTCCCAACCAGAACAACAAGCTAACGGCGATCTACTTTGGGAGGGCTTGGTCATGGATATTACAGAACGTAAGCAAGTAGAAGCGCAATTACGCCTCTCAGCACAGCGCGATCGCTTATTGACAGAAACCCTAGCGCGAATTCGCTCTTCCCTGAATTTAGACCAAATTCTCCAAACCACTGTGTCGGAAGTCCGGCAATTTTTGCAAGCAGATCGGGTTTTTATTGGTTTAAATGATGCCCAAGTCGGTGGTAAAGCTGTTGCTGAGTCATTAGATCCCCAATACCCGTCAATTTTGGGATGGACAACTAATGATCAAGCTTATATTCAAGAATTAAAAAATTTATTCACAAGTAATCGTGTGCGTTTGGTGCAGGATGTCAACCAAGTCGTCGTATCTCCTAAATTGAGGGCACACTATCAACAATTCCACACCCAGGCTACCTTAGCAGTACCAATTATGCTGGGTGATGAATTGTTGGGGGCATTGGTTGCTAATCAATGTTCTGGGCCTCGTTATTGGCAAGCCATCGAAGTTGATTTACTACAGCAGATGTCAGAACAATTAGCGATCGCTATTGAACACAGTTTTATTCACCAAGAACTTGCCCAACTCAACGCTAATTTAGAACAACAAGTAGAAGAACGCACTGCCCAACTACAACAAAAAATGCAGGAACTAGGAGAACTGCAACGGGTCAAAGATGTGGTATTACATACCGTCGCCCATGATTTGCGAACTGCGGTTATGGGTAATTTAATGGTGTTAAAGAATTTGCTTCCAGATGCAGAAATACACAGAGACTCCCCCAGCACCCCTGCCTCTTTATCCCCAATCTCCGTATCTCCGGCGATTATTGAGCGCATGATTCAAGGCAATGACCGTCAATTGGGGATGATTGACTCGTTGATAGAAATGCATTGCTGTGAAGGCAAGGGCATTGTTCTTAGGACTGAGCTTGTATCTTTGAGTACGTTCTTGGAAAGAACAAGCCAAAGCCTAAAGCCAATACTCTACCAAAACCAAGCCACACTCAAAAACTTGATAGCGCCAAATTTACCTTTAGTGATGGCAGACACAGGGTTATTACATAAAGCTTTAGTAAATTTATTTACCTATAGATTGCAGCAGAATCCACCAGGATTAAATTTTACTCTCAAAGCTGTAGTGAGAAATGAAATGATCCGCATTCAAATTCAAGATGACGGTGCAGCCATCAGTAAACTGGAGTGCGATCGCCTCTTCGATTTATATATACCCGATCCCCAAGGCCCTTGCTTAACAGGCGTAGCCTTAAAAATGTATCTCGGTCGGCAAATTATTCAAGCACATGGTGGTGAAATAGGTGTCATTAGTCACCGCAAGCGGGGATTAACTTTTTGGTTAACATTACCCCCAGCAAACCCATCGCAACTATAAGACATTTAATTTTCCCATCTTGGCCGAATGAGAGAATAAAGCATAGAGCATGAATCAATTCAAAATTTTGACAGACGTTGCACTGGAACGCCTCTACCAAATAACAAATAACAAATGACAAATGACAAATGACAAATGACAAATGACAAATGACAAATGACAAATGACAAATGACAAATGACAAATGACAAACTTATTGAGATCAGTGCAAAAGTGGTGGAGAAAGGTATATGAAGCAGTTATCAATAATCAAATTACTGCTGTTGATGCAAATAAGGAGTGGCTGGCTAATAGGCAACATTTTTTGTGGCAAAGGCTACATCTGTGGCTATGGCTAGCGTCAATTTGCTTGTTAACCTTTACCTTGCGAAATGTCTATGACATCTTTTTCCCTCTCAAGGAATTAGATAAACTGCCAGATACCCTCAGGATTCATGGGTTATTTATTAATCTTGCTATGCTCTTGAGCTTAGTTGTTTACTTTGCCCTGCGTCAAACTAAGTTTGGTCATCGTCATCCAGGAATATTATTGTTAGGGTCATCTTGGTCACTTAGCCTAGCTTCGCAGTTATTCGCCACCCTCAAGGGTTTTGCCCTACCGGATACTTTGGGTTGGTCACTGCTATTTTTTAGCCAAGCGACATTGATCCCTGTTTGTTGGCAGTTACACCTCATATCTCAGGTGGGTGTATTAACTTACTATTTTGGCGTCAACACAGTACTAGGACTCAAAACACCAGTACCTGAATATCCAGAAATATATAATGTCACATTTCTGTTATACGTTTTTTGGCTATGTGCTATCTGTGACATTGGCGTTTACTTATACGATCGCCTACAACGTTCTGAGTTTTACGCCCGTAAAGAGCTTGAGTCTGCTTACCACAAACTAGAAGTTACAGAAGCTAAGTACAGAAGTATTTTTGAGAACGCAGTTGAGGGTATCTTCCAAAGTAGTGCTGATGGACGCTACATTACAGCCAATCCCGCCTTAGCACGAATTTATGGATACTCGTTTCCAGAAGAGGTGACAGCCAATTTTACCGATATTGAGCATCAATTGTATGTTGACCCCCAGCGTCGTGCAGAATTTGTGCGCTTGATTGAACAACATGGCAAAGTCTCAGAATTTGAATCGCAAATTTATCGCCGAGACGGAAGCATTGTCTGGATTTCAGAGAAAGCCTACGCAGTCCGCGACGAACAGGGAAAGCTACTTTACTACGAAGGTTTGATTGAAGACATTACCCAACGCAAACAAGCCGAAGAAGCCCTGAGAGTATTTTTTCATGCAGTTTCCCATGATTTACGCAACCCAGCACTGGGGATTTTAATGGTGCTGAGGAATTTGCTCAAAGATGAAGGGATGGGAAACGAATCCAGCCAATCTCAAATATCCGTTGCACGCGCGGTTTTAGAACGGATGGTGCAAAGTAGCGATCGCCAACTCAACTTGATTAATTCCTTGATGGAAGCCCATGTCAGCGAAGTGCAAGGTGTGGTTTTGCAGCGTCAACCTCTACAATTGCATACTGTTGTAACAGATGCGATCGCAGACTTAGAGCCAATCTTGGCGGAAAATCAAGCTACCCTCACAAATTTAGTCACCGCAGATTTACCTATGGTGAATGGTGATTCCACTCAACTATGGCGTGTATTTTCAAATCTGATCGTCAATGCTGTCAAACATAATCCCCCTGAATTGTTGTTGACAATTAACGCTACCTTGAAAGGGGATAAGATTTATTGCACTGTCAGTGATAACGGAGTAGGAATCAGTCAAAAACAAAGTGAAAGGTTGTTTGACCTTTACTTCCGGAGTGGTAATAATCGCAATTCTGTTAGTTTGGGTTTGGGTTTATATCTATGTAAGCGCATCATTAATGCCCACGGTGGCGAAATCGGCGTCAACAGTACTTTGACAGCAGGAGCAACATTCTGGTTCACATTACCAATTTGTACAAATACAAATTGAAATCATGTAGTACCTCATGCACTGGGGAACCGCTATATACCCACCCACAGACAGAATTATTCTGCAATTTTAAACAATATACTGGCAACTAATACCAATTTGAATAACGTTTGCAGCATATAAATTCTTAGTAAGGTCGTAGCTTGGAATTACAACCCTGCGTCCTTACTAAATTTATTCAAAATAAGCTATGAAGAAAAATGATTTAGAATACTATGATTTGAATGCAGATAAATGGTGGCAGAAAGGGGAAGCATTAAACTTATCTAACTATCTTAATCAAGCTAGATTTGATTTTTTTGCTAACTATGTTCCCAATTGGAGAGGTGTTCAAGTTTTAGATATTGGTTGTGGGGGCGGGTTGGCATGTGAATTCTTAGCCAAGCAAGATGCTAGTGTTACTGGTATTGATTTATCTCTAAAATCTATTCAAGTTGCTCAAGAACATGCTCAAAGAAATCAACTAAAAATTGACTATTACTGGGGCATAGCAGAAGAGCTTCCTTTTGATAACAATAAATTTGATGTTGTTTTATGCTTTGATGTTTTGGAACATGTCGGAGATTGGAAAAAAGTTATTTTTGAATCTTTTAGAGTGTTGAAACCAGAGGGTTTATTTCTATTTGATACGATTAATAAAACTTTTAAATCTAGACTAGTGATGATTTGGCTTTTAGAGTATGTTCTCAAGCAGATCCCTCTAGGACTACATGATTGGCATAAGTTTATTAAATCAAATGAATTATTTGATATGTTACGTGATAATGGCTTTCGAGATATTATCTTTAAAGGATTTGATTTAACTGGCGGCACTAACTTAAAAAATCTTAGCAATATTGTGTTTAAGAGATTTAAAAATGATTCAAAAACGTTATTTGAAATAGCCATCAATGAAGATACTTCCGTTTGGTACATTGGTAAAGCTGTCAAGCCTAAGTAGAGCGGTGTAAATAAAGCTAACTGGTTATGGTCGGTATTTGATGTTTGGGATTTGGTGTTTGTAAGGATTTAATATTTTTGGCTGGTTCTACTGAATGGAAAGGTCGGTGTTCTTACGCTTTGGTGTTTGTAAGGGTTGAGCTAGTGTTTATGCTTTGTAACATAGTTAGGTTTATGATCACCGACTTACTTAATGCTCACCCCAGTCCGCAATTACCGTAGGGGCGTAGCTTGCTTCTCCGTAGGAGTACGGTTGTTCATACGTGTCAACTTAAGCTAAAAATACCGTACTCGTTGGGTGTTGTTCGCCCGCCCACCGTTAAAACGGTGATTTCATAGCCTAAATCCATTGAAATGGACTGAATTTTCAGTCCTCTTGAGAGGACTTCTGCTATGAGACAGGGATTTAAATCCCTGGCGGACGTGGGGTTTCGCGTTAAGTTGACACCAATGACGGTTGTTCGCCCATTTCTAGGAATGTGTAATTAGCCAACAATAACGGCACTGTGATTTTCTAGGTCAGCTTCTTTAGCTTTTGGAATGGTAGCTGGAACATGTACAATCTGCACCGAACAAGGCGCATGGTGAAGCACGTAGTTGCTGACGCTACCGAGGAATAGTTCTGCTAATCCCGAACGACCACGACGCCCCATCACAATTAGGTCAGCGTTCCAATTACGGGCTAAGTTACAAATGAGACGACCAGGATCTCCTAGGCTTTGGGTAAATTCTGCGTTTATGCCTGCGGTGTTTGCTTCGGCACAGAAGAATTGCAAAATTTTGATCCCTTCATTTTTAAAGGCATCCCATTCCTTTTGATAGTACTCGAAACTAGGAGAGCTTACTCCTGGATAATAGTCAAAACTAGATAACACTGGCACGTAAGGGCTACCTTCTTCTTCAGCAGATAAGACATGGTGTAGCATTAAGTTAGCCCCTGTTAACTTTGCTAAAGCCAAGGCTTGTGCAAACACTTGTTTCCCCATTTCCGAGCGATCTAATGCCACTAGAATCTTGTTAAACATATAGACCTCTGTTGTTGATTAGTAATTGGTGAGCCTGGGCGATCGCCCTGTTGGCAATTTTGTAGATATCCCTTAGACCTGGAGTAGTTTTCCCATCAACAACTTGACAAACAAACCCCCAAGGTATGATTGAGTTTGACGGATTTTAGCGCCTGGATTAACAATTTTTAGCAATACCTCAACTATTTTTGGCAATTGTCTAGATAAAATTCCTCTAATTTTTAGCCTGAGTAATCCAGTCATCTTCTGCCTACAGTTATCTTTATAAAACAAAAGTTTGAGGAACTTGTGAGGATAACAAATAATTGTTCTGTGAGCACCTAATGTCTTAATATATTGAAACAGTTTTTCACTAGCGATCGCTCACAATAAACTTGTGAAATTTTTAACAAAATTAAGCATTTTTACACAAAATTCTCACTCTGTTCTCTGCTACCTTATACTGGTGTTGAGAACTTAAATAGATTGATAGATTCAGTTTTTTAGGATCAAAAATTATTTTTATTGGCTTGAGATTTTTGTCACTTGTTCTGTTCAATTCCTGACCTTCACAAAAACTGGTGATATGAAAATTTTAGTCGTAGAAGATGATGAGCTACTAGCTCAAACACTCGCTGCCATTCTTGCTAACCAAAACTATGCAGTTGAAGTTGCTAATGATGGTGATACTGCTTGGGATTTAATCGAAACTTATGACTATGATTTAATACTATTAGATGTTATGTTACCGAAGCTTGATGGCATCAGTCTTTGTCGTCAAATTCGGTCTAAAGGTCTGCAAATGCCAGTCTTGTTATTAACAGGGCGTGATAGTAGTCATGAGAAAGCAATTGGACTAGATGCAGGTGCAGATGACTATGTAGTTAAACCCTTTGATGCTGAGGAGTTAGTTGCTCGTGTACGTGCTCTATTGCGTCGGGGAGGAACAACATCACAACCTGTACTTGAGTGGGGGAATTTACGACTTGATCCTAGTAGTTGTGAAGTCACCTATGTCAAAGATTTATTATCATTAACTCCAAAAGAATTTGCTCTTTTGGAGCTATTTCTCCGCAACAGTCGCCGAGTATTTAGCTGCGGCATGATTTTGGAACATCTTTGGTCTTATGATGATACTCCCACCGAGGAAGCCGTTCGCACCCATATCAAAGGTTTACGGCAAAAGCTCAAAACTGTGGGAGCGCCTAGCGATTTGATTGAAACCGTCTATGGTATTGGTTATCGCCTAAAACCACGGGAAGAGGAAAGCGAGAGAACCGAAAAGGAAGAGGGAGAGCAACCTAAATCTGCGGTTTTGAACCTCCAAACACAGCAGCAGACACTCACAGCAGTTGCGGGTATTTGGCAGCAATTTCAAGGGCGATTTGAGCAGCAAGTAAGGGTATTAGAGCAAGCAGCCGATACTCAAAAAGCTTTAAATCCAGAACTGCAAAGGCAAGCAGCCCAAGAAGCCCATACCTTAGCAGGTTCTTTAGGTACTTTTGGCTTACCTGTTGGCTCGAAGCTAGCACGAAAAATAGAAAACTTGTTGAGGTCTGACAAAACGTTGACGCCCCATGAAATCACCAACTTGCAAAAGTGGGTCAAGCAATTGCGTCAAGAAATGCATAGTCAAGAAAATGAAGTCTTAGCATTATCACCCAATAGCAATGAACATCCTTTGGTGTTGGTAGTTGACCGTGACCCGCT
Organism: Goleter apudmare HA4340-LM2; assembly: GCA_019359495.1. Lineage (GTDB taxonomy): Bacteria > Cyanobacteriota > Cyanobacteriia > Cyanobacteriales > Nostocaceae > Goleter > Goleter apudmare. Next base: position 73,383 of record JAHHHF010000094.1, read on the forward strand.
TTTAGCTGAACAGCTAGTAAAAGCATCTAGTAACTGGGGGTTAAACGTTGCAGTTGCGAACAACATTCAGACTGCCAAAAATCAGATAGACCGCAAACACCCCAGTGTAGTCTTACTCGACCCTAGCGTTTCTCCTCATCAGGAGGAAAGTTTGAGCTTGTTGTCAGAACTTTCCCATTGCCAGCCTCCTGTACCAGTAGTTGTTTTTACTGAACAGAGTGACTTCGGCAGCCGTCTAAAACTAGCTCGCAATGGCGGACATACCTTTCTTCAAAAACCTTTGCCTGTTTCCCAAGTGCTAGAAGCAATTACCCAAGCTTGGCAACAAAATACCTTAACAGAAGCCAAAGTATTAGCTGTAGACGACGATCCGCAAATTTTGGCATTTTTGCAAACCTTACTCAGCCCTTGGGGACTCAAGGTAATTACCCTAGATGACCCACGCAAATTCTGGGAAACTCTAGAAGCCGTGAATCCAGATATCTTGATTCTGGATGTAGAAATGCCTCATAGTAATGGGATTGAACTGTGCCAAGTAGTGAGAAGCGATCGCCGTTGGAGTGAATTGCCTATTCTATTTCTCACAGTGCATAATGATGCCGAGATTTTACATCAAGTATTTAGCATTGGTGCTGATGATTTTGTCAGCAAGCCGATTGTGGGGCCAGAACTGGTAACTCGGATTATTAATCGCCTAGAGCGGATGAAACTGCTACGGCGCATGGCTCAAACTCACAACAATACAGAAGCAGAAATTCGGCGAGTCAATCGGACACTCCAAGCTTTAAGTAGTTGCAATCAAATCCTGGTACGTACTCAAGAAGAATCGGATTTACTACATCAAATTTGTAAAATTATTGTCGAAGTTGGTGGTTATCGTCTGGCCTGGGCGGGTTTTGTAGAACATGATGCTCAGAAAACTATCCGCCCAGTGGCTCAAGCAGGTTACGAAGATGGATATTTGCAATCTTTAAACCTGACTTGGGCAAACACAATTCCTGGACAAAGTCCATCAGGGACAGCAATTCGTACAGGTAAACCCTGTATTATTCAAAACATTTTGACTGATCCAAATTATGAGATTTGGCGATGTCAGGCAGTTAAACAAGGCTATGCAGCATCACTGGCCTTACCGTTGATGGTTGATGGTCAAACTTTGGGTGCATTGAATATTTACGCACCTGAACCAGATGCCTTTGATGCCGATGAGTTGCAACTACTGCAAGAATTAGCAGCAGACTTAGCCTATGGAATTGGTGCATTACGAAATCAACGCGATCGCATCCTAGCAGAAACTGCTCTCAAACAGAGTCAAGCGGCTCTGCAACAAGTTAATAATCAACTTGAATTGCGCGTAGCAGAACGTACTGCCGAGTTAGTAGGACTGAATCGCAAATTGCAATCACAACTTGACGAACGCCAGCGCATACAAGCAGAACTGCGGATTTCTCAAGCTAAATTGGCCCGCATTTTAGATATTGCTGACGATGCCATTATTTCCATTGATAGTCACCAATGCATCACCTTGTTTAACCAAGGCGCCGAAAAGATTTTTGGTTACTCTGCCGAGGAAGTTATAGGAAAGCGCCTAGACTTACTTTTACCACTACGGTTTATTCAAGCCCACCGTCACCATGTAGCCGACTTTGGTAAGTCTCCTAGTCTAGCCCGGAGGATGGGAGAAAGACAGGAATTATTTGGTCGTCGTCAGGATGGTACAGAATTTCCGGCGGAGGCTTCTATATCTAAATTAGATATGAGTGGTGAAAATTTTTATACTGTAATTTTACGTGATATAACTGAACGCAAGCAAATTGATCGGATGAAAGATGAGTTTGTTTCAGTTGTCAGCCATGAACTCCGCACGCCCCTAACTTCGATTTACGGCTCACTGGGAATGCTCGCCAGTGGATTGCTCCCGGCAGACTCAGAGTCAGGCAAACGCCTCCTGCAAATTGCTACCGATAGCACTGATCGCCTAGTACGCCTGATTAACGACATCCTAGACATTGAGCGGATTGAGTCAGGCAGGGTAAAAATGGAACGAGAAACCTGCAATTTGACAGATTTGATCAAGTCAGCAGTGAATATCATGCAGCCCCTCGCCGACAAAGCAGAAGTACAACTATCTATTTCTACCCTATCTACCCAGCTATGGGCTGATCAAGACCGAATTATCCAGACCCTAACCAACCTGCTGAGTAACGCTATTAAATTCTCCACTCCCAACAACACAATTTGGCTAACAGCAACAAAACAAGGGTCGGAAGTTTTATTAACTGTCAAAGACACCGGACGCGGTATCCCATCAGACAAACTTGACAGCATCTTTGAATGCTTTCAACAAGTTGATTCTTCCGATTCTCGCAACCATGATGGCACAGGTTTAGGCTTGGCAATTTGCAAAAGTATAGTACAGCAACATGGTGGCAGGATTTGGGTGGAGAGTACCATGGGTGAGGGTAGTAATTTTTACTTCACTCTGCCAATTCTCGAACCGCCCCAAAGTGCTGAGTTAGCAGATCCGACAACTGGCCACTCACAACTGGTTACTCACTACTCCCCCCTAGTGCTAGTCTGCGACGACGATTTGACAATTCGCAACGAACTGCAAATACTACTAGAACAAGGTGGATATCGGGTGACCACCGTGGCTAATGGTGAAGATGCGATCGCTTTAGCAGCTACCCAACAGCCAGACGTAATTGTACTAGATTTAATGATGCCTGGGATGAATGGTTGGGAGATAATGGCAGTCTTAAAAGAAAGGACTGAGACAAAAAACATCCCGATTGTGATTTGTAGTGTTTACAAACCAACTACCAACAGCCCACCGAGTCCAGAGTTTGTGGATTGGGTGAGTAAACCAGTCCAAGAAAGTTACCTATTGCAATCACTTAGACAAGTTGTTGCTAAATCCTCAAAACGAGTCCGTATCCTCATTGTCGAAGATGATCATGATTTGGCTGATTTGCTGATTACCCTATTTGAAAGACATGATATTGAAACCTTCCTAGCCAAAACTGGACGCGAAGCCATTCGCCTCAGCCAAGAAGTCAACCCCGACTTATTAATTCTCGACTTAATTCTGCCAGAAAGTGATGGGTTTGCAGTGGTAGATTGGCTACAGCAACATAATCAGCTTTGTACTACTCCTGTAGTTGTTTACTCAGCCAAGGATTTGCAAGAGTCAGAACGCAATCGACTCAAATTACGACATACAGAAATCTTAACCAAAGGGCGTGTAACCACGCAAGAATTTGAACAACGGGTTATGGAATTACTACAACGCATTACTAAGCAAAAAACTTAGAGGGGTTTGTTAAAAGTCAAGGGTCAAAGGTTATTTCCTCTGCCCTATGACGCCACTTGCTACAAGTCGGCCAAGCCGCCCAAAGCAGTGGCTCCCCCATGCCCTAAAGAAGGCGGTATTTATGACAAAAAAGCGGATTCTAGTAGTTGATAACGAGCAGTATATTCAAGAAGTTGCCAAGATTTGTTTAGAAACCGTTGCTGGGTGGGAAGTAGTGACGGCAAATTCTGGTATGGAAGGTATCTCTAAAGCTCAGGAGTGTCAACCAGATGTAATTCTTTTGGATGTAATGATGCCAGATATGGATGGGATCAGTACTTTTGAGAAACTCCAGGAAAATCCTGCCACAAAAGCCATTCCAGTAATTTTGTTAACCGCTAAAATCCAAGCTGCTGACCGCCGTCGCTATGCTCAAATGGGTATAGCTACAGCGATCGCTAAACCATTTAATCCATTAGAATTAGCTGGTCAGATAGCTACGGCTCTAAATTGGAATGGAGAATAGAGCATAGAGCAGGGAGAATAGCCCTTGACTTTTGACTCTTCACAAATGACAAATAACAAATGACCAATGACCAAATAACAAATGAACTATTGGCTGATGAAATCAGAACCAGAAGTCTACAGCATCGTTGACCTACAACGGGATGGTAATACTATCTGGGATGGTGTTCGCAATTATCAAGCGCGCAATTATCTCTGTCAAATGCAGTCGGGAGACTTAGCTTTTTTCTATCACTCCAACGCTAATCCTCCTGGTATTGCTGGATTAATGCGTGTGGTGACAACAGGTATTGCTGATCCCACGCAATTTGAACCTACAAGTAAGTACTATGATCCTAAATCAACGCTCGCAGATCCACGGTGGCAAACCGTTGTTGTAGAATTTGTGGAAGTGTTTGCTGATATCATCTCACTGTCAACACTGAGAGAAAAGTTCAGCGCCTCAGAGTTAATAGTCGTGAAACAAGGAAATCGTTTATCGGTAATACCTGTTCCTGAAGCAGTGGCTCAGAAGCTTTTGGTGATAAAAACTTAATTAATAAAAACTATAAAAAGTATAAAATGCAACGAAGCACGTATTTTTTTATGCCTAATAGCTAATGACAGAAGTAATCCAAATCGGCAACCGCACAATTACAGCTACTGAACTAGTTCCCCTGCTGGCTGGTTACCAAATGCTGCCACAGTTGCTGCGAGAATTGATTATTGATGAGGCGATAGCCACAATAGATTGTACTCCTGAAGAATTAGTCCAAGCCAAACAGCAGTTTTACGCTGAAAAAAAGTTTGCCAGCGAAGCTGATGTCCAAGCATGGATGGCATACCACGGTTTGAGCGTCCATCAATTAGACACCATCACTATTCGTAAGCTAAAAATCGAAAAATTCAAGCAAGCCACCTGGGGTAATAAGTTAGAATCCTATTTCTTTCAGCACAAAGGAAAACTAGACAAAGTTATTTATTACTTACTACGAACCCAAGATGTAGGTATTGCTCAGGAACTCTACTTCCGCATTCAAGACAAAGAGCAGTCTTTTGCAGATTTAGCACGTCAATACTCACTCGGGCCAGAAGCGCAAACAGGGGGTTTAGTCGGCCCAGTTGAATTAAACGCACTCCACCCAACAATGGCACAAATGCTTGCTAGTAGCCAACCACATCAAGTTTTGCCTCCCACTCGCATCGCCGAATGGTTTGTGATTGTGCAACTGGAGCAGTTCATCTCTGCACAACTAGATGAACCAATGAAAATCCGGTTACTAAATGAACTCTTTGAAACCTGGCTGCAAGAACAGCGAAACCAAAATATGACTTTGCCAACTTGATCTAAAGTCAGGAACTGTCCTCTTCTCAGCGAACCTCTGCGTTAAAAAACCATAACTTTACACCAAGCAGTACTTATTTAACTAAACTGCTGAGTATAAAACCGTGCATAACGACGCTCAAGGGCTAATAATTCCTCATGAGTTCCTGATTCCACAATTTGTCCCCGTTCCAAAACTAAAATGCGATCGCACTTTCTCACAGTAGATAACCGATGAGCAATAATAAACACAGTTCGTCCTTGCATCAATCTTTCCAAGGCTTGCTGTACCAGTGCTTCCGACTCGGAATCTAAGGCCGAGGTTGCCTCATCAAGGATCAAAATTTGCGGATTAAGAAGAACAGCACGGGCGATCGCAATTCTTTGACGTTGCCCACCTGATAAGTTTACCCCACGTTCACCCACCCAAGTATCATAACCTCCGGGTAATTGGGTAATAAACTGATGAGCGTTAGCAATTTTTGCTGCTTCCGCAACTGCTGACATTTCCAAGAATTCTTGTCCAAAGGCGATATTCTGGGCAATAGTCCCAGAAAACATAATAGTTTCTTGGGGAACAATGCCTATTTGTCGCCGCAAACTATATAGTGTCACATCCCGGATATCAACCCCATCAATCAAGATTTGACCGGCTTCTGGATCATAAAAGCGGGGGAGGAGGTTGACAAATGTAGTTTTACCAGCACCAGAAGCACCAACAAGGGCGATCGCTTCTCCTGGTAATGCCAATAAACTAATATCTGTTAATACAGGTTCACCTTGTTTATAAGCAAAGGATACATGACGATATTCCACTTTGCCTTGTACAGAGGTAAAAGCGATCGCATTTGGTTTCTCTGTTACCGTCGGTTGAATTGCCGTTAATTCAAATACTCGGTCAACTGAAGCCTCTCCCTGCTTAAATTCATTGTAGTTGTTAGTCACATGACCGATGGGGTCAATTAATAAAGCCGCCGCCGTCAGGTAGCTAAAAAACTCGCCTACAGTTAAATTGCGTTGGGAAATTTGCCAAGCTCCCACCATCAATAACGATAAAGCACTCAACGCTTCTAAAAAGCCGACAATGGGAATCTGAATTGCTTTGAGGCGTTCTGCTGAGTATTTAGCTTTCAGACTGCGTTCAGCTTCATGACTAAATCTGGAAATTTCATAGTTTTCGGCAGTAAAAGCCTGTACCAGACGAATACCACTAAAAACTTCCGTCAGAATTGCTGCTAAATCTGATACCCGACTCTGACTGTTTAAGGAATACTTGCGTAACCGTTCCCCAAACCAGCCAATTAAAATACCCATCAGTGGGGCAACAATCACTACAGCTAGAGTGAGTTGCCAATTCAAATAAATCATATAGATAGGAATTGCCAGCAACTGCAAAATGCAGGGGACAAAATCATGAAAGAGTTTATTAATCACTTCCCCAATTCTGTCAATATCTTCCGTCAGACGGTAAGATAAATCACCTGCTTTAGCAGTTTCAAAATAACTAAGATTCAGTTTTTGCAGATGAGCATAGACTTGCTTGCGGAGATAAAAAGCTACCCTTAAAGCAGCTTTCGCCATATATATATCCTGCACAGACTGAAAAAAGCCGCGCACCAGAAATATTAAGGCACAAATTCCGACTAATTGGGCGATCGCTACTACATTTCCTTCACCAAAAGGAGTTGCCAACCTACCCGCGACATTGATCAGGGTTAATGTTGCCAGTACATACCCCACAATACCAATAAACCCTTTAGTGATGTTTTGCCACTGGGGTCGAATATAAGGCAGTAATTGCCAGTAATTAGAGCGCGTTTTCAAGCTGCAACTTCCACAAAAACATTTCCTTTGTTTGACGCTATCAGTTTTTGTGGAGTTTCTGAACAATTAAGCCAAGAAAACCTGGCGTCGTGTGCGCTGCTACCAGCAAGATGCTCCCTTGTGTATAAACCTTTCATCACTTTCCCCAAAATTTAGGTAAGCTTAGGGATTCTGATTTTAGAAAAAGTAGTACAATTGTTCTACAAAGTAATGTTCTAACTTCCACCAACTTGATTGCGTAGATGCAAAGCAGGTTGTCGTTAGACATCGCCTTTGAAAACCGATAAAGGCGGTGAATTTGTGGCGCGTACCAGTGAGTTTTTAGGAGGTCAACATCATGATCACACAAGTGCAGAGCGTAATTACAGCCCCAGTAGACTCTAAAGCAATTGCAAAATCAGAATTTGGCCCATATTCAAAACTTTCTTTGTTCTCGCTGGTTGATGCTACCAAGACAATTTTGCATCACGCTTTTTGGATAGCCGAACAAAAACAGCAGCTTTCGCCAAAGCAGTACAGACAGATGTTGATTGATCTAGGTTGGAGAGGTGAGGAAAAAAGGTATCTGAAGATTGCGGCGGTATTTGGTCAGTTTTCACCCCAGGATTTAGCCCAAATTGAACCATTAACCATATATCAGCTAGCAAACAATAATCAGAAATATCAGTCAGTCATCGATGCTCTTCTTGACTTGAGCAACATTACCCAAGAGGCTGTGCGTTCGCTAGTCAATGAAAAACGTGCTGCCAAAGAAAAAGAACCAAAACCCCAAAAACCAAGTATTTGGCGGCGGACAAAGAATGGTAGCAGGTATTGCCAAATTCCAGCCATTCATGAAGAAGATGAACGCACAGGGGTAACTCTGCAAAGAATGATGGACTCAGAAGGTTTGAGCGCCCAACAAATTGTCGCAGAAGCTATAGCCCTGCGGCAGGCATATCAGGATGGACAGCTAGTTATGGTAGAAGCAAAAAATTGACTGTTGCTTTGCTCCAGTTAAAAATGGGTACTTCTGCGGAGAATTTGTAAGATTAGCCGCAAGGCAACGACAAAATTCAAAATTAATTTTGGCTCTTTTTTCATTCAGATGTTTGCAGGTTAACGACCAAGCCAAGTCCTAATTATATCTAAGAGACTGGAACCGCCCCATATTAATGCAAACAAAATTGACGTAGTCAAGATTGCTCCCATGAGACACAGCACTAAACCACCCAAGCTAATAGCACCATCATCCTCTAGCAACCCAAAGGAAGTAACGAAAATACCGATGGCTGGTAGAGTGTTGGTTCCCGGAATCGGAATCATCATCGATATCGCCATCAAAGCGATCGCCACACCAATGGTGACTCTTCCTGGTAGAGTAGTACAAATATAAGGCAAACGAGGACGAGCGATCGCTTCAATCCTCCGCAACCAAGGAATACCCGCCTTCAAAAATCCCTGCACTGTCTCCAGTTTCATCGGATAGTTCGTCATCCGTTGCGGTAGCCAAGGGGTTTTTGCACCTGTAATTAGCTGTATCGCCAGTAAAAAAATCAGGATGCCAAACGGAGTTGAGTAGCCAGGTGCAGGAACTGGCAAAGCAGAAGGTAAAGATAGAATAACCAGTATAAAACCAAAAATTCTTTCTTTTGCCAGCAGCAGTATATCTGCCAAAGTCACTTGTGATGATCGTTCTTCTTCAAAAAAATAGCGTTGTAACTCGATAGAAAGTTTAGCCATAAAATACGGAAAATTACGAAAAAATACCTAAAATCCCACAGATAGGGATTCATGATCTTCCCCTACCTTTTTTATTGGTCTAGCCTGTAGAAGATCTGTTCTCTAGCCTACACCTGGTTATGGGGAGCCATAACATTATTTTCAATCAATTCATCTCTAAACAGTAAACTATACCAAGAGCAAAAAATCTCATCGGCAAGCTAAATCAGCAATCCGATTTGATGTTTGTAAAAATCTAAGTATCCGTATTTAGAGATTTACCTCACAAAACCTTGATAATAAGAGTATTTCTTAAATCATTAGCCATGATGATTGCATCAAATGTATTTGTAGTTACTCATAATACTTAGAAACTCTATTTTATCCGCAACCTCAAGAAATAATGCAAAAATACTTAAAAGTACTGAGGCTATTTTGGAGTACCGCCATAGCATCTGAGATGGAATACCGTGTCAACTTCCTTTTAGCAACCCTCAGCAGCTTAGGCAATCTTGCAGGTAGCCTCTTTGGACTATTCTTGTTTTATCGTACAGGTTACACTTTTACAGGCTGGTCATGGGAAGCCGCTTTGGTTGTCTTGGGAATTTTTACCCTACTGCAAGGGTTCTCCGCTACTTTTTTAGCTCCTAACCTGAATCGCATTGTTCGCCACGTACAACAAGGCACTTTAGACTTCGTACTACTCAAACCTATCCACAGTCAGTTTTGGCTTTCTACTCATACCCTTTCACCTTGGGGACTTCCAGATTTAATCTTTGGTAGTGCCATCATTGGTTATGCAGGTACAAAACTCGGCTTAGGAATCAGCAACTACTTGGTTAGTGCAGTCCCGTTATTTTTCGGCTTGGTAATCCTTTATAGCCTGTGGTTTATACTGGGTGCAACCAGTATTTGGTTCGTGAAAATATACAACGTCACCGAAGTATTGCGAGGTTTATTAGAAGCTGGGCGATATCCCATAGCAGCATATCCCACTGCTTACCGCTTTTTCTTTACCTTTGTAGTTCCTGTTGCTTTTTTAACTACATTACCAGCAGAAGCAATGTTAGGAGGAGGTCAAATTAACTGGTATATAGGTGCAGCAGTGCTAGCACTAGCGCTGTTTTTGATGTCAATTTGGTTTTGGGGCTTTGCTTTGCGATTTTATACCAGCGCTTCGAGTTAGTGATTTCCAGTCACAGCCTGACACCAAGCTATCAAAAAACTTAACAGCAGCGAGCTGTATCAGACGCAAAAGGCGATCGCCCCAAATAATACCAATTTGAAAAATAGTAGTTAGTTAAAGTGGCTTTTGAGTAGGTACACCAACAGCACGGGGAAAATTAGTTGGTGTGGTTGCTACCTTACGCAAGTACAAGCAGTGACGGATGCTGTTACTCAGAGGCGTTGTAAATTGTTCAATACATTCAATGACACCACCCAACTGGTTAACAGCATTTTGCAAAGATTTAGTTTCCTCTTTTGTCCAAGTACCACGATAAATTACAGCTAAACCACCCTGTTTAACCAAGGGTAGAGCATATTCTGCACAGGCTGAGGCTGTACCGACAGCGCGGATCAAAGCAATATCATAGATTTGCCGATGCTGTTGTTGTCCTATTTCTTCAGCTCTGCCAAGGAGAGTTTTAGCATTTCCCAGAGCGAGTCTAGTTAGGATTGTATCAATAAACGTAATTTTTTTCCGAGTTGAATCTAGAAGCGTTATGGTGCAATTAGGTGCCACAATTGCGACTGGAATGCCCGGAAAACCTGCACCCGTACCAATATCAATCACGGATGCACCCGTTTCTAAAGATGGAATAAATTTACCCTGTAGCACAATTCCCCGCAATGAATCCCAAAGATGTTTCTCCCAAAACTCCTGGGGGTCTGTGATGCGGGTTAAATTTAATTGGCGATTACCTTCCAGGATTAATTCATAAAGCTGCTGGAATTTTAGCTGCTGTTGCGGGTTTGGTTGCCAATTAAGAGTTTGTTGCCATGTTTCTGCCACTATCGGCAGTGAGTTTGTCATTGGTCATGTGTTATTTGTTATTTGTCAAGGGTCAGGAGACGCGATTAATCGTACTCAAGGTTATTCCTTCTATATCCCTGTTCTCATCCAACGTCACACCATCGGCAAAGGTTCTTTCGCTTTGTTTGCTAATATTGCTGGGTCAACTCCTTCTAGTTCACCGTGGTTGAGTGTCCAGCAACGATCAGCGATCGCTAACAAATCCCCAGCGTCGTGTGTCACCACCAAAAGCGTCCAGTCTTGTTTCAGTTTCGCCAATAAATTTACCAGTTGTCGCCGCATTGACCAATCTAAACCTGCTGTTGGTTCATCCAACAATAGTAAGTTCGGTTGACGAATTAATTGTACTGCTAAAGCTAAACGTCGTTGCTGACCACCACTCAAGGCATGGGGAGCCGCAGAAAGTGATAAATGCTCTAATCCCACTTCGGTTAGTGCCTGATTAACTCGTGCCGTCCCTAACTCCGGATGTCCTAATCGCAACTCCTCTAAAATCGTACCACCACAAAAATGCCGCTCTGGAAACTGAAACACAATTCCCGCCAATTGTTGTAATTCTTCAGCTAAGAGTTGTTGTTCTCGCCAGAAAACTCCGCCAGAGGTGGGTTCTGCTAGTCCAGATAAAATTTCTAGTAACGTACTTTTGCCAGAACCACTAGGGCCGATAATTAAACCGAGTTGCTGGGGCGCTAATTCCAAGTTAATTGATTTGAGAATCGCTGTTGGGCAGGATGTGGGGTGATAAATTAGATTTCTAAGATAGAGCATTTGTTAAGATTACCAATAAATTTAGCGAATAACTTATTAACTACAAACAGAGGAATTGGAAAATTCCGAAAACACTCATAATGCACAACCTGCCTTAAAACTTTAATCTAACAGCAAAAATTATCTAGTTCCCCAATTCATTAGCATTTCCTACCCAAGATTTGACATTCATAGCAAAAAATAACCCACTTTTGGGGGAAGCTGCTGTGCATTTAAGTACTTTTTCATTGTGGCAGAACCTGTCCCTTAACAATGGCTATGACTAGACATGGGAACCTGTAACAATTACCCTAGTCAACTTGTTTAGGAAATTTTGGCTCACATATATCTCAATCCTAGTTGACTATTTTCGCATTCTAAGTAACATATAAACCTTTTTCAACCGCAATTATTCTGAGGGTTCAATGAGTAAAGTATTTTCTCGTCTGCCAAAAATTGGCTTTGTGAGACTTGCAAGTCTTGGTATCACATTCCTTTTGTCTATTAGTCCTTCTCTGGCTGGCGATCCCTTTCGCACTAGTAACCCTCGTAAAATTGGTGACAAAACAGAAGCAGCCTTTAAAGCAATTTTTCAACAGGGCAACTATCCAGAAGCAGAGAATTATCTCAAACAGGCAATATCCAGTGAACCAAATGAACCTCTAGCATACGCGATGAAAGCTTCTTTGGCATACACAAATAAGGATATAGCCTCACTAGCTGCATACAGCAGAAAAACTCTAGAAACCGGACAAAAATTAATTACTAGTGACCCATTACGAGGTAATCTATACACTGCGATCGGTCATTTTTTAGAAGGATCTGTCATCATTACCCGTGAGGGTACAAATGGTGTGCCCAAAGCTTTAAGTCGGCTGCGGCAAGTTTATCAATATTTAGACAAAGCCGAAGCGATTTCTGCCGGCGATCCAGAACTGAACTTACTCAAGGGTTATATGGATTTGTTGTTGGCTGTAAATCTACCTTTTTCTAATCCAGATCAGGCAATTCAAAGGTTAGAAAAAAATGCCGCCCCGCAATATTTAGCTGATCGTGGTATTGCCCTGGCCTATCGAGATTTAAAAAGGTATTCTCAGGCGCTAGATTATGCCAACCGTGCGCTGAAAGCAACATCCGATAACCCAGAGATATATTATCTCAAAGCTCAAATCCTGCAAGAACAGGGAAAAAAAGAGCAAAGCCAACCACTAATCAAAGAAGCGATCGCTCATTTTGACAAAGCCTTGACTAAAAAATCACAGCTACCAACTGATTTAGTTAAACAAATTGAAAGCGAACGCAACAGCGCCGCTAACCGATTCAACAATACTGGTGGGTAATTGGTCATTTGTCATTTGGAGAGACGTTGCACTGTAACGTCTGTACAAGAGCGGAGCCGCAAACGCTCCGCCTCTAGTCAAGAGTTATTGCCAAACTTGATATGCTTGTTATGATTCAGATTAATTGAGACATTTGGACAAAATGCATATTCAGTTTCGTGAGATTAATCCTTTTGATGTGTGGATTTGGCTGAAGTTCAGCACTATTCCTTCTGAGCGGGAAAAGCAATATGTAGAAGAGGTTTTCAATTCCTGGTTTTATTTGGGCAAATTGGGTGCATTCAATGCCGAAAATCTCCAGGTGCAGGAGACAGGAATGGATATTAACTACATGAATTATGACACCCAAGGATATGACAAAAGCTTGCTGGCGCTAATGCACAATATGGGTGAATTTGAGTATCAGGGTGAGTGGGGGCGTTGTTGGTTCGATTTAGGAACCAGTGATGCGATCGCTCTAGATATTCTCATTAATGGACTCACCCAACTCAGTGAAGAATATGTCACTATTGAGGAATTATACATCGGCGGCGAAAATGCAGATTGGCCTGTCGAGGATAGCGAAAATTCTCACTCTTTTTACGATAATTAGTAAAAAATGGGCAAATCAGGCGAAATTCGGGTACTGGCTTTAGGGCTGATTCGGGATGGCGAACGCATTTTTGTTTCAGAAGGCTACGACCCTGTCAAACAACTCACATTTTATCGGGCTTTGGGAGGTGGTGTTAAATTTGGCGAAACCAGCCGTGCAGCTTTAGAACGGGAATTTCAAGAAGAAATTCAAGCAGACTTAACAAATATTCGCTATCTCGGTTGTATAGAAAACCTGTTTACTTTTAACGGTAAACAGGGGCATGAAATTATTCAAATTTATCAGTGCGACTTTGTTGAACCTAAGTTTTATGAATTAAAAAGCTTAATATTTTCGGAGTCTCCTCAGCATCATCATCGGGCACTATGGATAGATATTGCCCGGTTTAAATCAGGAGAATTAAGGTTAGTGCCAGAAGTGTTTTTTGATTATTTATAAACAAAAGAATCAACGCTCAAATATTTGCTTTATCTAAAGTTAAAAATTGCCTCTTATTTTTCTTTGTCCAGCTTGAATAAAGAAAGATAAGTTTGCTCAAGTAGCAATAGTAGATTTAAATAAATTAAGGCGATCGCTGTTCTTTTGTTAGAAGTAGCGATCGCTATTTGCATGTAGTAGTTTAGCCTTTAGTAGCAATAGAGTCCTGAATCTTCCTTACAATCCCCTATCCGCAGCTAACTGTCGTAGTTTTTGCACCAATACCTGTCCAATTCCCACCTGATGTTTTTTCTCTAAGTCGAGAAGTTCCCGTTCAATTTGCTGTCTATCAACACTATCGCCATCTAGGTAAAAACCAAGCACTATGTCTACCAACGCATCCGTATTTTTGTTTGTTATCTGCATCAAGCTTTCAAGCATAGCGAAAAGTTCCAAATTCCTGGTTACTAGTTTGGAGTAAGGGAAACAACTTAATCATATTTACAACTCAGCCTAGTCCGACATTATTCTTCCCGTATTTTTACTATAGCTAACAAGCTTGCTTTAAAATCTTCTGTGTTTCCTCGGAAAATAAAAATTCCCCTCCGACATTTAACGAAGAGGAGAAGACACTTAATTAGTCGCTCATAACTTAACCAAGCTTGATTTTAAAGGAAAACCCTAAATTTCCTTGTAGTGGGTAATACTTGTGACACGGCTAAAATGCTCGTATCACCAAGCACTAGTAATAGCTCACAAATGGCTAACTCATCAAGCCAGTCCAACCAACTTTTCACTTAACTCCCACAGGCGCTTTGCTTTTTGATCATCGCTGGCTTCCGTTGAGACTTCTTTCACAAAAGACTTGCCATTTTTCTTTTGTCTATTTCCCCAACTCCAATAAGCACCAGATTGGCCGTATTCAGGATCAGCAACTACCTCTGCAACCCGCTTGCCGGCTTCCTCTTCGGTGACAAACCCTCCTGTGATGTACCTTTGGAATAAGGGGAAGAGTTTTTGAAATAAGGGATAGTGGTCTCGGAATAGTGCTGTTGTAGCCACACATCCTGGATAAAGAGAACTGAAAGTGATACTGTGTGACTCGTGATAGCGGCGATGCAGCTCTCTCATCGTTAGTACATTGCACACTTTGCTATCTTTATAAGCTTTGACGGGTTCAAACTTTTTGCCATCAATCATGGAATGGGGTGCTTTAAATCCCTCTTCCAAGCCTTTGAGATCCCCCAAGTCTGGACGTGGCGGAATTTTTCCCCCCAACTCCTTCGGGTTGTGGGTCACAGTTCCTAAAATTACCAACCTTGGCTGGGAAAATGTTGATTTATTCAGGTCTTCCAAGAGGAGGTTACACAACAGGAAATGTCCCAGATGATTAGTAGCTACGCTCAATTCATAGCCTTCTGGGCTTCGCAACGGCTCTTTTAATAAAGGCATATAGATAGCGGCGTTACACACCAAAGCATCCAGGGATTTGCCACTTTCCCGGAAGTTTTTCACAAACTGGCGCACACTCTCTAAAGAGGCTAAGTCCAGATGCATGATTGTATAACTGTCTTTGGGTATTCCCACAGATTGGGCAGCGCTTTCTGTTTTCTCTAAATTCCGACAAGCCATCACCACATGCCATTGTCCTCTGTCAGCTAGCGCTTTCGCAGCTTGCAAACCGACTCCTGAAGAGGCTCCTGTGATGACGACTGTTGATTTCTGATGTTCTCCCATTCTTGCCAGACTCCCTTAACCGTCTTTGATCGTTCCAGAATTTCATGCCACTTAGCCAGCAGCGATGATTTTTTTATGTTCACTACGGTTCTGAGGTGATTCACCTTCAGCCGATATCCATGTGAAAACCAAGCTAGTGGCTGGAAACAAGTTTTATATTTACCTTGCAAATATTTTCGTGAATTATGGTTACATATCTCAAGGTTTTCAGTGCTTACTACTAGAAAATATAACTTTTGTTTACATATCTTTATAAACACTGGGGCAGATGCCAACTCGCAGCTAGCAAAAAATCACTCCCTCCACCAACCTTTTGAATATCAACTGCTACGAGTGAAAAACACCGCAGCCAAGACAATTAGACATAATAGCGACAAAGGTACCCAGAGATTAGGCAGTTCTGATAAATTCATGAATATTTCCCTACTTCCTATCAACTTTGATAACTATCTATGACGGATTGTTAATTTTGAGTTTGGAATTTTGAATTCGGAGCCAGGCGATGTGACATTCCTGATCAGGGATAATTCCTTATGTACCGCAGCCTGCACGGAGAAAGTAAGATGGCATCTCCTGATCAAGTGATTTGGCTACAAGAGCGCACAACTCTAGGAATTCTCTCACCTGGGGTATTAGATGCGATCGCTCAAGTTTTAGAAGCACGAGTTATCCCTAAAGACACCAGCCTAGTGAAGGAAGGCACTCCACCAGAAGCGCTTTATATTGTCCTAGATGGTCAGATTGAAAGCAATACAACCAATCAATCTAAACCAGCTTTAGCTTGTGGGTTCCTTCCTGGAGCAGTTATTAACCTGCAAGAATTGCTATTGGATGAGTTAACTCCAGTTACAATTACGACCTTAACAGAATGTCATATTTGGGCTGTATCTGCTGCTCAATTTCGCGCCTTAGTCGCCCAATACCCGGAAATTACTCAAGCTTTTTCCCGTCAATTAGCTCAAGAATTGGCTCAGGTGACATCTGCTTTGAGCTATGAACAAGAACGTTCTGTAGCCTTGCGGCCATATTTAGTTACTAAAGCACAACGGGGAATTGTCGGTACAAGCCGCTATGCAGTGCGTCTGCGGGAGCAAATTCGAGAAGCATCTGCTAACCGTAAGTCTGTAGAAATTTTTGGAGAACCAGGGTTAGAAAAAGACAACATAGCTGCCCTGATTCACTACGGTTCACCCAAGCGGCGCGAACCAATTATTAAAATTAACTGTGGAATTCTCCAAACTAGCGGTGCTGACTTATTTGGTCGTGCTGGCGGTAAACCAGGACTGTTGGAATGGTTAGGGGAAGGTACTTTAGTTCTCAACAACATTCAAGAGTTACCAAAAGAACTCATCCCATCAGTAGCAAAGTGGTTAAAAACGGCTGAATATACCCCAATTTCTCGCTCTGGAGAACCAACCCCTGAACCCCGCGTTAGTAAAGCAAGGGTTCTGATAGTTGCTGAGAAAACCGAGTCACTCATTGAACGCAACGTTGGTCTCATTATTAAAGTGCCACCGCTACGGGTACGAAAAGCGGATATTCAGGCCCAAGTTGAATATTACACCAGTTTGTACGTGAGAGCGAGGGGAATTCAGAAACCGCGCATCACCCCAGAAGCTTTACGCCGCTTACAATCTTATGATTTTCCTGGGAATCTCAAGGAATTAAAAAATCTAGTAGAAAGAGCGATCGCTCAAGCAGAGAATAGCAGTGAACTCACAGAGGAAATCTTTTGGTCAGCCCAACCCAAGAAAAAACTATTTCGCGTCAATCTGTTGAACGCCTATCCGGGATTGCGGCGATTTCTGCGGAGTTCCTGGTGGCCAGATCGCATTAACTATGGCTTTACTGCGGTAGCCTTTGCCTTGATTGTAGGCGTGTTATTTATTGGACCGCAAACACGCGATCGCAATTTCGTTTTAAATCTATTTTGGGCTTGGTGGTGGCCTTTCTTTCTATTTCTATTTCCCTTTTTAGGTCGTGTGTGGTGTGCTGTATGTCCCTTCATGATTTACGGAGAAATTACCCAAAAGCTATCTTTATGGCTATTTCCTCGCCAACTCCAACGCTGGCCTAGAGAAAAAGCCGAGAAATGGGGCGGATGGTTTATGTTTGGGTTATTTACCCTCATTTTTTTGTGGGAAGAACTCTGGCACTTAGAAAATACTGCCTACCTCAGCGCTTGTTTACTTTTATTAATCACCGCCGGGGCGATGATTTTCTCTGCCCTGTTTGAACGCCGCTTCTGGTGTCGTTACCTTTGTCCCATTGGCGGGATGAATGGACTATTTGCCAAACTCTCAATGACGGAACTCCGCGCCCAACAGGGAATCTGTTCCGCCACCTGCACCACCTACCAATGCTACAAAGGCGGGCCGCAAAAGGGCGAAGGCATGGAAACCTTGGGCTGTCCTGTATATTCTCATCCTGCACAGTTGGAAGATAACCGCGATTGTGTACTATGCATGACTTGTCTCAAAGCCTGTCCCCATCGTTCCGTCGAGTTTAACTTGCGTCCCCCAGGGATTGAATTGTGGACAACTCATGTAGCCCGCAACTATGAAGTAGCATTGTTGTTTTTAATGTTGGGTGGTGTGTATTTGCATCGCTTACCAGAATTGCAAACTTTGTTGGGAGTGAAACTAGATTTAACTCACTTTTGGCAACATACAGGATTATCACTACTAGCTTTAATTATCCCTGTGGTGATTCCCTTTGCAGCTTACAAACTGATGCAGTTATTTAACTTTCGCCGTAAACCTAAACCATTTGTAGAACTAGCCTATGGCTACCTGCCATTAGTACTAGGAGGAAACTTAGCTCACTATTTACGTTTAGGCTTAGGAGAAGGCGGGAAAATTTTACCCGTCACTTTTGCTACTTTTGGTTTGCAAAATGACCAATTACCAATATTAGTAGCCCATCCTGCCGTCATTGCTTTTTTACAAGGTTTCACCCTAATCGTTTCATTGCTATTAACCATAGTATTAACTCAAAAAATTGCCCGACAACCATTGAGAACTATGTTGTGGCAACATCTAGGGGCAGTTGCTTTGTGTGTGAGTATGTGGGCAATTATTGTGTTTTGAAAAAATTCTCTCACCCACAAATTTCGTAAGGTGCGTCATGTCAAAGGCTAACGCACCAAATAGCTAAATAAATTTTCAACCATACCTAACCACCTGCACCGAATTAAAAAGGGTGAAGCCTTTTTCCATTTACCCTACTGTTAACACTATTGATCTGTCCCTAACCACTCCATATATAGGGCGACATAAGTCTCCAGATAGTTTGTGCTTCACCATACTATCTCGTAAGCTTGGCGTATAAATTTGGGAAAAAACAAACTATGAATCAAGAATCAGTTCCCAGTCAAGGCGAAAACATCAATCAAGAAGGCGATCCATCACAATTAAGCCCAGAGTTATTGGACAAAATCAAACACCCTCCAAAGATGGACGATGTCATCCGGGAGCAATCACCAGAAGAACGTCGCGGGAATCCAGCTTTAGTACCGGAATTGCTTGATGAACCAAGAGATGAAATGATTGGTTTCACCAGAGAGTAGTAAGATTACAATTGCATTCAGTATCTTACTGCTAACCTGCCTCAGCCCATGTTGCCAGTCATCTACTCCGATGAGTTTCTCGATCATAAAACTGGAAAATACCATCCAGAGAGACCAGAACGCTTGACGGCGATCGTCAATGCCCTCAAATCATCAGCGTTTGCAAACCAAATTACTTGGCGATCGCCCACACCAGTCACAGAAAAACCACTGCTGTTACCTCTGCTGCAATCAGTCCATACTCCAGCTTATATCGAGAAAGTTAAAGAAATCGCTGCTACTGGTGGTGGTTATTTGGATGGAGATACACCTGTTTCTCCCCGCAGTTATGATGTGGCATTATTAGCAGTCAGTGCTTGGCTGGATGGAGTTGATCATGTACTAGCAAAGGGAAATCCGGCTTTTGTGCTGGCCCGTCCACCTGGACATCATGCCGAAAGTAACGCTGGGATGGGTTTTTGTCTATTTTCTAATGCGGCGATCGCTGCTGTTTACGCCCTGCAACAACCCGAAATTAACCGCGTTGCTATCTTAGATTGGGATGTACACCATGGTAATGGTACTCAGGCGATCGTGGAAACTTACCCCGAAATTGCCTACTGTTCTCTGCATCAGTATCCATGCTATCCCGGTACCGGTAGAGCAACTGAGCGCGGCTTTCATCATAATGTTTTAAATCTGCCTCTACCACCTGATAGCGATATCACCGTATATCAACCGTTATTTGCAAAACACGTAGTGCCTTTTTTATCCAACTTTCAAGCAG
Organism: Goleter apudmare HA4340-LM2; assembly: GCA_019359495.1. Classification (GTDB taxonomy): domain Bacteria; phylum Cyanobacteriota; class Cyanobacteriia; order Cyanobacteriales; family Nostocaceae; genus Goleter; species Goleter apudmare. The sequence goes on from JAHHHF010000094.1 coordinate 93,230, forward strand.
ATTTACTAATTATCAGTGCAGGTTATGATGCTAATGCTTCAGATCCTTTAGCAATGATCAATTTGCAACCAGATGATTATGCTGTGTTCATCGATTATTGTTTGGGTTTAACTCAGAAAATTCTTTTTGGCTTAGAAGGTGGCTATGATTTACCGTCTCTTTCCGAATCGGTTATCGCCACAATTCAACGCTGTTTACTTTAGTTAGTAGTCTTACAAATTAGCCTAATTATGGGCATTTGTTCTAAATCATGAGCTTTCTTGGTAAAGATCAGAGAAGGGATGAAGAAAAATACATTTTCTCTTCTCTTGTTTTCATAAATCCTCAATTTTTTTTATCAAAACCATAACATCAAAATATGTATTCCATACTACGTATAAATATATAATCAGTAATCAACATAGATTATATAAAAAAATCTAAATTAGACATAACTCTTGTGATAATTACCTGGTTAACTATGTATTTACTAGTTGTAATTAACTAATAAAAAAAGGTTCTTCGGTACTTGTTATGCCAAACTGTTAGCTGAACGTACTAAACAATTTTTAAAATGTGTATCAATAAATAGATAAAAGTGCTGCAACAATTGACATATATAGAACATTCATTATTAACTATA
>JAHHHF010000095.1 GCA_019359495.1 Goleter apudmare HA4340-LM2
ATGAATTAAGAGCAGTTATTCGTCAACGTCTTGACCAGTTAACCACATCAATTGTTGCGAATATTACAGGTTATGGATTTATTTTGGATGCTTTATTTGTATCAGGCTTTTCGTGAATTGGTCTTACCTGAGCCGTGGGGCGATCGCCTGTAACGACAAAACAAATAGGGTGGACGAGATCGCCCACCCTAAATGAAATATGAAGCCAAATTTTATACCGAACCGCCAGCCGCTTGAAACCGAGCGCGGGCGCGCTTGAAGGCTTGGGTTGCCTGGATTTGGGCTTGACGATCGCCTGCTGTGACCTGATTTAGTCGGGTTTGCGCTTCGTTGAAAGCAGTACGAGCTGCTTCTAGGTTAATCGCGTCGCCACGTTCAGCACCGTTAACCAAAATGGTCACTTCATTTTCTTCAACTTCAGCAAAGCCACCCAAAAGGGCGATCGCTTGCCAACCTTGATTTTTAGCGGCGCGGACTCGCAGAACACCAGTATCTAGGGCGGTTAGTAGGGGCGCGTGTCCAGTTAAGATACCTAATTGACCAGTGGTACTAGGCAAAACTACTTCTTCAGCTGGCGCATCCCAAATTGTCTTATCTGGGGAAATTACACGAACGGTTAGGGTCATTTGTCGTTTGTCCTTTGTTGTTTGTCCTTTGTCGTTGGTAATTACCATTAGCCATTAGCAATTGCACTAATGACTAATGACGAATGACGAATGACTAATGACTAACCTTTAAGCTTTTCAGCTTTGGCGATCGCTTCGTTAATGTCGCCTACCAAGTAGAAAGCTTGTTCTGGTAAAGCATCTAATTCACCAGACAGAATCTTTTGGAAGCCTTTGATGGTGTCTTCCAACTTCACATACTTTCCAGGAGAGCCGGTGAACACTTCTGCTACAAAGAATGGCTGTGACAAGAAGCGCTCAATTTTCCGGGCGCGCGCCACAGTCAGACGGTCTTCTTCAGACAATTCATCCAGACCCAGAATGGCGATGATGTCTTGGAGTTCTTTGTAACGTTGCAGGGTAGCTTGTACAGCACGCGCAGTGTTGTAGTGTTCATCACCCACAATGTTGGGCTGAAGCATGGTAGAGGTTGAACCCAGGGGATCTACCGCCGGATAAATTCCCTTCGATGCCAAACCGCGAGACAGTACTGTTGTTCCGTCCAAGTGAGCGAAGGTGGTTGCAGGTGCGGGGTCAGTTAAGTCATCCGCAGGTACATACACAGCCTGAATTGAGGTGATGGAACCTTCTTTAGTTGAGGTAATCCGCTCTTGCAGCGCACCCACATCAGTACCCAGTGTTGGCTGATATCCCACAGCAGAAGGCATCCGACCTAACAGCGCTGACACTTCAGAACCTGCTTGTACAAACCGGAAGATGTTGTCAACAAACAACAGTACGTCCTGTTTGTTCACATCCCGGAAGTATTCGGCTACTGTCAAACCAGACAGACCAACCCGCATTCTGGCTCCGGGTGGTTCGTTCATCTGACCATAAACCAGCGCAATCTTTGACTCGTTGAGGTTATCTTTGTTGATTACCCCAGATTCAATCATTTCGTTGTAGAGGTCATTGCCTTCACGAGTGCGCTCACCCACTCCCGCAAACACGGACACACCGCCGTGCTGGGTAGCGATGTTGTTGATCAACTCCATCATGATCACGGTTTTGCCAACACCCGCACCGCCGAACAGACCAATCTTACCGCCACGTCGATAAGGAGTCAGCAGGTCAACAACTTTAATTCCCGTTTCAAACACGGAAGGTTTGGTTTCCAGTTCCGTGAGTTTGGGAGCTTCGCGGTGGATGGGTAATGTTGCCTCTGCATTCACGGGACCCCGATCATCTACGGGTTCGCCGAGGACGTTGAAAATCCGCCCCAAGGTGGCTTTACCAACTGGCACACTGATAGGAGCACCAGTATCAAATACTTCCAGACCACGCACTAAGCCGTCGGTGGTACTCATGGCGACAGCCCGCACTTGGTTGTCGCCCAGCAATTGCTGTACTTCGACGGTCAGGTTGATTGTCTGTCCAGCTTCGTTTGTGCCTTTGATGGTCAGAGCGTTGTAGATTTGAGGCAATTTCCCGCCGGGAAACTTAACGTCTACAACAGGACCGATGATTTGGGTAATGTAACCGATATTTGTTTTTTCTGCGGTGGTGACCATGCTGAGCCTAATAATTGAAGCTATATTTCAGATAGGGTCGTAGACGACATAAGATCAAGTAATGTCATCTCTCAGGTTAGCACTGAACGACCCCACTCTCTACCATAAATTGATTCTTAAGACTGATGCTTAAGTCTGTATATTTTAGTTGTGTTGTTAGGTGCTGCGGCGAGTCTTGTCTGAGAAAACTGCTGTGACTGGCATGATTTACCTTGAGGGCTGTGTAGCGATCGCCCCATTTATGCTTCAAAATCAAGAATTGTCATGGCTTTTGGCAGACACTTTTTACCCAAACTTGTCAACTTGCAATACAATAAAGCCGTATTTTAGTCAATTAGAATTAGTTATATTAATCCTAAGTTTCATACCAGAGATAGATTCATATCTTTAAACCTCTGTAGAAATTACATTTCCAAATCTTCTTAATATCCCTAAGATCAATGTAGGTACAACAAACTGGCGTTATTTGACCTACTTCATCCCCACACGTCTACCGAGTAAGTGCTTATGAATTTCTCCTCAGCGCGACAATATTTTTACCAGGAGATTCAGCAGCCTGACGATCGCATCGACCTAGCAAAGGCAGCTTTGTACATTGCCCAAGAAGAGTATCCGGCCCTTGACCCAGAAGAATACCTCAACGCCCTCGATACAATGGCGATGGAACTACAAGAACGCTTGCCGTGTTCACAATATCCCCTGCGGGTGATTCAAAGTATTAATAAATATCTTTACGATGACTTAGGATTTGCAGGCAATAAAAAAGACTACTACGACCCCCGAAACAGCTTTTTAAGTGATGTGATTGACCGCAGACTGGGGATTCCTATCACCTTAGCCTTAGTTTACCTGGAATTGTCACAAAGGATTGATTTTCCGATGGTAGGGGTGGGTATGCCAGGACATTTCCTCATTCGTCCAGATATCTCAGACATGGAAATTTTTGTGGATGCATTTGATCACGGTGAAGTGATATTTGCCCAAGATTGCCAGGAAAGGCTTTCGCAAATGTTTCAGCAACCTGTGACCTTAAAATCAGAATTTTTAGCCACAGTCAGTCATCGGCAATTTTTGGCCAGGATGCTGACAAATTTAAAGTACATCTACCTCAAAAAACAGCAGTTAGAAAAAACTCTAGCTGCGGTTGAGAGAATTTTACTATTGTTTCCCGATGTCAGCATAGAATTACGCGATCGCGGTCTTCTCTACTATCAACTCGGCCACTACCCACAAGCCGCCACCGACTTGCAAACATATCTCACCAAAGTTCCTGATGCTGAAGATGCAACGGTAATTCGACGGTTGCTGGATGAGTTGGGGAATAGAGAATAGGGCACGAATCAATTCAAAATTCAAAATTTGGACTTTTGACCTTGCACAGACGCGTAGACGCTCGTAGAGTGGCTTCTCGTCAGAGTATAATCGCGTCTCTGACCCTTGACTAATACTGTACCTCTTCCGCTACCCGTTTGAGGCGACGCAATTGGGCTTCCATGTCTTGTTTTGTCCAAGCTGCGGCGAAGGTTTGAAAACCCCAACTGATTAGAGGGTTGGGAATATCGAACTCAAAGCGGTTGAGTAAGGATGTGCCCTTTTCTATTGGTTGACATTCCCAGCGATCGCGTCCTTGGAAAAAACCTTTAAATTCCCAGACTACTACACCCGGTTGTCGTTCTGCTACTACACATTTCAATGACGGTTGCAGTAGGGGAATTTGAATCGTAAACCGACTTTGAGAGCCAAGATCCGTACTCCAGACTTCCCCTACGGGTTCACAACACAGGACGGGGTTCAGCCAACGGTGCATGAGAGCTAAATCGGTAATACAACGCTCAACTACCGTCGCTGTGGCATTAATTTGAATTGATTGTTCCAAAACTTGGGACATTCTACATTTTTTGCAGTTGCTGCACTTAGATTAACTCAAAATGATTAACTCAAAATTAAGTGCTGTTCATTATTAGGACTTACGCAAAAGTCACGAAATTACGTCATTACGAGCGTAGCGACGTAATCGCCTCCAAGTCTGGGATTGCTTCCCTACACTACGTTTCGGTCGCAATGACAAATTTTGCTTGCGTAAGTCCTGTTGATGTGGGGTGGGGCATCGACTCATCAAGAAATATTTTACTAACCCCCCAGTCCCTAATCAATAGAAATATAGAAATAAAAGTATATAGTATTACTGCCCCAAATAGAATTAACTGCAACTTGGGCGACTATTCATACATACAACAAGAAGATACTTAACAAAGTAAAAAATTACCCTTGATCAGAAGGTCATATATGTTTTTACTGGTAAGTTAATAGGCGAAACACTAGTGAAGCTACGGAAAAGTAAATTATGCAAAATAATCCGTTCCAAAAGCATCTTTTGTGTTTGCAGCGAACAGTTAACCTTAATTCCAGAAAACCATGAACACAACTTGGCTAGGAATAACCCAGGTGATGGAAGTGGGTTTGTCGATGAAGGTGCAGCATTTTTTGGCACAATCTCCAAGCTTGCCAACGAATCAACCAGCCGTAACCCAAGGCATCACTGATGTACAAGGAATTACCCAACAACTGATGCAATTTACACCCCGTTTACTGGGTGCAGTGGCAATTTTGTTAGTTGGTTGGGTGATTGCTTACGTAGTTGCGGAAGTGACTCGAAAAATCCTCAACAATACGAATATAGATAACCGGATTGCGGCTGGGGTCACAGGTAATGATCAAGCTATCCCTATTGAGAAATTAATCTCCGGACTAGTCTTTTGGAGCATTATCCTGTTTACGGCGGTAGCTGTTCTCCAGACACTAAATCTGGAGGTAGCTTCTCGACCACTGAATAGTTTTCTCGACCAACTGGTTGGCTATTTGCCAAAGTTGGTTGGTGTGGGGGTACTTTTAGGAGTTGCTTGGTTATTAGCGACTGTGGTCAAGATTGTCACGGTGCGCGGATTGCAAGCTTTGAGGCTAGATGAGCGGTTCAATCAACAAGCTACACCTGGTCTCAATCAGTTACCGATCAGTGAAACAATTGGTACTGCTTTGTATTGGTTCATCTTTTTACTGTTTATTGCCCCGGTGCTAGATACTCTAGGGCTAAGACAGGCACTACAACCAGTACAAGCCTTAATTACAGAAATTCTCTCAATTTTGCCCAATATTCTGGCGGCAACGCTAATTGCGGCAGTTGGCTGGTTTTTGGCTAATGTGGTGCGCCGGATTGTGACTAACTTGCTAGCCACTACTGGTATCGACCATTTAGGCAGCCGATTTGGCATCTCCCCAACTTCGGGGGTGCAATCTTTATCGAATATTATCGGTACGGTTGTCTATATTTTGATTTTGCTACCTGTGGCGATCGCATCTCTCAATGCTCTGAAAATTGAGGCAATTTCTGTACCGGCGATCGCCATGCTGCAACAGATTCTGAATGCTTTGCCTGCAATCTTTACAGCCATAGGCATTTTGATTTTTGCCTACTTTCTGGGGCAGTTTCTTGCAGATCTCGTAACCAGTGTCCTCACAAGTTTGGGCTTTAACAATATTTTCAACGTTCTGGGTTTGCCGGTATCGAGAAGGAAATCAGCATTTTCAGACGGCGATGAGCCAACATTTCCCGCAGCAACGCGTACTCCGTCAGAGTTTGCAGGAATTGTGGTTTTGGTTGGGGTGTTACTGTTTGCAGCTGTAGCAGCCATCAATATCCTCAATATTCCTGCACTCACAGTCTTAGTATCCGGGATTCTGGTAATCGTCGGGCGGATTCTGGCTGGATTGGTGGTATTTGCCATTGGCTTATTCTTAGCGAATCTGGCTTTTAATATCATTACCAGTTCTGGCGATCGCCAAGCCCGAATTTTGGGACAGGTGGCGCGAATTTCCATCATTACCTTAGTATCAGCAATGGCACTACAGCAAATCGGCATTGCTAGCGATATTGTAAATTTAGCTTTTGGACTCCTGTTAGGTGCGATCGCTGTGGCTATTGCCCTCGCTTTTGGTTTGGGTGGGCGTGATATCGCTCGTCAACAAGTCCAAGAGTGGTTAGACTCTTTCAAAAGTAAAGACTAGCGAACAATCGTTCGCCCCTACGGGTGTCCTTTGGGTAAGGTAACTGTTACCTTGGTACCTTGCCCTACCTGGCTAGACAAAGCGATATCACCACCATGTAACTTGACGCAAGCTCTAGTAATTACTAAACCTAAGCCTGTTCCAGGAATTGTATCAACGTTACTCCCACGACTGAAGGATTGAAACAAGTGTTCTTGGTCTGTTATTGGTATGCCAATTCCTTGGTCTTGAATGTAAAAGATTACCTGTGATTCTTTGCCTATGAGGTGGAATTCTACACTACCGCCTTCGGGAGAGTACTTAATGGCGTTGGACATTAAGTTAACAAAGATTTGCTGTAAAAGCCCGCGATCGCCCCGGAAGTTTTGGCAATTACCAGTGATGTTAAAAATTAACTCGTGATGTTCTCCTGATGTCTTGCGTTCTTGTTCTATGAGGTCAGAGAAAAATTGCCGCAAATCAAGGGGTATGGGCTGAAACTTGGTTTTATCTAACTCAAGTTGGTTAACCAGTAACATGTCATCTACGAGTTTCGACATATACCTGGCTTTTTGCTCAATAATTCCGAGAAACTTTTCTTTTCGAGATTTATCTAGTTGTTCGTCATATTTTAACAAAGTTGATGCTGCCGCAAAGATAGAAGTTAGCGGTGTGCGATACTCGTGAGAAACTGTAGTAATGATTTGAGATTTAAAGGTGTTTAGTTGCTTTTCTTTGCGGAGTGCTGCTTGGGTCTGGGTCAGTAGTTCAGCTTGTTGGATAGCGATCGCTAATTGTACTGATACTTCATGGAGCATTTCTACATCATCAGTTTGCCACTGTCGCTCTTTGGAACATTGGTGAGCAATCAATAATCCCCACAGTTGGGTTTCTCGTTGGTCATTATGACTGAGATGAATGGGCACTACTAAATTTGCTTTGGTTCTGAATTGCTCTAACCCTTGGGGACAGCAATTACTTTCACCAGACTCCCAGGTGATTTCATCAGACAGGGAAGTCTGCAATTTTCTTTGCACATCAGTTCGTGGGAGTGTTAAAGTACCTGTTTTCTGTCCCGCTTCATAGACATGAGAGAATGGGCGTTGACATCCCCAAAAATTGTTTTCACAAAGATTGCCACAAGTAACAGGCAGACTTGGGTGATGAGTTGTTTCTTGTGAGGTTCCGTGGTCTATTCCTGACTGATGGCAAATATGTTGGTGATGATTGCAGGTGGCGATCGTTCTATAAGACTCCACGTAAGCTGCAACTATTTTACCATCTACGTTTTTGGCGAACTGGTACACCATAACGCGATCGCATTTGAGTAGTTGCTGTACTTCTGCTACAGCTGTATTCAAAATTTGCTCTAAGTCCAGAGACTGGCGAATTCGGAGGGCAGTTGTGGCTATTAAACGCTGTCGTTCTCTAGTTTTGCTGAGTTGAGCTTGCAAACACGATTGTTTAATGGCGTTGCGGACTGCTAGTTGCAGCACCTCTGGTTTGAGGTACTGCTTCACTAGATAATCTTGAACTCCCTGTTTCATTGCTTGCACAGCGACTTCCTCATCACCACGCCCTGTCAGCATAATCACAGCTACAGGCGTTGCCAAGATTTGCTGTCGCAATTTCGCAAACAATTCTAACCCACTCATTTCCGGTAGGCAGAAATCTAGCAGCATGGCGTCGAAGTGCATTTTTTGGCACAAAGCGATCGCATCCTCTGCACAGTCTGCCTCGAAAATCTGGTAAGACTGGTGCGGATCGCTCAACAGATATCGCCGATAGATTTTTCGATCCGCCGCACAATCATCAATGATCAGTAGTGTCCATGTGTCCGTCATAAGAGTATGAGGATCAGGGAGCAATGTAGATCCCTTTGATCCAGATTGTGATTTGTTTACATAATTCTAAAATTAATCTAAAATAAATCTAAATAAAATCTAAACAAACTCTAAATTTCTTTACCAAAGCCGAAGCAGTGACTGATGTATTTTCACAATTACGTCAGCACAAGTCAGTTAACGAATTCTGGAAAGATGAGAGAAATCAAACCAACAAAGAAAATTACCTCACTTCCACCTGTAAAGTTAATTAAAGGTTGGCAGAGTGTTGACTTCCAGCCAGTAATCGACGAAGGCCTGCACAATCTTTTGCAGTTCATGAGCATCCATCGGCTTGACCAGATAGCCATTTGCCCCCTTTTGGTAGCATAGTTCCACATCCTTGGGGTTAGAGGACGTGGTAAAGACCACAACAGGAATTTTCCTTAAATTTGTGTCTTGTTTGAGCCTCACGAGAATGTCACGCCCATCAATACCTGGTAAATTCAGGTCGAGTAAGATCACACAAGGTCGCGGTGCAACATCCGGGCTGCTGTAATTCCCCTCTTGGTAGAGAAATTCTAGAACCTCATCCCCACTGGTACAGCGATATATGGGGTTCTTGACAGCCATTCGCCGCATCAAACGTTGCAGCATCTTAAAATCTTCATTGCTGTCCTCTACAATGAGTAGCGGTTCATGAAGCTTGATTGTCATCAGTCGTCTTAACAAAACGTAATAGTATAACTTTTTGTTAAATATCTTAAACTATTTGAGAGTAAAATAAAATATCGAGCCGACGCCTACGGTAGATTCAACCCAAATGCGACCGTTATGCAGCTCAACAATCTTTTTGGCGATCGCTAACCCTGCACCAGTCCCTCCACCATACTTTTCCTGGGAGTGGAGGCGCTTAAAGAGGCGGAAGATGGTTTCTCGGTGATGCTCTTGAATACCGATGCCGTTATCTTGGACGTAGAAAATGGGAGTCCCAGTTTGTCCAGCAAATGTATCTAAATAGCCAATCTCGATGTAGGGTTCTGGCTGATCGTTATATTTCAATGCATTACTAAGTAGATTGCTAAAGACTTCATTAACAAGTACAGGGTGACACTGAATCGTTAGCAAAGGTTTAGGGATATGAACATTAAGCCGTAACTCTTGACGGCTAGCACGAAACATCTCAATCACTTCGTTAAGCAATTCGTTGAGATCAGTAGCTTGGAATTGTAGTTGTGCTTGTCCTAACTGCGAGAGCTGTAAAACTGCATTAATCAGCGTTTCCATCCGTTGAGACAAAGACAGCACAGTCTGCAAATACTCAACTCCCTCATCATCCAAGAGGTGGGCGTAGTCTTCTAAGAGAATAGTTGAGAAATTATAGATACCCCGCAGAGGTTCTTTGAGATCATGGGAAGCGGCGTAGGCAAAAGCAGCTAGTTCTTGATTGCTGCGTTCTAACTCTAGATTAATCTGGGCTAAATCATCTGCACCCTTGAGGACAATGCCCACGATCGCATTTCTCAAAGCTAAAGCACTGTCAAGTTCACATGTTTTCCAAGGTAGGGAAGTTAATCGTACCGTTTCTTGCCATCTGGCAAAAGATGTGCGCGGACACAAGGTAATGCTACCATCTGCCTCGACTTTCAGCGAATCATGGGGATTACCTGCCCAGTTGACCGTTTGAATGACTTCCGGGCGGAACCATAGGATGTAATAGCGCCGGACTGTGGAAATCCGCAGCACCAGCAAACCACTAGCTGCTTCTTTAAATATCAGCGCCTCTGGGTATAACTTTGGCAGAGAATCAGTAGCAAATAAGTTGTCTGTAACTTGGGTATCTGCCCATACAATCAGTTTCCGCACCGCTTCCATATCTGGTGTTGTTCCCACCAAGGTAATTTGATCACCCAGACAAACCGCCGCACCTCCAGCACTCACAAGATCTAGTAAGCGGATTTCTGGTTTAATCAGGGCATCAATAAAGTTATCTGCTTGGGAAATAGACTCTAAAAATTCCGACTGTAGGGACTTGAGTTTGGCTTTATAGTCCGACTCTGATTGACTAACTTTGTGGGTTAACTCCGAAGAGACAATCTGAGTCAAAAATTCGCATATCTTCCGCACTTCGTAAGTAATATACTTCGGATTGTGGTGATGGCAAGAAATTAATCCCCAAAGTTTCCCTTCTTGAATCAGGGAAATCACCAGCATAGCTGCGACACCCATATTGTCATGAAATGCTACACAGCAGGGGTCAACACTGCGGAGTACAGACAAGCTTAAATCAACCGGCATCAAAGGCACCAGCTTCACAGATGGGGCATTTAAATTGGGGATGAAACGCAGCAGACAACGTCTGTATAATTCCTTAGACTGCTCAGGAATGTCTGTAGCGGGGTAGTGGAGTCCTAAATAAGATGGTAAATCTACTCGTTTAGCTTCGGCAATCACAGAGCCAGCACCCTGTAGGTCAAATTTATAAACCATTACCCGGTCGAAACCGATGATTTTTTGCAATTCCTCAGCTACTAACTGCAAAAATTCTGTGAGGTTGGGTGTACTTTGCATTTTAGCGATCGCTCCAGCGACCAAAGCATGAAAGCTGAAAAAACTTATCCCAGTGATCGAGTCCGTGGGTTCCAGTTCTAGAATCACATTGCTTTGGCTACGATGAACTACGCAATCAAAATAGCGATCGCCATCTTCGGTCATTATCGATACTTTAAAATTATTGGTACTGCCAATTTCTGTAACCAAAGAATGCCTAATTGCTGCAACTTTTTGCCTGTCAATCAAGCATTCCAGCGATTTGCCGAGTAAATCATCAGGTTGTCTATCTAAGTATTTTTTGGTATTTTCGCTAACTTGTAGTATCTCTAGCTGAGTATCAAGCACCAATAGTACACCATGAGGTTGTATCGAACCAGGTAAATGAATTGGTTGGCGATCATGGTGATTGAGGGAAGTCGTTGCGGCTGTCTTATCGTGAGACTTGCTCATAAATCAACTAGGGGAAGCTGACTTTTACAATAACGCAATTAAACGTCACATTTATTTAAAATATGGGCATGGGGGATAGGGCACGAATCAATTCAAAATTCAAAATTTGGACTCTTGACCCTTGACCTTGCACAGACGCGTAGACGCTCGTAGAGCGGCTTCTCGTCAGAGTATAATCGCGTCTCTGACCCTTGACAAATAACAACCCTAGTCAGTGAACTGTATTTGTACCGACCTACTCATGACAACCCTGCCGAATCATACAGCCGTTGTAGCATGGCTGTAATTTTTTTACCATATTCCAAATCTGCTGACCAACGCCCCGATAACTGATCGATTAATGGCGCAATACCACGGGTTACAAAACGAAACCGGGGATCTACAACTTCCTGTACCAAAGGTTCTAGACTGGCATAAGCTTTCAAATGTTGGACGTGCGCCCTAACACCAATTCTGGCACTCTGAAAGGACGCTGTTGCGCCACCACCACCAATAGTACCTAAACCTGCAAAGTTATTTTGCTGGGGTTTAATATCATCACCAAAGCGCAAAAAGCCGGTTTCTACACACATTTGACAAAAGGCGATATCATAGTTGATCCCTTCTGTACTAGCTTCTTCCCGATATAGTTTTGGCAAGTCGGGAAACTGCACCAAGGCACTTTCATTATTGCTTCTCAAAAATGACTGTAACTCCTTTTCTGATGTGTGACCGTTGGAGACAATTAGATCAAATTGTCCAGGGCAAACTGCCGAAATTGAGCGCAGGGTGACGGTACGAGTTGCATTATCCCAACCAACAGATACACGAAAATCCCGTAATTCGATCGCTTTGACGTATACCACTCGCCGATATGAAACCCGGTTGACATTAGGCGCTTTTGACAAATCAGCTCGCAAGCGGTCTACTAAATCAATGGGAATATATGCATTACCATTAATCAATATCCCCTGCTCTTGGTAATTTTGACCATTGATATTAATATTAATTGCCGGATAGGTTGGTTCTGCGGGAGGTACCGTCACAGGATCAATGATCCGACTCCAGGAGACTATTCCTTCAGTTATTCCTAGGGCAAAATCCCGGCGACGATTTTGCAGCAAGGCGCGATCGTCTGGACTACTGAGAAAGCCTACTTGCATCAACAAAGAAGGGATTTGGATTTGGCGACAGAAGATTAAGCTACCTAATCCGCTTTCTGTATCTGCCTTGACTCCGCGATTTGGTAACTGAGTGACACGGCGTAATAATGCCATTAGTAGCAGTTCTGCATGGCTTCTCCGTGCAGTATTGTTGGCAATATAAAAGACGCTAGCCCCCCGCACACTGGGACTACTAGCAGAATCACAGTGAATTTCTAACGCCACATCAGTAGAACGACCACGGGAATTAATCCAGGTGATGGTTTGGGTAGTACTGAGGTCATCAGGAACCCACAAAACTTCAAAGCTACGTGCCCTTAATTCCGTTACAATCAAATCCCGCAGCATAATCATTTCTTTAGCTTCAGTTGTGCCACCTGCGATTGAGCCTGGATCTGTTTTTCCTGCTTCTATGCCTCCGTGAGCTGCTGAGATAAAAATACGCCCCATGTTCAGTATTTCCTCTGACAAAACTTAGTCTAAGTAATTGTATGCCTCATTCTGGCTTGAACAACAACAATATAATAGGGAATGGGGCATAGAGCATTGGGCATGGGGAGATGAGGAGAAATAGCAAATAACAGACGTTGCACTGCAACGTCTCTACAAAATAACAAACAACAAATGACAAATAACAAAAATGCAAATTCCCCGCTTACACCCAGACACAATTGAAGAAGTTAAACAACGTGCTGACATTGTCGATGTCGTCTCAGAATATGTGGTTTTACGTAAGCGGGGTAAGGATTTTGTAGGTTTGTGCCCCTTCCACGATGAAAAGTCTCCTAGTTTTACTGTCAGTCAAACCAAGCAAATGTATTACTGCTTTGGCTGTCAAGCTGGGGGAAATGCCATTAAGTTTGTGATGGAGGTGGGGAAACGCTCTTTTGCTGATGTGGTGCTGGATTTAGCACGGCGGTATCAAGTACCTGTACAAACTCTGGAACCAGAACAAAGGCAAGAATTACAGCGTCAGTTGTCGTTGCGTGAACAACTGTATGAAATTCTGGCTTCGACAGCACAGTTTTATCAACATGTCTTGAGACAATCCCAAGGGCAAAAAGCCATACAATATCTGCGAAGCGATCGCCAACTCCATGAAGCGACAATTCAACAGTTTGGCTTAGGTTATGCTCCCCCTGGTTGGGAAACTCTATCTCGCTATCTGATAGACAGTAAACACTATCCGGCGCAGCTGGTAGAAAAAGCGGGATTGATTAAACCCCGTAAGGAAGGGGGCGGTTATTATGACGTGTTCCGCGATCGCTTGATGATTCCCATCCGAGACGTGCAAGGGCGGGTGATTGGCTTTGGTGGGAGAACCCTGACTGATGAGCAGCCTAAATATTTAAATTCACCAGAAACTGAACTTTTTAGTAAAGGGAAAACCCTATTTGCCCTCGATCAAGCCAAAGCCGGGATTTCCCAATTCGATCAAGTGGTGGTGGTAGAGGGATATTTTGATGCGATCGCCCTCCACGCTGCTGGTATTAATAACGCTGTGGCTTCCCTTGGTACAGCTCTGAGCATCGAACAAGTAAAGCTGGTATTACGTTACACCGAATCAAAAAAACTGGTACTCAACTTTGACGCCGATCAAGCCGGGACAAATGCCACCGAACGCGCGATCGGCGAAATAGCACAACTGGCATATAAGGGCGAAGTTCAAATGAAGATTTTGAACATCCCTGATGGCAAGGATGCTGATGAATACTTGCACAGTCACACACTAGAAGATTATCAGCAACTGTTGGCGAATGCCCCTCTGTGGCTCAATTGGCAAATTCAACAAATTATTAAAAACCGTGATTTAAGAGAGGCTACTGATTTTCAGCAAGTAACCCAGCAAATAGTAAAATTACTGAAAAACATAGAAAATAATGATACTCGCAATTATTACGTTTCCTACTGTGCGGAAATTCTCAGCTTAGGGGATACCAGACTCATACCACTAAGAATAGAAAACCTGTTAACTCAAATTGTGCCTCAATCAGACGTATCATTGCTACGTCTCAACAAGTCTGCATCAGCCAAGAGAGGTGGGAATGGCAGAAAAACCGCCCCATCCCCGATCTCCAATGAACCTAATCTTTTAGAACAAGCAGAAGCTTTATTGCTGCGGATTTACCTCCATTGTCCTGAACAACGGCCAACTATTCTTGCTGCCTTAGAGGAGCGAGATTTACAATTTAGTCTTTCCCATCACCGCTTTTTGTGGCAACAAATTATACAGATTTCAGTAAAAATGGAAGTAGATTTAGTATCAAATCTGCAAGATATCTACCCAGAGTTTCCTGAAGAAATGGGTTTGGTATCCCATCTGTTCCACCTGAGTGAGAAAATGCAAAAAGACATCTTGCGGACTCCTCATGTTGTACAAGCTGCGATCGCCTGTATGGAAAGAGTATTACGCGAAAAGCGCTATCGCCACTTCTTAGAACTTTGGCAAGCAACCGATCCAGATACAGAACCGGAGCGATGGCAATCATACTACAATGCTTTTTATGCTGAAAAAATGCGGCTGCAAGAATTAGATAAACAGCGACATTTTTCTATTACAGACTTGATAAGTTCGTAGTAAAAACTAGCCGTTTGAATTGAACCGCACAACTCTATGACCCAATCAACTTGTCTGGAGTTATGGGGAGCGTTCGCTCTCGTTTACCAGTGGCATGATAAGTGGCATTGGCGATCGCAGCTGCAACTCCTGTAATGCCAATTTCACCCACACCTCTAGCCCCAGCAGGGTTAAAGTTGAAGTCGGGTTCACCGACAAAGGTGACGCCAATTTGAGGAATGTCTGCATGAACTGGGAAGTGATAGGTGGCTAAGTCATAAACCACGGGATAACCAATGTGCGGATCATAGTTGCACTCCTCCATCAAGGCTTGTCCAATGCCCATAATCACCCCACCGCGTACTTGGCTAGCAGCAGTTTTAGCATTCATCACCTGGCCAATATTCATCACCGATACCCAGCGTGTGACTTGCAGGCGTCCAATTTCTTCATCGACGCTGACTTCGCAGAAGTGAGCGCCCCAAGATTGGAATGCCCATTGCTTGGTTTCAGCACCTGGGGCTGTGGTAGCGGTGGCTTCAAAGGCTGGCAGTCCAGATTGGCGCAGGGCGGCAAAGGCCTCTGATGCCGTGGTGACGTTGGCAATTTTCAGTACTTCTTGACAAGCCGCCATCACGCTGGGAGCTAGGGAGGCAGTCATCATCGAACCCCCGGCCATACCACCGTTGGGTAATAGGGAGTCGCCCAACTGGACATGCACTTGTTCGACGGGTAGACCGAGCATATCGGCGGCTGTGGCGGCAATTATGGTATAAGCACCAGTACCCATATCATTCCCAGATGTCAGGACTTGGGCTGTGCCATTGGCTAACAGTCTCACCTGGGCTGAAGCTTGCCCCCGATAACCAGGGAAGGTAGCAGCTGCCATCCCCCATCCTACAAGTTTGCCACCACGGGTGAGCGATCGCGGCTGCGGTCGATTTTGCCAACCAAATTGGGCAGATCCCACAGTCAAGCAGTCGGCGAAGGACTTGGCGGAAAAGGGTAATTTTTTAGACTGATGTTGTTGTGTTTCATTTTTGAGTCGCAGTTCCACCGGGTCGATGTTCAGCGCCCAGGCTAGTTCATCCATTGCTGATTCTAGTGCCCACATCCCTGGATTCTCCCCAGGTGCCCGCATAAAGGTGGGACTACCGACATTCATGGTTGCGAGTTGTTGCTTGACCCGCAAGTTGGGTGCTGCATACATGGCTGGGGTAATCAGAACGCAAGGTTCCGGAAAAGCCGTCACCAGGGATGTACAGGACTTGGCTACATGGTCGATGGCGATGAGTTTGCCCCCAGCATCAGCCCCTAAACTGATGGTCTGTACAGTTTCCGAACGATGTCCAGTATTGGCGGTCATTTGACGGCGACTCAAGACCAATTTAAGCGGGCATTGCAGTTCACGAGCCGCCACCGCACAGAGTATGGCATGAGGCCAGGGAAAGGCCTTAGAGCCAAATGCACCCCCGATGTAAGGAGAAATCACCCGCACCTGCTCCTGGGGAATGCCAAAGAGTTGAGCATAGGTATACTGCATGAGTGCGAGGGCTTGGCTCGGCTCGTAGATGGTGAGGGAGTCAGAACCTTGCCAGTGAGCAATGATGGCGTGAGGTTCCATCGGTGCATGGAGTTCTGTAGGAGTGGTGTAGGTTGCCTCTATTTTGGTTGTGGCACTGGCTAGGGCTGCGGCGAAATCTCCGACGGCAACTTGCTCCAATTGCAACGCCTCACCCATGAATGATTTTACATCTTCAAAGATGGCTTGTTGGGCATCAACTAACGCTGTGGTATTTTCGTACTTAACCTGTATTAAATGTGCGGCATCTCTTGCCTGTTCAAAGGTCTGTGCAACCACCAAAGCAATGATTTGTCCACCATAGTACACACGATCATCTGCCAACGGTAGCCTTTGTTCGTAGAGCATTCCGGTTTGGGGTTTGCTAATTTGTGGCACATTTTGATGGGTAAAGACAGCGATCGCTCCTGGTGCTTGCTTGGCTGCACTAGTATCAATTTGCTGAATGCGTCCACTAGCAATGCTGGCTGTCACCAAGTAGCCATGAACCAATCCGGGAATTTGATGTTCGGCGGCGTAGGTTGCAGTACCTGTAACTTTAGCTCGTCCATCTTTGCGACTGATCGCCTGTCCAATTACCTTGCTCATGCTACACCTCCACCTTGGGCTGCAATAGTTAATGCGCGTTTGATGCTGCGTTTTGCCATGTTTACCTTGAAAGCATTATGAGTCAGGGGCTGGGCTTCTCTGAGAGCCAATTCTCCAGCTTGCTCAAACGTTGTGGCATTTGCGGGTTTACCCTGTAAAAATGCTTCCGTTTCTAGCGATCGCCAAGGTTTATGAGCCACGCCTCCCAAGGCCAGCCGTGCTGCTTGAATTTCTTCCCCTTTCAAGTCAAGGGCGGCGGCTACAGAAATCAAGGCGAAACTATAGGATGTGCGATCGCGGAGTTTCAAATACACACCAGATTGTGCAAAAGCCAGGGGCGGCAAAATCACGGCGGTAATCAGTTCCCCCGGTGCAAGTACTGTATCTTGTTGCGGTTCATTGCCTGGTAAACGATGGAACTCTGTAAAAGGAATCTGCCGTTGTCCTTGCGCCCCTTCTACTTCCACGATCGCATCTAAAGCAGCCAGTGCCACACACATATCCGACGGATGGACGGCTACACACTGATCACTAGCACCCAAAATAGCGTGCATTCGATTCACCCCAATGGCTGCGGGGCAACCACTGCCAAGGTGACGCTTGTTACAAGGAAATGCTGTGTCGTAATAGTAAGGACAGCGAGTGTGTTGTAGGATGTTTCCCCCGACAGTCGCCACGTTGCGGATTTGCTGGGACGCACCGGAAAGGATGGCACGGGACAATAAAGGATAGTTACGTCGAACATCGGGATGATTGGCGAGGGCGGTGTTTGTCACCAGCGCGCCAACTCGTAAACCCCCTTCTGGTGTGGTTTCTATTTGGTTAATAGCGAGGCGGGAAATGTCGATCAATAAACTAGGCTGATCAAGAAATACTTTCAGGCGATCGACTAGGTTTGTACCACCCGCGATCAATCTTGATTCTGGTGCTGCAACTACCTGTTGCAAGGCATCAGCCACCGAGGCAGCTAGGACATAGGAGAAATTATTCATTAATTTTTAATGTCAGAGTTTGGTAGTCAGCACTTTAGTGATGCTTAAGGAATACTTTGAACACTACAAATCTACTCAGCACTCTCATTTTGTCCGGCTGCTTGCTGCACGGCGGCGATAATGCCATTGTAGGCACCACAACGACACAGATTTCCACTCAGTCGCTCTTGGATTTCCGTTGCCGAGAGGTCTGCCAACTGCGGCGGACAAGTCAAATCAGGAGTGACAACACTGGCACTACCTTGCTTAACTTCATTGAGCAATGCTACTGCCGCACAAATCTGTCCGGGTGTGCAGTAACCACATTGAAAGCCATCATTATCAATAAAAGCAGCTTGTATCGGATGTAGGCGATCGCCTCCAGCCAGTCCCTCAATTGTGGTGATCTCCTTGCTTTGCTGCATCACAGCTAAAGACAGACAAGCATAAACCCGATTCTCATCAATTAGAACTGTGCAAGCCCCACATTGACCGTGGTCGCAGCCCTTCTTACTCCCTGTTAACCCCAGCTGTTCCCGTAAGGCATCTAGCAGCGTCACCCTCGGTTCAATTTCTAAAATTTGCAGTTTGCCATTGACCTTCAGCGTGACTCGCATCTGACTTGTAGAGGTACTACTAGAAATACTGCTTTGATTGGCCGCTGTTTGTCCCAGAAATCTGCTTTGGGGTGTTTCTTTAGACTTTTGCCGATCATTACTCACAAATATTTTCCATTCTTAATGACTTATGGATTGGAAGTCAGAGATTTTGCATCTCTTATTTGTTATTGCTGTCGTGATGTATTAGCTGTCTACAGGCTACTATATCTTGCCTCCCATCGATGCAACATTAATAATTTTTCTCAACTAACTTGTTTGACACAGAAAGTAAGAATATTTGTATCTTGAGGCATCATAAACTGTAAAGGCGAATTGCTACTCAAGTAGCACTCAAATTTTTAGCTCAACTCGATGTTAGCTAGTGAATTTTCCCCAACGCCGGGAATACACCACGGTTAGCTTGGGCAGTAATCGGGTTAAGTTTAACCTTGCCCAACAAGTTCAAAAGCCATTTAAAGATAGCGATCGCCTTAGTCGAGTGGTTTTATGTTGTGACTAAAGTCATGGGTATATTTGTGACTTTTGGTCGAATTAATTTCTATAAAATAGCTTTAATATAATTTTGAGTTCACAAATAAAACCAGAAGCTGCTCCTCAGCACCAATAGAAGTAATTAAGAATTAGTCATTTTAGACGTTTTAGAGAAATGCCAAATTATGCTTAATTACTGATCGACTTACACCTCTAGATCAGTAAACCAAATATTTATTTTTAACGTTCCTTATGCTTAAAGAAGCTGCTCGATAGCGGCTTCTTTTTCTTCTATATCTAAACTATAGAAATCCAATTTTATTTGTGAAAATAATTAAGTATTTGTAGTGGCGTATCAAAGCTAAAATGATGCAAAAAAATGCAGGTTGGGTTGACATCAGGAAACCCAACCCACGCCTAATCCATTACTTTCGTCTAGACAGTCCACTACCTGTCGTTCAAAAATCAAATAATAATCCGATATATTCCCTAAATAGAAATCGGTAGACCAATTTTCTGTGCTGTCTGCTTTGCCATATCCCAAACATCTGATGTCGTTCTGCCGTCAGTATCCAGCCAGTTCCCACTCACACCAGTGTAATCTTCCATTGACTCAAGCACATTACCATCAGTTTCAGGAACTGATTTGTAGTCTAGGAAGTGGTCTTGGTCAACCTGACGTGCCATCATCCGCTCAAATACTTCAGGTAGCAAGGTTTTCTGCAATGTTTGCAAATAAGCTGCTTGACCAACAAGGACTTCTCGCTGTGGCTTCTCCACTAACCCAACAATTGCTTCAGCAACCTGTTTGGCAGGGTATACAGGTGTCATAGGTTTGACTTGGCGACCAGTGTAATTAGCTGCGTGTTGAAAAATTGGTGTGTCAATAGAACCCGGTAAGACTGTGCAGACATGAATATCAGATGCATTGTCTAGATATAATTCCATGCGTAAGGAGTCGGATAATCCACGAATCGCATACTTGCTGATGGTATAGGGAATCGTGTATGGCTGACCAGTAACTCCGACAACTGAAGAAACATTGATCAAGTTACCATTACCTTGATCACGGAAGTGAGGCAAAGCAGCACGTGCCCCGTAAATATAACCAAATAAATTAGTTTCCATTACCCGGCGGAAAACTTCCATAGGTACTTTTTCAAAGCGGCCAAATACACTGACGGCCGCATTGTTAACCCAGACATCTAGCCGCCCAAAGGCTTCAATTGCCCGGCGTGTTAATGCTTGAATATCTGATTCGTAGGTAACATCAGTTCGCACTACCACCACTTCGCCACCTAATTGTTGACAATCTTCAGCAACTTCTCGCAAAGCTGCTTCATACCTTGCGCCTAGCACCAATTTGGCATTGTGTTTAGCAAACTCCAGTGCTGTCGCTCGCCCAATTCCGCTAGATGCACCTGTAATCACAATGACTGAACTGTGTATTGGTCGTGGCATATTATTTTCTCCTTAAGCGATGCTCTCAATTGTTCGATTTAATATCGGCAATGTGTGCAAATATTGACCCAATTCCTAATGATTAATCCGCTTTCCTGAGATTAAAAAAACGCCATCGTTATTTATCATCACCTTATTTTTATAGCTAGATATTTATGCTTTGGATGTTAAACATAATTGTACGTGTGCTACAAATTTGATTTACATTTTTCAAGAAATACTAAAAAAGTATCCCATTGTTACTGTTGGCAGTTAACTACTCACAGTTAACAGTCAATAGTCAACAACTTTCAGCAGGATAATTTACAGTTGCATGTTAGATGTTCCCCAGTTTTGGGAATAATGCTGTTTATGCTTGCAATCTCTTGGCTATAACGGCATGAAAGCGCCATTTCTTCGACCTGGGAAATTTTGGGGGAGTTTGTTGATACTTTGCTGTATTCTGTTCTGGCTACCAGTATCTGCGACACCTGCACCTACAATTGACACCCTCCGACAGCAACAACAACAAATTCAGCAAGAACGCCAAAATGTAGTCAAGCAACGCGATCGCTTAACTAATCTGCAAAATGCAGCGCAAAGCCACCTCACTGGTTTAAAGCAAAACCTCAAAACCACTAATAGTCAGATTCGAGATAGTGAGTTGCGATTACAACAAGCTACCCGACGTCTCCAGCAATTAGAAGTTAATTTAGCGGCGGCGGTAAGTGTTTATGCACAAAGTCAGGTAGCAACTGTAGCAAGGTTGCGTTTTCTCCAGCGATCGCCAACTGCTCAAGGTTGGGGAGTTTTGCTGCAAAGCCATAATCTCAGTGACTTTATCAGCCGTCGTCATCAGCTGAAGTTAGTTTATCAGGCAGACCAACAAATTTTGGCAAAACTTAACACCCAAGCTAACCTGATCAACAAGCAAAAAACCGCACTAGAAGAGCAAAAAAACGAAATTTCCTTGATGCGTCAGGAATTGCTAGCCCAAAAAGCCGATTATCAAATGCAAGCGCAGTTACAGTCAGAATTAATTCAACGCCTCAATAGCGATCGCCTCGCCCTAGAAGCAGCACAAAACCAATTAGAGAGAGATTCACAAAATTTAGCAGTCTTAATTCAACAAAAAGTAGCAGCAGCCCAGACGAAGACAAACAGCCGTACAGGTATCATTATTCGTGGTACAGGGATACTCGCATTTCCCAGCGATGCACCCACCAGCAGTCCTTTTGGTTGGCGGATACACCCGATTCTAGGCTATCGCCGTTTTCATGGCGGATTAGATTTTGCCGCTAATTACGGTAGTACAATTCGCGCAGCTGATTCCGGAACAGTGATTTTTGCCGGCTGGTATGGTGGCTATGGCAAAGCCATAATTATCGACCACGGACAAGGTATAACCACACTATATGGACATAGCAGCGAATTGTATGTTTCCGAAGGTCAAGGAGTACAACGCGGACAGGCGATCGCTGCTGTTGGTTCGACTGGACTATCTACCGGGCCTCACCTCCATTTTGAAGTCCGTCGTCATGGCACACCCATCAACCCCGCCGATTATCTTTAGCATTATTATGCTATAATCATCCAGTACGAGGGCGCGTAGCTCAGTGGATAGAGCAACAGATTCCGGTTCTGTGGGTCGGGGGTTCAAATCCCTCCGCGCTCGTTATTTAAACGAATTCTGCATCTGTGATGCGTATCTTTAGACATTCACAGGTGCAGTTCTTTTTTTTAGCGATCATTCAACTCACAACCCTAATCTAAATCAGGTTCAACACCCAGGGCACGCAATTGTGCAATTAATCTTGCTGTTTTTTGTCTTTCCTGTTCGGCTTTCTGTCTTTCTTCTTGTGCGGGAGTTAACATCCAATTACCATTTTGGTCATACCAACGTAACCAAGGCATTTGGACATGTTTATAATTACCTTCCCACACTCCTAAACCTAATTGTAAGCCAGGAATCCAAAAACGGGAATTTGAATTTAAAGCTGTTTTATGCAAAGTTTCGACATAGCGATCGCCTGTCAATTGAAACATCCTAAACTCAGATTTATAGCGGTCAAATATGGCGTAATAAGGTATTCTCAAAATCTTCTCGTAAACTTCCCATTTACCAGGAGGTTTTTCTACATCTTGCAATATCTGACCTAAATCTTCTTTTTCTGTTCCTGGTGACAGTAACTCAACAACAATATAAGGATTAATAGCTTCTTGCCAAACCACATAACTTAAACGCAAATCTCTATTGTCATAAAGATAAGGAACACCCACAACTGCAAACCAATCTGGGCGTTTATACCACAGTGGATGACGAGAATCATAATAAAGATTCAGATCACTAGCTGTAAATATTTCCTCGATAGGATAATGAGGAGGACGAAATGTTTCTGATAATAATTGTGGTTGCAATAAATGAAATTGATCTGGCAAGCCTGGTTCCTCTGGGTCTTCGCTAGGAAGATCATACATTGTCGGTAACGTGTCTTTCGCAGGGAGTGGCGGATCTGTTTGATACATTATTTATTATCCTAAATATCAAACTTTTTCAACTTACACTATATTAGTGTATATTTGAGACTCACAAACAATGAGAATTAGCCGTAACGCACCATATTATGCGGCTACCATAATTTTATTTTTACTTTATAAATAACCTCTGATTCGCAAAGAATGTTGCTGAGTGTCAAGACGCGCTATGGTAAGAATAGTTTGCAGTATATGCAGGCGGGGGGAAAACTCCGCCAGAGTAATAAGCGCTCTGCTGTTAATGCTACATCGGCGATATTTGATTTAAAATTACTGGTTAGTCTAAAAAGTTTGGCTAGGTTCGTAGTAAGCACTTTAGTCTTTACTACAAACGACTTTACCCAGCAAAATTAATGACACAGACCACGCCTTGCCTCCGCCCTCTGTTAAATTTATTGAGGGACTGCAACAAGCGGAGGCGGGGATGACAGTAGGGTTACAACAAAAACGGGTAGTAGTCGTGGGTGCAGGTTGGGCTGGTTTAGGCGCAACCTACCAGTTAGCAAAGCAAGGATATGATGTGACACTACTAGAAGCAGGCCCTCATCCCGGTGGACTAGTAGCTGGCTGGAAAACCGCAGCCGGAAAGTCTGTAGAAGCGGGGATTCACGGCTTCTGGTATCCTTACAGAAATATTTTTGCTTTAATTAATGAATTAGGAATAAATCCCTTTACTACTTGGACTCGTTCCGCGCAGTATTCCCCTGCGGGATTAGAAGTTGAATCACCAATTTTTCAAGATTTACTGCGACTCCCTGCACCTCTGGGCACATTTCTCTACACTCAGTTTCAAAGGTTGCCATTAATTCACCGTCTCAGTGCCTTACCTTTACTTTATGCCGTTGTTGATTTTGACAATTCTGATGCAGCTTGGCGGCGTTATGACTCTGTAACCGCCCGTGAATTATTCAAAACTTTTGGTGTCTCTGCAAGGCTTTATCGAGATGCTTTTGAACCAATGTTGTTAGTGGGTTTATTTGCCCCTGGTGAACAATGTTCAGCCGCCGCAACTTTAGGGATGCTGTACTTTTTTATTTTGGCACATCAACATGATTTTGATGTAGTTTGGTGTCGAGGAACCGTCGGGGAAAAGATATTTCGTCCTTGGGTAGAGAAGATTGAAAAAGCTGGCGCCAGATTACTACCTAAACGCCGCGTCACTGACTTAATTGTTGATAGTAATAATCGAGCCACTGGTGTTGTTTGCGGTGAAGAAACCTTTGATGCAGATGCTGTGATTTTTGCAGTTGGTGTCACTGGTATGAAGAAAATCGTCTCTACTAGCCCTAGCTTACAAAGCCGTGAAGAATTTCGCAATTTACATAATTTGGGTGCAATTGATGTATTAGCAACTCGGTTGTGGTTTGACCGCAAAATTGATATTCCTCGTCCTTCTAATGCTTGCTTTGGATTTGATGTCACTACAGGATGGACATTTTTTGATTTAAATGCATTACATGATGAATATCAAGATGAACCTGGAACGGTGATTGAAGCTGATTTTTATCACGCCAATCAGTTTCTCAATTTAAGTGACGCAGAAATTTTGCCCATAGTTCAGGGTTATTTAGCAACTTGTATACCAGCATTTAGAGAAGCAAAGATTATTGATAGTAGTGTGATTCGTTTACCGAATGCTGTAACTCATTTAGCTCCTGGTAGCTACCGCCAGATGTTGCCAGCTAAAACTAGTTTTAAAAATGTATTTATGAGTGGAGATTGGATTATCAATCGTCACGGTTCTTGGTCTCAAGAAAAGGCCTATGTCACAGGATTAGAAGCAGCAAATTTAGTAGTTTCTTCTTTAGGAAAAGGTCAGTTATCTGAGATTTTATCTGTTGAGGAAGATGAAGCACATATAAAAGTAGCAAGAAGACTTAACCAGACAGTGCGCGACTTGGGTAAATCTATCTTGCCTGACTTTTGGTTGCCTTAGCTTTTTGAAGGTTGCTTTTTATATTACTCGTTGCCGAGTATATCGTCCTTCAAACCCTTGCTTGATCCAGTTTAAACATTCAAATTCTGATTTGAATAATTTTGGGGCGGCAATGTTATTCAATAATTCTGGTGGATAATGATCATAAAAATATTTACCACCTTCCTGAAAGACGATAATCAAATTGTTGCGATAAATATAGCGAGACTTAAAACCATCTCCTTTGCTCACAAACTCAGCATTTTTATCAATATGTTCTTTGGCAATTTCTATGATGTTATTGATGCTATTGCCATAGATTTCTGCTGGATTCTCTGATTTATGAAAATGGCTTTTATATCCAGTTTCTGATAAGAGTTTATACGAATAAATTTCGTAATTATCTGCTTTACCAAAAACAAATGGAATGATGAGATATCCTTTATACGAAACTGAACTTTCATAAATAAGACGACTCATCTGAACCTCCTTTGGTCTAACTGCTCAAAAAATTGCCCCAATCAAATCCACACCAATAATTAATTTATTGGTTGTTATATTTAGGCGTTATTGATACCTCTTTTGCATTTTTGCAAAGAGGGGTTATACCCCTTTATAAAATAAGGGTGTATCGAGTGTTATCAAAAAAGAATGGCAGTAATTATTATCGCTCTTTTTGCGAGTAGTAAGTATTAGATATATTGCAAAAGTCATAGAATCTTGAATATTCTTCTGCCAGAGTAGATTCTCAAGACATTTGAAGGCTAAAGAAATTTATACAAAGCGATCGCACAATAAAATAAAAACAAAAAAGGGATGATTCTCTCATTCCCTTTACTAGAAAAACCAGATTTTGAGTAACTACAATTAGAACAGTCGAAAAATAAAGGGATAACGGAACGATTCATCCGGATTAGTTAAACAGTGGAAAATTGCCCAAATAGTTAAACCCCAGTGTATTGCAAAACCCAACGCCACCACGGGAAAGAATAAAATTCCACCAATGCCGAAGGTTATCCAAGAGATAATTCCTAGAGGGATACCAATTAAGGTTGCCCAGAACCAAACATTAAAGTGAAAGTTAATCGATTCTTTGGCGTTGCTTTTCACAACTGGGTCGTCGGAAATGATACTAATTACAATAGGAATTCCAATCGAGAACAATGTTGTACTAAAGAAAATTGCCCCATGTGACAGGGATGACAACAATTTCCGCTTATCAGAGTCGTATGGCACTTGCATCCTGGCGGCTCCTCAACTTGCCTGACAATCTTAATTTTAACGGTCAACTAGTAAATTGAGTATTCCTGTTTACCGTACTTTTGCAGTTTTGTTACTTTTCCTTGAAAAGGATGAAGTTTGATGCTGTTGACCCGCTCAAGAGGATCAGGTGTGCCGAACCCTCTCATGATTATAGAAGCTGACATCAAATTAAAGTAAATAGGTTCAGGCGATCGCCAAAACTTGCAGTAAGAGCTTAAAAGCAAAGGGTAGGCAAAATTCCTACCCTACAACTAAATTAACCGACAATTCAATCATTATTCTGGTTGATGCTGTTTGCGCTTCAGAACTGAACTTGCGCCAAAAGCACCAAATACCAACAAACCTAATATGGTAGTGGGTTCTGGAACACTTTCGGTAACAATCTTGGTATATGTTATGTCACCAATACCAATACCGTGGCTACCCGGATTGAAATTAGTTCTATTGGCGTGAGCTTCACCATCAGTAAAGACTAACTCGAAACCATCAATTGCACTAGCAAAGCTGACTGTCACATTGCCATTATCTGAGTCGTTACCTGCGGCTTTAATACCATCAAGGGTGTAATCACCAACTTTTTTGACAGTAGTAGAATCAAATACTGAGAAAATAGGATTAATAACTTGACCCCCTGCAAACCCTTTCAAAATTACACGGTCTTGCCAAGAACCAGAAGAGATATCAATATCAAACAGCTTGAAGGAAACACCTTCGAGAAGACCACCAAAATTTTTGAACCTGGTAGTCAGAGTTGCTGAATTATCTCCCTGTTGCAAACCAACTTTTTTGGGATCTATTTGGACGTGCAGACTTTTGTTTGTGTTAGGGTCAGTACCATTAAGAGTGCTGTTAATGAGGGGAGTTTTGCCACTACCACCAAAACTTGCGAATGATGTATCTTTACCCAGGAGAAAATTAATCTCTGTTGTTCCGCTCCCTGAGACTAAGCTCCTTGTTTCTCCTGATTTTGGTGCAGTCCACCCAGAAGCGTAATCATCCCAGTTTACTAAAGTTCCTGCATTTGCTTGATCTGCTGGCATCAGCACGGTTCCTGTTAAAGCTATAAAAAATCCTACCTTAGATACAAAACCTTTGTTAAACATGTCTTTTAATCCCTATGTGATAGTCGTTGCGTTGTTATGAATGCATCATGTCACGACTTATCTGAGGGTGTCTATGCCTTTTACAGTATCTTATTTTATAAGTGTATACACTTATAAAAAATATTTTGGCGAAATGATCAGATATTTTTCAGGCAAAACTGTTGTTATCAAAGCTTTTGAGGCTTGAGAGAACTTGCTTGAGTCAGGTCAAATAAGAACTAAGGTAGTGAAAATAGCAAAAAGGATGTCAAAAATATATCCTCTCACGTAGACAGGAGATACTTCTTTACAGAAAAGTAGTCATCCTTTCATGGTTAAACTAACATCAGAGTTATCTAGATATAAAAACTACAAAGGCGGTAAAAATGGGTCGTTTAAATCCCTATACCCTACAAATGCAGATTACTCGCATGTTTGAACAAGGGCAATCGTTCTTTGCTACAACTAAAGTGCAGGACTGGTTAAAAGAACGCAAGCATAATCCCCTAGACTACGACATTATTTTCCATCAAAAACCAGCCCCTCCTGGTTCTAAAGAAGTGATTGCAGTGGAGATTGAGTTACGCCGCAAAGATGGACAGCCTGTAGATCCGTGGCTGCAAGAACAAGCTAACCTTCATGGGTGATCTTGCTAGAACATATTCAATTCATATTATCTGTGACTAACTTCACAAAGTCGTCACGGGATAAAGTACGATCTCGGACTTGATGCCAATGGTATAATTTATGGCTTTCAACGATCGCCCCAATCGACCATTCTACAGCCAAGCGATCGCAGATCAGAAGGTGGAATAACCCAACACCGAGATATGAATGAGGCTGGTAAATTGCGTTATTTCATTGACACGGCTGTTGCAGGTGGCGATCGCTACTCCTTAACCTATTACCAAATTATGGCAATAATTAAAAGTATTTGCTTAAAAATATGATAAGAAACTGGGATTTCAGTGCGAATTGCGCGATCGCCCAAACCAAGGTGGTATTGTAGAACGGATTTTTAAAACGATTAATACTCAAGTTCTCAAAGACTTACCTTAAATAAAGTTAATCTAAAGCTGACAAGAATTCTAATAACCTAGGTTGCTAGTTAATCTTATAGACGATCGCTTGAGGACAGTTAAGCAATAAAACGCCCTTGATCTATGAGCCGAAAATTTATTTTCAGGCTTTCTGTACTCATGGGGATGCTGTTCCACCAAGCACTTTTACTGAAATTATGCCTTCGGATTCCAGGAAAGATGCAACTCTCAAAATTAGCGCTTCGTTGTAAGGGGCTGCTATCAATTGCACACCCAAAGGTAAAGCATTGGGGCGCTGAATTGGTACTGATAAAACAGGTAAGCCAATGAAAGATAATGGTTGAGTAAATAACCCTAAATGAGGACGGACAAGAATTTCTTCACCATCTAAAATCATGGTTTGTTGTCCAATTAAGGGCGCGGAAATTGGTGTGGTTGGGGCAAGAATTATATCTACATTTTGAAAAACTTCCCGAATGCGATCGCTATACCATCTCCGAAACCGTTGTGCTTGTAGATACCAGCTACTCGGAATTAATGCCCCAGCCAAAAAGCGATCGCGTGTGGCGGGATCAAAATCTTGAGGACGCGACTTTAATTTCTCTAAATGCAGATTTGCCCCTTCACTGGCTGTAATCACAAATGCTGCTGCACGGGCACGATTTGCTTCTGGTAGTGTTACATACTCAGTAATATTTAACGCACGGGCGACCTGTGCCACTGCTGCTAGGGCTTCCGCTTCTGTACCCTTAACAAAATAGTCACCTGCAATGGCAATTCTGATACCAGATATATCTTGATTGAGTTGTGCTAAAGATGGTTCAGGAGGAAGCTTGGTACAAACAGGATCTTGATTATCCTCCCCCTGAAGCACATCAAACACCGTAGCGATATCCTGCACGGAACGCGCAAAGGGGCCAATGTGGTCAAAACTACCAGAAAATAAAGCTACTCCACCACGGGACAACCTGCCATAAGTTGGTTTTAAACCCAAAACACCACACAACGCCGCCGGGACACGAATCGAACCATTGGTATCAGAACCCAGCGTCAACGTGACTAACCCCGCCGCCACCGCCGCCGCCGAACCGCCAGATGAACCCCCAGCCACCCGTTGTAAATCGTGGGGGTTGTGAGTCGCGCCATAATGGGAATTTTCCGTCACAAACCCATAGGCGTATTCATCCATATTTAAAGCGCCAACCAGCACAGCACCCGCCTGTTTTAACTTGACTATCGCCGTTGCATCTTGGGTAGCTGGGGGGTTCTCCGCATTAATTTTTGACCCCGCCAGAGTAGTTAAACCAGCGAGATCAAACAGGTTTTTCACCGCAAAAGGTACACCAGCCAAGACACCGGGATTGTTACCTTGAGCAATTTCACGATCAATTCTGGCTGCATCTGCTAAAGCCGTTTCCGTAATTACAGCCGTAAAACAGTTCAGTTCATGATCCCGCGCTGCAATTTTAGCTAACGCCGCCTTGGTAACATCCACCGCGCTAACTCTCCCCTCCCGCACCGCCGCCGCAATTGACACAGCATCATTCATGGCTCAAACACTGGTGCAACTTCAACTTCCTCTGGTATTGGGAATGAGTTTACGAGATAAGCGATCGCTTTTATTCTCTCAAAATTCGCCACCACTCCATCCCGATACTCATCCCGCAACTGCAAATCCAGCAACAAAGCCATTTGCTCCACATACCCACCCACATCAAACTCTTGACTTTCCATCTCTCTTTTCCGGTGCGTTATTCTAAATTTACAACCCCTAGTGGCAACTCAAAACAACCATCTTCCCCAGGTTCAAAACCAATCACCTCAACCACTGCATCAACATTCAACTCACCATAAATATGCGGAAAAAATTCACCTATTTCCGCTTCCTCATCACGAATTTCAGCTTTAACTTGATCAGCATCAATGCAGAGAATTACCAAACCTGTGTTTTGCTTAAAGAACCAATTGGCAACTTTAACTATTTGGTTAGCGTGAGAACAATGGATAAACCCTTCAGAATCCAGAGTATCACCACGATAGCTGCCGAGATGTTTGGCTTGCTCCCATTGTTGCCTGTGTGTGATGTGCAGGATAGTCTTCATTTTTTCCAGTGCATAAAAGCAGCACCAATAAATAATCCCACAACCTGCATCCAATAAGCAATACTAGGTTGGTTCACACCCACCGGGGGAATATGTAAATTGCCGATACCATAAAATGACTGTTGGATAAACCACCAAAATAGATAGAAAAAGGCTGGTAATTCGAGCGGGATGTATACAACTAATAGAGGCAAAATCGTATAAATTTTCGTTTGAGGGAACTTGATCAGATATGCCCCTAAAACAGATGCGATCGCACCATTAGCACCAATCAAGGGGACTGTTAAATTTGGTTCAATGATAATTTGTGCAACTCCTGTCAAAACACCAGCCAGCAAATACAAACCCAAATAATATTTTCTTCCCAGATAATTTTCAACTGTCTTACCAAAAACCCACAAAAATAATAGGTTTCCTAATATTTGGCTAAAACTACCATGCAGAAATATTCCAGAAACCAGTGACACAAAACTCCAAATTACAACTACCCAAGCTGCGGAATTAGAGAAAATCGCATTTGTCAGAGCACTGGTAATCTGAGCAGGAATCACACCAAATTGGTTGACGAAATAGCCTAAT
The DNA here is from genome assembly GCA_019359495.1 of Goleter apudmare HA4340-LM2. GTDB lineage: Bacteria > Cyanobacteriota > Cyanobacteriia > Cyanobacteriales > Nostocaceae > Goleter > Goleter apudmare. The sequence goes on from JAHHHF010000095.1 coordinate 30,931, forward strand.
TTATCACCTAATTCTAAGTGTATTTCCCAGAGAAAAATTGCAACATTAATGCCAATTAGCCAGTAATTAATAATAGGTTGATTGCGGTGGTAAATACTATCTTTAATAGGAATCATGAGATGATAATTTGATAATTTTAGATGAATATTTTCCCCATCGCCCCCTCATCCGGTTAGCTTGTGGCAAGATTGGAATCAGATAATATCGCATTCAACTAGGCAAACCAGATGCTGGGAAACACACTTGTTGGCAGATACCAAATTATTAGCTACTTGGGAGGTGGGGGATTTGGTGAGACTTTTGTCGCTTGCGATACTCAATTACCAGGTTCACCTCAATGTGTTGTCAAAAGACTTAAGCCTCAAGCATCTGATCCAGCAACTTTAGAGATAGCTAGACGGTTATTTGATACGGAAGCTCAAGTTTTGTATAAATTAGGGACTCACGATCGCATTCCCCAGCTTTTAGCTTACTTTGAAGAGAACGCAGAATTTTATCTCGTACAGGAGTTTATCCCAGGTCATGACCTGAGTAAAGAATTAATCCCAGGGAAAACTCTTGCTCAAGACCAGGTAATTGCGCTTTTACAAGAGATTTTAGAGATTTTGGAGTTTGTCCATCAACAAAAAGTAATTCACCGTGACGTTAACCCACACAATTTACTCAGACGCCAGCAAGATGACAAATTAGTGCTGATTGATTTTGGGGCGGTTAAACAAATCACTACTCAAGTAATTACTCCCCAAGGACAAGCTAAATCTACTGTCGCTATCGGTACTCCTGGCTATATTCCTGGAGAACAGGCTCAAGGTAGCCCGCAATTTAGTAGTGATATCTATGCAGTGGGAATACTTGCTATTCAAGCCCTCACAGGATTACCCCCAGAGCAACTAGTCAAAGACCCTGAAACCCATGAAATTACCTGGCTAAATCAGGCGACAGTTTCACCCGAATTTACCCAAGTTTTAGACAAAATGGTCTGTTATGACTTTCGACATCGCTATCCTTCCGCCACTGCGGTTTTACAAGCATTGCGAGATTTAAACCAGCCATCTTCACCCACCATCGCCCTGACTCCCGCATCTCCACCGCCGCAACTTAAAAATCCCACCAATAAAAAAAAGATAATTTTCCAAGCTTTAGCGGCGATAGTAGCTGTAGGACTTGGTGGAACTGCATCTATATTTGTGATTAATACCATCCATTCTCAGAATGCGACAGAATTATATAAACAGGGAAATACACTTTTTGATTTGCAGCGTTATCAAGAAGCATTAGCAGTGTATGAAAAGGCAGTAAATATTAGAGCAGATTATGCTCAAGGGTGGTATGGGCAAGGACAAACATTAGATAAACTAAATCAATATCAAGCAGCCCTAATAGCCTATGATAAAGCCATTCAAATTCAACCAGACTATTTAGAAGCTTGGAGTGGTAGGGGATTTAGCTTACAAAAAATGCAGCGATATCAAGAAGCGATCGCCTCTTTTGAGAAAGCCTTAGAACTGAAAAGTGATGCTCCAGAAGTTTGGCAGGCTAAAGGACAAGCATTAAGTAATTTAAATCAATATGAAAATGCTATTAAGTCTTATGACCAAGCAATCGAATTAAAACCAGATTATTATGAAGCTTGGTACAGTAAAGGATTAACACAGCATTATTTAAAACGCTATGATCAGGCGGGTGCTGCATATGAAAAAGCTGTAGAATTCAAACCAGATTATGAGCAAGCCTGGTATCACTGGGGTAATTCATTAGTTAATCTCCAACGCTATGAAGATGCTGTAAAAGCTTATGACCAAGCAGTGAAATACAGGCAAAGTCATCATCAAGCTTGGTTAGCTAAAGGTAATATCCTGATTAATTTGCGGCGTTATCCTGAAGCAATTGCATCTTTTGATCAGGTAATCAAATATAATCCTAATAGTTATCAAGCGTGGTATGGACGGGGCTGGTCGCTACATCAAAATCAACGTTATGAAGAGGCAGTCCAATCTTACAATAAAGCTACATCTGTAAAACAAAATGATTATCAAGCGTGGTATGGCTTAGGAAATTCACTATATATTTTACAAAAATATGAAGAGGCGATCGCTGCTTATAATAAAGCAGTTCGGTACAAAGTTGATCACTCTGAGAGTTGGTACAGTAGGGGTAATGCTCTAGGGAATTTGAACCGCTATGAAGAAGCGATCGCATCCTATACAAATGCAATTAAATACAAGCCAGATTACCAACAAGCAATAGACGCCCGCAATCAAGCACAAAATCAATTACCAAGCAAAAAAAACCAGTCTGTAATTGTACCAATTCTCCGACTTCCTAACTTCATCAATCCAAGACAAACCAAACCATGAATATGAATCAATTCAAAATAAATTGAATTTAGCTCCCCGAATTATTAAAAAAGTCGGGGAGCTAAGGAAAAATAAACTCAATATTCAGTATCTTATACACTCATCTTCCTAATTCCATTAGCTTGCTATTAATTAGCATTTACCAAATATTTACCTCTTCCAGATGGTTTTCAGCCTCAAAACTTACTACCTTAGTAGTTGAACGGCGCCGAGTATTAGCCTTCCCTTCTATCCTGGCTGCAAATAATTTTGATAAAGCTAGATCTTTGCTTTGGAATTGCTGTTGCTTTTGAGTATATTCAAGTATTTTGATTTGAGCTTGAGCATAAACAGGAGTATCATTAGCAATCTGGCTGAGAAATTCTATCGCACCAGCAAAGTCACCAACATAGGCTTGATTGTAAGCTTGTTGTAAAAAGTAACTGGCTCTGATGTATTGCTTTTGTTTATACTCGACTAACTTTTCTTGAACCAACCCACTAGCAGAGCTTTCAATGGGAATTTTACGGAGATAGTCTAAAGCGGTGGAGAAATCCTTATCCTCTGCTTTATCGTAAGCTTTGGCTAATAAATCTTGTGCCTGTGATTCAATTTTAGTGCGTGCTTGGTCAACTAATTTATCTGTTTTAGTTTGCCAATATAAAATATCGGGAACTTGAGCAGAAACGCGAAATACCTCTGTCCATTGACCTTCATTTAAAGCCTTTTCAACTAATTGATATTTTTCAGCTGCAACTTGCCATTGTTGTTCCCATTCATCAATTGTGGCTTTTGCCTCTGGATAAACATTGCTGTGAGAGGGAATGGATTTAGCCAGGGCGATCGCCTTTTTTAAATCTCCTGATTGGTATTCTTCTGTGGCTTTATATAAAACATCTGTTTCTGTGTGCAATTGAGCATTACTCAGTAAAGAATACACACCCAATCCCATCAATACAGAATTCGTCAACAACCCCACCTTCATACCTGTTAGTAATGGTGATGACGATGTAGAAGTTTTGGTTAAATTTTTACTCTCATTGGCTGCATAAGATGACTCGTCATCTGGGGATGGGAAAATTTGCACTGGTAACGGTGTTTCCCATACCATTTGCTTGAGTATACGCAGTACTTCACTGGCAGACTGGAAACGCTCTTGGTAATCGTAGCGGATCATTTGGCTGAGAATAGCAGCTAAATAATCACTAACGGGTGTGTTATCGTAACGCCAAATAATTTCGTTAGTATAAGTATCGACTTGGAATTGTAAAGGTGAAAGTCCAGTTAAAGCTTGAATGGCAATCATGCCCAAAGCGTAAATATCACTGTTGGGTCGTGTTTGACCAATAAATTGTTCTGGTGGGATGTAACCCAAGGAAGTAACGGGAACTTTATAAATGGGTAGTTCCACATCCATGCCAAAATCAACTGCTTGGATGGAACCAAAATCAATCAGAACTAGCTTGCCATCAAAAGCACGCCTGACTAAGTTTTCTGGTTTGACATCACAATGGATAACACCTTGAGAGTGAACAAATTCTAAAATTGCTAAGACATCTTGCAGGAATTCAACAACAGCGCTTTCACTCCAAAGACCTTCCCAATGGGTTTTGATGGGCAGTTCCGCAGTCAATGCGTGCCCTTCAATAAACTCTTGCACTAAGTAGAAACGTTCATGTTCTTCAAAGCAAGCAATGAGTTCGGGAATTTGGTTATGGCATCCCAGACGCTTGAGAGTTTCGGTTTCAGTGAGAAAACGTAACCTCAATGTGTCTAAGTAACTGGGTTGAGAACTGTTAACCTTGAGTTGTTTAACAACACACTTGGGGTTCTCAGGATAATCTATATCTACGGCAATATATGTCTGTCCAAATACTCCTGCACCTAGGTTTTGGACTATTTGGTAACGCGCTTGTAGTACTTTACCGATCATGTGGTGGGTCATGAGTAGGTTACTTAGTGAGTCCTCATATTAGGTTTTCTAACATTGCCTCCTGTTTCCGGAATGCCTTCAGAATAATTCACTATCCTGTTGATTACTGGAATAAAAACTTTTGCTACTCTCAGTATTATCACTACTATGGATCGAAATAGTATAACTTTTGTAACATAAATAGCCTTTTTGACACAGAGTATGAAATATTGCTGCTAGCATCGGATGTCGGCGCGGCGCTTCACCGTTGTAGTGTGCCAATTTATGTATCTGACCTAGCGAGTATTATTACTATTCCCTGGTAACGGCTTCCTGATCCGTGCGATCGCACTACCTTAGCAAACAGCCATGAGCGATCGTTGTGTGTTTGTTTACCAAACAATATCTATTCCATAGGACTTACGCAAGTATCATAAGTTCAAACAAAGGGTCGCCAAAATTCATTAATCGTAGGGAAGGCATTTCATCAAAAACATTAGGGTAAAAAGTAACTGTGTAATCCTGCCCTTTGTAATTCAGTTGCCAAGTACGTTCGCTCCTTCTCTCAAACTGCACTCCACAGGCTTTTAAAATTGCTGAGTCGGTGAATAACTGCTCAATAATTTCTGGCATAAAAGGAGCAGAGGGGATTGGTTTTTGAATTTCTGCTAAGTCAGCGTCCAAGTCCATTGCTACCATTTCCTCAATTGCGAGACGAGGTGGTGGGCTATCTAACACAGAATCGAATTGAGACATTAAAACATCCTCTTCTTCTGGATCAGCACTCATAACAGCCCGTTCAATAAAGGTAGGGGCTTGGGCTAGAATCGGCTGAAGATTACCAACAACAGTGGCAAAGGCATTAATGCGATCGCGCAATTTTTTATAAACTTTCGCTTCTACCGTGCCATCATAGTAAAAATTGTGAATTCGCACAGTCGGATATCTTTGTCCAATGCGGTCAATTCTCCCAATACGTTGTTCGACCCGCATGGGATTCCAAGGCATATCATAATTAATCAACACGCCGCAATTTTGTAAATTCAACCCCTCGGAAGCAGACTCAGTACAGAGGAGAATTTTGATTTCATCTTGGCGAAATCGGCGTTTAATTTCTTCCTTGGGAACAAGACACCACTCCCCATTCTGGTACAGTTCCCCACCACGACCTGAATAACAAGCTACTTGGCTACCGTACAACTCCTTCAATGTATCCCGTAGATAGTCCATCGTGTCAGTGTACTGGGTGAAAGCGATCACACTTTCTCGGTCAGTTAATTCTTGGCGTAAAATCTGAATAAAGCGAGAAAGCTTGCTATCTTCCCCAGTGTTTTCAAATTGGCGTAATAAATCTTCAAGATATTGAATTTCCTGGGGGTCTACTGGTTCAAAGAAAGATTCCAGCCCCGCAATTACTGTATCATCCTCATTATCTACATCCACTAAATCTTCGTCACTTAAAACGCTTCCCTGTTGAGTTAATAGGTAGTCCAATCGACGTTGCAGAGATGACTTAATAGCATAAAATGAACTGGTTAGACGCTTACGGTAAAGCGTCATCAAAAAACCTAAACAAGAACGCTTATCTTTTTGAGCCAGTCGATAAAAATGACGTACATAGTCGCTGACAGCTACATAAAGCGGTATTTCCCGTTGTGGTTCCAACGTAATGGCGTTGTCCTGTACAACTCTGGTGGGAATATCTCGCTCTAGCAGTCCCCGGCGGTAGTATTGTCGTAAAGTATCGCGGGTGTGGCGAAACATCAAGTCTTTTAGGGGCGTGTTCACTGTCAAGTATTGGCGTGAAGTGTCAATAAACTCTTCATCTGCCAATAATTGTTTATGATTGGAGATTTTCTTGCCCCGTTGCCAAGTATCTTGCATTTTGTAAGCAAGAATGCGATCGCTCTTGACCAAAAACTGCTCTAATCTAGAACAAGACTGTCCGCCGCGCCCAAAATAATCGCTAGACATGACTTGCCAAAAATTTATTACTTCCTGCTTGACAGCACCTTGTAGCGAGGCGAAATAATCGCAGAAGTTATCGCCATAACTCCAATGCCCCTGCAATCCCAGCAGGTTTAACAAGTCGAAAACTTCTATGGCATCAATTTGCATGGGAGTTGCTGACAAAAGAATCAAGGATTTAGTCTTCTCCTTCAACTGTGTCATTAACTGTAACAAGCGATTGGGCGTTTCCTTGCGGTCTTGGGGACTTTTGCGGCGTGCATGGTGTGCTTCGTCTAAAATTACTAAATCCCAAGGTTCTGCTGATAGCATCTGGTGCATTCTGTCAGTTCTCCGCACCAAATGAGAAGAAGCCAGAATTAAGTCTTGAGTATTCCAGGGATTAGCTGCTGCGGGGATAGTCCGCTTGTAGGGGTCTTTAAATTCTGTAGATGTGTAACTCCAAAAATGCAGATTAAATTTTTCCCGCAATTCTTCTTGCCATTGGGGTTGAACGCTAGCAGGTGCTAAAATTAGTACCCGCTTCACTTTTTTAGATAACAGCAGATAACGCAGAATTAAACCAGTTTCAATTGTCTTACCTAAACCAACTTCGTCAGCGATGAGAAAACTTTGGGGAAAATTTTGAGCAACGCGGCGCAGGATTTTAATTTGGTGTGGCCAGGGGTGAATGGGAATTGATTTTAAACAAAAGTACAAGCAGCCGGGATGTTCATGAATATTGGCAAGTTGAGTAAATGCCAATCGTTCTTGTTCACTGATGACTGTTGACTGTTGACTGTTAACTGATGACTGTTCACTATTTATTTCAGTTTTCGTAGTGGGAGCATCTTGCTCCCTACTGATATCTCTATCTTGCTCCCTACTGGTATCCCTACTGGTATCGCCATTGGTATCGCCACTGGTAGTAGCGGGCAAGATGCCCGCACTACTCCAGGTTTCTAAACCGACAACGTTTAATTCTTTTGTTAGAGGTCGAGTATCAAATTCTATTTGAGCATTCCAATCAGGTTTAGTAGATTTTGCGTAACGCAACAGCTTTTTTTGTACCGCCTCTGGAACTTCAAAGACTCGCACGTTAGGCGATACGTCATACCAAAGTTGCTCAAATCTCGCTACTTCTTCTTCAACTCTATCTAGTTCCCTTCCTCCCTCCCAAGAACAATAAACGTGAAAGGATTCTACATTCCTCTCCCAGCCACCTATAGATTCGTTATTGGAACCGTTAAATGCTAATTTCTCGCCCTTGCTATCAGTAAAAATGCCAACTTTTTCGTGAAATATATGCTGTGGGTCTAGTTGCTGTGTACTATCTTCAGGTAATCCATTTTCTTTAAGAGGAATAGCAATTTTAATATCGAGATACTGGTTTTGAATTAACCAGCTAAGAATTTCCAAGTGTTTGAGTTGGGCAAAACTTTCTGGTGGTTTTAAGTCTGCGTCTAGACGAGATAGCAATGCGTCTCGCAGTTCGTATCCCTGTTGAATTGCTTGTAAATCTTGGGGGCTAAACTGACAACCCATGATTAACCGCATTCGCCCTTTGTTGTGCAGCATTGCACCTAAACCCCGTGCAACTTTACTTAAAATGGCACTGCTAAAAAAACCTGCTTTCCGGTCATATTGAATGGCACACTCTAAAGCAGGAATGTAGAAATCAGTGATGGTGTTGTGGGTGTTGCTGGTGTAACTAATTTTCCAGGGATATTCACGCAGGTTTTTCAACTTTCTAACCAGTTATCTAATTTTAATTATCAATTGAGTCTAAAGTTCTGCCTTGATAAGTATGGCGCTGTTGGTCAATTTCTGTAAATATTTCTGTTAATTCCGGTTGGTTCTTCCAATCTCCAAATAATTGATTTAGTCTAGCTAGTCTCTCCTCGTCTGTTAATGGTGGTTGTGGTTCTGTAATTTGATTGGTAATAAATTCTACGTCTATGATTATTTCTGTCCCATCTGGAATATTATTAAGTTGTGCTAATATTTCAATGTTTTGTCCACGTTTTATGACTCTAACTTTCATATTTGATTATCTCCTTATTAGTTAACTGATGACTAATGACTGTTAACCGTCAACAAAATTAAAGGGGAGCATCCCAATTTTGCAAAAATAAAATTTGTAGTGGGAGCATCTTGCTCCCTAATGCAAAGGAAGCGGGCTAGAGAGCCATCACTACAAAAAATAAATTTACACATTTGGGATGCTCCCAAATTAAAGTGTATTTGGGTCAATTCCTTGCTGTTGTAATCTGGCTAATAAATTTTGCAATTGTTCTTCTGGGGTTTGGTATCTGTTACCATTTTCGTCATACCAAAATAGCCATTCTCTTGTTCGTCCTTGATAAGTACCCTGTTCCCGTCCAAGACCTAAACCAATTTCGGGCATCCAAATTTTATCCCCTGGTTGTAAAATGTATTCACCATTAATTAAGCGATAAACTTCTAAACGTTGACGTTTACGACGTAACCGTGTTGGTGCATAAATAACATAATACAAAATGCCTAATTGTGCATAATCAATTTTTTTCTGTTCATATTCGCCATTGTAAGTTTGAGAAACAACTTCTAAAGCTAAAATTGGTGGAATACCCTCTTCTTCCCACAAAACATAACTAGAACGTCCATTTTCTCCCACAAAACGTTCAACACCTAAACTCAGGAATCCATCCGGGACTATGGCTCTTTTATTGGGTATATAGTAAACTCCCATGTTAATGCCGAAAAACCAGTCATCGCGGTTTTGCCAAATCGCGGCTAAGATGGCTAACAATAAGTTGGGAATTAATATTTGCAGTTCGTTATCCACAGGGGTATCATCTGAATCTGGTAATTCTGCCGATGAAGGTAGGCACTCTAAAGGATTGTAGTTATACATAATACCTTGGTGGTTGACAGTTATGAATTAACAATCATCAGTTATCAGTCAACGGTTAACCATTTTGATTTTGCAATGCTTTTCGATATAGTTTAACCGCCTGTGTTTGATTAGTTTCACTGACAAAACTAGCTAATAAAACAGGGTCTAAATTTGGCAGTAATTTACTGTAAGAATTTTGAGTATATTTACCGTCAATTTCTGATAAATAATAAAAACTAAATTGCTGGTTTTTCCAAAACCAAACTTCTTTTACTCCCAAACCTCGATAAACCTCTAGTTTGTCAATTCCGCCACTAATTATAACAATCTCTATAGCAATATCTGGGACTTCATTTAGTTCTCCAAGACAGTAACATTCATCTGGTTCTGCGCCTTTTTTAGCGGCTTGCTTACGAAAGGTGGTACTACCATAACCATTAAGATTAATATCACTTTCCTCTGCATAAGCCTCTAGTAATCTAGCAATTATTTTTTTAAGGCGCTCATGTTCTGGAGAGGTAGTCATGATAATCTCTAGTGTTCCTTCTAAATAAGTCATCCGGGGAAATTCATCAATAAACATATCAGAGAGTTGCTCGTATTGTTCCCAGGTGACATCATAAAGAATGATACGTTGGTCTTCGGTTGGTTGAAGTGTCTTCGGGTCTAAAAGTAACATAAGTTGCTTGACGGTTGATGGTTGACGGTTGACGGTTGACGGTTGACAGTCATCAAAATAAGCTCATTTGTCCCCCTTGATTTAAGGTTAACTCTATTCTTAGAAAATATTAGGTAGTGGGAGCATCTTGCTCCCTGGTGTATTAAAAACGCGGGCAAGATACGATAATACAAATGCGAGATATGATAATACAAACGCGGGCAAGATATGATAATACAAACGCGGGCAAGATACGATAATACAAATGCGAGATATGATAATACAAACGCGGGCAAGACTTCGGCGTGAGCGCTCAGTCGAACGCTGCCCGCACTACAATTAAAATCAAAAATAATTATCAGAATAAGTTCAATTGTCCACCTTCATTAAATGGTATCTCAGGCTGCACATAAGATACTTTCGCTTTGATTTCATCCATAGCCAACCACAAATCTAATAAGGCTTTTTCTTCAGTCAGGCGTTTCTTTTCATCACCAATGCGGGGAATTACTTTCAACGCTACTTCAAATGTCCGCATAAATAAATCGTTGCTAACTAAGCCAGTATTTTTGAGAAATCTACGGACTGGTTCTGTATTGTCTTCCTCTTGGTAAAGGGCGATAATGGCGTGGAGTCCATCAACTAAATATCTAGCAGAAAATTCAGTATCGGTGACGGAGAAGGCGCGTTTTTTCAGGCGTTGTTGCGGGGTGAGTAATTTACAGTAACCGCTTGCAGAATCGAGTAGTTTGTGTTTTTTGACTAAATCGGAAACATCAAAACCACCGACTGCTAAAGCCAGTTGTCTAGCTTCATCAAAGGGGAATTCTCGCGCTTCAAAGGTATCCCATGCCAAGATGTACCATTGGGTTAAAGGGTCGATACCGTTGAAGTCTTTACCTTCTAATAGCTTTTGTAGTCGGTATTCGACTACTGCTTGGCGTACTTCTTCAAATGCTGCTTTGGGTTCAACTTGATTTCCGGCGCTGTCGAGGATGGAACTATATTTGGTAAACACACTCAAAGCGGAACCGAAAGCACTTAAGCACAAGTTTATACCAGGAGGTTTAATGCGGCGTTGCGGATCTGCTACTCTATCAGCAGCAGGACGTGAATCTTCAGTTAAGCATTTTTCGAGTTTTGGTGCTTTTTCAAAGACGATATTTCGCACGTCAATTCGCACGTCGTCCCACCAAGCTTGTTCGGCGTTGGGGTCGCGTTTGCGGCATACTAAAAGCACGGTGCTGGATACTGCGTTTTTCTGCGCTTGGTGTAAGTTTTGTGGATTTTCGGTACTGACTGCCCAAGATGCGGTAATCTCGAAACCAGCATCGATGAGGGATTTGGCTAAGACATCCCACGCGCCGGAGTCTTTGTGATTGAATTGCACTGTCATTACGCCGTCGTCGCGTAAGACGCGGTGGTATTCAGCGAATGCCATTGCCATTTTTGCTTCATAGTCTTGGTTGGCGAGAATTTCTGGGGATACTCCCATATTGCGGAATCTCCCCGGATTAGCAATTGCTTCTCTGTCTTTATCTGTTAGTTCGTTAAAGAATAATTCGGGGAAGATACTTAATAAATTTGCTCTAAGCCATACATAAAAAAAGTCTGAGATTTCACCATAACGAATAGAATCATAGTATGGTGGGTCAGTGACTATGGTATCTACAGAGTTATCAGAAATGTAAGTTAAGTTATCGACTGATGCTAAGTCTATTCTGATGGATTTTGTTTCGTTTTCTTTAAATACTGGGATACCTATTGAACCTAATTTAGTCCCAAAAATAGAACAAAGTTTAAAGTAATCATCTGCACAATCAGAACAAGATTTCCATAACCTGCAAGAGCCACTTGATTCTGGATAATTCCAAAATACATTTAAAGAATGTTGAGCGCTTGCAGGTTGAACTTTTAATGCACTACCATCCCAATGAGTTAATCTAGAATTTTTATCAACGCATCTGTTTAATACTAAAGATAAATAAGTTACAATAGCTTCTCCTTTGACCTCCTCATACTCAGATTTAATTAATGACTTTGCCTTATCAATTATTTCTACATAAGTTACAAGAGTTAAAAGTTGACGAGGATGAAACATTTCATACCATTTACGAATACCATAGAGGTACATATCCGGGCCTCTGTGAGTATTTTCCGGAATTTCCTGAGTTGGCATAAACCCGGCTAATTCCCAATCACTTCTCTTATTAAGCAAAAATAACTCCGCTTTTTGAACACCTTCATAATCTATCGCCGTAGGGGTTCTAAATTCTAGTAGACCACTTCCTTTTCTATAAGCAACTGCATAAAATTGATGTCCTAATCCAGATGATTGAGATTGAGCTTTTATCATTTCATCTTGAATTACACTATTACAATTAGGACATCTGCCTACACCTCTGCTAATAGTTGTTGTAGTATCCGGATCATACTCTCCATGATCTGTTTCAATAGTTCTACCATCTTTGTTGTAAATGTCTGCTTGGATAGTAATCCGCATCAAGGGACGCTCCAAACGGGCAGTTAAATCGCTGGTGATTTCTTCCTCAATACCAACAGGAATGTGGTGAGAATGAATTACAGGTATCCATGCAGTAGTATCTGACCACAGATAACGTATGACTCTGGCAAATAACCGCAAAGCCCCTCTGGTGCGTTGGAAGTTGGGAATGGAAGCGATTTTTTTAGTGAGCAGGTTAAATAATTCGGGGTGGAAGGGGTAACTTTGCTCGATGCTTTCCATGTAGCGTGCATCTTTGCAACCATCTGGTAAATTAATCCGACTACCTTTATAGGTTTGTAAATATTCTTTTGAAGCATGATTGGCAGCATTAGCTTCAATACTGCTGAACATCCTCTGTTTAACTATATTGTAAATTTCAATATCAGTGCTGGGTTTAAGAATGCGTTCTTGTCTAGCGGTAGCAGAAATGGTTTCCCGGATTTCGGTTGTTTCTTCCCCGAAACTATCACTGGAGGAAGCGAGGGTGTAAACAAATACTATATTATTACAAGCTGCTGCCAAGTCCATGAGGGCGAATAAAAAAGCAACTACCTGTCCGGCTAAATCGCTGTTACCAACTATAACAGCTTTGGCTTTTCTCAAGTATGTAGCAATTTCATCAAGGATAATTACTGTGGGTTGCCCCTGCGTTATCCTTTCTAAAACTTTAGTGCCTGGACTAACTCGCTGTTCATCAGAACCTTTAAGCAAGCTGTAACCTGCCACACCGCCGATTTGATAGGCGATTTCTCCCCAAAGGGTGTAAGTGGTAATGCCAGTATCGGCATGATAAACACCGTCAATCGGTTCAAGGTCTTGACAGGCTAAAGCAGCTGCTTGAATCGGTCGGTCTGGAATTAAATTAATGTTATCAGTAAAACGGTCTAGTCCAGGAATCACTCGTCCATGTTTGGCAATATGCCACAAAGCAATTTCATCGTGAGTTTTACCACCACCAAAGCTGGTTTCCAGTCGAATAATGGGGGAGCCGACAGCAGCACCTACCAATCGCCCAAACACTTCAGAAATTAGAGTTTTTAAACCATCGGTGGCAAAAGTATTGGCGAAAAAGGCTGTGGGGTCTTGGTAGACTTGCGGCGCTTTCCCTTCCACAACCAGTCGTAGCTTGGCGGCGAATAATTCGGGGGAGAGTTCCCCTGCTAAAATTTCTTCTCTGGGAAGACACGTTTGAAATACTGAGGGAAGCATAGAAATATACTTACGGTTAGTAGTTGACGGTTGACAGCCAACAAATAACCGTCAACAATTATTTGTTTTTAAATATACTACTGGAATTTAGTTTTTATTAGGAAATAAGATGCGTTTCCCCTGGACTGGCTCCCCTTGACCCTTGACTCTTCTACCAGAATATATGTGTGCCAGTTGCGTAAGTCCTGTCATTTAATTTCATTGGGATCAATCTCTTCTTCTACTATTTCAGCATTCCCTTGTAACGGCTTCACCACCCTGGCGATCGCTTCGGTGACAAATGCTTTAATAAATTCATCGCGGCGATTGATTTGAAACTGGCGCTGTACAACCTCAGTCATCCCACCATCACCCCAATCTTGGTCATGACGAAAGTACTCAATAAAACTCTTACCAGCAATGCGGGTTAAATAAGCTGCTGTCACACTCTGAACAGCTCTACCCACAATAAAAGTTGCTGGATTGGTTTGTAAAGCCGTAGAGAGTAATTGAATTGCTCCCTTAACAATCCCTAAACTAGCAATAGTTTTTGCCAAAGAAAGGGCTAATTCTCGTCCCCGTTCCATATTCAATTCACAGCCGTAAATCTTGCCAATTTCTACTACCATTTGGGCATTGACGGCGGCTGTTGCCAGTAAATCTACGACTGGTAAAGGGGTAACTGATACCACCCCCGCAACAATCCACTGAAAGCGCTCGACTATTTTATCAGCTTGACGGCGACGCTGGGCATCGATGAGTTTTCTGGCTTCCTCTCCTAACCGCAGAGATTGTAAGAGAATATTATCTGCCACCAAGTCCTCACCCTCAGCCCGCAAAATTGCCGCCATCCGGCGCAGCAAGGGCACAATATCTGCTTCTGGTTCGTAGGTTTCACCAGTTTCTAGTTTTGCAGGCTGGGGATTAGCAGCGATCGCTACGACATCATTAGTGGCAATAAAACCCCGCACCCGTTGACGTAACCTCGCCAGGATGGCTTCCTTACTTTCATCTGTGTAAAGATCAGTTTTGTTGAGAACTAAGAGCGATCGCTTACCAATTTCTGCCAAACTCCGCAACGGCTCATATTCTGACCGACGTAAATCATTATCTACCACAAACAACAGTAAATCTGCTGCTGTTGCCAGTTCCCGTGCTAGTTGTTCCCGTTCCGTCCCTGCTACCCCTGCTTCTAAAATCCCCGGTGTATCTGTAATTAAAATTTTGCGTTCTAACCCCTTCAATCGCAGACAATAGGTTTCCCCGACTTGGGTTGTACCCATTGGCGCATCCACCTGTCCTACCATCCGCCCCATTACCGCATTTACCAGGGAAGTTTTCCCCGCACTTCCCGTACCGAACACCACTACTTGAATTTCGCCCCGTGCTAAGTTGGTTTCAATCTCCCGCGATCGACTCAGTAAAGCTTGGCGTGCGACTTCATCTTGAATCTGTGCTACCTGTTGCCGCACAGCTTGTAAGGTAGTAGAAGCCGCATCAGATTTAGCCGCCGGAATTTGGGCGGTTGTCACTTGTTTACGGCGACGGCGCGATCGCTGTTCACCAGACTGGAGTACCAGCACATAATAAACAAAAGCCGCAACCAAAGCCCCAATTAGAACAATCAGCAGCAACAGCAGCAAATTACCCAGCAAGGGAGAATAGGACAATTGCCAATAGAGGCGTGATAGGGAATCAATCAGCCACAGGCTTAGTCCCAAAATAACGATTAAACCAACAATCAGCGTAACTATGCGTGATAGAGGCATGGGTGGCAGTGGTGGATATTCAGTACCCGGATGCTTCTTATATTAATAGTTTCAACAGAATGGGGAATAGGGAATGAGGAATGGAAAGACTTGTTTGCCGTTAACAGCACTCCAACTCAGGGAATACTAACCTTGTAAATTTCAGCCATGCGACTTGTGCGGCGAAGTGGGTGCAGATGAATATACCAGTAGATGCAACAGCAGTTCTTGCCGGATATCAATTGATTGAACAACTCTATACTGGCTCTAGAACTGCTGTCTATCGAGGCATGAGATCAGCAGATCAGCAAGCTGTGGTGATCAAACTGCTAAACCGCGAGTACCCAACTTTTTATGAACTCTTACAGTTTCGCAATCAGTATACCATCACCAAAAATCTCAATATTCCGGGTATTGTGCGTCCCTACAGTCTAGAAACCTATCGTCATGGCTATGCCCTAGTAATGGAAGATTTTGGTGGTATTTCACTGCGAGACTATATACAAACCCATCCACCTGCACTGACTGAGTTTCTGGAAATTGGTCTGCAATTAGCTGATATTCTCAACTACCTGTATCATCACCAGATTATCCACAAAGACATTAAACCTGCAAATATCCTCATTCACCCAGACACAAAACAAGTCAAAATCATCGATTTTAGTATTGCCTCACTCTTACCCAAGGAAACCCAAGAAATCAAAAATCCCAATGTGTTAGAAGGGACGTTGGCTTACCTAGCACCAGAACAAACCGGCAGAATGAACCGGGGTATTGATTATCGGGCAGATTTTTATGCATTGGGGGTGACATTTTTTGAAGTCCTGACAGGAGAAGTACCGTTTCAGTCTGATGATCCGATGGAGTTGGTGCATTGCCATATTGCTAAAATGCCTACTGCATTAGGTAACAGGAAAGCGATTCCCCAGGTGATTTCAGATATTGTGATGAAGCTGATGGCGAAAAATGCTGAAGACCGCTATCAGAGTGCATTGGGAATAAAATATGATTTGGAGATTTGTTTACATCAGCTAAAAGGAACTGGTAAGGTTAAAGACTTTGAAATTGCCCAACGGGATGTGTGCGATCGCTTCCTCATTCCTGAAAAATTATATGGTAGAGAAGCAGAAGTCCAACAACTATTAGCAGCATTTGAGCGAGTTGCTCAGGGTAATAATGAACTGATGTTAGTCGCGGGATTTTCTGGTATTGGTAAAACTGCTGTAGTTAACGAAGTCCACAAACCTATAGTTAAACAACGAGGTTATTTCATTAAAGGGAAATTTGACCAATTTAATCGCAACATTCCGTTTTCTGCTTTTGTGCAAGCCTTTCGTGATTTCATGATGCAGCTGTTCACAGAAAGTGACCAACAACTACAAAAATGGCAATTAAAAATTCTGGAAGCTGTAGGTGGAAACGGACAAGTAATTATTGAAGTTATCCCCGAATTAGAAAGAATTATTGGACAGCAACCACCAGTAGCAAAACTATCAGGAAATGAGGCACGAAATCGCTTTAATTTATTATTTCAAAAATTCATCCAAGTATTTACTACGGAAGATCATCCTTTAGTGATATTTTTAGATGATTTACAATGGGCTGATTCTGCTTCATTGAAGCTACTGCAACTGTTAATAAATGAAACGGATAATTATTTATTATTAATAGGTTCCTATCGAGATAACGAAGTATCACCTTTACATCCCTTGATACTAACATTAGAAAATATTAGCAAAACAGGTGCAGTAGTTAATACCATCACATTGCAACCACTCAGTCAATGGAAATTAAGTCAGTTAGTTATTGACACACTCAAATGTTCAGAAAACCCAGCACTTCCTCTAGCTCAATTGGTATATCAAAAAACCGAAGGTAATCCCTTTTTTGCAACGCAGTTTCTCAAAGGATTATACCAAGATAGATTAATTCAGTTCAATTTTACAGAAAGGTGCTGGCAGTGTGACATCACACAAGTGAATCAGCAAGCACTCACAGACGATGTTGTCACCTTTATGGCATTTCAATTGCGGAGGCTTCCGAGATCAACTCAAGAAATCTTGCAATTAGCTGCTTGTATTGGCAATCAATTTGATTTAACAACCTTAGCGATCGTTGCGGAAGAATCAGAGTTAGAAACGGCGGCTTTGTTATGGAAAGCATTGCAGGAAGGCTTAATTTTACCACAGACTGAGGTTTATAAGTTTTTTCAGGATGGCGGGGGATTAGATAATACTAAAAACTGGGAACTAGAAACTGGACAATCTTCTCTGTACCCAACTTATAAATTTCTGCATGACCGAGTGCAACAAGCTGCTTACTCATTAATTCCTGAAGATCAGAGAAAAACAACACATTTAAAAATTGGGCAACTCTTATTAAAGAATACCTCTTTATTAGAACAGGAGGAGAAAATATTTGAAATTGTTAATCAGCTAAATTTTGGTATAGATTTAATTACCAATCAGCTAGAAAGAAATCAATTAGTTCAACTCAACCTGATAGCAGGTCAAAAGGCAAAGTTATCTACAGCTTATGAGACAGCTATTAGATATTTGAATACTGGGCTAGAAATGTTAGCAGTTGATAGTTGGCAGTCTCAGTATGACTTAACCATCAAAATCTACATTGAAACTATAGAAGCAGAGTATTTAAACATTAACTTTGAACGTTCAAATCAGTTAATTGAAATCGCCTTGAGTAACACTAAGAATATTCTTGAGCAAGTCAAGATATATGAAGCAAAAATGCAGATTTATATAGCTCAGTTAGAAATGTTGAAAGCTATTGAAACTGGGCTACAAGTTCTAGAAAAGTTAGACGTTCATCTTGTAGATTTAATAAATGATGAGAGCTTAATAGTTGAATTACCAAACTTAGATGATCTAGAAAATTTTTTAGTTATGACTGATCCATATAAATTGTCAGCAATGCAGATTATCAAAATTCTCTGCGCTCCAGTTTTCATGGCTAAACCAGAAATTTTTCCGCAAATAATCATTACAATGGTCAATCTCTGTATTGAGCATGGTAATTCAGCATTATCTGCATTTGCTTATGGCTTTTATGGATTGTTAATGTCTGGGATTGGCAAATTAAACGCCGGATACCATGCTGGGAACATTGCTTTAAAGCTTTTAGATAAATTTGATGCTAAAGAATTAAAAGCAAAAGTTTTTAATTTGTATAACTCTAATATTAGAAACTGGAAAGAACACACTAGAAATAGTATTAAGCCGTTACAAGAAGGAGTGCAAAGTGGTTTAGAAACAGGTGATATTGAGTGGGGTGGCTATTCGGCGGCTAATCTGTGTAGTTATCTATTTTTCTGTACAGATAACTTAGAATCTGTTGTTCAGCAACAAGCAATATATGTCGATATTTGCATAAAAATTAAGCAAGAAATACCTATGCATTTTTCGCAGATATGGCGTCAACTAGGTTTAAATTTACAAGGTTTATCTCCAGATAAAAATTTATTGATTGGAGACAGCTTTGATGAGGCTGAAAAACTACCTTGTTTAATTACTGCTAAAAGTGGTACGGTATTATTCATTTTCTACGTAGCTAAAACAATTTTACTGTACCAATTTGGTGATTATGCCCAGGCTTTAAAAGTAGTCGATTTGGCAAACGAACAGGCAGGATCTGCATTTGGATTTATGCAGGTGATTATTCTTAATTTTTATCACTCTCTGGCGCTGAGTGCTCACTATTTGCAAGTTGAAGTTAGTGAACAACAAAAGTATTTAGAGCAAATTAAAGCCAATCAAGAAAAAATGCAATTCTGGGTAGATCATGCGCCGATGAACAATCAACATCGCTATGATTTGGTAGAGGCAGAAAAGGCGCGAATACTTGGTAAATCGTGGGAAGCTGCTGACTTATATGATTGTGCCATCAAAGGAGCCAAAGAAAACGGTTATATCCAAGAAAAAGCGATCGCTAACGAACTTGCAGCTAAATTTTACTTAGGGTGGGGTAAAGAAAAAGTAGCTCAGGCATATATGCAAGAAGCATACTACTGCTATGCACGATGGGGAGCGAAGGCGAAAACAGATAACTTAGAAACACGCTATCCCCAACTGGTTCAAGCTATTCTACAACAACAAAAACCCAGCTTTAACCCTCTTGAAACCATTGCAGCGATCACTAGTACTTCCACTCAAAAAATACTACACACTTCTAGTTCCGGTAGTACTAGTGTTTCTGAAGCTTTAGATTTTGCGTCTGTTCTCAAAGCAGCGCAAATTATTTCTAGTAGCATTCAATTAGATGAATTAATTGCCAGCGTCACTAAAATTATTTTAGAAAATGCCGGAGCCAAAAAATGTGTGCTGATTCTGCTAGGTGAAAGTGAATGGCAAGTGAGGGCAATTACCTCTATTAATTCCGCAGACAATCTCACAAATGCTATTCTAGTTACAAAACTACTAGATGATTGCTCAGAGGTTCCTGTCAAACTAGTTCAATATGTCAAAAGAACCTTAGAACCCGTTGTGATTGACAATTGCCAAACCGAAGTTAAGGGCTTAATTGGTGATTACATGATTCAACATCAACCAAAAAGTGCTTTGTGTACACCGATTCTGAATCAAGGACATTTGGTTGGGATACTTTATCTAGAAAATAGCTTAACCCAAGGTGTATTTACAAGCGATCGCTTAACAGTTGTAAATTTCTTATGTGCCCAAGCTGCAATTTCTCTAGAAAATGCTCAACTCTATCAGCAGGCACAGCAAGCACTGCAAGATTTGCAACAAACACAATTAAAACTTGTTCAGAGTGAAAAAATGTCAGCTTTGGGTAACTTAGTTGCAGGTGTTGCCCATGAAATGAATAATCCCTTGGGTTTCATTGCCTCTAGTCTCAAACAAGCCCGGCCTAATATTATAGATTTGACTGAACATTTACAACATTATCGCCATCAGTTTCCTGATCCTGGAGATCAGATTATGGAACATGGTGAAGAAATCGACATCGATTATCTTTTGGAAGATTTACCAAAAATGATTTCGTCAATGCAAGTAGCGTGCGATCGCCTCAAAAATATTAGCGTTTCTTTAAGAACTTTTTCCCGGGCTGATCTAGACTACAAAGTCCCTTGCAATCTTCACGAAGGCATTGATAGCACAATCTTAATTCTCAAGCATCGGCTGAAAGCAAATGAAAATCGTCCGGCGATTGCAGTGGTTAAAAACTACGGTGATTTACCCCCAATTGAATGCTTCCCTGGGCAACTAAATCAAGTGTTTATGAACCTACTAGCCAATGCCATTGATGCTTTAGAAGAATCTAACCAAGGACTGAGTTATCAAGATATCCAAGCTCATCCTAATCACATTATAATTCGCACTTATTTACAAGATAACTATGTCAAAATTTGTATTTCTGATAATGGTATTGGGATCAAAGAAGCAGTAAAAGAGCGAATTTTTGATCATTTATTTACTACTAAAGATGTAGGTAAAGGTACAGGTTTAGGACTGGCGATCGCCCGTCAAATCGTTGAAGAAACTCACAAGGGTAAATTGAGTTTAAATTCTGTTCTATATGAGGGTACAGAATTTATTGTTGAAATCCCATTGTAAATTTTTGCTCTTGCTTCTCAAAAACTTCATATATCTGGGAACACTAGATCTAGACGTAATCAGAATTTAGTACTATGGTTAACACTTTAATCAGTATCCCTGGATATCAGATCAGTGAAGAAATTTACAATGGTTCCAGAACCTTGGTTTATCGAGGATATCAAGAAATTGACTCTTTACCTGTAGTCATCAAACTACTGAAAAATCCTTACCCTAGTTTCAGTGAATTGGTACAATTTAGTAATCAATACACCATTGCTAAAAATCTTCATCAACCGGGAATTATCCAAACTTATAGCTTAGAAGCATATCAAAATAGCTATGTTTTGGTGATGGAAGATTATGGAGGTGTTCCCTTAAAAAATTATTTCGCCAACGACATACAGATGTTACATCTAACGTCTGTACAGGATTTTTTAGAAATAGCGATCGCTATTTGCAGCACTTTAGATATTCTCTTTCAGGAACGCATTATTCATAAAGATATAAAACCCAGCAATATTTTAATTAATCCCCAAACCAAACAAGTTAAATTAATTGACTTTAGTATTGCATCTTTACTACCACGGGAAACACAAACACTTGTCAATCCCAATGTTTTAGAAGGGACACTAGCTTATATTTCCCCAGAACAAACTGGAAGAATGAATCGCGGTATAGACTACCGAACTGACTTTTATTCTTTGGGTGTGACTTTTTATGAGTTACTCACAGGAGAGTTACCTTTTCCATCCAATGACCTCATGGAGTTGGTACATTTTCATATTGCTAAACCAGCACCGTTAGTACATGAAATTAACCCACAAATCCCGTCGGTACTCTCTGCTATTGTTAGTAAATTGATGGCGAAAAATTCAGAAGACAGATATCAAAGTGCATTGGGATTAAAATTTGATTTAGAAACTTGTTTACATCAGTTAAAAGAAACTGGCAGGATTAATTACTTTGAGATTGCGCGCAGAGATGTGTGCGATCGCTTCCTGATTCCCGATAAAATTTATGGACGAGAAACCGAAATAGCAGTCTTACTTCAAGCCTTTGAGCGAGTTAGTATTGGCACTACAGAAATGATGCTAGTAGCTGGTTGTTCTGGGATTGGCAAAACTGCGATCGTCAACGAAATTCATAAACTAATTGTGCGGCAACGAGGTTATTTTATCAAAGGTAAATTCGACCAATTTAACCGTAATATTCCTTTCAGTGCATTTGTACAAGTATTCCGGGATCTAATGGAGCAATTGCTCACAGAAAGTGACACTCAAATCCAGCAATGGAGAAACCAGATATTAGAAGCTGTGGGAGAAAATGGGGAAGTAATTATTAAAGTCATTCCCGAATTAGAAAGAATTATTGGTCAACAACTACCAGCACCAGAACTATCAGGAACGGCTGCTCAAAATAGATTTAATTTATTGTTCCAAAAGTTTACCCAAGTTTTTACTACTGCTGAACATCCATTGGTGATGTTTTTAGATGATTTGCAATGGGCTGATTCAGCATCGCTGAAGTTAATGCAGTTATTAATGGCTGATACAGGACATTTATTGTTAATTGGTGCATATCGTGACCACGAAACGTGTCTCGTCAATGAAGTGCATCCATTAATGTTGACTTTAAATGAGATTCAAAAAACATCAACAACGATTAATACAATTACTCTCAGGCCACTCAGTCAAACGCAAGTTAATCAATTAGTTGCTGACACACTTAAATGTTCAGAAAACTTAGCATTGCCTCTAGCTCTACTAGTATCTCAAAAAACCCAAGGTAATCCGTTTTTCGCTACACAGTTTCTTAAAGCATTGCATCAAAATCAACTCATTCAATTTAACTTTGAGTTAGGTCATTGGCAATGTGACATTACACAAGTGAGTCAGCAAGCAGTGACAGATGATGTTGTGGCCTTTATGGCATTTCAGTTACAAAGACTACCGCAATCAACTCAAGAGGTATTGCAGTTAGCTGCTTGTATTGGTAATCAGTTTGATTTAACAACTTTAGCAATTGTTGCAGAATCATCGGAAATCGAAACTGCGGCTTGTTTGTGGAAGGCATTACAAGAAGGCTTGATTTTGCCCCAGAGCGAAGTTTATAAGTTTTTTCAAGGAAATCATTCTGAAGCATTGGTAAATAATCAAGTTGATTTCAGTCAATCACCTAGCTATAAATTTCTTCATGACCGCATCCAACAAGCAGCCTATTCTTTAATACCAACAGAGTATAAACAGTCAACACACCTGAAGATTGGGAAACTGCTTTTGCATAATATCCCAGAATCAGAAAGGGAAGAAAAGATTTTTGAGATTGTCAATCAATTAAATGTAGGTGTACAGTTAATTACTCAGAATCATCAACTTGAGCAATTAGTCCAGTTAAATTTGATGGCTGGACGCAAAGCTAAAAATTCTACTGCTTATGCTGCTGCTGTTAGTTATTTAAATATGGGTTTAGAAATACTAACTACGAATAGTTGGCAAACTCATTATGATTTAACCCTAGCACTGCATATAGAAAATATAGAAGCGCAATATCTCAAGGCTAACTTCGCCGCCGCAACTGCCTTAACCGAAATTGTTTTAAAGCAAGCTAATAACTTACTTGATCGGGTGCGATCACATGAGTTACAAATACAGATTTGTGTTGCTCAACGACAGCCCCATCAAGCAATTGATATCGGATTACAGACCCTAGAATTATTGGGTTATCCCATGCTTACAGAACTAGATTCAGATAGCTTCATAATGCAACTTCCAGATTTAGAAGCAGAATTCCTAGAGATGACCGATCCCTATCAATTAGCTGCGATGCGAATACTCAAAACTATTTTGAGTCCCATTCTAGCAGGTAAACCTGAAATTTTACCCCTAGCAATTATCTCACAAATTAAACTTTGTATTCAATATGGTCTCTCAGATTTGGCAACTGGAGCCTATGTTTGGTATGGAACGATCCTCTGTGGAGGAGTTGGGAATATTCAGGCGGGATATGATGCTGGTCAACTAGCTTTGAAATTACTCAAACATTTCGACACTAAGAATTTTAAATGCTCGACCTACAATATGTTTTATACTTTTATCCAGCATTGGCAAGAACATTTACGTAATAGCTTTATGCCATTAGTTGAGGGTGTGCAAAGCGGTATTGAAATTGGAGATTACGAATATGCAGGTTATTGTGCAACTAACTATTGCATTTATCAATTCTTGGCTGGTGAAAATCTATATTTAGTAGAAAAAAAACAATCTCAATACTCAGAATTATTGCTCAGTCTCAAGCTAGAACACTCATTCTGTAATCCAGAAATTTGGCATCAATTATCTTTGAATTTGCTGGGAAATGTGGTTGAACCATTGCAATTAATTGGTCAAAGTTTTGATGAAAAAACCATGTTGGAAAAACTGCATAGAGAAAATAACTACATGGCTGTATTTTTCACCCATTTGGTAAAAATGATTTTACTCTACTTACTACAAGAACCAGACCAAGCTATTAGTAATGCTCTACAAGCCAAAGAATACTCATTAGCTGCAATGGGAACAGAGTTTTTTGTTACTTATAATTTTTACCAATCTTTGGCTGTTTTAGTTAACTATACCCACGTTAGCAAAGCTGAACAACAGCAATATCTCATCCAAGTATCAACAAATCAGGAAAAGATGCTGCTGTGGGCTAATCATGCACCAATGAATTACAGGCATAAATATGATTTAGTCGCAGCAGAAACAGCACGAATTGCTGGCAATCACCTACAAGCAATAGAAGATTACGATCGCGCTATATCGGGTGCTAAAGCCAACGCATATATTCAAGAAGAAGCAATTGCCAATGAACTCGCAGCTAAATTCTATCTCGATTGGGGTAAGGAAACAATCGCTCAAGCATATATGCACCAAGCATACTATTGCTATGCTCGCTGGGGAGCAAAAGCCAAAACGAATGACTTAGAAAAACGCTACCCTCAATTACTCCAACCCATTTTGCAACAGCAACGACTCAACCTCAACACCTTAGAAACTATTGCCTTTCCTGGAACTTCCTCATCTAATCGCACTTCTAGTACTGCCAGTACAAGTGTTTCCGATGTCCTGGATTTTACCTCCGTTCTCAAAGCTGCTCAAGCTATCTCCAGCAGTATTGAATTAGACCAACTTATTGATAATCTTAACCGTACTATCCTAGAAAACTCTGGTGCAAAAAAAGCTGTGTTGCTGCTTCCTCAAGCAGAGGACACTGCTGTGCGAGAGTTACATTCATCGAGGCAAATGTGCGGTGATACTTGGCAGGTTAGGGCAATTACCTTTATTGAATATGAAGAAATACAAACTATCTTAACTCCACAAGCACTAGACAACTGTCCAGATATTCCCATAAAAATTATTAATTATGTGAGAAATACTCAACAAACCGTTGTGATAGACAACTGCAAAACAGATATTCCCGGTTTAATTGGGAAATATATGTTGTCACATCAACCCCAAAGTGTATTATGTACTCCAATTATTAATCAAGGGAATTTAGTAGGAATTGTTTATCTAGAAAATAGCTTAATTCCAGGAGTATTTACTAATCATCGCCTCAATGTGATTAACCTCCTGTCTTCTCAAGCTGCAATCTCTCTAGAAAATGCTCAACTCTATCAACAAGCTCAACAATCTTTACAAGACTTACAGCAGGCACAAGTACAAATCGTGCAAAGTGAAAAAATGTCAGCACTGGGTAACTTAGTGGCTGGGGTAGCCCATGAAATGAATAATCCTTTGGGTTTTATTGCTGCTAGCCTCAAACAAGCTAAACCCACTTTTGCTGATATTGTCGGACACTTGAAACTATATCAACAAAGTCTACCAAATCCCAATGATGAAATTCTCGAACATGCCGAAGAGATTGACTTAGAGTATACCTTAGAAGACTTACCCAAAATCATTGAAGCAATGGTGATGGCGTGCGATCGCCTCAAAAATATCAGTACTAGTCTCCGCACTTTCTCCCGTGCTGATAAAGACTACAAAGTACCATTTAATATCCATGAAGGTATCGATAGCACAATTTTAATTCTCAAACATCGCCTCAAAGCCAACGAACAACGTCCAGCGATCGCAGTTGTGACGCACTATGGTAATCTACCACAAGTCGATTGTTTTCCTGGGCAATTAAATCAGGTATTTATGAACATCATAGCTAATGCCATTGATGCCTTAGATGAAGCTAACCTAAAACTTAGTCCTGAAGAAATCAAAGCAAAGACCAACAAAATTACGGTTACAACCTTAGTAGAAAATCAGCAGGTAAAAATCATCATTGCTGATAATGCTAATGGTATGAGTGCAGAAGTCAAACAAAAAGTATTTGACCATTTGTTCACAACTAAAGGTGTAGGTAAAGGCACAGGATTAGGATTAGCGATCGCCCGTCAAATCGTTGAAGAATCTCATAATGGTAAATTGAGTTTCAACTCTGTTCTGGGTGAAGGTACAGAATTTATCATTGAAATTCCCGTGTAATTTTTGGCGCTTGATGATCAAAAACTCAGTTTAGTCAAGCATTCTCTTAACGATAAGTCTTTAACCAGACACGATATTTACTCAAGGTGTATCCTGATTGGAGACGATTTCAGGTAAGCGAGTGAATTTATGAGCTTGCAATTTTACCCAGACAAAGAAGGGAATGGCTAGTAACTGAGTAGCAGAGGAAAAGACAATGAGAGTAGTCAGTGAATGATCGTACAAAATACCCATCAAGGTGCTACCGAGAAACCAGGATAAACCATAGCCAGTACTAAAGATTCCATAGGCAGTAGCACGTTTACTCTTGGACACCATACCGGCAATCGCCGCCTTGAGCACCGATTCTTGTGCTCCCATACCGATACCCCAAAATGCCATCCCTAACAAAGCCAAGCGAGTATCACCTAAAAATACTAATGGCGCAAACAACGACGAAACAAAGGCTGCAACCACCAGGATGTAAATACCAATGCGGTCAAAGAAATATCCAAATATCAGGGCAGCGATCGCATCTACACCCATTGCTAGAGCGTAAAATAGGGGAATTGTTTGCCCAGAAGCAATGCCTCCCTTTTGAAAATGAAAAGCAATCAAGGGAAAATCGGCATAGCCGGCGGCAATAATCGCCACAGCACCCAGGTAAATCCAAAATATGCGAGGTAATCCTTCTGATTGATCTACCTCAATTTCTGCTTCAAAATCGCTGGGATTGGGATAGATAAATTGTAAAACTAACAACACAATCAATCCCAAAACCGCAGGCACTATCAAGATTGTGAAGCCATGACGATATTCTCCTTGGAAATAAACCATTGCAGCTACTGCCAAAGGCCCCATAACCGCACCAGTTTGATCCATGGACTCATGCAGACCAAAGCCAAAACCTCTGCCGATTTGACTGACACCGTGAGATAACAACGCATCTCGTGGAGGAGTACGAATTGCTTTACCTGTGCGTTCCGCCATCATTAGGCCAGCCGCCGCTTCCCATCTGCCAGTTAGGGCCAATAGCGGCACAACTGCCGTGTTCAAAATGTAACCTAAAGTTGTGATCCCCCAATATTTGCCAGTCTGGTCGCTGAGATAACCGATAACGAGGCGCAAACCATAGCCAATTAATTCTCCAAAACCAGCTACTAGACCTACCACAGTGCCGCTAGCACCTAAAACCTCCAAGTAAGCCCCTGTAATACTCCGCGCCCCTTCATAAGTAGCATCGGCACAAAGGCTGACAAAACCCAGTAAAATCACAAACCTCAAAGCGGCCGTCTTATCTGGCATACTCCATGATTGATAATTTGTTGCCTCCACATTGAAGCATGGGATATTGAAAAACCGTTGGTTTTTTACCTGAAAAATCAAGCTTTTATGCCATCATCATCATCAAGCGCAGAGGTTCTAATTGCACATACCAAGGAAAAGCTCGGTCTTTGATAGTTATCCACTTTTCTTTGAACACTTCCGCTTGTAGATGATATTCTTGGGAGCTATCAGCAGGAGCATGTAGTTTTAAAAATAATGTCATCCGATGGGGTGTTTCACTTGTGCGTACAAGCCAGCAGGGAAAAGTGTTTTCACAGGATGCATCATTGGTCAAAATAAGTTGATGGGCACGAATGCCGATATAAGATAAATCACGAGAAATCGGTTCTCCGATTTGCAGAATACAACCCCAGTCAATAGCTTCTATTTGTTGTGATGAATGGATAACAGCACGGGAAAAGTTTTTGCATCCAGTTAGTTGGGCGACACTAACAGTTGCAGGGTTGCCAAAAACATCATATTTAGAACCATAATGAACAACATTTCCATGTTCTAATACCAACAGATGCGGACAAACTCGGTAAGCCTCTTCCATATTGTGGGTAACAAATAAAGTCACACCCTGGTAATCAACTAAAGTAGTTGTCATCTGCTGTTCTAGTTGACTACGTAGGTGGGTATCAAGTGCAGAAAAAGGTTCATCTAACAGCAATGCTTCTGGTTGACTAGCCAAGGCTCTAGCCAAAGCCACTCGTTGTTGTTGACCCCCAGAAAGTTGGTGTGGATAGCGATCGCCCAATCCTGGCAATTGCATAGCTAATAGTTGTGCTTCTACCTGCACATAGGTGCTTGCGGTAGATATTCCCTTAGGCAAACCAAAAGCGATATTCTGTGCCACTGTCATGTTGGGGAACAGAGCATAGTTCTGGACTAAAAAGCCAATGCGGCGATCGCGGCTAGGTACGTTTATGCCTTTTTCTGAGTCAAACAACACCCTGCCATTCAAAACTATACGCCCTCTGGTTGGTGTCTCGATCCCGGCAATACAACGCAGAATCATACTCTTACCTGCACCAGAACCTCCCAACAATCCCAAAGGTTGTTCATTCGTATTGAAAGACACCTGGAGATGAAAACTTGGCAGCCGTTTTTCAATATCCACAAATAGTCCTACTTCTTGAGCAGATGCCGAGAAATTTCTCTTTTGTCCCTCCTCCCGCAGGGAAATTCTCCCAGCAGGAGACTTTCCTTGTCCCCTCTTCCCTCTCAACTCCTGCCAGAAATTGACCGTAATAATTCCCGATAAAGAAACTATCATAATGGCCAGCGACCAAAACCAAGCTTCATCCATCGCTCCAGCTTCCACGGCAAAGTAAATCGCCATCGGAATTGTTTGGGTTTGTCCGGGAATATTGCCCGCTAACATTAAGGTGGCACCGAATTCCCCCAAGGCACGAGCAAAAGCCAGCATTGTGGCAGCAACAATGCCAGGGAAGGCTAACGGTAAACTGATCCGCCAAAAAATTGTAGATTCTTTGGCACCAAGGGTTCTGGCCACTCGCAAGAGATTTTGCTCAACTTGGGCGAACGCTCCTAGTGCAGTTTTATACATTAACGGGAAAGAAACCACTGTTGCTGCGATCGCTGCACCATACCAAGTAAAAACAACACTCCAACCTGTTGGCGCCATTAATTTTCCTACTGGGCCATTTTTACCAAAAAATAGCAGCAATAAAAAACCGACAACTGTCGGAGGCAAAATCAGGGGTGCAATGAAAATACCTTCAATCAATGATTTGCCTTTACCTCGATACTCCAACATCCAGTAGGCAGCAACAATACCTAAAAAGAAGGTGATAAATGTGGCAAATAGCGAAGTTTTGAGAGATATCCAAAGAGGTGATAAATCCAGTGGCATGGCTTTATGAGAATTGAGGGTAATGTCTGGTATTGGCGTTGCTGAATCAGGGGATGAACTTTGATGTTTTGAAATCTCCGACTCTTGATTCTCTGTGCAGAAGCAAAAATATCAACTGGCGCACCCTGCTCAATTTGTTGCTATAAAGCACCCGATGCACCAAAGTTATAGCTAATATAAATATTAGGCTTACTTTGTTGGTAAACCGTTTTGATTGCTGCCATTACATCTTTTAAGCTGGCGGCCGCAGACACGAGCAACTTCGTGTTTGACTGAGCTACTACAGGGGGTGGAGTGCTCAACGACAAGCCGATTGCCAGTGTCAAGCTAGTAACTGCTATGACCATGAGGCTGAAAAATCGTCTTTTTTTCATGCCAAGAACGCCCTAAGTAAATTTTTTGCATAGAATCAACGGTTGGTAGAATTCTACCAAAATTCTTCAAAATCACCAACAAAATTGGTAATATTATGCCGAGAAAAGAACAAGGTTGGGTTACATTTCAAACATCTGAAGAAGAACGGAAAATTTTAGAGGAGTTCTGTCAACACTCTCAACGCACAAAGACAGAAATTCTTCGAGAACTGGTACGTGGTCTTGATGGACACACTGTATCGTCTCCACCACCAATACCAACCAAATCCAGAGCACAGAAAAATGCTGAATCTCTGGAAGTAGAAACTACTCCCCCTAAGCGATCGCTCAAAGTCAGCTCTCGCAATGTTCTCAAAGGGATTGTGAAACAAGTCATCAGAGGAGAAGTTAGCACTCAAGTCACATTGCGGGTTGTTCATGAAATTGAGTTAACTTCAATTATTACTACAAACTCAGCAGACGAGTTAGAAATAATCGAGGGTACAGAAGCTTATGCAGTAATTAAGTCCAATGATATTGTGATTGCTAAAGATTAAAGGGAAAGGTGGTGTCGGTAAAAAAGGCTCAATTTCATAATTAATAGTTGGTAAAAAATTTACTATAGTCATTTCTGCAATTGCAAAATGAGTATAGTTATCCCTAAGTTTAAAAATCATGAATTGGTATCAACCCCCAGTCCCACCTTGTTTGTGTCTTGAGAGACTTGCAATATGGCTACCTTTTAGTTCAGTCTGAGAAATGAACCAAGCCAGAATCAAACAAAATCATGGGACTTTTTGATCAAATTATTAGCGCCGTCGCTAATCCCAATCAGCAAGCCAGTTTAGGTCAACTGGGAAGTATCGTCAACACAGTTAATCAGTTGAGTCAGAGTACTGGTGCAGATTCCTCTACCATCCAATCAGTTTTGTCAGTTGTAGGTAGTCAGGTGCGTTCTTCTCTACAACAAAAGCAAGCCACAGAAGGTAATGCAGCAGTACAAACCTTGGTGAATCAATTTGCTGGTACTTCCCCTAACCCCCAAGCAGTTAATTCAGTATTCTCTCCTCAAGCCCAACAGCAGGTAGCTGAGTCTGCTGCCCAGCGTACTGGTTTAGATGCAGGGATAATTCAGCAAATACTACCTCTAGTAGTGCCTGTAGTGCTGAACTTCTTAAAATCCGGTGCTAATGCCCAAAATCCTCAAGGCGGAGATAATTCAGTCTTGAATTCCTTTCTTGATGCAGATGGTGATGGCGATGTCGATATTGCTGACGCCATCCAATTAACTAGTCGCTATCTCGGACGCTAACTTCAGAATTGTCAAAATTGCGATTTTTTTGTCAGGACGAGGACTCAAACAACAAGGGGAAAGGTTTGAATTTAAATCTTTCCTCTTTTTCTTGTTTCCCAAACTACAAAAGAAACCATTCATTCTGAGGCGAAAACTCTTGCTAATTAATCTGTATCTGCTCTAGGTATCATACTCTCATCTAAAATTGTTCCTTCGAGATTAGCCCCATCCAAATTAGCTCCGTTCAAATTAGCGTCGTTCAAGTCTGCTTGAGTCAGGTTTGCCTGAGTGAGGTCAGCTACTGTTAAATCAGATCCACTCAAATCAGCTCCATCTAGATTTGCACCTTTTAAACTGGCCTCTTGCAACTCAGCTGCACTCAGATTAGTTTCGATCATCTTCGCAACAGTTAAATCAGCCTGACTCAAATTCACTCCATCCAAAATAGCTCTGTCTAAAATAGCTCCATCCAAGATAGCTCCGGCTAAATTACTACCAGTAAAATCAGCATCACTTAAATTTGCACCATTTAAGTCAGCATTCATCAAACTGGTTTGCGTCAAATTGGCATGACTCAGATTAGCTCCATCCAAGATAGCTCCGTCTAAAATTGCCCCTCTGAGGTCAGATCCTGTTAAATCTGCCTCACTCAAGTTTACATCTGTAAAATCTCTGATGCCTGCGGCATATTTTTTCCGGAGTTCATCTGCTTTCATAACGGTCTTTGCTAGTTTTGCTTTGCCCAGGAGAGTTTAGCTGAGGCAACCTGAGCTACCCAACAACGGCGAATCCTGAAATGCTCTTAAACTATGGTACTTATCCTGGATCTCTCAAACCACCACCTCAAGTTGTGAGTGACTATCTTACCTAGGATAGATACTGTGATCATAAAGGTAGCGATCGCTATTAATCCTCACAATAAAAAACCCTTTTGTAGCTCACCACTAAGCTTCTACGCACTCTTCACCCTGCAACATTTACCTAAAAAGAATCTCCAGGAACCACTAGGAGCGGCACTGGAGATAAATCAATAGAGCTAAGGGTGATCAAATAATACCTAACTATTCCTCAATAAAGTAGCCAAAATGGCTATGTATTTCTAACTAGTTCAATATTTACTAGCTAGCTTTGAATGAATAGCCAAATAATCTAGACACCTGAGCACGACATCTTGGGCATCTGGTAATCTCTGGTTGGAATGGTGTCGAGTCAATTGGCTGCCAAAAAATTTTATTAGTTCCACTACTAGTGACTTCTACCTCCATGCGGTATTGAATCACCTTCTTACAGACAAAGCAGGGATGTTCGGTGTATTGCAGCACTGTGTAATCCTTGGATAAATTGAGATTGCACACGTATCTCTTAGATAACAGAGCTAAGTACAAGTATTATGCAGGATTTTGTTATTGGTTATTTGTCATTTGTTATTTGTCAAGATTTAGCCTCTGCGGGGATCTCGAAATCCCCATACCCTATTTCCCATTCCCTGTAACAATAATGATGACAACACCTTTAACCAAAACTACCTGTGAACGCCCCTAACAGCATCTCAGTAGAAACTCAGTCACGCAAAGCGGATCACATCCGTATTTGTCTAGAAGAAGATGTTCAGTCTCATCAAATTACTAGTGGGCTGGAACGCTACCGTTTTATTCATGCTTGCTTACCAGAATTAGACCGTGATGAGATTAATCTCAGTACGACTTTCTTGGGGAAACATCTGAACGCACCTCTGTTAATCTCTTCGATGACTGGGGGAACGGAACAAGCGGGAATCATTAACCAACGGTTAGCGCAGGTTGCCCAAAAATATAAAATAGCTATGGGTGTTGGTTCTCAGCGAGTCGCAGTGGAAAAACCCCAGGTGGCTGATACTTTTGCTGTCCGCAAGTATGCACCTGATGCGCTGCTGTTTGCTAACTTGGGGGCTGTACAACTTAATTATAAATATGGTTTGGATGAGTGTTTGCGGGTGGTGGATATCCTGGAAGCTGATGCCTTGATTTTGCACATCAACCCGTTACAAGAATGTATTCAAACTAAAGGTGACACTAATTTTCGGAGCTTGCTTGACAAAATAGCTTTGGTATGTAATAAATTATCGATACCCGTGATTGCCAAGGAAGTGGGCAATGGGATTTCAGCAGTTATGGCAGGAAAGCTCATTGCTGCGGGGGTAGCAGCAATTGATGTGGCGGGTGCTGGTGGTACTTCCTGGGCTAAGGTAGAAAGTGAACGGGCAGAAAATGCTTTGCAGCGTCGTTTGGGCAGAACGTTTGCTGATTGGGGTTTGCCGACAGCAGAGTGTATTACAAGTATTAGAGCGATCGCTCCTGATGTACCATTAATTGCATCAGGAGGGTTGCGTCATGGGTTAGATGCAGCTGTAGCGATCGCCTTGGGGGCAGACCTTGCTGGCTTGGCAATGCCTTTCTTACAAGCGGCAGCAGTATCAGAAGCCGCAGTGATAGATTTAGCTGATGTGCTAATTGCGGAACTGACTACAGTGTTATTTTGTACTGGGAATGCTACCTTGGAACAGTTAAAGCATTCTCCCAGTTTACAGCGCATACAATAAGTAAATCGGCGCAAATATGTTTATTGTTGGGGGTTTTCTGGCTAGTACCAAGTGGCAAACCCCCAGGAAATTACAAATCTATGTTGACTTTTGACTAATAACTAAAAATGCGTAACTTTCTAAAACAAACTTTTGCCAGCTTAATTGGCAGTTTACTAGGACTAATTATTTTCTGTGGTGTCGGCACCACTGGACTGCTCTTGCTGCTGATAGTAGCTGCTACTTCTAAAGATAGCAGCCCGGAAGTCAAAGATAAGTCAGTAGTGGTGTTTGACCTATCTATGAATATCACTGATGGCGAACCCAGTTCTGGCACAGTGCTACGCAAAGCGCTATCAGGTGTCGATGAGAACAGAATGACACTCCGCAGTGTTCTAGATACCATAGACAAAGCTCGACTTGATCAGCGCATTATCGGTATATATTTAGATGGGACAAACAGCAAAGGCTCCAACAGCGTAGGTTTTGCCTCCCTCAAAGAAATTCGGCAAGCCCTGGAAAAATTCCGCGCTGCTGGCAAGAAGATTACAGCCTATGGGGTAGACTTGCAGGAGCGGGAATATTACCTGACTTCGGTAGCAGACACCGTTGTGTTGAACCCTTTGGGTGCATTGGAAGTCAACGGTTTAAGTTCACAACCAATGTTCCTCGCAGGTGCGTTACAAAAGTACGGTGTCGGTGTGCAAATTGTGCGAGTGGGCAAATTCAAGGGAGCAATTGAACCTTTTATTTTGACCAAATTGAGTCCAGAGAACCGCCAACAAACTCAGAAATTATTAGATGATGTCTGGGGAGAATGGCGTACTACTGTAGCAGCAAGTCGGAAAATAAATTCCCAAAAATTGCAAGCGATCGCAGATAATCAAGCATTACTAGAAGCACAAGAAGCTAAGGCTAGTGGTTTAGTAGATCAAGTAGCATATAGTGATGAAGTCATCGCTGACTTGAAAAAATTAACTGCTAGTGACAAAGACGAGAAAACATTTCGCCAAATCAACTTAAGTAAATACGCCCAAGTTTCCGGTAAATCCTTTGGTGCAGAACGCACATCCAAAAACAAAATAGCAGTAGTTTACGCTGAAGGCGACATTGTGGATGGTAAAGGTGAAGATGGGGAAATTGGCGGCGATCGCTTTGCTAAAATCTTTAACAAACTGCGTCAAGATAATGATGTTAAAGCAGTAATTCTGAGAATTAACAGTCCCGGTGGTAGCGCTATTGCCTCCGAGATTATGCAGCGAGAGGTACGCCTCACCCGTGAGGTGAAACCCGTTGTCGTATCGATGGGTGATATCGCCGCTTCTGGTGGTTACTGGATAGCCAGCGACTCTAACCGCATTTTTGCCGAACCAAATACTATTACAGGTTCCATTGGTGTATTTGGGGTGTTATTCAATGGACAAAAGCTAGCTAACGACAATGGTATTACTTGGGATACTGTCAAAACAGGACGTTATGCTGACACTCAAACCGTTTCTCGACCCAAATCACCAGAAGAGCTAGCAATTTACCAGCGCAGTGTCAACCGGATTTATAATTTATTTCTCAATAAAGTTGCCGAAGGCAGGAAATTACCAGCAGCAAAGGTAGCAGAGATTGCCCAAGGACGGGTTTGGTCTGGTGTCGCAGCTAAACAGATTGGTTTAGTTGATGAAATCGGTGGTCTGAATACTGCCATTGAATATGCTGCCAAACAAGCAAAGCTGGGTAAAGACTGGCAATTACAAGAGTTTCCCCAAGTTACCAGTTTTGAAGAACGCTTGTTTGGGCGGGCGACAGAAGAAGTGCAAACTGCATTAGGGATTGAAAAGTCCCCAATCCCACCATCCCATCCCCTGTTAACCGAGTTCCAGAAACTACAACAGGAAATGACGATGCTGCAAAAGATGAACGATCCGCAAGGAATATACGCTCGCTTACCCTTTAACCTCAAAATTGAGTAGAGACGTTGCAGTGTCTCTACTCCTTTCCCCATGCCCTAAAATTGATAATTGCGATCGCGTACCCATAAACTAATCGGTACAGCATTACCTTGGGGGTCAACTTTGACTTTCACCGTTACTGGCTGACGTTGTCCATTACGACTTTCAAAAGACCGGGCAAGATCATTACTAATCCGCTCCCGTTGGTCATCTGAGATGTAATATGTCTCCACACCATAGTTAACAATGCCATCTCGATACACACCTTTGAGGGCTACCTGATTATTTGGCAGGTTGGTGGGACGCCTACCACTCACCCGCACCAGCCTCCAAGCCCTAGGCACACCACGATTGAAAGATTGTTGCTCCTGCAAAATTACATACAAATTGGTGCCTTGGGCTAATTGTCTATTCCGTCCGCGATTTTGCCTCAATAACTCCTCCCAGCCAGGCAGTCTTCTCAAGGTTGCCACACGCGATATGTTATAATTCAATTCGAGTGAGTCACTGCGAAGCACATCATTGGCATTGACTACACTTTGCAAGATCACTGTTTTACCTGCAACATCTGTGTACAAAGCTTGAGTAGGCACCGCCATGATAATCCCTGCCTGGATCACCAGAGGAACTATGAGTCGCCACAGAGGCAGAGGCTGATTCGCTTTCTGTTCAGTAGCAATCAAATAATCCCGAAACGTCAACTTTTCTGAAAATTCTGCTTCGGGAGATAAGGATTTACCAGATTTGTTGGATCTACTCGATTCACTGGATCTACTTGATTCACTGGACCTATTCGATTCAGAGGAATTACTTTTCATGGGCGTAGTCCTAAAAAGCAGCAAGAATGGGCAAAGTCGAAAGTGGAGGATTTAGGACTGACGCAGAGATTAATGCGTAGTGAGCACTTCGGTGCTGAAAATAAGGACTAAAGTCCTAACTACGAAACTTGATGAAAAAATTATAGGATTCTACAGAGAATACGATGATAACAAATTAATTAGGCTTGATATCATCTATCAAAAGTCAAGAATTATCTCTTTTCCTTAGATGAAGAACCAGAACTACTAGTCTGGCGACGTTCAAACCAAAGTCCAGCACTAATCAAAGAAGTACCGCAGGTAGCAAAAACCAACGCCCTGAATAGCAAATCAGTATCGTACTCCAATACCCGACTGATAATTTGGAGAGTGAACAACAGCATCCCGCCCCAAAAAGTGCGTCTGTCGTTTAATTTCATTCCTTCTTGGATGAGTCCCCAGGATAAAGTCGCCAAAAGTATATTGAACACGAAAATCCCCAGAGAGCCAATGCGCGCCACCGCTTGATGCCAAAAAGGTACTAAAGCAGTGATCACAATAAAGCCGACAATCAAAGCAGTCTTGAAAACTACTTCTTTACGAGGAGAGCTATTTTTGTAACGCTGTAGATTCGACCATTGCAACACTGCCAAGCCACTGAGAATCCCCACATCAATTATGGGTAGGGTTCTGAGGATATTGGTGTTAGTTGTTGGCGGGAAGAAACCACTATCTGGATATTGCCATTGCCAACGAAACGACAGGATATAAAAGACAGCACCGAAACATATCAGTGCTAAATTGCGGGCTAGGGGTTTAAACAGCCTGTAATTAATTGTGGGATATAGCAGGTCATCGTAACTCCACAACAATGCAGGTGGTAGTGCAAAGGCAAAAGATGCTACCCAAGGTGCGATATCAGAATAAGTCAGCAGTTGCAGAGGGTTGAGGTTGAATTGCAAGGATGAAGCAAAGCTGAAAGCTGCTAGGCCAAAAATCAACCGGGAGCGACAAAAATAGCTTAGGGGGATAAACAGCAACCATGAAATCAAAGGCATGTGTCGTACTGCTAACCTTGCCCAATTCCATTCATTAGAGGTGAACCACCAGTCTCCTAAGCCAGTCCAATAGCCAATTTGAATCAGAACAATGGCTAAAATTCCCAAGGAAGTTAAGGACAGGCCGTAAGCCATCACCAAAACGCCGAATCCCCAAGCCAAAAATAGTTCTGTACTAGAACCGCTAATATTAAAGACTTGCGCCATCAGCAGTATATTTGCGCCTAAAATCAAAGCGCCTAAAAACAGTAATGCTTCTCCTAGCTGGCGTTTGCTTTTTTGTGGTTTCTTACCTTCCGCTTTACGCAGTGCAGGGTCTCTCCAGGTGAAAAAACCGACGATAGTGGTAGATAGAAACAAGCTCATGATCAAGATAAACTTGACATCTCGTGACCATTGCAGCCAGTTGGCAGCGACAAAGGTAGTTATACCTAAAACTAACAGAACACCACCGATCGCAATTACCATCATTCCAGACTCTTCACGGGCGGCAGATTCTAGGTTATTAAATTGATAACGGTCTGCTAGTTGTTGGTACTGCGATGAACTAATTATGCCTTCATCTCGCCAAAGTTTGGCTTCTTGGCGTATTTTCCTCTGAAAATTATCTAAGATCATCACCATCTCCAGTGAGGGTATAGCGATGCTCCAACGTGGTTACTCACGCCGGATGCACTTTGCGATCGCAATTAGAATAGCGGTCATTATATTTTCAGTATGGAGTCAAGCGTCTTCATAGTATTGTTCTTATGTAACACTTTCACCACCACATGGATAAACCTTCAAATCTATTATTAAAACTCTCACGGCGTTTATTTGAAAATACTGATCACCAAGAAAAATTTGTTGAGGCATTAATTCATCCCCAACCTTTCTTACCCTGCGTTCTTTGGTGTCATGAAAAGTCGGATATTCTACCATTTCCGGTGGAATCACCAACAGCTTGGCAACCCCATTTTATTGATCGTTTATACCTAGGAGAAAAACCAGGTAAAAATCCTTTACATGAACAGGGATATTATTATTGTTTAGATTTTTCTTCTGTCTTTGCGGCGTCTACTTTGTTAACTATTCCTCAACCAGTTAAGGTGGTTTTTGATATGTGTGCTGCTCCAGGAGGTAAGAGCATCTTTGCCTGGAGAGCTATGCAGCCGGATTTACTTATCAGTAATGAAGTAATTGGTAAACGTTTAGGGATGTTGATTTCTAATTTAAAACGTTGCCAAATTCAACCCTGTGTTGTAGTTAATAGAGATTCTAGTATTTTTACTGACATAATACCATTATCTAGTAATTTAGTAATCGTAGATGCTCCTTGTACTGGACAATCTTTACTAGCTAAAGGTGAGAAAGCCGAAGGATGTTTTCACCCGACTAACATTAATAAGTGTGCTAACAGGCAAAAACGGATTATTGCTAATTCTGCTCAACTTGTAGCATCACAAGGCTATCTTGCTTATATGACCTGCACCTATTCACCAGAAGAAAATGAGCAGGTTTGTGAGTGGTTTTTGGCACGCTTTCCTCAGTTTCAACCAGTGGCGATTAGTCACTTACAGGAATATCGATCGCATTTAACGAAGATTCCCTGTTATCGGCTCTTCCCTCAGAATAGATTAGGTGCTGGTGCGTTTACAGTGCTGTTTCAAAATACTGACGCTGGTGAAGGTCAAAAGGTAGATTTAGATGTGCTATCTGCTGTTTGGGCGAATACACAGCCGAGAGTTTAGACATTATTCTAGATTAGACCGCAGATAAAATGTGCGATCGCACATCTTCTACCCGTTGATGCAAATTACCTGTGTTGAGGCGATAACTCAAGGGATGGGCAATCAATCGTGCCGTACTGTGGTATAATATGTCAATTTCAATCAAACCATTTTCTTGCAATGTCCGCCCCGTAGAAACTAAATCTACGATCGCTTCTGACATCCCAGTAATGGGGCCTAGTTCCACTGAACCATACAACGGCACAATTTCCACCTGTAGATCTAGATTTTGGAAATATTCACGGGCACAATTGACATACTTAGAAGCAACACGACCATTAGGCGGTAAATCTACAGGCGATTTGTAAATACTAGATGCTTTTACCGCCACAGACATCCGACACTGACCAAAGTGTAAATCGACTAGCTGGGCGACTTGCGGCTGCTTTTCTCTGAGCACATCGTAACCAATAATACCCAATTGTGCCTGACCATATTCCACATAAACAGGCACATCCTGTCCCCGCACCAACAGTCCTTTTGCTTGTCCACTAGCATCAGTGATTTGCAGTTGGCGGTTTCCTGCATCTAAAAAAGCACTAAAATCTAGTCCTACAGATTGCAGCAAACGGATGCTATTTTTGAGTAGTTCCCCTTTTGGCAATGCAACAGTCAACATTCTTGTTTTTGGTATCTTAGGCGGTTCATTATTGAGAATATCTCTATTTGTGGCTGTTCAACACAAGGCAATAAGCTCTAGGGGTGTTCGCTATGAGAATTTTATTGGTTGATGACGAAGTTGAATTAACTGATCCCTTGAGTCGTGTGTTAGGCCGTGAAGGTTACAGTGTAGATGCTGCTTACGAAGGGACTAGTGGTAGCAACCTAGCAAACACAGGGAGTTATGACTTATTGATTTTAGATTGGATGCTGCCAGGAAAAACAGGTTTGGAAATTTGTCAAGAATTACGCCGTCAAGGTAAAACTACTCCCGTGCTGTTTCTCACGGCTAAAGATACTCTAGATGACCGAGTCCAAGGTTTAGATGCTGGTGCGGATGATTATTTAGTTAAACCCTTTGAATTGCGGGAGTTATTAGCGAGAGTCCGCGCCTTGTTACGGCGTTCTGGTGTGGAGTTTCACAGCGCCTCTACAGGACGCCTGACTGTCGCTGATTTAGAACTAGATTCAGAAAACCAAATCGCCTATCGTCAAGGACGGGTGATTGAACTGTCGCAAAAAGAAAGTCAGTTGCTGCAATACTTTATGGAACACACCGGACAGGTATTGACTCATGCCCAGATTATGCAACATCTGTGGGCAGATGAGGAACAACCCAGTAGTAACGTCATTGCAGCTTTAATTCGTTTGTTGCGGCGAAAA
This sequence comes from Goleter apudmare HA4340-LM2, assembly GCA_019359495.1. Lineage (GTDB taxonomy): Bacteria > Cyanobacteriota > Cyanobacteriia > Cyanobacteriales > Nostocaceae > Goleter > Goleter apudmare. The sequence goes on from JAHHHF010000095.1 coordinate 71,474, forward strand.
ATCGAAGTTGGTGCAGAAACTACCCTAATTCACACTGTTTATGGCAAAGGCTATCGGTTTGGTACTGCTTTTGCCGAATCAGTTTAGGCAGACTGTCCATGCCACTACAATTATTGGGTAATTTATTGTTTAGCGATCGCATGTATTCATATTCCTGCATCTTGGCTCCATGAACATCATCCCCACCTTACCCAATTACATCAACGGTCAGTGGTGTACATCTAGCACTACAGAATACTTAGAAGTCATCAACCCAGCCACAGCAGAAAAACTTGCTCAAGTCCCGTTATCATCAGCATCTGAGGTCAATCAAGCAGTTGCAGCCGCCGTAGCAGCTTTTGTGACATGGCGGCGTACCCCCTCGACGGAGAGAGTGCAGTATTTATTTAAACTCAAAAACCTGCTGGAAGAACATCACGATGATTTAGCCCGCACCATCACCCTAGAATGCGGTAAGACTTTGGCTGAGTCTAAAGGGGAGATGCGTCGCGCGATTGAAAATGTGGAAGTAGCTTGTGGGATTCCCATGATGATGCAGGGAACAAACCTGGAAGATATTGCGAGGGGTATTGATGAGATGATGATTCGCCAACCTTTAGGAGTGGCGGCGGTGATTTGTCCGTTCAACTTTCCGGGGATGATTCCCTTCTGGTTCTTGCCCTATGCGATCGCTACCGGCAATACTTACATTGTCAAGCCATCAGAAAAAGTGCCCTTGACAATGCAAAAAATCTTCCAATTGTTACAAAAAACCGGATTACCACCAGGAGTCATCAATTTAGTTAACGGTGCCAAGGAAGTTGTAGATGTAATTTTAGATCATCCCCAAATTCGGGCGATTAGCTTTGTTGGTTCCACACCAGTAGCTAAATATATATATAGTCGAGCCGCAGCCAATGGGAAACGGGTGCAATGCCAAGGTGGTGCAAAAAATCCCATCATCATCTTGCCTGATGCAGACATGGAAATGACTACCCGCATTACGGCTGATAGTGCTTTTGGCTGTGCTGGACAACGTTGTCTAGCTGCATCCATAGCAGTCACCATCGGGGAAGCGCGTCAAACTTTTACAGCAGCCATAGCCGAAACTGCTAAAAAGCGTGTGGTGGGTAATGGTTTAAATAAGGGTGTGGAAATGGGCCCAGTGATTGATATTCGCAGTAAAACACGGATTGAGGGATTAATTGCCAAAGGGGCTGAATCAGGTGCAAAGCTTTTGGTAGACGGAAGACAGCCAAATATTACAGGATATCCACAGGGTAATTTTATCAGCCCAACAATTCTGCAAAATGTTGACCCAGCCAGTGAAATCGCCCGTACAGAAATTTTCGGCCCAGTGTTGAGTTTAATACATTTAGATAGTATTGATGATGCGATCGCCTTGGTGAATAGCGGTCAATATGGTAACATGGCATGTCTATTTACTAGCAGTGGCGCAGCTGCTCGTAAGTTCCGCTACGAAGCAGAGGCTGGTAATATCGGTATTAATATAGGCGTTGCTGCACCGATGGCTTTTTTCCCTTTTAGTGGCTGGAAAGAAAGCTTTTTTGGCGATTTGCACGGTCAAAGTAATCACGCAGTCGAGTTTTTTACCCAAACTAAGGTAGTAATTGAACGCTGGCCCAACAACTGGTCACGTCAATTTTAATTCATTGGGCATGGGGCATTGGGGAGCCAGTTGCGTGGGCGGGTTTCCCGACTTAAGCAAACTGGCGTCATTGGGAACGGGAAAAATACCCTTGATTCTTGACTCTTGACTCTTGACCCTTAACCTTTAACCCTTAACAAACAACATGATGATTGAATGTCGCAGAATGACTCAAGAATCCCGAAATGATGCCTTCCACTTAATTAATCAATTCTTGAGTGAAGATGAGTATTATTTGGATAGCAGCAGTGCTTATGGTGATGGTGGAAGTCTGGCGATAGAAAAAGCTTTAGAACTGTTTTTACAGCATCCAGAATTAGGATTTGTCTGGATAGCTGGTTATGAAAACCAACCTGTTGGTGTATGCATCATTTGCTTTGGAATTTCTACTTCCATCGGGTCAATTGTCGCCAAACTTGATGATGTTTTTGTTGCTACCCCTTGGCAAAATCAAGGAGTTGGTTCCACAATGATTACTTCCTTAAAGGCAGAACTACGCCGATTAAACATTCCCCGCATTGATACGAGTGTTCATCTACAAAATAGTAAAGCTAGAAAATTTTACGAAAAGCACAAGTTTGTACCGTTAAATGAAGAAAAGCTATCTTGCTTGCTTTAACAACTGTATGTCTAGGGTATGCGATCGCAAAGTGTAACACACCATTCGGGGCACTTAATTGATGTAGACTGCGTCACAATTTTTGTTATGCAATAAATCCATACATAGCTGCCTAGGAGTGAAATATGAAGATAGCAATTATTGCCCAAACATTAGTTACATCATTAAGTTTATTAACTTTATTCACACCCCAGCAAGCATCAGCCCAAATCATCCCTCAACCTTGGGTTTCGGTTGGTGGTAAGGATGGTGAAGTAACCTACGCGGTAGGTGCAAAGGCTTTTGATTTAGGAATTGAAGTAGGAAGCGGACCTCAAGGTTCTGCGGGATTAGATGTTCTCAAGTTTCTCAGCTTGCCAGTTATTTCACCTTATGTAGGATTGGGATACTATTCAGAAGATAAAGGTGTAGCATTTTCTGGTGGTGTGCAGGTAGGTGCTACTAGGAACATTGTTGTAGGTGCTGGTTATAATTCTGTTCGCGGATTTAATGGGCAATTGGGCATTAAATTCTAACGTCAGAAACTGGAGTTTTTGAATTGAAATCAAAAAATCAGGCTTTCTTATGGGCAAAAACCTGGTTTTAAATATTAAAATTTCATAGACAATTTTGCAGATCCCTAATTAAAAAAAATCGGGGATCTGTGTTTTTCTAAGCTAGCTTGCAAATAATTTAACTTGCCATATCATATCTAAACTTGACTAAACATGTTTTAGCGCCACTAACTGGACTTTAGACTAAAATAGAGCACTTGCGCTTCCGCGCACCTGGAGGGGCAATCGCATCCTTGAAAATTCCCTACTTGCATGAGCGATTGAGGAAAAATATTGAGTGTGAAAGTATTTTTCTAGATTTTGTGTCTAAGTACCACTAGCATCAATCAATACAGACAAAGCATTTCTGGCATATTGCGCTCCAATGGGATTGCCCTCAATCGTTGCCATTAAACTAGCTCCCCCAATTAAAAGCAAATACTGCTGTGAAAACGATTCCGGGTCGCGCACACCTGCTTGCTCTGCTAGCTGCATGATATAAGTGCGGATAGATTCTCTCAACTGAACTGAGACTTGATGAGCTGGATGAGAAGCATCAGCAATTTCTAAGACCGCATTGATAAATGGACAACCCCGAAAGTCAGGCAGCGCGTACCAATCCTGGAGAACATCAAAGGTTGCCAGTAACCGCTCTTTAGGAGTGTTACCTTGATCTGCAACTGCATTTTCAAACCAACGTAACCATTGAACAGCGCGATATTTCATCACTTCTTCAATTAGTTGGTCTTTGGAAGAAAACCATCGGTAAAGAGTTCTTTTTGCTACACCAGACGCGGCAATGACTTCATTTATTCCTACGTGTTGAATTCCCTTCTGATAAAACAGGAGAGAAGCAGTTTCTAGAATTTGTTGACGTGCAGCACTTGATTTAGTAGTCATACATTTATGTAGACAACTCTGTCTCCATAGAGATATAATAGCACCTATTCTCAGTAGACAATGTTGTCTACTTGGAAGGTCATTAAGAGGAGTAAAGCAATGGATTTTACGATCTATACCATTGAAACTGCAAAAGAAGCCTCGAAGGAAGCTCTGCTCCATGCCAAGGAGACATTTGGTTTGATTCCAAATCTAGAGGGAATTCTTGCGGAAGCTCCCGCCGCCTTGAAGGGAGGCATGGCATTGTGGGATTTATTTGAAACAACCAGTTTTACGCCTATCGAACAACAGGTCATCTATCTGACTGCTAATTACGAACATGACTGTCGCTACTGCATGGCAGCTCATTCAGGTTTAGCAAAAATGATTGGGATGACTCAGGAAGACATTGAGGCTCTGCGTCACGGGCAACCCTTAGCAGATCAGAAGTTACAGGCGTTGCGGCTGTTTACTAAGCAGATGATTGAGGCGCGAGGTTGGGTGAGTGAGCCAGAAATTGAAGAGTTCCTAGCAGCAGGTTACACGAAGCAGCAGGTTTTGGAAGTTATTTTAGGAATTGCTGTAAAAATTATCCACAACTACACTAACCACATTGCTAAAACTCCTTTAGATAAGGCTTTTCAACCTTATGTTTGGTCAAAACCTGCGCCAGTTTCTTAATCAGAGCAGATTTTGAGAGTGCGGACTGTCAAAGTTCTCTAGCGCTGAGTTTGAGATAATTGACAGCATCTCAACAAAATGTTTTTTTAATTTTGAACTTACTTGCTCAAAAGCTTGATTGACAAGGGTTTCAGCAGCCAATGCAGTGTACATTTGTTGCGTAGATGTGATTGCGCTTTTTAGTTAAATAATTTCAGACGGGCTTCGGAAAGCATTAATTACTTTATCAAGTTCCTGAGCGATCGCTAAGAGGATGTTTTAAAAGTCCTCTCGTTGGTAGCAAAATGTTTCAGATCCCCCTAAATACCCCTTAAAAAGGGGTATTTTAAGAAATTCCCTCCCTTTTTAAGGTGCTTAAAATCACAGCCAACCACTTTTCAAACAACCTCTAAGAAAATATTTATTTTCTTGGGAAAAATATGTCTTTGAGTAGTAGTATGGGCAGTGTCTGGTAATTTTATTAATGGATAAAAGCAGTAGGCAAAGAACAAAACTATTATCTAGCAAAATTACCAGCAATCTTAATGTTATCTATTTAACAGGAATCTCCTTATGGAGCCAGGAATAAGATTACTCATCCAACTGGCGATAGAATTTGCACCCATGATTGCATCTCTAATTCAAAAAACGCAGTCAGCAGGATTAACTACAACTAAATACGCTATTCCCGAAGTAATTCAAGATTTTGCCGGACTTACCAATACTTTAACCTCAAAAAACAGCTATTTAGCAGGTTTTGAGCAAGAAAAACTCTTGCAACAACAATTAGCGGTTTACCAACGTCAAACATTATTAGAAAAAGTCAAGCAAGAGAGAGAAATATCTCTGAAATTACCAGAAGTTCACAAAATTTTTGATAGCTGGCCTTTGAGATTGTATCCTTCGCAAATATTAGAATCTCACACAGGTAATAAACGTACACCACTGAAAATTTTTCTGGCTCCTCCCCAAATCAAGTTTGACAAGTTCGTTGATCAAAATGAAGAAATTGCTGAAGTTGAGCTAATTTTAGCTGAAGGTTTACGAGCATTCCTCAACCAAAATTACTCTCTCCACTGCCCTATTAGACCAACAGAATTTTTAGCAGGAGCATGGGATAGTAAGCGCTTTCATAGTGAATCTAGTATCAAGGCTCTATTTGGGATGTTAAAAACAGAGCCTAGTTTAATTTTAGAGTCAGAACATGATGGTGATTATCTCAATTTCCGCATTGGTTACTGGGGATTAGGGCAAGAAAATTATTATTACAAAACCATCTCACGTTTGCCTTACAGAGAAATTTTAGAAGACTCTGCAAAAAGCCGTGCGAAGGAGTGGAAGAAAGTTAGAGATCAACTGGTGGAATTAGGAGAAAATTTAGATGAAATTAACACTATTAGTCAAGATAATGTAATTAATTTGGGGATTTTAGAAAAAGTAGAAAAATGGCAAGGTCAGGGTATTGACGTTAGAAATTTGGCTTTAAAATATCACATTAACCATCAGGATATCGAAAAACTCTGCCAGGTTTTAATTGCTTGCCACTGTATGGTTGCTGGCTGGGTTGTGGATGCCTATCATTTGGTGCATCATGATGTATCGCCGATGCTGCCAGAGTTACTACCGAATTTGTTTCAAGATGCGATAGATTTACAATCAGTGCAAGCAATAGCCACTAGTTACAAACAAGTTTATCAAGCTTTAGAAAACGATCGCCAATACTGGATTCCAGAAATGGCATTGCAATTAGGCCAAAGTTTAGCTTATTTAAGCGATCGCTCTTGGGCGAGGGCACAGGTAGACTATTCAATTAATACGTGGCTGGAACTGCGCCAAGTCTCACTAGAAGCGGTGAGTAACCCCCTAGAGGCAATGCAATTGGTTGTGAAGATTGAAGATGAAGAATATGTCAACAAATTAAGAGCATACTTTACAGCCGTGGGTGATAGTCAAAGTATTCAGGATACGGAGAACCTTTTACAAGCGATCGCTATTCTCAAAGAAAAACGTACATTAGATTATGCTACCGTCAGTTACACCTTTAAAGGGCATACAAGCAAGGTGACATCTGTAGCTATTAGTCCTGATGGCGAGACTTTAGTCAGTGGGTGTGCAGATAAAACTATCAAGCTATGGCATCTCAAAACTGGTAAACTTATCCGCACCCTCACAGGAAATTTAGGACAAGTGTCATCAGTGGCGGTTAGTCCCGATGGTAATTTTCTGGCTGTTGGTAGCGATGAACACCCCAAAAGCAACATCAAAGTCTGGCATTTAAAAACAGGTAAACTCCTCCACACCCTCTCAGGACACCAGAAACCAGTTAACTCAGTGGTAATCAGCCCAGATGGGCAAATTCTCGCCAGTGGTAGCCATAAAATCAAAATATGGCATTTGCATAAAGGCGATGCCTGCGACGGGCTATGCCAACGCATTTCCACCCTTTGGCATTCATCCGCAGTTCACGCTGTTGCCATTAGCCCTGATGGTACAATCCTCGCTAGCGGTAGTGCTGACACCAAAATCAGGCTATGGAATCCCTACACTGGAGATCCACTACGTACCCTTAGTGGTCACAACGGTGAGGTAAAATCAATAGTCATCAGTCCAGATGGCAAAACTCTCTGGAGTGGTAGTGCTGACAAAACCATCAAAATCTGGCATTTGTCTACAGGTAAACTATTGCATACCTTAACTGGACATGCAGAGGAGGTAAAATCAATAGCCATCAGTCCAGATGGCAAAACTCTCTGGAGTGGTAGTGCTGACAAAACCATCAAAATCTGGCACATCCCTACTGGTGAACTACTACAAACCCTCACAGGGCATTCTGGGGCAGTCAATTCTGTGGCTTTGAGTGTAAATGGTAAAGTATTTGCTAGTGGTAGTTCGGATCAAACTATTAAAATTTGGCGAATATGTAATTAAATGGTATTGGGCATAGGGCAGAAAAATCACCCTTGATACTTGACACTAGCCCTTTCAAGGTGACTCGTGAAATTTCTTTTTTTCTCTCTGCTGACTCTGCTTCTCTGCGGTTAAAAAGTAATTAATTTAACCGCAGAAGATACGGAGGCAAGAGGTTATACAGGTCTTTATTTTCAAGAATTTTGATGCACCTTGAAAGGGCTAATCCTTGACCATTGACAAATGACAGAGAAATACGGGCCAAATCCTGATAACCTTCATCCAATGGAGGGTCATCCACGGGTTTATTTCATCAAGAACTGTGTGCAATCACCCAATATCATAGTTGGTGATTACTCCTATTACGACGACCCAGATCATCCAGGAGACTTTGAGAGAAACGTACTATACAATTATGGTGGCGATCGCCTAATCATTGGTAAATTTTGTGCGATCGCTACCAATGTCAAATTCATCATGAATGGTGCTAACCATAAACTAGATGGCATTTCCACTTACCCATTTCCCTATTTTGGACATGGTTGGGAAAAAGCAATGGATCAGATGCTGGAATTGCCAAGCAGAGGTGACACCATTATTGGCAACGATGTTTGGATTGGCTATGATTCCCTGATTATGCCAGGAGTGAAAATTGGTGATGGTGCAATCATTGCCGCCCGTTCAGTTGTAGTTAAAGATATCCCCCCCTACACAATCGCTGGTGGTAATCCAGCCCATCCTTTCAAGCAACGCTTCAGCGACGCTGAAATTAACCAACTACTCACCATTCAATGGTGGAATTGGGAAATTGACAAAATCACGCGTCACCTTGACTTGATTATGAGTAGTGATATTCAGAAGTTGTATGAGGCTGAATGAAGAATCGAGATTCAGTAGGGGATGAAGAAATTGGAGGCATTATTACAATAGTAAATACAAGTGATCTATGGGAGAAACAACAATGACAGTTTCAGCCACTAAAAAGATGACCTTTGAGGAATTTCTTCAGTTTGATGACGGTACAGATACTTTATATGAATTGGAGAACGGAGAATTAATTCCTATGCCTTCTGAAAGTGAGCTAAATTGTCGGATAGCGATGTTTTTAGTTGCCTATTTTCTGACACCTAGGTGAGAATTACAAATTACCTCTAAGGTAGGATATGAATTTTCATAACAGTAAAGCTAAAATACTGTAGGTTTAAGTTAAGTGCTGCGTAATTAACACAGCTATTGTGATTAATAAAATCTCCGATAAATTTTTTAGCTCTCAGCCACAAGAAGTATCATTTACAGGCTATAAATTTAGCTGGTTTGATTGGTTTTGCCTTTTTTATCCTCCTGGTTGGCTGATTATATTTAACCGCCACTGGCAACATTATCATCACAATCCCGAAGGTTGGAATTGGCTGGAATACCTATTATTTTTAATTCCTGGGGGATTTTATCTCGCGCTACTGACGCGCTGGTTGCGTCTTGGTTGTCGTCCTCCACAAACAGAATTTAGTGAATTTGATCTCGATTATCAACAAGCTTTTCGAGAAGAAATCCTCGCTCCCATTGTGAAATATTATTTTCGGGGGGAATTGCAACAAGTCGAGAATTTACCCCAAACAGGCCCGATGATTGTAGCCATGAATCATGCGGGAATGTGTTTTCCTTGGGACTTTGTGACCTTGGCTTATCTGTTAAGTCAAGCACGGGGTTGGGTGGTGCAGCCCCTAGCAGGGATATCATTGTTTGAACATGCTTGGATGATTTGGTGGCTACCCCCTGGATGGTCACAAGTGGTAGGTGGTATCCGCGCCGAGTTAAGTGATTTTGAAGCGGCGATGCAAGCAGGTAAAACAGTCCTCTATGCACCCGAAGGTTTACGTGGCCCTTTGAAAGGCTGGAAAAGACGCTACCAACTAGAAAAATTTGATGTCAGTTTTGTACAGTTGAGCGATCGCTATCAAGTTCCCATTCTCCCAGTTGTTTGCATCGGTAATGAATCATTACATCCTTGGACTGTCAATCTCAAAAGATGGCAAAGATTCTTCAAATTACCGTTCTTACCTTTTTCGCCTTTAATGCTAATTTTAATTCTATTTCCCTCGATGGGAGTTTGGGCAATGAAAACTCGCCTACGTTATTTTATTCAGCCCTTAGAACCATGTTTAGAAAATAACTCAGGCAAAAAACGTATATTTAGTTATCAACAGGCTCAACAATTAAGAGCAAAATTGCAAATTACAATTAACCAATTGTTGAATACTCATACCAATTCACCAAAAACTTGATACACATACAACAAACCGTAGGGGCGTAGGCGGAGCCTTCCCGTAGGGTACGGCTGTTCGCCCTTACACTCATACTCATATTTTTATTGCTGCTGCTGTCGCCGTTCTTCAATTTCTCGACTGGAAATCATGCTATTGACTCTATCAGTATCTGCCATCATCAAAACTGCTCCTTCTATTTCTGTTCCACTCAAGGGAGTAATCGCTAGATAACATTTGATTTTTCTACCCCGACGATTGGTAGCATCGAGGATCATTTCTTGGAACTGGTTTTTACGAGATAGAGAATCTCGAATGGGCGATCGCAACTGCTCGACTGGTAAACCAATGTCTAAACTAAAGAGAGATTTGCCGACAACTTCATCACTCCGTAAGCCCCACGTATCCTCTGCTATATAATTCCAAATCAAGATATTAAAGCTTTTATCAATTACTGCTACCCCGGCTTGGAGGCTTCTGAGGATGGAAACTAGAAAAATATTGGTGCGGTTGAGTTCGGTAGTACGTTGACTAAGTTCATGATTAATCGTCTCTAATTCTTCATTGGTAGATTGCAGTTCTTCGTTCATTGTCTCCAATTCTTCATTGGTAGACTGGAGTTCTTCGTTGGTAGTTTCTAATTCTTCATTGGTAGACTGGAGTTCTTCGTTGGTAGTTTCTAATTCTTCATTGGTAGATTGGAGTTCTTCGTTGGTGGTTTCTAATTCCTGTCTGGAGCGTTGTAGAGCATCTTGGAGTTGAATATAACGAGTGACATCATGAAAGGCGATGCTAACTCCCAGAAAACTATTATCTGTGTCTTGTAAAGGTATAATCCGTACATCTAGATATTGCATTTCTGCATTAGACAAATAGCGCTCGACATTTGTCAAAGTGATGGTACGCCGTTCGCTATATGCTCTCTCAATTACCGATCGCAATTCTATTGGTCGATACGAAATTTCTAAATCTTGGAAAGGACGAGTTAAATCCCTAGGTGATATACCAAATAGAGTCCGCGCCTGCTCATTGACAAGTACTAGAATGCCATTAATGTCAACGATTATTTGAGCAATTGATGCTGAATCAAAAGCTAGTTCTCGCAGTCGAATGTAACGTGAGAGACGTAAACTAGATTCTTCATCTCCTGAGTTAGTCATAACTAGTAGGCGATCGCGTGTACTTACCCTAGATAACTTAGTAAATATTCGGTTCTTCAAATCTACCGGGGTAAATAGATTAGAATGCATTAACAACATCTCTGCTTTTCCTAAAAACAGATAACCCATATCATTCAGGGCAAAATGAAAGCGCGCTAAAATCCGCCCTTGAGTTTCAGAATTAAAATACATAAGTGTGTTGCGACACACCAGCAGGTCTAAACGAGAAATAGGCGCATCTTGCAGCAGATCATGGCGACCAAAAATTACTGAGCGACGCAAATCTTGACGGAAGACATAATTACTTCCGCAAACCTCAAAATATTTGTGCCGTAACTCTACTGGAATTGTGTAGACATCTCTGATGGAATACACAGCTTGTCGCGCTTGGTTAAGTGCTTCTTCATCGACATCTGTGGCGTAGATTTTGACTCGCTGGCGAAATTCGTCTGGCCCCAACAGTTCCACCATCAACATCGCCAATGTATAAGCTTCTTCACCAGAAGCACAACCAGCACTCCAAATGCGAATTTGATCATTATTTTTCTTATTGATAATTATGTTCGGTAATACTTGGTTTGTGAGATATTCCCAAGCTGGGATATCCCTAAAAAAGCTGGTAACGTTGATTAAAATTGTGTTGAACAAATAATTGAATTCTTCTGGATAAACTTGCAGATAGTCTAAATAATCTCCGAAGCTCTCTAGGTTAAATGACTGCATTCGCCTACGTACACGACGCATCAAGGTCGAGCGCTTATAGCCTGCAAAATCAAAGCCCCGGCTTTGTCTTAAATAAACCAGTAGATTTTCAAATTCCGGGTCTTTTTCTGTAGTAGTCATACGCCAGTTAAAAATTAAAAGTCAAAAGCATAAACAGGAGTCAGCATTCTGAATTCTGGCTCCTGACTCCTGATTCCTGTTTATTAAAACTCTATCCTTTTATGGGTAGAGTTTTCTGAATTCTGACTCGTGTTTTCTGACTCCTTTTTATGAAAATTTACAATTTATGCTGTTATTTAAAGTCAAGTAGAGTAGACACTCACAAGAATTTATTTTTCTTTAATTTTGGTTGCTTTGGCATCGGGCGCATTGCTTCTCGACCTAAAACAAACATCCCTGTCACACCCAAGCTGACAAACCAAACATATTCATACCAATATTGCCGAACTTGTCCAATTGTGCCGAGTTCTGGATGCAACGTATTTAAGTAAAGGAGCAACAAAAGTATCATCAACGCTCCAAAACCAACACAGCATAAACCAATCTGAATCCTTGCAGGGCGCAAATCAAAATCGCTAACTTGCTCCAGATTAATTTCTGCTAACTCGTTTAAGGTATTTTCTGCCAGAGAAGAAGCAGCTTGCACTGTTTTGCTGAGTTTTGCTGGTAAAATCGGCACTAATGCGGCTACAGATGGACGCCGTAACGCCGCCTCAGTATCTCGCAGCAATTCCAATGGCTGACGATGAATAGCTGGCGGTTGAGCGAATTCTACGTTGTCTGTAGTAGGAGCGTCAGCTTTGCCTTCAAAATCCATACACAGCAAGCCTCAGAGTAAGCAGGATATCAATAGCCTAGCGAATCAGGTGAGGCTGTGCAAATATTTTTTTGACGGGGTGAAGTAATATAACCGCTAGCAAGAATAGATAAGTAAGTTGGTCAAATTAAATATAAAACTTCATCCTACCTCCGGCTTCCCTCTCCTTAGTAAGGCTACAGTGTACACACAAATGATTAAACACACTGCCAATCATTTTTTATAGTGGTGTGGCAAACCTAAAATAGTGCAATAGATTTTTATCCAATCTAAGTAAGTCGGTGGGAAAAAACAAAACTAAGTTAAGAAAGGTAAACAAAGCTATAATCCTCTTCCCTCCTGCCTTGTCATAACGATAATTTTTAACACTGAGCTACTTATATAAATCAATGTCTTTTGGTTTTTACTAATGCATCAAATTAGCTGTGTCAGTCTACTACGGTGTACACACAAGAGAGGGATTGAGGGTGAGGTTTGATCTTATGCTTAATTACGCCTACCTACTTAAACAGCTAATAATAAATATATATGGAGCATAACGGGACAACAACTATAAATAATTGCTGTCCCGCAGTTAGTATTAACTAACTATGTCAATGATTACCTATGCAGGTATCAAAACTGTGTCTATGACGTGGATAACTCCATTATCTGCGGCGACATCAGGTGTTGCAACTGTAGCATCATTTACTTTCACGCCTTGATTAGAAGCGTTAATTTTTACGTCAGAACCTTCAACAGTTTTAGCTGACTTCAACTTAATCACATCTCCTGACAAGACTTTACCCGAAATAACGTGATAAGTCAGGATTTTCTTGAGCTTAGGAATGTCTTTAAGCAATGCATCTACTGTACCGGCAGGAAGTTTAGCAAACGCCTCGTCGGTAGGTGCGAAGACAGTAAAAGGACCAGCACCTTTGAGAGTATCTGCTAGATTGGCAGCTTTGATGGCAGCTACTAAAGTATTAAAAGATCCTGCTTTAACGGCGGTATCAACAATGTCAGCCATGTGTTTTTAGTAAGTATGTAAAGCTTTCGTTACCAACTTAATCTTTTTAAAAATAAATAGTATCTATCTTTAGGCATGTGACTGAATCTATACAATTAGTAGTAGCAATGTTAGAAATATATTGTATGTTTTTGTTCATGATGCTTGATTTATGACTGCATATAGTAGTTTTCAACTACAAGTTTTTGTTATCTCATAAAATCTTTGTGGGCAGCTACAAGCATCTGAGCTTGTCTTAAAACGTTGCCAAATAAATAAACAGGGATCTGCCAAGCTGCAACAGTAACTTCTGTAGCGAGATCCTGTACACTAATTGCTATTAATTCATGTTCTGGCGGCTCTCCTTCAACTGCACCAGACCATGTAAAAGCTAATAAAAAATCATCATATCCAGGTAGAATGGCAACTAAGCATTGCTCTTGTGCTTGCTGACAGATAATTCCGTGTTCATTGGCAAGTGCTACTAGTTTTTGGAAGTTATTTAAATTTGTCATTTGTCTGTGGTACGTAATTTAATGGCAGTTTTGCAAAGGTAAAAAGTTGAAAATAAAGATATCAGAATCTGTTACATATAGGACTTATATTTGATTTTTGAAATACACGCGGGGAAACGCGCCCACAACGCTGTCTCACCAACGTACTAACTCCACTACACATACTTAGATTTTTTCAATGATCAAATCGGATGCTCTTTTAAGTGAGCAAAATTTAAATGTCTGCCCAGGTTAAGAATTGTTACAGTTTCATTAGGGGTGACGTAGAAATTTTAATGCGATCGCCTGATTTTATCAGCAACAATTGTTACTGTTCAAAAAAAAAGCGTCGTCGTCTACCTTTTTCGGCAAAGTCTATAGAAAAGGCTGCGGACACTATTCATCGTGTAAACAGCCAAAAATACATGATCCAAATCATCTAAGCTCGACTTTATCCAAAATTAAGAACTTGGCTTTCCTTATCCGGCAAAAATCCTGGTTTTTTGGCAAATACTTTTTCCATGTCACTGATTTGCACTCAAGTCCAAAAACTAAAACTACTGTCCCATAATGGTTTGAGCGTCGGGTTTTGGTTTTCGTAAAAATGGATAAAGTCGAGCTAAGACGCTGCTGACTGCAATTTCTCTAATCTTGCTAGTACTTCTGTGCTGTGAATAGATGGGTTGACTTTGACAAAAGTCTCCCGCAGTATCCCTTCTGGATCAATAATGAAACTATGGCGCATAGATACAAAACCAATCCAAGAACCGTAGGCTTTACTCACAGCACCGGTGGTGTCAGCCAATAAGGGAAATTTCAAACCCTCTGAATCACAAAATTCGGCGTGGGAATCAACATCATCAGCACTAATGCCAATAATCTGAGTGTTTTTTTCTAGATATTTGGGTAAGTCTTGCTGAAAACGACGGGCTTCGATGGTGCATCCAGAGGTGAAGTCTTGCGGGTAAAAATAAAGAACTACCCACTGACCACGCAAATCAGACAGAGAAAGTTTGCCATCACCTGTGTTAGTGGGCAATGTAAACTCTGGCGCGGGTTGATTAATCGCCGGCAGTTTACCACCAATAGCATGAGCAACTGGGGTCGAGTTCAACCAACTGAGCAAAGCCAAACAACTGGCAAATAATATGCTGAAAAAAGTACGACGAGAAATCATTGTGTAGACAAGAATCATAACTTAATATAAGTTTACAATTCTTGGTAATAAAAGTTTTCACTCTGAGTGAGATTCAGGAGCAATATCCGTGCTTTCAATGTATTGGCTATCCAGGAGAAAAGCTCCTTTCCCAAAGCGAATACCCCAATACCCACCAGGACGACGGTCAATCACAATACCCTCTTCCCCAATGTGAAGGACTTCCGGGGGGCGAAGCATGGGCATGGGGTCGGCAGTTTTAACGTAGGGTGGTAGTGCCACAACACGGACTTTACTACCAATGGCAAATTCTTTAGTCATTTTGAAAAAGTTAGGAGTTTTGAATCAACTCATAACTCAAAACTCCTAACTTTTGCTAGGGGGTGGCTAAATTTTTTATCTCTGCCTAGGAGAATTAGAAGCAGGTAAAACCGGAGTGGGAGTAAGGGGCAGAATCACTAATAGTTCTCTTGACCATTGGCCGTTAACTATTGACCATTGGCTATCAACTATTGACCACTGACCATTCACAATTAACCATTGACTATTGAACATTGATTGTAGAAACTCAGGACTAAAGTCCTGAGTACAAATTTTTATAGCGGTTTTTAGACGAATGAGGTACAGTTTAAATCGCAAAACCCGTAGATACAAGGGGAAAGGTTTCCCCACCCTCTATTGTCTTGTATCCAACCGAGAAACACTATAATACCGCAAATAATGCTTGTACATCAGTCACAGACCAATGCCAGAGTAATTCTGGTTGCCAAGTGTCTGGGTCAAAGTGGGAGTTAACACCACGTTGATATGCTTGCCACAACCTTTGCCAGATGAATTGCTGTCGATGACTCTGATGTCTGGAGATAACTCGCAACAGCCCTAGCCCTAAGATCATGTTAGTTAATCCAAATTTGCTTCCCAAGACAAATGCTTGTACTTCTGCTTCACCAACAAGGTCTGTACCGTAACCTGTGAGGACGTGAATACCGTCGTGGAGTTGTTTACGGCGAGAACCTGTGGTGAAGGGTTGCAAGTTGTTTTCAGAGAGCAAATCTGCCCAAGCCCTACCAAACGTGCCACTTTGAAGGGTTCGCAATTGTTCAAGATTCACAATTTGGGGAACAGCTTTTCCCTGTGCTTGTGCTTGGCGATCGAGTAAATCTAAAATCTGTTGTAAACGAGGAGTGGTAGTTGGGGAAGCGGCAACGGGTGGCATCATGATCTTATATTTGGGCTGTGATTAAAGCTGGTTGGTATTTCTAGCGAGTTCTTGACTGACGGCGAGAACGAGCGTTATTTTTGAATTCTTGGAGTTTTTGCCGTTGTTCAGTAGTCAGTACTGCTTCGATTTGTTGTTTCGAGGACTCCCGGATTTGCTGCATTCGGGTTTTTTGTTCTGGAGTGAGATTCAGTTCAGCAAAATTCTTGCCTGGGCGTTGACCTTGGGCTCTTTGGGCGCGGCGTGCTTCAAATGCAGCTTGTAAAGTTGCTTTTTGTTCAGGAGTGAAAACTGCTTCCATTTGGGCGCGGGTGTTACGCCGAATTTCTTGGATACGGGTTTGTTGTTCTGGAGTGAGATTCAGGTTTTGCCAAATCCCGTTCTTTCTACCTTTTTTAGGAGCACTAACACCTGGTTGGGGTGATGGAGAGCCTGTTTGTGCTTGGACTGCGAAAGGAGCTGCGGTGACAGTCAAAACAAGAGCGCTAGCTAAGATTGATAATGTTTTGAGTTTCATTGTGTACTCCGTAGTTTCCGATTGGGATGTCATCATCATAAGAACTTAAATCCAAAAGTCACATGGGGAGAAAGTCATGAATGTATCCATGACTAAAGTCATACTTTAATTCTGAACAATGTGACTGGCGATTTCGGATAAATTACTGTAAATCTATAAACATAACAGGGCTGTATTTGTATAACAGATTTATGCTCAAGTTTATGTAGGAATCTGACTTGATTATTGCCAAAATCTACGTATTTTTAGATAGATTATGCCTTAAAACCCATGACACTGTCCTTACGTGTATTGCAAAAGTCAAGTAAGAGTCTTATAAAATTAAGATTTTAATAGTACTAAATGCCAAATTTAAAATAATATGAGTCGCTCCATAAAATTTAACAATCATCCTTTTCGCTTTTTACTTTATCTAGAGTGGATATTGTTAGGAATTGCCACTTTAATAGCCATATTACCATATCATTCAGCCAGACACTCGCAAAGAATTCCAGAACTGACAATTTTGAGTTTATTTCTCTTTGGCTTCATGGGCTTAAGATTGCCTACTGGTAATCGAATTACCAAGATTTTTTATACAGTTATTGAAATCATTTTAATTTTAATGACTGGAGTTTATGGAGGTAGAACTGCCAGATTATTTCCTTATTTATATGTAATCTTAGTAACTCGCAGTTGTCTGATTTTTAAGTTACCTGGACGCTTGATAGTGACAATCTTATCGTTTTTTCTATTTGTATTTACACTCATCAATCGTTCACCCAGATTTCAGGCATCACTACAAGATCAAGAGCGTTTTTTGTTTTTCACTTTAAGCATAGTTTTATTATTCGGCTTAAGTTTAGTATTTGTGCTGCTGCTGATGAATACGGTATTATCTGAGCGTCAAAGTCGGGAAGAATTAGCAATAGCCAACGAGAAACTCCGCCAATATGCTTTAAAAATTGAAAATCAAGCGACTTTAGAAGAACGAAACCGCATTGCTCGTGAAATCCATGATTCCTTGGGACATTCACTGACAGCATTGAATTTGCAATTAGAAACTGCTCTCAAACTTGCACAATCCAACCCCACCAAAGCAACGACTTTTTTAGCACGAGCAAAGGAACTAGGTTCTAAAGCGTTGCAAGATGTACGGCATTCTGTTTCTACTATGCGTTCTCATCCCT
Source organism: Goleter apudmare HA4340-LM2 (assembly GCA_019359495.1). Lineage (GTDB taxonomy): Bacteria > Cyanobacteriota > Cyanobacteriia > Cyanobacteriales > Nostocaceae > Goleter > Goleter apudmare. The sequence continues at coordinate 89,224 of JAHHHF010000095.1, forward strand.
TACAAACGCAATCTTTAGAACAGGCGATTAGCGTACTTGCAGAGGATTTCCAGCGCTCAAATGGCATTGCACCAATTTTTCAAATCAACCTTGATTATCCGCTCTCAATTGAGATTAGCACTGCCCTCTACAGGATTATCCAAGAATCATTGACAAATATTTCTAAATATGCTGAAGCAACTGAAGTTTATTTAGAATTAACTACGACTAACAGTGAGGTGCAGTTAAAGGTTCAGGATAATGGTAGAGGCTTTGATTTAAAGCAAAACACCACTGGTTTTGGATTGCAAAGTATGCGCGATCGCACTTTAGCAGTCGGGGGTAAACTTAATATTAACAGCGCTCCTGGTTGTGGTTGTCAAATAACCGTTGATATTCCTTTTAGAAAATCAAAAATATGATTAAGGTGTTGCTAGTAGATGACCAAGGTTTAATCCGCCAAGGATTAAGAGCATTATTAGAATTAGAACCAGATTTAGAAATAGTAGGAGAAGCAGAAAATGGTGAAGTTGCCATTAATTTAGTTGCTCAACTACAACCAGATGTAGTGTTGATGGATATCAGAATGCCGATTATGGACGGTGTAGCAGCCACCCAAGAAATCCACAAGCAGTTTACTGGTATTAAAGTTTTAGTGCTGACGACTTTTGATGATCAAGAATATGTGACCGCCGCATTGCAAAATGGGGCAATGGGCTATTTACTCAAAGATACACCTTCAGAAGAATTAGCTGTTGCAATTCGTGCTGTTTATAAAGGATATACCCAACTAGGTCCAGGAATAGTAAAAAAACTTTTAACTCAATTTTCTCATGTAGAAGTAACTCATTCACCACAAGTGCCAGCTATTTTATCTGAACTTACTCCTAGGGAAAAAGAAGTTTTGCGGTTAATTGCGACAGGTGCTAGTAACCGAGAAATTTCTCAAAAACTCTACATTTCTGAAGGGACTGTGAAAAATCATGTCACCAATATTTTGAATCGGTTAAATTTGCGCGATCGCACTCAGGCAGCAATTTTTGCTAATACTTTTTTAGCATTTTTAGAACAGAATATTTAAAGATCGCAATGGAATTTTCAGTATTTATTCTGAGGACTTATTTTAGTAATAGTACCTTTTGTGATCAATACTGAGTTTTTTGTTTTAAACATACAAAATATACCCGTGATTACCCTGTTTGAGATTGATGCTATTCCCATCATAATCAAAGTGATGTAACATTTATTTACATTCACTCCAAAGCACTTCAAATAATTATTTTTCATCACAGCATCAGGGTAATAAATAATGTCTGTTTCACAAGAAAATTTAAACAATAACTTAACAATAGTAGCGCCTACAGAAAACAAGAATAATGTGGAATCTTTAGCGCAGCAATGGGCTAAAAAGTATGTGCAGAACCTCCAAATTAATCACAATAATCCAGAAACTTGTACTACCCTAAATTTGTCAGACTTCGTATCGTCAGAGGGACGCAAGAAAACATCTGAAAAAATTATGGCATCTTTGCGGAGTGTCAGTGCCAAATCCTGGAACAAAACAGAAGCATTGCTATCGACAGAAGTCACACGACATCGCATAGATCCCGATACAATTAATCCGTGGGAGATTGCAGCAGATTCTTTTAAGATTTACCAAAAAACTTTGGATGTTTACACTCAACAAGCAGTGTCACGCCCCCTTTCTTTAATCATGCAACTAGCCGAATCAGTTAGTCCACTGGATGAACAGGCGCTGGAAGTTTACACCGAACAGGTGGCTCCCAGTCAGTTGGCTACAGTAATTGGCAAAGATATAGGAGAAATTCGAGACAAATATACCAGCCTTGACCCTACTTATATCTTGCACCTGTAAATATGAATGTTAATTCCTTGACTAAGTAAGAAAGAACGCATTCTTTCAAGATGAAGTAAAATATTGGACTTTGGACAAAAAGAAGTTGGTTCGCGAGTATGACTCGCGAACCAACAAACTAGTCATCAGAAATTACCCCAGTTATTTTACAAACTGAGTCAGACTGAGTTAAACCCCTAAAGCCTAAG
>JAHHHF010000096.1 GCA_019359495.1 Goleter apudmare HA4340-LM2
ATAAACTGTTCTGGTATACAATCATTTTTATTTGGGGTCATACTTCAAACTGCTGAAATTGTTGTGCAATATGCATTTTGGCAGTTTTTGACCCCTGTTTCTTCAAGCTTTGTGAGAAATCCGGGTGATGCTGTCAGCCTCCAAGCAGGTGTAGGATATCGCTTCTAAATACTAGAGACGTTGCACTGCTAATTTTATATAGGAATAGTGCGATGAGGCGGGCAATTTGTCCGCCTTTCGTTGTGAATATAGCTAAAGTTAAGTTAAGTAAAATTTCCGGAATTTCACGTAGAGGAAATCCGAAAACTCTTAAGGTTTAATTGAAGTTGAGATCAATCAAACTTACAAACCTTTCAAATTATGATTCATCATATTTCTATTGCAGCTCAAAACCCCCTACGCGTTGCTCAAGTTCTAGCAGAAATCATGAATGGTAAGGCTGTGTCCTTTTTCCCTCACCCAGGTAGCTACATGGTTTTTCCTCTCGATCAACATGGGACTGGTATTGAAGTTTATCCCTTAGAAACCAAGTTAGTACCAGGTGAAGGCGACCAGCCAAGTCAGTTTGTACTGACTGCTAATGCTATCGGTTTAACAGCTACCCATGCAGCCATCTCCGTTGCTACCAGCCAAGAAAAAATTGAGCAAATTGGTCAACGGGAAGGTTGGCGAGTGGTGCGTTGTAACCGCGATTCTTTCTTTGATGTGATTGAGTTCTGGTTAGAGAATACAATAATGATCGAGTTCTTGACACCAGAAATGGCAGCACAATATTTGGCAGTGACCACACCAGAAAATCTTGACAAAATGTTTTCCTCTGAGTCTGTAGCGGTAGCCGTTTGATTTAGCAAAAATGTGAGATTCGTAGCGTAGTCAGTCAGAATTACTTAGCATACAAAGCTAGAGCGTTTTCGCGTAATATAGCCACAGCGATCGCTACTGCTTCACTGACGGTAATATCTGCATCCTCAATTGCTTGTTCTAAGGCTTCTCCCAACAACTGGCGACCCCATTTTGCTCCTAGGTAATACAACTCTGGGATGGAGTGAGCATCAGAAGAGTACATCAGTTTACTCGTAGGAGTCAACTCCAATAATTGCCGTATGGTCTCCCGCATCCCAGAAACGCTTAAGCTGGGTATGGCTAAACCAAAATCTAAATAAACTTGGGGATAGACAGCAGCCAAATATCCAGCTTCGCGCATGTAAGGATAAGATGCATGTAGCAGTACCAAAGGTGCATGAGCATATTCGGGTGATTCTAAAAGCGATCGCAAATGCAAAGGATTGGCTAATCGTAAATCTAGATCAGGATCACCAAAACCAGTATGCAGTTGCACTGGTAGCTGATATTTAGCTGCAATTACTAGGGCTTGTTGCAGTAAAAAATCAATCAAGGGTTTGTCATGAAGACGCACCGACTGATGAGGAAACTGTTGTTTGAGGTGTTTAAAATGAGCTGTGGCTGCTTCCAAGGTCACTGGTTGCACATTTAAGCCAGTACGGTAACAAACAATACTTTTGAAAGCCACAACTCCAGCAGGTGGCGGATCGATTGCGTTGTTAAATGTTGTGAGAAAAGTCTCAAAATCTTTGGCTTGAGGAATCAGTTGTTCTGCAAGCAACTCTAGCCGTAAAATCCTTTTAACTGGGATTAATTTTTCGTGCCATGAAATTGGCAATATATCCTCTGGTGCAAAGCCATCATCTAAATAAATTGCTGCCAAATTAGCCGCCCGGAAATACAGTTTAGTCAAATTTTCTATTCCTAAACTTTCCCGATGTGCCACAATTGCAGCTTCTTCGGGTTCACATTCTAATAAAGCTGCTATTTCTCGCAGACTACGACGATAAAATAAGGTGTGACGGACGTGATGATTGATAATTTCTGGATGATATGCTTCGGTGAAGCCAGCAGCATAAGGATAACGGGCGGCTACTTCTGGCTTTAACAAGTTATGGGCATGTTGGTCAATTAAGGGAATATCATTCAGATTCATGAGACTTCACGACTTTAGATTTAGTTGACTAAGTAGGTGGGTGAAAGAATTTATCGTTGGAATAAGGCAGGAGGCAGGAGGGAAGAGGGTTTTAGCCTCATTTGTTTTTCTTTACATAGTTGGGTTTATTTATGCCTACCTACTTATGCAAAATTCAAATCGGATTACTATTTTTTGCGAAACGTCAATACATTTCAAACCCTTACAAATAACAAATAACAAATAACAAACCCCACCAGTTAGCCTTATTTACGTCGCCCTACTTATGAACTACTTTTTTAATACCGCTCTAACAAGAGCTTAACTTCTGCTGCTAAGTCCCAATCTTTCATTGCTTGCCACTCAGTTTGTCGCACTGCTAAAAAAGCCTGTGCTAGTTGTGGATTTAAGGCATTGAGCAGCACATCATTATATTGGAGTTGGATTAAAGCTTCTCCCAGATTTGCTGGTAAAGGGTCAATACGATCAGCCGTGCGCTGTGTAACTGGTAAGTATCCAGGGTCTTCGTCTACAGGGGTTCCTGGTTCTAAACCTCTTTGCACCCCATCCAGTCCCGCAGCAATGATTGCACCTAAAGCCAGGTAAGGGTTGGCGGATGCATCCACAGTTTTCAACTCAAAGTGAGTCGAACCACCCAATCCTGGATCACTGGGTACTCTCACGGCTGCTTCGCGGTTGTCTAATCCCCAACAGCGAAAAGCTCCGCTCCACGTATGCGGTTGGATGCGGCGGTATGAATTAGGACTGGGGGTGGTTATGGACATTAATGCTGGCAGGTGATACAGTATACCTGCAATAAATGCTCTCCCTATCTGAGAAAGACCGCAGACACCTTGGTTATCAGGTAGCAGGTTTTTCCCATCACGCCAAAGGCTGAGGTGGATGTGGCAACCGCTACTAGCAGCATCTGAGAAGATTTTCGGTAAAAAAGAGGCTGTGAGATGATGACGGTAAGCGATCGCTCTGACTGTCTCTCTAAAAGCAATTTGCCAGTTAGCTGCACTCAAAGCATCAGTATATCGTATGGAAATTTCATGCTGACCAGGGCCTGATTCTGGGTAATACTGCTCTACAGGTATTCCTTGGCTAATCAGTGTATCGGTGATGGCATCAATAACCCCATGATTGATATCTATTGCCTGAGTGGCGGCAAAAACCGTGGAGTCTGTGGGGATAATGCCCTCAGATGTTTGTCGTAACAAATAAAATTCATTTTCAAATGCTGCTTGAATTTCCAAGCCCTCACCTTTAGCGGCTGCAATCATCCGTGCCAGGAAATTCCGGGGACATAAAGGCCAAGGTTGCCCAGCCAGGATCATGTTTCCCATGACACGCACATGACCAGGAGCATAAGGTAAAGGTATCAGACTATCCCAATCAGGTACTAGGCGGATTTCCCCCACTGGTTTCAGACCACTTTCCGGAGCGATCGCATCATACATCACAGGTACTCCCTGTTCACCAGCAGATATGCCTACACCATGTTCAAAATAGTGCGGTAACATCTCCAAATGCACAGCTTTGCCACGAATAATGTTGGCGTTATCGCACCAGACAATACGCACAAAGCGCACACCTGCTTCTTGCAGAGATTTTGTGATTTTTTTCAATGATTTGTGTTCTGTCATCGCTCATACCATCCAGTGGTTGAGTAGATAAAATCATTCTCCCACGCTGTTCAACGTTTCAGTTGAAAATTGACATGGGAGACTGTATGCAGAAGTTTATGGGAGGAGAGTAAACAAGTGAGTATTTATCTTGACTCGGCACTTGTTGCGGAAGCCCAAGCCGCGAAAGCATTGGGCTGGGTAAAAGGTATCACAACTAACCCCACTCTGTTGGCAAAGACCGATCTACCAGTGGAGACTACTCTGAAGCAACTGGCAGAGTTGACTACAGGCCCTGTGTTTTACCAGTTGATGTCCTCTGATTTTTCAGAAATGCTGGCAGAAGGGCGGGCAACCTTGCAAATTATTGGACACCAAACTGTACTGAAAATTCCGGCATCCTTAGTGGGTTTTCAGGTGGTTGCTGAACTAGCACCAGAGATTTCCTGTGCAGTCACAGGAATATACAGTGCAGCCCAAGCAGCTGTAGCTAGAGAAGCAGGAGCAAAATATGCGATCGCCTATGTGAATCGCGCTACTAGACTTTTAGGTGATGGAGTGGCTTTACTGCGGGACATGGCAAGTGTGGTGGTGGGTAGTAAAACAGAGATTATGGCTGCTAGCATCAAATCTCCAGAAGAGGCTGTAGCATCTCTGCAAGCTGGGGCCCAGCACCTCACCTTACCTTTGGCAATGTTGCAGGCGATGACTACTCATGAATTCTCACTGCAAACTATTGATGAATTTGCCAAAAACGGACGTGGGCTTTTACTACCCATTGCTTAAGCGACGCCAGAAAAGGCCAGTAGGTAATAGGAGGTATAAATTATTAACCTATCACCTTTAAATCTTGACCCAAATATCTATACCAGTTGCACAAGTCCTAAAAAGATGTGTTATCTTTGACCCGTCTTTGATCCGCACCCCATCTCCACACCTTTTGGCTGGAGGTGGGGTCTTTTTATGATGTGCGATCTTCGCAGGAGGAGAGGCTGAGGCTCCAGTATGTAACCACCACCAACTTAGGCTATTATATAGAGCGCTTTTTGAAAAAAAATGGTAGAAAAAATAGCAGCTGTATTTGATGGCAAAGTGTTCTATCCTACAGAACCGATCGCATTGCCGGCTCTTACTCGTGTCCGAATCAGTGTAGAAATCTTACCACCTGATCAACAAGAAGGTGTATCGTTTCTGATGGCAGCGCGATCGCTCAAACTACAAGGGCCACCTGATTGGTCTACCAATATCGACAAATATTTGTAAGGTCTGGAAATTCAGCATGAGGTCTGAAGTCTTTCTTGATACATCTTTCGCTATTGCTCTGTCTGCACCAGATGATTACTTACATCAACGGGCTACCCATTGGGCTGAACTTTTAGAAACCGCAGGAACACGCTTGGTGACAACACAAGCGGTGATGTTAGAAATTGGTAATGCTTTATCTAAACAACCCCATCGTCAAGGAGCTGTTATCTTATTAAATGCTCTGTCCTCTGACTCTCAAGTGGAAATTGTCCCTCTATCACAAGAACTTTACAACAGAGCTTTCCAACTCTATTGTGAAAGACCAGAGAAAGAATGGAATTTCATAGATTGCGTGTCTTTTATTGTTATGGAATGTAGTGGAATTACTGAAGCCCTGTCAGCTAATGAGCATTTTCAGCAAGCAGGATTTCGCGCCTTGTTGCGAGAAGATCAGTAATTAGGCGAGAATGAACCAAGCCATATTACAAAACTTAAACACACCTAAAACCCTCACAAATAACAAATAACAAATGACATTAATAGGCTTATTTTCTTCGCTGAGATTTAGATAAAATATTCAGTAATACACTGAAGAACATTAAAATATAACTACCAAAAATTGCAATAGTTACAGTAGCAAATACAGGTATATTAAATGCTTGAACTAGAGCTTTAATTAAGATTACAGCCCCAATACTAAAAATTAAACTACCAACAAATGCTACTAAGTTTATAGCCAAAATATCTCCCTATTGCTTAACTATTAGACTTAGTTCATTAATAGATTATTTGTTGATTACAATACTGTAAAAGGCGTTACGAATAACTCTAATAGTCAAATGATGAGGATTTATTTCATTGAATTTACCACTGTCTAAATCAGAACTTTCAGCAAATATTGTGTGAGCGTAAACGCATCTACCCCCAACTCAGTCCGCTCTTTGACTGCTAAAATACCTGCTTGGGAATGCCACCAAGCAGCAGTAGCCACAATATCCTCAACAGGGATACTTCGATTTATACTTGATGCTAACAATCCACCGAGTAACCCAGTTAGCACATCACCACTACCACCACGCGCCAAAGCTGGAGTACTTTCCGGATTAATCCAAACTGCACCTTGAGGGTTGGAGATCGCAGTTCTCGCCCCCTTTAACAAGACTATCGCCCCAGTTTGGAACGCCGCCGTTTGCACAGCTTTGATTCTATCTTGATTGGCATCGGCAAGATCAGGGAATAAGCGTTTAAATTCACCCGTGTGGGGTGTCAGTATCGTTGCAGATTGACGTTTTTGTAAAGTGGGGATAGTGTCCATCTGTGCCAAGATATTCAACCCATCAGCATCCAGAATCAAAGGGCGATCGCTGTCTATTACTTGTTGGACAATGGGAGTAGCATCTAGAGTTAAACCAGGGCCACAAGCGATCGCATCAAAGGAACTTAAATCAGTCCTCTCTGGTAATTTTAGCTGGGCGATCGCTCCTGAATCTGTTTCTGGACAGCCAATAACTAAAGCTTCTGGCAAATGTGACACTAAAAGCGGTTTCAAAGATTCTGGAACTACGATGGAAAGCATCCCCACCCCACTACCACGCGCCCCTAAAGCTGTGAGAATTGCACCGCCAGCATAGCGCCGCGAACCACAAATTAACAGTAAATGTCCTTCTTTATATTTGTGGGTAACAGGTGGACGGGGTAAGGGTAAAGTTGCAAGTGCTGTGGCTTGAGTAATCCGTCGAATTCTGGGCGCATCCCCTAGTACTGCTTGCACATCAGCCACAGGAATATCAAAATCGATTAGTTCTGCTTTGCCAATATAATCCAGTGCTTGATCCTGCAAAATCCCCAGCTTCCACAAACCCAAACAAAATGTATGGGTAGCACGAATCGCAGTTCCTAATACCTCGCCTGTATCAGTGTGTAAACCCGAAGGCAAATCAATACTTACAATCGGCTGCGGCCATTCATTGAGCTGATTAATCGCTGTGGCAATTGGATCAGTGAGGTTTCTTTCTAAGCCAAATCCAAACAACCCATCAACTAATAAATCGCAATCTGGCAATTGCTCCACAGCTTGATAACAGGTAATACCCAGACTTTCAGCATACTGTAAATGCTGGGAAGTTAATTCTTTGAGCTTAGAGAAAGGACTATAAATGCAAACCTCATAGCCGCGAAAATGCAACTCACGGGCGACAACCAAAGCATCACCCCCGTTATGGCCAGGGCCAACCAGAATTCCCACACGAGAATTCACCTGAGAAAACATCTGCTGAATGCGCCTGGCAATGAGTCCTGCTACCTTTTCCATTAAAGCCGCTACAGGCATAGCGGCAGAGAAGATTCGCCCTTCAATATCCCGCATTTGCCTAGCGGTGACTACCACTTGGGAAATTTGTTCTTGCCTGTTCTGCATCAGTTTTACATTAACTGTCCATACTTTACAGAATAGACCAGGAACCATGAGAGCATGGCAGCAAAACCCTAAAAATATTTTGGGATTTCAGGGTGTTACATTCTCACTCAGACTAATCAATTTTCTTATTGGGGTTGGTTTACTTGCCGTAATAAACTCTGGCGTCGCCAAATCCCATTTGTCGCAAATATTTATTCCATTCCTCTGCATCTGAACGTTGAGGAAAAGGCCCCACTGCTACATGTGGCCCTTTTGGTTGTTGTCTTTCTAGTACGATGTCATATCGTCCTATTTTCTGCCGAATTTGATTAGCAATTGGATTTAACTGTTCTGACTTAGCAGGAATTGTTACATAGTAAGAGTTAGCGTTAGCCTTTCCCTGTTGCCTGGGGTTGCCATTGCTATTATTGCTGGCTGTAGGGTTAGCATAGGCTATTGCCTGCCCATTAGTGGCGCTGACAATTTGTGCCCCACGAATACCATTAGACTCTAATTCTCTTACCCTTTGTTGGGCATTAGAAGCTTTACTAAAAGAACCTGACTGGATTACAGAACGTCCGTTGTGCGATCGCACATAAGCAGTGGGTTCAATCTGGCGTACTCTTTGCAACTGCTGGGAACTATCAACGTACACTAAGTAACGTTCAGAATTTTGGGTATACAAGCTCGATTGTACGGGTTGTTGATTAGGCGTCACGTTAGATACACCCCACTCAAATGTTTGAGCCTGCTGCACCTGTGGTATGACTATAGGCTGGGAATTCTGGGGAATTGGTGAGAGGTTTGGTGGTGGTGGTAAAGCTTCAAATACTTTTCTCTGAGCCAGTAAAGCCCCACTGCTGTGAATTTGTGCTTGGGCTGGAATAGAGTAAGAGAACAGGGTTAAACATCCTCCTAAGAGTAGAGACACCATCTGATATGTGGTTAATTGACCTGATATTTGACTCAACATAGTATTCACAAGATTTATAGAGAATTTTCTAGAGCAACTCAGTTGCGTGACGCTACTGCTAACACATATGACAAAAATAGCAGGAGATTAAATTTACATTCCTAATAAGGCGTTGCTGAATAATGGGATGATTTTTGTCTCACGCATTCGCCGCTAGGCGTTCCGCTTGAGGTAGGCGCAAAGAATTGACCTTTAGCCTTGGTGGAAAATCTGAATTCATCCCGCAACTATGCAACGCCCCTAATAAGTTGCTCATCGTTGCAACTACACAGTGCTATTTTAAAGTTGCTTCATCTGGGTGGCAATAGATACATTTTCTAGAGCATTTGACTCTCTAGTAATAGCAACTCTCTAATAGTGCATATCTTATGATGAAGTGCTCTCCTAGCAAGGCTTTTAAGAATTGTGTGTTACAATCGAACAATCCAGAAGCTGCCATGTTGTGCTTGTTGTAGATAGCTTTTACTCACAGTCGAGTATACGGCTGTTGTTACCAATGCAAGACAGGGGCAAGTAAGTTCAGGATATGGGTTACCTTGCTCGCCAAAAACTCACAGATAGTAACATGGCAGAGAGTTTAGGTTTTGCCATCAGGCTGTATGGCATGGGTTTTAATCCTTGTCGGGAGCAGCCACTAGCCTAGCAAAATTTAGGGATATGAAAAAAGTCGTTGTTGGTCTTTCTGGTGGTGTCGATAGTTCCACTGCTGCTGCTATTCTGCACCATCAGGGTTATGAAGTTATTGGTTTGACCCTTTGGCTGATGAAAGGCAAAGGCCAATGCTGCTCTGAAGGGATGATCGACGCGGCTAGTATCTGCGAACAATTGGGCATTCCTCATCAGGTGGTAGATATACGGGATGTCTTTCAAACAAATATTGTTGATTATTTAGTGTCTGGTTATAGTGCAGGGATCACGCCTTTGCCTTGTTCACAGTGCAATAAAACTGTGAAATTTGGGCCAATGGTGCAATATGCTCGTGAACAACTAGGGTGCGATCGCATTGCTACGGGTCATTATGCCCAAATTAACTATGACGCAGCTACTGGACGTTACCAGTTATTCAGGGCAGTTGATCGTAATAAAGACCAATCATATTTTCTCTACGACTTGTCTCAAGATTTACTAGCGGCTACCCTATTTCCCCTAGGACAACTGCAAAAATCTGATACCCGCCGCATCGCTGCTGAGTATGGACTAGCAACGGCCGATAAGCCAGAAAGCCAAGACTTGTGCTTGGTAGAAAGTAATGGCTCCATGCGGGCATTTCTCGATCAGTATCTCGCCCCCAAACCAGGCGATATTGTAGACACAAGCGGCAAAGTATTGGGGCAACATGATGGTGTCCATCACTACACAATTGGACAACGTAAAGGCTTGGGGATTGCGGCTCCTGAGCCGTTATATGTGATTGCCTTGGATGCAATTAATAATAAAGTGGTCGTAGGCGATCGCACAAAAGCCACGGAAGCAGAATGTAGTGTAAATCGTGTCAATTGGGTTTCTATTGCCGAACCTACTACCCCTATCCGTGCAAAAGTGCAAATTCGCTACCGTTCAACCCCTGAACCAGTGACCGTAATTCCTCTAGAAAATTCCCGTGTTCGTTTGGTGTTTGATCAACCCCAATTCAGTATTACTCCGGGACAAGCTGCTGTCTGGTATGACGGAGAAAAAGTATTGGGTGGTGGGATTATTGAACAGTAATAGTGATGTTTGTTACCAAACTCCGCTACTACTTCAGAAAGAAGGGCTTTAAAGAGATTGTAAATTATCAAATTTAATCCTGTAAAGCTCCTTTACAGACCTAGACAGAGTAAATCAGAATAATAACTTAGTCGTAGGAAAACCTTCCTGAATTGAGTTAGTTACAGCTGTCATAGGTAAAAGTCATGAGTAGAGGAGAAGTAACGCGATGAGGGATTCTTATCTGTTGGCAGCAAGCTTGTTAACAGGATTGGCAATACCAGTATCGGCTATTCCACAACTGTCGATGCTTCTGTCTACAGATTCTAACTTCCAATGGGATGCACAACAAGGTTCGCAGCCAACACCAGATGAAAGAAATATCCCTAGTGTGGATATTTCTTTACCAGAATTCAGTAACCAAGCTTTGCAACCTCTAGGGAATTCGTACCCAACATTAGACAAAAAAATTATTCCCAGCCTGGACATCTCCGTACCATCATTCAGCAACCAGGAATTACCCCAACCTCAAGAATCATCATTTAACCCCAATTTTCCCAGAGTTAGCCGCACAGTCACATCTGGTAGTCAACTCTACCAACAAAGATTAGCAGCTCTGAAAACTGGTCAGATTTCTCAACGCTTAGATAAAGGTAGCTTGCAATCATTGTGGGAGTCCGGTAAGAAACAGCAACTAACTTATGAGGACTGGAAAAGTTTATTAGCATTAGAAGCCAAAGCGATCGCTCAAGGTCAAGGCGCAAATCGTCTTAACATCTTAGTGGGTGATTCTTTAAGCTTGTGGTTTCCCCAAGACAAACTGCCTGCTGGCAAATTGTGGTTAAATCAGGGCATCTCTGGCGATACCTCCGGTGGCATTTTAAAAAGATTACCAGCATTTTCCAATACTCGACCAGATGTGATTTACGTCATGGCAGGGATTAACGACTTGCGAAAAGGCCTGAGTGATGAGGTCATCTTGCGTAATCATCGCCTGATTATGCGCCACTTACGACAAACTCACCCCAAAGCACAGATTATTGTCCAATCAATTTTGCCTACTCGCCTCGATAAAATTCCCAATACACGTGTTCGTAACCTCAACACGCAACTGGCCCGGATTGCCAAACAAGAAAAAGCTAATTATCTCAATATATATAGTTGGTTCACAGACTTTGAGGGCAATTTGCGTTTTGATTTGACTACGGATGGGTTACATTTATCACCAGATGGTTATGATGTTTGGCGTGCAGTTATACAGCAGATAGAATTCAAGCTTACTCAACGCGATCATTGAGTCGCCACAATTTTAAACTTATGGATGTCACTGATAGCGATGCGATCGCCATCCGTTATGTAACTGAACACCAACTGACAGCTTTTCTGAAGGACGATCAGATAAGTGCCTTTGCCTGCGCTAGTCCGGGAATTCAAGAACAGTTTCGCACCCCGGAAAATTTTATGCAGATGGTGAAGTTGAGCTACCCAGCTGTGTACCGTCCTCGTTCTGTATTATTTGAGAATCTCACAACTATTCAGGGAATTATTACTCAACCAGTATTACTACTAGGGCCTGATGGAGTTCCCGTAAGAGCTTTATATTTAATGGAAAAACAGCTTGATACTACCTGGCGGATCAATGGCTGCTTTGTAGTGCCAGTGGAGGCAGAGATTATATAAATTAAGGCATGGGTAATAAATAGGCAATAGTAATTTACCAATAACCCTTGCTCGGCTTTGCTGATTGATGCGATCAACTATACCTCACGCAGAAGACATTTGTGTGGGCGGCTTTGCAGGCTTGTAGATGCCTTTGTCCTCTACTCTTAAGAGAACACTTACCTACGGGAAGAGCTTTACTGTAAACAACTTGTCTTTATCCTGGTAGTTTTCTAGAAATTTTCATCCAACTATAACAAACAGCTATATGTTATCTAATATACCCTTGAGTAAAGAAAAAAACCAGTACAATATACATCGCTTTTAGCAGGAAAACACAATCAAAAAACACATGTTTTTACTCAGGGAATACGTGGGTCACGTCTTGATTGGTACACCTTTGGAACGCCCTACTCGTGTACTGCGAGATTTAACAGGGATATGGCAGCAATTGTCACATCCTGAACTCAAGGAGCTATATGTAGAGTCATGGCGAATGGAACAGGTGATCAGACAAGCAGTGAAAGATCCCATGAATTGTATTGATGTTGGCTCTCACCTTGGTAGCATGATCAGCATCATGAAGCAAATGTCGCCAAATGGAAAACATATTGCTGTAGAACCTATTCCTTACAAAGCCAATTGGTTGAAGCGAAGATACCCAGAAGTAGAAGTTTTGCAAATTGCCCTGAGCGATCAAGAGGGCGAAGGAGAATTCTTTTTCCAAGACGATATGTCTGCGCGTGGGGGATTGCTTCCACATGCTTCAAATAAAAAAGAAGCCAAGCGTATCAAAGTCAAATCTATGCGAATTGATGACATAGTGCCACAAAATCGCCCCATAGGCTTCATGAAAGTTGTTGCCGTGGGGGCAGAATTAGCAATACTTCGTGGTAGTGAACAAGTGATTCAGCGCGATCATCCGATCATATTATTTGATTGCATCTTGATGGAATTGGAGAATTTTGGGGTTGATCCCAAAGACTTTTATGACTTTCTAGTGCAAAAGCATTCTTACTCGGTGTTTCTGCTCAAAGACTGGCTCGTTAATAAAGAACCGATTTCATTTGAAGTTTTTGAAAAAGCAATGCAGTACCCATTCCAAGCCTATAGATTTGTTGCTGCTTACAACGGGTAAAATTGTCAATTACAAAAACATTAGGTTTATTGAGTATTGCTGAATAGAGAAAATGAATTATGCTTTAACATCCAAATGTTCTCGGCTTAAAACTTGATTTAACTTACCGCTACGATAACCTTCTAAATCTAGGGTGACGTAGATAAAGCCAAATTCTTGAAAAGCTGCAACTATTTGTTGTAAATCTGTCATCAAGACAAACTCTTTGATTTGTGCTGGTGGTAATTCTATGCGTGCTGTCTCACCTTCAGAACGCACGCGTAAGTTCTGTAAACCCAGCTTTCGCAAGTAAATTTCTGCTCTCCCAACTCGCTGTAACTTGGCGATCGTTATCTCTTCTCCGTAGGGAAAGCGGGAACTTAAACAAGGTTGAGCAGGTTTATCCCACCAAGGTAAACCGAGTTGTTGTGATAGTTGGCGGACTTCCAATTTAGTGACACCAACTTCTGCTAAAGGCGATCGCGCACCTCTTTCTTTAGCTGCCTGAATTCCTGGGCGATAATCGTGTAAATCATCAGCATTCACCCCATCCACTACATAGGGATAACCCAATTCTCTAGCCAAAGGTTTCAGAGTGTCGTGCAATTCACTTTTACAGAAATAGCAGCGATTGATAGGGTTGGCAGTGTAATTGGGATTGTCCATTTCGTGCGTCTGGACAATTTTATGGGTAATGCCAATAGTTGCTGCTTGTATTTTCGCATCTTCCAGTTCTTCTGGCAGCAGCGAGGGAGAAACAGCTGTTACAGCTAAAGCGCGATCGCCCAATACATCATAAGCAATCTTAGCAACTAAAGTACTATCAACACCCCCAGAGTAGGCAATTAACGCCTGCTCCATTTCTTTAAACAAAGCTTCTAGTTGCTCAAGTTTCGCTGTCAGCATCATTCTCTAATTCCTGCCAAAATCCCATAGCACCCGACAGATACTATTGTAGTCATTTATTGTTAATAGGACTTACAGCCAGTTCCCATCTTGTGAAATACAGTTGACAAATCTCTCTATCTTTATTCCAAAATTGGGTAAGGGTATACTTCACTCCGGGGTATTTTTTAACCCATTTAAATGGGTTTAAGCTTGCAGCCGGAAATTGATTCCACGGCTCTTGTGTTGCCATGAACGAAAGAGGATGAATAATCCCATATATCATTCATCCTGCTTAATTTTTAGCTACCATCGCTAAATGATTTTATTTTTCTTGTTGAGAGCTTTCTTTTTTTTCCCTCAACTGCCGTAGTTGCTGTATTAGCTGATTGTTCGGTTCTACAACAGTTACAGGTGCATTTTTGTTGTCATCACCTACCAATGACGGCTTTTCTGTAGCAGATGGGATGGCTAGAGGCTGCTTCTGACTCCCCACTGGATTGGGCAATGGTTTTTCCGTGGCAGATGGGATAACTAGAGGCTGCTTCTGACTCCCCACTGGATTGGGCAATGGTTTTTCCGTGGCAGATGGGATAACTAGAGGCTGCTTCTGATTCACCACCGGATTGGGCAATGGTTTTTCCGTGGCAGATGGGATAACTAGAGGCTGCTTCTGACTCCCCACCGGATTGGGCAATGGTTTTTCCGTAGCTGTCGGTATCGGTAAAACAGGCTGCTTCTGATTCACCACCGGATTGGGCAATGGTTTTTCCGTGGCTGCTGGTGTAGTTACAGGCTCTTGAGTAGCTCCAGCATTTTTACTGCCATTGTTTTGGAACTCTAGGCTAAATGGATAATAGCTGGTTTTACTATGACCTTTGGGCGGATTAGCAACGAAATATTCCCTAGCTTTTAGGAGCAGATCACGAGACACTGATTTGTCTTGGAACTTAATTTCTAAAACTTTGCCATCGGGATCTATTACTAATCCACCTAATACTGTACCTGCTAGTCCTGGTTTATCTGTAGGAACTGTATCACGGATAACAGCTTTCTCTTCAGCATTCGGGTATTCCTGCCGGACTGCTTTTCTGAGGTCTTCGTAGGAATTGACTTGTGCGATCGCTTGTTGTGTGATGTTGACAGGCAATTGATTTGGTGTCTTGGCTACAGACTCCTGCTGCCATTGCGGTAAACTTTCCCCTGCAAAAGATAAGCGATCGCCAACTTGTGGAGTTTTGCCAATCTGAGCTACTAGCTCTTCATTTTGCGGCGCTGTCGATGTATTGTTTCCAGGTTCAGTTGTTTGCGGGGTAGTATTTCCTTCTATTGCAGAGGGGTTAGCCGCCGAGTAATTCGGTAGCCCATCAGGTAATTTCGCCCCTGGCAATGTCGGCAGTTTGTCTACAGGTAAAGGCTTGGCTTCCCCTAATTTTATGTCTGTGTTGTTAAAAGGCGGTACTGATGGGGAGAATTTTTTATTGGCATTAAAACCAGACGTATCAAATCTAAAATCTCCCCGAGGAATTATCTGCAAAGACTGTCCTTGGGGTAAGGAAGAAACACGATATTGATCAACAGACGTGGGGATAGGTGGCAATATCAGTTGGCTAGAATCAGGCGGTGGTGGTAGTGGCGGTAAGTCCGTTCCCTGACTACCCAGATAAAAAGGAGGAACTGGGGCCGGCTGGGGAAATTGTGATTCTATGGGTAGTTGTTGTTGAGATGCGTTTGGAGTTTGTGGCAAGCGACTTTGGTCAGCTTGACTTAATTCCATCACTCCCACAGCTTTTGTCGATGCTGATTCTTTGGTTTTGTTAGAGTCTACGGGCATCAATGGCACAATCAACGCAATAGCACTGTGGATGCCAAGAGAGGCCATAGCTGCTATCCCAGTTGGCTGGCCTAAGATTTCTGGTATGTTTTTCAACAGGGAGACGTAAGACATAGCTGTTATCGTTCACTCGGCTCGGTTGCAATTGAGTAGCAATATGTTTTTTCTGGCTACTATGACAAGAGATGCTTCCCTTTCAAAAATAATAGCTTCCTCTACCAGACTCAAAACGGCAAAATAGCCATTTTTTCCAGTTTTTACTTTTTTAATGACGCGGCACTACACTCTAAAGTTGTAATCAATGACTAAAATTTTGAAAAAATTCATACTTTTAGTCACTTATGAATTGCTAAATTCATCCTAAAACTCATGGTAGTTGCAAGTTTGAGCGATCACGTCGGTCTGAATACATAGAAGTATCTGATCAAGTTACTTGCTTTACTAACCATTTTGCAGTTACTTACATGTAGTTAGGTTGAATGTCAAGCGTGATATTACAAGTAACTAAGCCCATTTTATCCTAGCATGTCGGTTTCTTATCAAAACACTGCCAATTTTTTGTCTGGAACTGTGCTCAACCCCTTTCCCCGACGCAGCATCTGACTCCTAGCGTCTGCTCAACCCTATATTTCTCGCAGCCTACATCCCAAATGCCCTTACCTACAGTGATTTTGCCTGGATATTTAGAAAGTGCGATCGCTTACCGTCAATTAGAGCAGTCTTTGCAAGAGTTAGGGTTTCCCGCAATTACAGTCCCACTGCGAAAGCGTGACTGTTTCCCTACTCTGGCTGGCAGACCCGTAACGTCACCAGAAATTTTGCCAAATTGGATACAGTATTTAGCTTAAGCTCAAGAAATATAGTATATCTTAATATTTCTTAGTTAAGATTGTAATATAACTACAATTTTTTAAATTAAGGAAAGAGAGGCCAGCCATGCAAAGCACCCAGTTAGATCGGATTTTGCGGCGACTAGCAACGATATTATCAGTCGTGATCCTGACTCTGTGCCTAATGAATGTCACCACTGGAGTTCTGTTGTCGTTTTATTACGCACCAACAGCAGGTGGTGCTTTTAGGTCATTGCAAATGATTAGTACAGAAGTACCCTACGGTTGGTTGTTCCACACTGCCCACGATCTTGCAGGTAATGCTGTAATTGCGATCGCTCTGATGCAAATTGTGGTGATGTTCTTAGGTCGGCAGTTTCGTCAGAGTTGGCTGACCGCCTGGATTAGCGGCATTTTGTTCACCTTAAGTGCCATCGGGCTAGATTGGACAGAGATGATTCTCGGTTGGGATCAAAAAGGGTACTGGCGGTTTAACATTGAGTTAGGCACTATCGAAGCGATTCCTTTCATCGGTTCGCAACTGAGAGATATCCTCACTGGCGGTGGTGCAATTAGCACGATCACAGTGGAACACCTCTACGCCATACACAATTACATTATTGCTGTCGCTGCCATCATCCTTGCCTGCGTACATTTGTCGGCTCTAATATGGCAAGAACAAGAAATGTACGCAAAAGCTTCAGATACTCAACCACCAGGAGCTTCACTAGCAGAAAGTTGAGCTTCTTTTGCCAGAGGGACTTGTTCTACCTCTGGTAACTTTTCTAGAGAGAGGCGAGTAGATTGGGTAGCACCAGATAAGCGTTTTAACAGATTCGGTCTGGGGTCGTACAACAAGTAAATAATGCGATCGCCTACTTCCCAATCTTGATTGGCTGGCATAATCTGTAGGCGTTCCTTTCTCTCTAGCAATAAGGGTAGGAGCACCCCAGTCCTGATCTTTTCTTGTATGTGTTCCTGTTGACTGCCAAATTCTGACTCATTGAGCGTTGTTGTTCCTAATTTCACTCGTCCATTATTCAAATACTCATTCCATGTCTTGACGCCCAAATCTGGGATAAAGGCTTGGTTCACTTTACTATTAGCGCTCAAGTTAGCTTGGGGATCACGGGGAAAAACCGCCAATACACGTGGCGGATTAAACTCCTCAGCAGCCCGTTGCGCCAAGACAAAATTTACCTCACCATTACTAGTCATCGCCAAAAAAGTGCCCACAGAGGCTAACCCCGCCTCTTCCAAAACAGCCGCATCCAGGGCAGTGCTGGCAATAACTCTGATGTTTTGAGCTTCAGCTTGGGGAAAATATGCTGGATCTGTGTCTATGATCACTACATTTTCTCCACGCTCTTGAAAGAACCTAGCGATTAGTAAACTCAGGGAGTTGCAACCCACAATCACTGCTCCAGTTGCTTCCTTAGAAGTGATTTGTAGCAACTTAGCCACCCAACCAGCCGTTAATCCTTGACAGACAACTGTCATAATAATTGTCAAGAAGACTAGGGCTTTAATCGCATCCCCTCCGTTGATACCGCGCTGTGTGAGCAAAATCGCAAACAGAGAGGCTACAGAAGCCGAAACAATTCCTCTAGGAGCCACCCAGCTTAAAAAAAGTTTCTGTCGCCAATTGAGGTCACTGTTCCAGGTACAGAACAGGATGTTAATCGGGCGAACGACGAACATCAGTACTAAAACAGTAAATAAGCTCCCCCAACCTAAAGCGAATACACTAGCGATCGATAGGTCAGCTGCTAGCAAGATAAACAATACAGAAACGCTGAGAATTGTTAGTTGACCTTTAAAGCTGCGTAAAAGCCTTTCCTCTGGAACAGAAGAGTTGGCAAATACTGCTCCAGCAACTACAGTGGTCATGACTCCTGATTCACTGCGGATGGTCTGGGCTAAAGTAAACAAGCCCCATAGCACCGCCAAGACTACCAAGTTTTTCAACTCGAATGAGAGAAAATTGGCACGTTTAAAAATCAAGCTCATCAAGTAACCGCCAACGCCACCAATCGCGCCACCAATTGCCAGACGCATGAGTAACCCGACAATGGCGTTGATCGGGTCAGTATCACCGTTGACAATCGTGTCCAAGACCACGAAGGCCAAAATCGCTCCCACAGGATCGATTAAAACCCCTTCTCCTTCCAAAAGTGTTGCCACTTGGCGATCCACGTTGATTTGCTTAAGTAGGGGACTAATGACAGTCGGCCCGGTCACCACAACTATTGAAGCGTAGAGAAAAGCAATATTCCAAGGAAATTCACCCAACCAGTGAGCCGCCATGCTACCGCCAAGTAGGGTAATTAGCGTTCCTTGGGTGACGAGTAATTGTAGGCTTACTGAAACTCTACCCAACTCTCGCAGATCTAGGTTGAGTCCGCCTTCAAATAAAATTATTGCCGTTGCTAAGGCGACAATAACTTCTAGTCCCGTGCCTAACAAATGGGGGTGTAATAGACCAACGCCATCAGATCCTAGCAAAATGCCCAAAAGCAATAACAAAACAATACTGGGCACTCGCAAGTATGCAGCCAGTACTTGAGCACTAATGCCTGCAAAGACAGCGATCACCATCTGTAGGGTGATTTCAAAAGATGCTTCCATGTTGTAGATTTTGAGCGATTTATTTCAAAATCTCTTGTAAAGAATAGTAAATACTAACTCTACAGGGTACAACATCATACCCTTTATCCTGGGCTGAATTTTGCAGTTGTTTCATACTCAGTACTCTAAGATCCTCATTTTTCGCCTATTTGCCAAACAAAAATAAATCATACTAGAGCCTAAATTTTTAGTGTGCTTGATGATGCCAAAAATAGCAAAAAAGCAATCTTTTAGCATACCATTGCTACAAGGTTTATTAGCCAAAGATATTTATTTTGTCTCGTTCCTCAGGGAATTTTAAGCAGGCATCTGCTATGAGGTAACGCATTCACCTTCAACCAATTTAGCCTCTACAATTTTTTTTTGCAAAAGCTGTTGACATAAACGAGGAAATTCGCTAATTTATAGAAGGTCTGATTCCTGCGCCCCCATCGTCTAGAGGCCTAGGACACCTCCCTTTCACGGAGGTAACGGGGATTCGAATTCCCCTGGGGGTACTAAAAAAGTAAAAGATGTTTTCTATTTTGGTCTTTTACCTTCTCAAACAATCCTAAGAATTACTTGTTAATCTACGAGTGCTTGTCTTAACTTAGACGTTGTAAAACTGCACTACACGCTCATGAATTGCCAACAGGTTTAACTGCATATCATTGGTGAGGCGGGATTCAATGATTTTTAGTGGCATAGTGAGCTTAGGCCAAACCTGAATTGTGTAGCACAGATGAGTTCCCATAAATTCACCAAGGGAATAAGGCTTTAAACACCAGCTCCCAGAAAAACCCTTGAAATCCCCTTCCACCATGCGGAAATTGATTTCTTTGGGAAAACATTCTTCCAAATCCAAAACTACACGCGCACAAAAGTTGAAATTTAGTAAGCGTTGAGATCCTATTTGTTCTAATCGAATACCACCATCAGGATGCTCTAGCAGCCGACTCTTAGCAAGATTAGGGATGAAATCAGCTAAGGATTCATAATCTGTCAGCACCTGCCAAATTTTCTCCACAGGGTGAGGGATTTGGATGGTAGCACTGATTTGTCGCTGTCGTTCGGCTAATTTCTCGATTTGAACTGCCACGGTCGGTAAGGTGACCGGAGCAGCGTCAAAATTAGTTTCGAGGTTGGTGTCTTTACTAGCGGGATTAGCATTCAAATCCGCCGTGTTGTAATGTTTTTCAGTCACTTTCGGAATATGGTTGGCTTTCATCGGAAAACTGGGGGAGGGTGAGGGTAAAGCAAATTTCGCTCAGATCGGAGTCTGAGATTTGCTGACTCTCAACAGCGATCGCCCCATTCAAATGCTGCACGAGGGATTTAGCCAGAGCAAGACCTAAGCCAGTCCCCGGAGTCCAGCGCCCTCTACCGCGACGGAATTTGTCGAAGATATAGGTCGCTTCTTCTTCGGAGATGCCGCGTCCTGTGTTCGTCACCTTAATAATAACTTGATCAACGAGTTGATTAACCTCGTGGGAGGCCTGCAAATGCACGACAGTGCTTTGCTCTGAGTATTTACAGGCATTAGTTAATAACTCTTGCAGAATGCGGTCAAAACTCTCGATTTCGGTTTGGAGTTTTAACGGCTCCTCTGGTAGAGATATGGTAATGCTTAATCCTTTATCGGCTAGCTTTTGCTCCAAAGCTGCGCCCAAATCTTGAATTCTGGTATTTAAATCAATGGTTTGAAACTGCGGGGTTTCTTGATGGGACTCTAATTTTTGCAGTGTGAGTAAGTCATTGATCAAGTTGATTTCTTTGGTACATTCTTGTTCGAGAATGTCCAGATATCTAGTCTGACGTTCCGGATTGATCCCTGGTAGACGCAAATTACGGATTGACATCAGCATATTTGTCAGAGGATAGCGCAAGCGATCGCTCATGTTGCTCAAGAATTCATCTTTGAGCTCGTTGAGTTCTCGTAACTGCTCAACGTATTGCCGTGTTCTCTCATGTAATTTTGCTTGTAGTTCTAAACTACTCTGTAGTTTCGCTGTGCGCTCATCTACCAAATTCTGAACTTGTCGCAAAGTCTGGGACTGAATAATGGCATTGCTGACTTGAGCGCTCACCATTTCCACCAGATTTATTTCTGCTAGTTGCCAACTGCGGGCAACTGCTTGTTGTAGTACCAAAAATCCTAGAACTTTACCTTGACTTTCTAACGGCATTAACAGTGCCGCAGGCAGCATTTCCGTTGCAAACAATGGAGCGGCTGTCAAAATATCTTGTTGGTCTGTAAAGTCATTAATGATGACTGGTTTTCCGGGATCTGCAAATACACGCTGGCACAAACCACACTCAGAAATAGCAAAGGACTGTTCATCTTTAGAGTCTGGTGGAGTTGTGTAGTAACTCTCAATGTCCCTAGTCCATTCTGCCTTGACAGTGGCTTTGGCCTTGGGAATTTGTTTTTTCGGACGAGTTCTAAATAAAGGATCTGTATATTTGAGCAAGATCAGCAGACCTCTGTCTGCTTGTAGAGAATCGGCGGTAGAGGCGATCACCAATTGGAGCATTTGGGTTAGCTCCAGATTGCTACGACTGAGGATAGTTAATTGCTTGATCAGGCTTTGATGTTGATTGCTTTTTTGTAAATACTGTTGTTGTGATGCAATCAACTGTGATTGTGCTACTTGAGAAAAAGCGATCGCGCAGGATGACTCAATTGCTTTGAGCAGTTGTTTTTCTGACTGACTCCAATCATAGGGTTGAAATTTAATTAGGTTAATCACCCCATTATTCTTACCACTAAACCGGGTAGGGATTGCTAAGACAGCTTTTATAGGTAGTGGCAAAGATTGACACCCAGTTACCAGACTTTTGTGAATAGTGGAAATATCTTCAATCGTCAATGGTTCAGCCGCACATTGTACTACAGGCGAGTCCATGAGCAACTGTTCTATCGAGAAGATATCGTCTAATTGCGGCAATCCGAGATACTCCTCAGCACACCAATTAGCAGCCGTTGCTTCACTAGATACCTCACTTGCAACTGTAACTGAGCAGCAATCTACCTTGAAGGCATCTCCTAGCAACTGGGCCAGTTCTTGCAGCATCAATGTCGTCGCCGATTTGTTAGCGATGATTTGGTTAATCTTTTGTACTAACTGGAGGGCTGGTTCTTCCTGATGCTGCATCAGCTTGATTTGGTATGGTTGTAGGCGATCTACATCATCTGGGCACTGTGACGGTGACGATAAACGATTTTTCATTCCTGGTACGCTCTTAAAATAACGACCCTATTTTCTTGGCACCCAACTGCTTGGTTGATTTTTCACTTTGTGGTCTTTGTCAAAGCACCCTGACGAATTGCAGATCTGATATTAATATTTTCTCTCACCTGTTATAGCCCTTTTCTAGTGCTGATGACTAACTTTTCGGTGTATTAAACACATCTCTACATAAAATAATTGAGATGACAGGAATGTGCTAAAACGCCTTAGCTAAATAGCTTTTTGCTTGTCTGTCCTGAGTTTATTTACTAACTTTGACTTAGAATATCCTGTCTGTAACTATACATAAACCGTAATTTCTCTAGAATCACAGCAAAAACTCCACAAATTTTATCCGCGTAAGCACGTAAATTTGCAGTAAAAAACGTAATATTTTTTTCACAATTGGTTACTTAGTACAGCCCAACCACTATTTTGCTGGCTCTCAGTAAAATTTGGTTTAAGTAGAGTTCATAAATTCTGGTGATAGACACCAAAGCTGGACGTTAAAGGATTTATGGATTAGCCTTATTTAGCTCCTTATTGTTGATAATCATTTACTTAATATGCGGATGCGTCTTGCCTGTCAAGGGATGTTTAACCCCCTGTAGCTGGAATGATCAACATTTTGGTGAAGATTGGCTTTGTTGAAGGGATTTTTGTCGAATTTATGTGATTGAATATATAACTTCTTGTATATAAAACTATATTTACCATAAAAAATAACTTAAGGTGAGTTCGATGCCACATCAGACCAACTATTTATCCGAATGACATCCCGCCCGGAATTACAAGCTCATAATTTAAGTCTGTTTTTCACGAACTAATTGAGTTCAACTTGTTTTAAGAGGTTTTAGCTTCGGTTCCGGCAAATTATTTCCCAGCTAATGACTATCGAACTCATATTAAACTCACATTCAAAATCCATAAGGCGACATGCAGCCCTGTACGGATTTAAGAAAACATGGCTGCATGTCAGGTGAAGCTAAGACTATCCGGCTAAACTCTCGATACTGAGAGGAACCATATCGCCATTCCTGGTTAATCCCAATAACATTGGTTGTTGTGCCTGAATGAGTTGACCTGTGAGTACGCAACGTTCTTCTTGTTGAGCTGTAGCGGCTATGCTAGCTCGAATGTCGGTTTGGGAAAATCGGGGTTTCCATTCACCTGATTTTTGCTGCACATAATTCCAGAGGATATCGCGGATTAAGGCTTGATATCCTTGGTTGCCAGCGATGTCTTTGAGTTTATCTTTCAGTTCCCGCTCTAGTCGAATGCTAGTAACTTCCATATCAGTAGTTGGGGTGCGAGCGATCGTATGCATGACTTTTTCTCCTTCAAGGTATGGACAGGATAGTAATACAAGTGTAGTATGTTTAAAGAAATGTTCAACAGGTGAGATTTTCTGTGATGTCCATTCGCCCCATCTCTACTTCTTTAAGCGCTATCGACTCTCGATCCGGTCGGGAATTAGCAGCTGCGGCAGTGGAGTATTTTTTTATGGGCAATGGTAGCCAAAAGCACGAGCACATCACAGAGGGTAATGATGATTTTAGATATTTGGGTATTAGTGGGCTGAATGCCAAAGCACAACTAGAAATCGCAAGCGGGAGGTACAGACTCAAGAATACTGTACCGACATAGACCAGAAGACATAATGGTCGATTTTTCACCCCCGCTTCAACCAAACAGGAAGCGGGGGTTTTTTTATAAGGAGTCAAGCTGTGACGAGTGCCATGCAATTGTTAGAGCAATCAGTGGTGGTGTTTTCTCAAAATTACTTGCCACTGTGTCGAGTCAATATCAAGCGGGCGATGCTTGCTGCGGGCGTAGCCAACGCGCTACTAGTAACCAATAAGGCGGAACCATTAAGTTTTTCTACAGCAGGCGGATGGCGAATCCACTCACCCAGCTTGGTATGGGTATGCAACTGCGTACCAAGCCAAAAGCACCAGTTCATCCGGTGATTTCTTTTGCAAAACAATTTTGGATCAATGTGCAAGCAAACCTGGAGTAACAGGAGAGCATAAGGAATGCTGAAATTAACTTACACCGAAAGGAGCTTTTATTTAGAGTGTCTGACTCTATCGCTGGAAGAATGGGTAGCACAGCGAGCGATTTTGGCATTGCGAGTCGGTCAATCTTTAAGCATTGAACCTAGCACCGCTTCCTTCTTGCTTCCTGTGGATTTACCAGGAGTAGAGAGGCTAAAGGCTGAGGTGCAATGCCATGACAGTAAAATCATTGCACTGTCTCCTTGTGATGTCGAATATATAGAAGTCACTCTCCAGGGTTCATGGTTATCAAACGGTTCTGAGGAGGCTGTGGGTGTGTTTGTCACGGCGATGAGCGATTCACCCAAAGGCGACAGCTACAGGGCTACGTCTAACGCTTCCAGCACTGAGTTCTTTTTACATAAACTTTGGCAGGAGGCGCAGGCTTGCGCCTCTGTGACGAGCGAATAATTCCCCACAGTTGTTAATTTGATGTGAGTTCGACAGACTTGCAAGAACCGCTCTCCAAACTTCTCCCTGCAACGGGGAGAGGCTTATTCAAGTTGTAGATTTTTTTTGCCTTTCCCCTACAAGAGAAAGGATTGGATTCCCAATTTTAAAATCGCCCATTCCCCTGGATAATATGCTTGACCGTAGTCAAAGACTCTAGGCTAATAAATCCCCGTCGATGACCTTTTTGATTGGACATTCCCATAAATACCGAATCTCCCCGCGACGGGTTGCGGGAAAAACGGGGAGAAGTGTTGATGTAGGTT
The DNA here is from genome assembly GCA_019359495.1 of Goleter apudmare HA4340-LM2. Classification (GTDB taxonomy): domain Bacteria; phylum Cyanobacteriota; class Cyanobacteriia; order Cyanobacteriales; family Nostocaceae; genus Goleter; species Goleter apudmare. Next base: position 24,841 of record JAHHHF010000096.1, read on the forward strand.
GAGGCGCTATTGACTCCCAAGGCAAACTGGCGGCTTTCCTGGTAAGATTCAGTCACAATGCAGTCGGCATGACCACTGCTATGCTGATTTATCCAGGCGATCGCAGCTTCTAAACTATCTACTAATTTAAAGGCTACTGTCTTGGTTAAATAAGGGCTACCCCATTCTCCTTCTTTAGCCAGATGCAATTGGGGAAAGGCTTCTACAAGTTCTACATCCCCTTTAACTTCAAAGCCTTTTTCCTTTAAGCTGTTCCACAGCACTGCTAAGGATGATGGCAGGGCTTGCCGATGAATCAGGACTTTTTCAATAGCATTTACCGGATCTGGGTCGCTCTCATGGCTATCGATAATCATCCAGCGCACCATCTCTAAGCTACTATTGAGCGACCAATAGAGGTAACAGTTGCCCATAGCCGATTTTAAAACCGGGCAAGTTGCTTGGCGCACTACTTGCTGTACTAAGCTAGAACGTCCGTAGGGGATGACTAAATTCAAGTACTGGTCTTGAACAACTAAATCCCGAATCGAAGCACCGTGCTCTGCTGTGATCAATTCTATACAACCTGGTGGCAGCCCAACTTCTGTAATGGCGGTTTGCATGACATCAGCGATCGCGGCATTAGAATGGCTGGCCTCTGTACTACCTTTGAGAATAATACTATTACCCGTTTTGATACATAAACCCGCAGCGATCGCTCCTAAATCAGGAAATGCTTCATAAATAAACCCAATCACTCCCAAAGGCATTAACTGAGAATAGCTTTGGGAGTCTTCTTGTTGATACTCAGCGTTTCTGATTCGTCGCAATGGATCTGATAATTCCCCCAATCTTTGCAAAATCTCCACGGTTGTGGCTAGCCGTTTGGGAGTTAGCTTGAGCCAATCTAAAATCAACTCTGGCACTGCCATTTCCCGACTTGCTTCTAGATCTAAGGTGTTGGCTTCTAGAATGTCGTCAGATGAGCGCTCAAGGGCTTTTGCCATCGCTAACACAGCGCGACTACGGTCTGCTCCTTTGGCAGTTCCCAACTTCAGGGAGGCTTGAAAAGCGCGTTTGGCGCTGTTCATTGGTTCAGGGCAATCATCAAAAACTTCAACGGTCATTGAGTTAACGTCTGTAGGTAAGCCAGACCATTAGCGCTGGCAGGATAGCCAACAGCACTGCCACCATTGCCCAAGCAATAATGCTGGAACCATTTGCCAATCGCAGTGCTAATGGTAACCATATGATCACTAGCACGAAAATAATGCCCAGTGCTATTGGCAGATAGCTTTCTCCCAGCCGTGGATGGACAACATGCCAACTACTTCCCGTCCAGCGCCAGGCGCGCTTGTAGGGGTAGGTGGTGGAAAGTTGCTCTAGGACATATCCATTATCTTCCACCACAAATATTTGTTGACAGCGATCGCAGCCAAAGGCGTCTGTCAAGGTAATGGGAATCAATCGTCCCCGGCGACGGCAGGGACAGGGGTATTCCGCGTTAAAGTCGATTTTTTCTGGTTTTTGAGATTGCACAAGCGTTCTAAAAACTTGAGCGTGTTTTCATGATCTGCGAAAATAGCATCCTTTCTTTAAAGCTTCGGGTGCTGGTTTCTCTTTTGTCAACTTTTGTATATAAATAACGAAGTCAAGCAAAAGCTGCCATATTTCCCAACCATGTCAGATGAAGCCTAGTCAGGGTGCCGTAACTGGCGCTTTTGAGTGCAAATCTTGAGGCAGAGGATATGATCTGGTCTCTTTTTTGGGAGTTGGCAATCTTGTTTAAGAATTTATTTTTGTCCATTTACAGCTTAAAGGGTAACGTGGTTGCGTTTTTTAGGCATTTATTGCATCCGTATATCTGGTGGTACAGTTTTCAGTTTACGTGGCGACATCTCCGAAAACAACTTGTTTGGAAAGTTACGTTTAAAAGCAACCAGTACCAGCAAATCAATTATTTAACTTTCAATAGCGCCCAAGGTTTTTCCAGGGGGAACCATCTTCTTTCTCCAGTCAACAAAATTTGGCTGGGATTACTCTCTGTTATTTGCGGACAAGTTTGAGTATTCCTGCTCAACTCCGACTTTGGAAAACATCAGCGAGTTTCTCTGACTCTTGCCCCTAGACAAATTTTGGCTAAACTACGCTGCCAAAATTTATTTTGCACCCAACAACATAGCTATTCATCCAGCCAGTCTTAATCCAGTTTAGTACACTGCACAAGAATGATTCTGTTACGCCTTGTAAAGATTAGCTTAAGGTGATACGTTCTGGACTGACAGCAAGCTTGCTGTCGCTACGCCTATCCGCTAAAACCTAAATTAAGATAGCGACTCTAACACTTACCCTCAACCTCAGTCTACCTCACGGATTTCGGGGTAACTAACCAAATCTTCAAAGCGGGTAACGCGATTCGAACGCGCGACATTCACCTTGGCAAGGTGACGCTCTACCACTGAGCTATACCCGCAATCACCACTGTCTATTACCTTCTCACATATATTTTGATTTGTCAAGTCCTTAATTTGTCAGTTGTCAGTTGCCAGTTATTTCCCACTGACTACCGACTACTGACTAAACTAATGCACTTAGCTCAGTTCTTCTGATTCCGCAGAAAGAGTGCCGAGGCTGGCACTGGGAAAAGAGGCTGGCAAAGATTGGGAATTATGAGCATATGGCTCTGTGAGGTTAGAGCGTAACTGCCGCATGAGGCTAGCCATTTCCAAGGCATTCATGGCATAGTCCCAGCCATGATTAGCTTTTATTCCTGCCCTTTCTAGAGCTTGCTGCATTGTATCCACTGTCAAAATCCCAAAAATCACGGGCACACCAGTTTGAAAGCTAGCGGCGGCGATACCTTTGGCAACTTCAGAAGAGACGTAATCAAAATGAGGTGTTTGTCCCCGGATAACTGCTCCTAGGCAAATGACAGCATCATAGCGATGAGAAAGTGCTAATTGACGAGCTACTAAAGGTACTTCAAAACTTCCCGGTACCCAAACGTAGTCTACCTGATTACCCTGGGGATTGGGGTCTACACCGTGGCGTTTCAAGCAATCTTGACACCCCTCTAGCAGCTTGACGGTAACCAGGTCATTGAATCGACCAATCACCACTGCGAACCGTAAAGGTTCTGTTTGAGTAAAAGTTCCCTCAAAAACTGCCATGACGGCCTCTTAGTCAACTATAGTTCTTAGCCAATATACATTTCTTATGGAAATGTATAAGAGCAGAAGAGCACAATCAGATAAAAACAACTAGGAAATTAGCTATCCTGAATTATTTTTTTTAAATTTTGGCTCTTCTGCCCCTATGGCACTTATGCTACTTGCCTAAACTACAAAAAAGTTTAATATACCAACTAAAATCACCAAGATAGCCCATGCACCTGAGCCAATCCACAATAATCTTTTAGATTCAATCCAGTTTTGTGGAGTGGCATAGGCAACAGGTACGCCAATCACCAGGGCAAAAGATAGCAGAACTAAAGATAACAAAGCAATTTGGAATAGTATGGTCATTTTTGCTTCTCCCAAGATAGCTAAATACTAAAGATAGAATATCGTGAAGTAACCACCACTGATGCTTTCCTTCAGAACACTACTGCGGATGCACACAGTGGGAATTTCCTGTCTCACTCGCCGTTGCTCTGTTTCCATAGCTGGATACCCGAAACTAAATTCGGTCTGAGACTTACACGGCATTTAGTGCCTTACGACCTTGATCCGATCAAGCCGGAATCCAGGCAAGATATTGATTTTTGTTTTCAAGGTTTACCATGATTATCTAGAATCAGTGGGCAATCCTACCGCTACTAACCTGTGGTATGGCGCGGAAATTCTGGCGGAATTTTGTTAAAGGGCTACACTAAAGGTTTTTCCCTATTTGTAAGCTAGCAGAAATTGCGTCACTATATTCAATAGTCGCAAGTCCAAACATTTACTTTTGACTTTCGACTCTCGACTCTTGACTATGGACTTGATTCTTTGCCACACAACAGCTGATTTTGATGCATTGGGAGCCGCAGTAGGGCTAACGTGCTTACTGCCGGGGAGTAAGATTGTGCTGACTGGGGGTGCTCATCCACCAGTCAGAGACTTTCTTGCTTTGCATCGAGATGAGTATCCCCTGATTGAAAGACGTGCAGTCAATCGAGAAACGATTCGTTCCCTAACGGTGGTGGATACACAACAGCGCGATCGCTTGGGTAAAGCTGCCGAGTGGTTAGACTTAGCCCATATTGAAGAGATCATAGTGTATGACCATCACCTAGGACAAGACCGAGACATTCCTGCTACGCAATTGTATGTTTCCGCAGTGGGAGCTACAACCACTTTAATCGTCGAACAATTGCAACAACAGCAATTATCCCTCACCCCATCTCAGTCTACAGTGATGGCTTTAGGTATCCACGTTGACACTGGTTCCCTCACATTTGACCAATCGACACCACGGGATGCTTTAGCTTTGGCTTGGTTAATGGCACAAGGAGCCAGTTTATCGGTGATTTCTACCTACCGTGATCCTGGTTTGTCTGTGGAATTGCAGCGACTCTTGACTGATGCACTGGAAAACTTAAATTATCTCTGTTTACATGGATATACGATCGCCTGGATAACTATGAAAACAGATGGTTTTGTACCAGGATTATCAAGTTTGGCTTCCCAATTGATGGAGTTAAGCGAAATAGATGCTTTATTATTGGCAAATGAATATCCTTTGGGAGATGATGATTCTCGCCTGACAGTGATTGGGCGATCGCAAATTCCTGGTGTCAATCTCAATCAATTATTCCAACCTTTGGGTGGTGGTGGTCATTCTCAAGCAACCTCCCTCAATCTCCGAGGTGTAGACTCCCAAGCCATATTAAATCAACTTCTGGACGGTATTCAAGCGACTATTCCCCATCCCCCCACAGCCAGGGATTTAATGTCCTCCCCAGTCCGCACTATCCGCCCAGACACGACAATCACTGAAGCACAGCGCATCTTACTACGCTACGGACACTCTGGTTTATCTGTGGTTAATACCCAAGGACAACTGGTAGGGATTATTTCTAGAAGGGATATTGATATCGCCCTACATCATGGCTTTAGCCATGCACCAGTCAAAGGCTATATGACTACCAGTGTCAAGACAATCACACCAGATACGACATTGCCACAAATTGAGTCGTTGATGGTGACGTATGATATTGGGCGCTTACCCGTCTTAGACCAAGAACATTTAGTGGGCATTGTCACTCGGACTGATGTGTTGCGAGAACTACATCAAAACAGTGCAGAGTGCCCGGTGCTGAGTTCTGAGAGAGAATTTAGACTCAGCACTGGGCACTCACAACTGAGTACTGAATTACAATCTCGACTGACTCCCCAACTTTGGCAATTACTCACCACAGCATCACAGGAAGCAGAAAAACGGGGTTGGCATCTTTATCTTGTGGGTGGTGCTGTGCGGGATTTACTTTTAGCTGAAGCAGCTACAGGTACGTTGATGATTACAGATATTGACCTTGTGGTTGATGGCTTTCACAAAGCCGCAGATGTGGGTGCTGGTGTAGAACTTGCCAAGGCATTGCAAAAAGTTTACCCAGAAGCCCGCTTAGAAATTCATGGCGCTTTTCAAACGGCTGCCTTGCTATGGCACAAAGATCCGGTATTAGACTCTTTGTGGGTAGATATCGCCACCGCTAGAACCGAATTCTATCCCTACCCGGCAGCAAATCCCGAAGTAGAAGCGAGTTCTATTCGTCAAGACCTATATCGTCGAGATTTTACCATCAACGCCATGGCATTGCGACTAACTGCACCTAGGGCGGGGGAATTGCTCGACTTTTTTGGTGGTTTACTAGATTTACAAGCTAAACAAATTCGGACTTTACACCCCAACAGTTTTATTGAAGACCCTACTCGGATTTATCGCGGTGTGCGTTTTGCTGTACGCCTGGGATTTCAAATCGAACCGCAAACAGAAGGCTATATTCGTTATGCCATTAACAGTGGGATTTACGATCGCACCGCCCAAAAAAATAGCAGAACTCCCGCCTTACAAACTCGCCTGAAAGCAGAATTAAAACATATCTTAGAAGCACCCTACTGGCAAAAAGCTTTGCAGTTACTCGATAATTTGAGTGCATTGCAGTGCATTCACCCCACCCTCAGTCTCAATGCCGAACTGCTGCGACAATTAAGTTTGCTAGAACGCTGTTTACGTCGTTTTGACCCCCAACAAAGCCTTATGCATTGGCAAATGTGCTTAGAAGCCTTGATTGCTCACCTCGCACCTGAATATCGAGGGAACGTCGCTATCAATTTGCAATTACCAGAGGATAGTATCACCAGGCTGAAAAACTTGACTCAGGTACAAGCTGAGGTGATGTCATCATTACCGAGTTGTGAGCGCCCCAGTCAATTAGTGCAATTGCTCAAAGAGTACAACTTGCCAATGCTGATTTTAATAGCTGTGCAAAGTCCGCGATGTCTGACGACAAGCCGCTGCGCGTCTACGCTCAGGCGTCAAATTTGGCAATATTTTACCCATTGGGCTAATGTACAGCCATTGTTGAACGGTAACGACTTAAAACAATTGGGCTACAAACCAGGACCACAGTATCGTCAAATTCTCGATGAATTGCTAGTGGCAACTTTGGATGGTGTGATTAAAACTAAAGCAGAAGCAGAAGAATTTTTATCCCAGTCTTATCCTCAGTAATTGCAAAATTTTAATTAGGTAGTGATTATGCAAATTCAAACATCAAAAAAATACTACACTCCCGAAAAATATTTACAACTAGAGGAAATATCAGAACTTAAAAATGAATATCGGGATGGAGAAATAACTCCTACGGCTGGTGGCACAACTAATCACAATGAAATTGCAGGCAATTTTTACGCTAATTTCAAATTTAACATGCGCGGTAAAAATTACAAAATCTACATGGGTGATGTCAAATTGTGGATATCGCGCTATCGGATCTACACCTATCCTGATGTCATGGTTATTCATGGAGAACCAATATATGAGGGTATTGGCATCACTACAGTTACCAATCCTATAATGATTGCGGAAGTTTTATCTAAATCGACAGAGAATTATGATAAAAGTAATAAATTTAGATTTTATCGTTCTATTGCGACACTTCAAGAATATGTTTTAATTAATCAATATGAATTCGTTATTGAGCAGTTTAATAAAAATGCTGAAGGTCAATGGGTATTAACTGAATACGAATCGGTAGATGATGTATTATCACTCAAGTCAATAGAGTTCCAAATTCCCTCCAGTAATATTTATGAAGGAGTTAATTTTGAAATAGAAGCATAATTCTTAGTCTATAAGGTGCGATTTGAACGGTAATTTATAGTAAGTTAATGCTTGATAAAAATAGGCGATCGCTCTTTTTGAGGCTTGAGTATGATGAGTGCGATCGCTCTTTTTTATGGTAAGGGTAAATACACTATTCTGTCTTGATATTCATTGTCTTCTGAAGCCAACGCCGCTAATATTAATTCTTCTATATTGTCACCAGCACTTAAATTTGGATTCAGAATAAAAATTCCTGGTATGTGGCGATTAGTAGCAATATGTTCAGTTAAATGGACTGGCATAGAAGTTCTGTTATTTGTCACCAGTATAAAATTATTTTCCTCACACCAACACAAAATTTCAGGGTCAAGTGTACTTTTTGGTGGAGTTTCTGATTCTCCTACTACTTTGATGACGATATCCGGCTCTCGTAGCCTAATTTGATTTGGATATATAGGATTGACATTCTCATCAATCAAATATTTCAGTGTCATGCTTGCTTTTTAGCTTTTCTAGCAATTCGGAGTTGACGTAGTTTTTCTGACACTGGAGGGGGATTAAGCCGCTGTTGTTCTCTCATTTTATGACCGTGTTCTATCCAGTTTTTCATGTAATTACTAACAGCTTCTTGGTTTTGTAGATAATAAAGAATCGTTGCATATACTTGCTCTAACGAGATAGTTGGATAAATTTGGGCAATTTCTTCTGGAGAGCGTCCACAATCAATGTATTCATAAAGAATCGTTTCGATTCCCATTCTAGAGTTTTGCAATCGAATGTCTTCGGGAGATAGAAAGTTGAAATATTCTGTAATGTGTTTGCTAGACATAGGTTTAACCTATATGATTTTTATAATTCCAGACAGTATTAAGTGGTTATAGGTTAATTTTATCGTTAGCGATCGCTCTTTTTGAAGCTTGATTGTGGTGGGTGCGATCGCTCTTATTTACTATCGTAATTTTGATGTACTGGTGTGGGTGATAAAGGATTATACTTAATTATTTTTGGGACAACCTTGAGTAAACTTACTCCTGTCACAAAACAAGTTAAAATAATAAATATTGTAATTAAAATATTCCTATTTATTTGCTTCTTCGGAACCAGAATAGCAAAAATATTATACCAAGACAAAGATTTATTAGTATTTTTTACTTGATTCAGGCGTTCCAGGTCCCATATAACTTCCCTAACTGTCTGATATCTTTGTATAAAGTTATAACAAACCATTTTATCTAAAATAATTGCTAATTCGTCACTAATCTGTGCCTGTTTATGCCACACAACTTCATCTGTTTCAGGCAGTTGTGTAATTTCAAGAGGCAACAAGCCGGTGAGTGCTTGAATACCAATAATACCTACTGCATAAATATCACTACAAAAATTTGGTCTACCAACCAGTTGCTCAGGAGGTGTGTAGCCAAAAGTACCAATATTAATAGTGGAATCTACGAAATGGCTATTGATTTCTTTAACAGCACCAAAATCAATCAAAACTAACTTTTGGTCTCGATATCGTCTTATTATATTTGAGGGCTTAATATCGCGGTGGATTACATTATTTTGGTGGACAAACTCTAATATTTTCAATACATCCAGCAAAAGTACAACGACTTCACTTTCACTGAACTGTTTACCTGGTAAGATTTCTTGATTCAAATCATGACCATCAACAAACTCTTGAATTAAATAAAATTCTTGATTTTCTTCAAAATAAGCCAGCAGTTGTGGAATTTGATTATGCTCCGTTCCTAACATTTCTAGAACTTGAGCTTCACTTGCAAATAAACGCCTCACCACCTCTACATAATATGGCTCAAAAGATAGTGTTCTGAGTTTTTTGACAACGCACACAGGATTTCCAGGACGTTGCATATCTTCAGCTAAAAAGGTAGTACTAAACCCTCCACTTCCCAAATGTCTGAGTATTTTATAGCGTCCGCCTAAGATACTGTCAACTCCCTGATAAGTGATCCCTTGATTTTCATGGCTACTATTTGTCTGATTAAGTTTTTGATTGCTAACAGGGGTAGCAGTTGGTTTAGTCTGATAAGTCAGGGGATTATAACAAGCCTCACACTGTACATTACTTTCAGGATTAGGATGATTACAATTTGGACAAATAATCGACCCTGAATGTGGTTCTGAACTTACTAGAGGTGCTATTTCTGCTGAGATATCATCAGGAACAGATAAAGGAGTATAACACTCTTCACACTGTATATTGCTTTCAGGATTGACATGATTACAATTTGGACAAATAATCAATCCTGAATGTGGCTCCGAACTTATTAAAGATGCTATTTCTACGAGTTCATTGGGAATGACAGGTGTAGCAGTGATAGCAAGAATAGGTATTTCAGTATCAGGTAATTGTTCTATAATAGAAGTGGAAAAATCAAAACCACAATTATTGCAAAACTTAGACGTAGAAGGATTAACAACTCCACAAATTTGACAATCATTTACCAACGGTAAAACTACATTTGACGATAAACGCGCCTTTTCTATAACAATTTCCTTACTTTGAATCTTAGTTTCTGAATTACCACTTACTGACTGTTTCTGCTGCAATTCTTCATCAATTGTGATTCCCTGAATCTGTTGCCATGTTAGTGGTACTGCTGCTGAATTCTGGAAAATTATTGGCAACCAAGTAGCGCCAGGAAATTTATTTTCTAAATAGGTTATGCCTTCTCTCGCTCTTCGTACAGCACGATTTAAAGGTTTACCTTGAACAAATTCTTCCAAAAAACAACGTAAGAACTTCTGTGCTACTTCATCTGGCACAGGTTCTCGCATCACTATAATATTAGGAACTGCTTGCAGCACCTCCTTCAGCGCTGATCCTCGGATTTAGTCTCAACACATAGCTACTATAGGGAGACTGCCATTTAAGATATTTCTCATGTATATCTTTGGCTGGAGGCAGTGTTCCTTTCGTAGAAGCAATTCTTTGTTGGCTATCTCCTTCTGTAAAAATCTGCAAGCGGAAAGTCAAACTGTTATCAAAATTCTCGTCTATGAAGATTAGAACTAACTTGCTCATTATTGTTACCTTACAGAAGGTTAAATTACAAAATTTCTGATTGTCGTAGAATCTCCAAACTCAATTTTTAACTTAAAATACTCTGCCATTCTGCCATTAATATCCAGGTGAATCCATCGTTCAGGTTTTTCTGTTTGAATTTGTTTAATAACTTGTTCAGACATATCCAGTACCAAGCATTTAAGATTCGGTGGCAGAGTGGTATTACCAATTGGATACAATTCCAGGCTAATCTTTCTATTGTTATTGGTTTGTGGCTGTATGGCGACAGTCAAGGCTAATGAGGTAGCTGTTTGCTCGGTTTCTAAATCAATTCGTTGTGCCCGTATAATTCCTTCACTACCAACAGCACTTCTAGCAACAACTAATTTGTTGGTTTCTGTACCCAACACTTCTTCTACTGTCTGCCAACCAGTGTCAATAACATTTTGTAGCCATTGGCTTAAATTCACTACTATCTCGCTAAATGAAACATCAGAGTCTACACTTTGTACAGGAATGTCTAATATTTCTTTCAATTCTCCAGATTTGAAAAGAGCATCAAGTTTTTTCAGACTTTTTTCAGAACCATCAAAATATAGTTCCATAGAACCTTCCTCAATTCTTCGTAGTTTTATTGAACTATCACCCAAAAGTTTCTGGAGATGCTGCTCTATTGCCTCTAAACGTGCTGCATCTAATTTTTCTATATCGAACTCTAGTTTGACTCTCCGTCTGGCTTCAGATGAGTGTAAAGGCTTCTCTAAATCTGGGATTTTTGATTGATTTTCTGCTAATTTATTATTAATATTGACTAATACTTTTAATTGAATAATATCTCTTAATCCAGGGTTATGATTGATTTCTGCTGCAAAGTTATCGCACAATTTTTTAAATAAATTTGCCTTTACCTTTACTGCATAACATTGTGGTACAAAGTCATCTTTCAGTGCTGTGGTGATGAGCTTTTCTTTAACTAATAACTCACCTTCTGGTGTGAGTAATGATACGATTTCTTCTGTAGATTGCAATAGTATATCAACATGTTTTAAACGCTTGACTTGCTTAATATCTTTAATAAGCTGCTTTAGCTTCCAGTCTAGCCATTGTAAGTCTTCTTGATGTTCCGGTGGATAGATAGTTACTCCTCGATAACGCTGTACAATAGATAAACCAATCAGTTCTTTATGAGATTCTCTAACTATAGTTTGTAGGGCTGATAAAAAACAAAGGTTGAGTGCTTTTTCTAACTCTTGACTGCTATGCTTATCTTTTTGTTTGAGGTTATTAACAACATTCTCAAGAAGAGGAGCGATTATAATTGCATCTAATCTGTTAACTAATAGTCCTTGTAACAGTTGGTTATTGAATATTCCTAGTAATAGTTGTATTAAAATTTCCATAAAAATAAATGACAGGTATACATATGCGGTCTAGTAGTCTTAAATAATGTAGGCAATGCCCACCGTATCCGGATTGTGGTGGATATTGCCGAACCCACGTTCAAAAATCAAGCAGAATTCCTATCTTTAAGTGTATACACTAAGGAAATGAATAATTTTGATGAATTATTAAGCTAAATTTGCGTGTTTTCTACATTATAGTTGTGGTTGCGCTTGTATCCGCAGGTCGTCAGGATGGAAGTAGTCGCCCTAAACTGCAAATTTGCCATCTCAAATCTTTAGCTCCACAGTGGAAGCCGCAAAGCATACGGGCAAGTTATAATTCTTTTGCGGAGCAACGTAACAAAAATTTATGAGCAATCCCCTTGTGCAAGCCTTTTTTGTCGGCAGAGCCGTCGCTGAAGTTCTCAACGAACGTCTAGAAGTAGCTTTAACAGATGCTTTGAGTGAAATAGGCAAGTTTGATGCTGAAGCGAGAGAGCAACTACGTCAGTTTACAGATGAAGTCATAGAGCGGGCAAATCGAGCGACAGAAGCTGCTAATGCTGGTCAATCGACCACAAGCGGTGGAGAACCTGGTTTTGGGTCAATTGACTTGCAAGCGGAAATTGATGAACTACGAGCCGAAATCGCTCTATTGCGAACTGAGTTACAGAAATATCGCAGTAGTTCAGTATAAATTGTAGAGACGCGATTCATCGCGTCTGTGCAGGAGTCAAGGGTCAAGAGTCAAGAAACAAATGACAAATGACAAACGACAAATGACAAAATCAAAAACAGTTTAGGAACTGAAGTGTCTTTTCTTCCTGGTGATTCGGCAAAAAACCAACGGTACGCAAAGCATATGGAAAAAGGTTATTCGGATAAAGCATACCGTTGGAATCGGGAAAACTATTCCAGTAGACGGCGCTTTGTAGACATTTGGTCTTTTGTCTTGACTTTGATGTTCAAGATTTGGCTGTATAACAAATCTTGGAGTTACCCTGGTGGTGTTACAGAGTCGAAGCAAGCTGCAAGACGCAAAGCGCAAGCTGTCTGGATTCGCAATACTCTGCTCGACTTGGGACCAACTTTTATTAAAGTCGGGCAGCTGTTTTCTACTCGTGCTGATATCTTTCCTGGAGAATATGTAGAAGAACTAGCCAAGCTACAAGATAAAGTACCAGCTTTTAGTTATGAGCAAGTTGAAGGGATTATTCAACAAGAATTAGGTAAGAAAATTCCGGAACTCTTTGAGACTTTTGAACCTATTCCTTTAGCTGCGGCTAGTTTGGGACAGGTACACAAGGCTGTGTTGCATTCTGGTGAAGCGGTTGTCGTCAAAGTGCAACGTCCGGGATTGAAAAAGTTATTTGAAATAGATTTACAAATTCTCAAGGGAATTGCTCGCTATTTTCAAAACCATCCTAAATGGGGGCGGGGGCGAGATTGGATGGGGATTTACGAAGAATGTTGTCGCATTCTTTGGGAAGAAATTGATTATCTCAATGAAGGTCGAAATGCGGATACTTTTCGGCGGAATTTTCGCAGCTATGAGTGGGTAAAAGTTCCGAGAGTTTATTGGCGTTACACTTCTTCTCGCGTGCTGACTTTGGAGTATGTGCCGGGAATTAAAATTAGTCAATATGAAGCATTGGAAGCAGCAGGTATAGACCGCAAGACTGTCGCTCGTCAAGGGGCGCAAGCATACCTGCATCAGTTATTGAATAATGGCTTTTTCCATGCCGATCCGCACCCTGGTAATATTGCTGTTAGTCCTGATGGTGGTTTGATATTCTACGATTTTGGGATGATGGGGCGGGTAAAGTCGAATATCCGCGATGGGCTGATGGAAACGCTGTTTGGTATTGCCCAAAAAGATGGCGATCGCGTAGTCCAATCTTTAATCGATTTAGGAGCGATCGCACCAGTAGACGACATGGGGCCAGTGCGGCGTTCTGTTCAGTACATGCTGGATAATTTTATGGATAAGCCCTTTGAAAACCAATCTGTGGCGGCTATTAGTGACGACTTATACGAAATAGCGTATAATCAGCCATTTAGATTTCCTGCAACTTTTACTTTTGTGATGCGAGCTTTTTCCACTCTTGAGGGAGTAGGCAAGGGGCTAGATCCAGAATTTAATTTTATGGAAGTTGCCAAACCATACGCGATGCAGCTTATGACGAATTCAAATGGCTCCCAAAGCAATAGCTTCCTCAATGAATTGAGTCGCCAAGCAGTTCAAGTCAGTACTACTGCTTTTGCATTACCACGTAGACTAGAAGACACATTAGAAAAACTAGAGCGGGGAGACATGCGCCTGCGGGTTCGTTCAATCGAAACAGAACGGCTGCTGCGGCGGCAGAGCAATATTCAACTAGGAATCAGCTATGCTCTGATTATCAGTGGATTTACTCTTTCAGCTACGATTTTATTAGTGTTTCATTATCTATGGCTGGCAGTACTGGCTGGTTTAATTGCCGCATCTGTCTCAGTTATACTCATCCGACTGATCTTGCGCCTCGACCGTTATGACCGTATGTATTAATTGTTGCAATAAACTTTATGAAACTTAACTTCACCGGCATCACTGATCCGGGGCTTATTCGTTCTAATAACCAGGACGCCTATTATATCGATCCAGAAGGTAGATTTTTTGTAGTTGCCGATGGTATGGGTGGTCATGCGGGAGGTGAAGAAGCCAGTCGCATTGCCACTCAAGAAATCAGGGCGTACTTAGAGGAAAATTGGCAATCCCCTCAGTTACCCAAGGACTTGTTAATGCAAGCTTTGTCGAGAGCGAATGAAGCCATATTGCAAGACCAGCAAAGTCATCCCGAACGTGCTGACATGGGTACAACGGTGGTGGTGGTACTGTTTAGATCCCCTGATATCACTTGGTGCGCCCATGTGGGCGATTCTAGACTTTACCGCCTTCGTAAATCACATTTAGAACAGGTGACAGAAGATCACACTTGGGTAGCAAGGGCAATCAAATTAGGTGATATCACCGCAGAGGAAGCCCGCTCGCATCCCTTTCGGCATGTGTTGTCACGTTGTTTAGGGCGGGAAGACTTGAATCAGATTGATGTACAACCACTAGATGTGCAAGTTGGCGATCGCTTATTATTATGCAGTGATGGTTTGACAGAAGAACTTGTCGAACAGAAAATTAATGACTGTCTTAAAGACAATCCCTTGCTCAAACAAGCTGCTAGTTCCCTAGTGGAGGCTGCTAAAGAGCAAGGTGGACACGATAACATCACAGTCGTTATCGTGTCCGCTGAGAAGAATTCTTAAGTTAGTCAAAATTTAGTCAACAACAACCAATCACCAGACCTTTGGTTAACCCTTCTCGTAGGCATCTTAGCGCCTCCAAACAGCAATAAATCGCTGACTACGAGCAAAATATAATGCCAGTTGGGTGAGATCTGACTCGCAAATATATTCTTTGGTAGATATACTCATTAATTTGTTCAGCCTGAGCTTTTTTCCTATTTACAACTTGATACAAATACTCTTAGCTTCCAAAATTTACCTTTGGAGGCTAAATTTACACAATTTGGTAAATTGACTTCTTGCACTATATGCGGTATAGGGAATATAATTCACGCTTACTATCTTTCATTCCCAGATTCTTATATGAGTTTCTCCTTTTGGGAGAGGTGCAAATATTTAGGGAAGGATGAGTAAGGGTCTTATCCCTACTTAGGGTTCATAAGTAGTGAATCTTCTGGAAAGCTGCCTTGACAGACTGGAATTTTATATCAGTAGAGTTAAGTGCGAGATATCCGAACCAAAAAATACCCTTTAGGGTATGGGCATTTAGTCAAACAATTGTTATCTTTCTTAATACGGAGGAACAAATGGGAGACAGATACAAGTCCAAGTATTAACCCTTTGGGACTTCTGTAAGCGATATAACCATTACGCGTTGTTTTCTTTCGGAGTTAATTATGAGTCAACCCATCGAACTGTCTTTGGAACAACAATTCAATATCCACTCATTTGCCACTCAGGTGCAACACATGAGCCATGAACAAGCTAAAGACTTTTTAGTCAAGCTTTATGAGCAAATGGTAGTAAGGGAGGCAACTTATAAAGAGCTACTCAAGCACCAGTGGGGCTTAGATTCTGGTTCCACTATGGCATAGAGTAGTTCTAGTGTCGCAGTGGGCGACCTCCTTCTCTTGCTCGGTTCCAAGGAGGAAAGGAGCTGGGGATGCTGGGGCGTCACCTCCGATTTAGCGAAACTCAAAAATGACAAATGGAGAGGTTTACCTAAGACCTAGTAGATCCGTTGGCTGTCTACAGAATTTATAGACTTACTGCTGTGTGATCCGGGTAACAGTAGAGATTTTTGACTGTCGCTAGTCACAATAGCTGAGAACAGTGACACGGCTTGCCACAAGCGGTGAATCTGAGGAGTTCGTTGTACAAGTTGACTAGTGCAGGTGACATTGTTACCGATTATATTTTTTATAAAAAAAACTTACAACTCTATAGAGACTTTTGTTTATAAAAGTTTACAATTCACTTGATTTAACAAAAAATACACATAATCTCATAAACTCAAACTAGCCTGAGAGGTCGTAAGAGGAATCTGTATTCATCGCTTCTAACTTGGCTAAAATCGAGGGCTTAATTTTTTCATACTCATTCTTGAGCAAGTTCTTACTCATTTGGGGTTCAGCCGAAGACACTATGACTTGACTACTGTTGACCCATTGTTGCAATCTTTGGCGTTGGGCGGGGGCAATACTAGAAAGTAGTATGTGAGAACATCGCTCTGGTTTCTCTCTAGGGAAGAATAATAGACGGTAATAACCTGTGCGTGCCAGTAAGTGGGTGATTTCCTGACCAAGACTGGTTTTCAGATCGAGGTAGTAAGGTAACCATTTAGGGCCATGCTTGCGATTGTAGATCACAGTAATCCATAGCAGCATGGGATGGGGAACGGTGATGAACAAAAATTGATTGTAGCGAGTACAGCCTAAGCGGTTTTGAATTTCCTGTTGCGGTAGCATTACCCACAGGGCTGGAGAAACTTCACCAGTATGATCAATAGGTTGGGGAAAAACTATATCCGCAATCGGTTTATTTTGAGGCCAAGAATAGATAGAGGTAATTTCGCTTGGCGAGGCGGATTTCTGCACAACTGATGAGGGCAAATCAGCTTTTGCTTTCTGTGCGATGACAGGTTTAGCTGTAGCAGCCAAAGTCAGCAGATGATTTTCTTGGCGAATTGAGGGCGTTTGGCAATGTTGTTCTATAGACGCTAAAACATTGAGAATTTCATTAATGCTTTGGGGGCGATCGCTTGCTGCTTTAGCTAGACAACCCATCACCAAATTTTCTACCTCCTTGGGTAATTGCAATTTGGGGGACGCCTCAGCAAAGGAGCGTGGTGCTTGATCACGATGTGTTTTATACCATGCTCCAAAAGAAGAAGTAGCTGCGACTAGTGGCATTTTACCTGTCAGCATCTCAAACATCATCACACCCAAACTATAAATATCTGAGCGTTTATCTAGTTCTTTTCCTTCCATCTGTTCCGGAGAAGAATAAGCTAAAGTCCCTAAATAGTAGTTAGTCACATTGCTATCTGACTGGAGTAACTTAGCAATACCAAAGTCTAAAACCTTGACTAACTCGCCAAAACTTGCGTCTTGAATCACCAGCATGTTGCTGGGTTTAATATCACGATGGATAATTGGGCAAATAGTACCGTCTACTAAAATGCCATCATGGGCACACTGTAATCCCAAGCTGATCTGACGCACCATACTTAAAAATCTTGCTAAAGACAAATTTTCTTGGCGAATCACAGTGCTGAGGCTTTGTCCTTGCAAATATTCCATAACATAAAATGGCGTATTCTTCTCATCTACGCCATAATCCATCACTCGGACAATGTGGATGCTTTTTTGTCCTAGTAATGCACAGGTTTTGGCTTCTCGCTCAAAACGGTCTTGCAATCGCATTTTTTCATTTTGAATGGAGAGGGCGAGAAACTTAACAGCCACAGGTACACCCCCCAACAAAATATCCTTGGCACGATAAACTCGACCCATTGCTCCAGTACCAATTAACTCTTGGATCTGGTACCGTTTACTGAGTAAGCGACCAATGTTGGGGTCTGACATAGAAAACTCGACTCCAATGTTCGACAATCGTGTATAACTTCTGCCCTGTAGACAGGTTGTAAGTGTTGAAATTTAAAAGTTAGTTCAGCTGCACAGAATTGGTAGAATTACACTATTTTGATTCTGAATTTAGTGTGCCCAATTTTGACCAAATAGTTATTGGTCAATAATCTGGAGGCAAAAATAACTATTTAATGATTGGTTTTTATGTTGGCTGACGTTCTAGGCTGGCTTCTATTGTACTGTTTAAAAAATGGCCAACAAGAATACCACTACTTAAATAATATGTATCATCTGATAGCCTATATAGGGTTTCAAAGCCACTACGGCGTTGACGATCGCCTAGTACCCAATAGCGCTGCACTATTGTAGAAACGCCAATCCAGCCTTCGCCTTCTATCTGACCCAGGATATTATGCTGGAGTAAAAATGTATACTGACGTTCTCCACCATGTAAATATCCTTTATACTGCAAAGAGATTTCTGAGCGATCGCTACCGGGAAAGATTAACTTTGTCGCCATTGTGAACCAGTTATCTCGATTCCAAGCTACCAAAGTCATACCCTTGACGCTGATTGGCATACCATCTCGTTCCAGCCAACTTCCTTGTATTATCCAGCGTCCTGGTTGCATTAAAAAAGTGTGAGCCACTTTGTATGTTCCTTGTCTTGATCAAGTGCCGCCAAGACCGTAAATTTATTGATGAAACAAGAAGATATCAGGCGGCAAATGAGTACAGTATAGCCTTCAAAAGCCTGGAGTTTAGAGTTTTCCAGGGTGTACTTCGCCTAAAAGCACTGCTTGAGGTGCTCCAGTAGCTGCGGGGAGATTACCAGGAAGATTTAGTTGTCGCCAATGGGCTAAAACTGCAAAGGCGATCGCTTCTTTAAAATCTGCATTTAAGCCCACTGCATCTGTAGTTACGACTGGTATTGACGGCAACAACACCTGTAACCGTTGTTGCAAATACAGATTGCGGCTACCGCCACCACATATTAGTACCTGTTGGGGCATTTCTGGTAAAAAAGTGCGATAACTATGAGCAATGGAAGCCGCAGTCAGTTCTGTCAGAGTCGCCAAAAAGTCTGGTGAACTGAGTTTATATGCTTCGGCATCTTGTAAACACTGTTGTAGATAAGTGACACCGAATAACTCTCTACCAGTAGATTTGGGGGGCGGTAAATGAAAGTAGTCTTGGTTGAGCCATTGTTCCACCAACGTAGCGCAAGGAGTACCACTAGCTGCCCATTTACCATCTTGATCATAAGTCTGAGCGCCAGCCGTTAAATGGTGGACGGCTAGATCCAAAAGGCTATTTCCTGGGCCAGTATCCCAAGCACGAATTTTAGTGAGCCAGTCACCATGACGAGGGGGAATATAGGCAACGTTACCAATACCGCCAATGTTTTGCACACAGCGCCCCTCTTGGGGATGACTGAGCAAAAAGGCATCTACTCTGGGTACAAGCGGCGCACCGTGCCCACCAATAGCGATATCAGCAGCCCGAAAGTTACTGATAGTGGTAATTCCGGTGAGATGAGCAATCAAAGCACCGCCACCAAGTTGCAGACTGTAACCCAGGGGAGTGCTTCTTCCTTGAGGTGGTCGATGGTAAACTGTTTGACCGTGGGAACCAATCAAAGTTGCTGGCTGCTGACCATTTTGAATGTTATGGGCTGCTTGGGCAAAAGCAAGAGCGATCGCATCATCTAGTTCTGCCAATTCTGCCATTGAGATCGCCGTACCTGCACAAACTGCCAAGATTCTTTCCCTGAGTTCTGGGGGGTAGGGATAGGTGGCTCCTGCAACTAACTCAATTTTGAGATCAAAATCTGTACCAGAAATGTCTACCAAAGCAGCGTCTATACCGTCTACAGAGGTGCCACTAATTAAACCGATGACGCGAGTGATACTTTTTTCAGTCGGAGGCATTGACAGAGATAGTTTTTGTATGCATGGGGTAGTTTAGTATATGAAACTTCTTCTGTCAAAAAACGTCAGCTATCAGTAATCCTGGTTATTTGAGTTCATACCTTAAGTTAAAAGAGTAATTGTCTGTTTTTTGTGAACTTGGCATGTGAAATAAAAGCTCTAATAACTCTTAAGTCTTTATCAGTCTTTCAAAACAAGTCATAGCAGAGAACAATTTCTTTATCTAAAGGATGTTATTTTATGACTTCTTGATGATTTAGCTGACTTGCAAATATTTGCTTTACATTTTACGGGCGTAAAAACACTATTTTTTATCAAAGCTAAGTATAAAATTACACTAAAAATCATAATTCCTAAGCAAATCAAAATCCGGTAATCTTATCCTGTTGTTTAGCTATGAGCAGCTTGCATAATGGCAACAAGAACACACACACGACACCAAAGGAACTGAATCATGTCTCTCAAAAAACTTGCTTGCGTTGCTGCTCTTTCTACATCTGCGATCGCTTCACTGACTTTTGCTGGTTCTGCTCATGCGATCGGCTTTAGCTACACCCCTGGCGTTTTCCGTACACCAGGTGTCACAAATGAAGGTGCTTTTTCTGCCAATGTTAACGACAGCAACTATGTAACCATTGATTTTAATAGCAAAGATGCAAATGGTAACACAGTAAAAGATAATGGCTTATTCAAGGGTAACAATCTAGTAGAGTATACCTTTTCTAAAGGTAGCTATGCCACCAGCGTAACTGGTAATCAAACTGGTATTATTAGTGACAAATGGGCACCTTCTGGCGTTAATGGAGAAGACAATAAAAGCAATTATCTAGCAGTTTTTAGTGATAGCTCTGTCAGCATTAAAGCTAAAAATGGCGGTGTATTTAACTATTTTGGTATTGACCTTGGTGCTTTAAGTACTGGTAACACCTTTGAGTTACTCAAGGGAGGCAAAGCGGTTACAGCAGTATTTGAGGGTGTAACATACGAAAAATTGACATTTGATGTCATGAACAAGATTGCCAAAGTTGCTAATACAGCTCAGGGAGGACAAAAGAATGGCTTCTTTGAGTTCTTCTCGGAAGGTTTTAATGATAACTTCGATGAGATTAAGCTTTCTCAAGTTGGAGGTGGTGGTTTTGAAAGCGATAACCACACATTCAAAATTGCTAGTGGAGCATATAATCCCAAGTCTGTCCCCGAACCCACAGCTGTTGTTGGTTTGATCGCTGTTGGCGGTGGTATGTTCCTGCAAAAGCGCAAGAACAAAAAGTTTGTCAATCTCGGCTAATTTAGCTGTAATTGAGAATTTGCATTGAGAGCAGGGTGGGTATCATAGTTTTGTTGTGAAAAAGTCTATCACCATTAACTTGAATAGAGAATTTGTGATTTTGAGTGCAGAGAAGAGTCCTAGTATACTTCTCTGCACTTTTAAATTTAAGATATACAATCAGATCCTGGATGAGGCGGTTTTTTCGCTGGCGATGATATGTAAATCGACGTTTTTGAGTAAGCGCACTAGTCTTTGCGTTAAAGATCCTTTGAGGAACATTTGCCAGCGAGAACGCTGACTTTCACCGATGACAATTTGGGTGATATGGTATTTTTGGGCGACTTCGGCAATCGCTTTGGCGATATTACTGTTAGTTTCTCGAATAAAAGTCCCAGCAAATTCTTTACACAGCTTCTCGCAAGTGTGGATGTGTAGACTTTCCTCCTTGGTGAGGAAGCGTTCCGGATCAGCGACAAACAAAACATAAAGAGGTGCATTCATATAACTAGCCAGCCGCGCACCCCGGCGTAACAACTGTACTGAGTTGGGATAGGTAGAGACACACACCAAAACCCGCTCGTGAATGTTACAAAATTCACCATTAGGGCTAGAAGCGATCGCATCTTCTTCAACGTTGTCTGCAACTTCCCTTAAAGCCAATTCTCGCAAAGCAATCAGGTTGCGGCGTTGGAAAAAGTTATCTAGGGATTGTTGGATTTTTTCTGGTGCGTAAATCTTGCCTTCCAGCAACCGCTCTTGTAGGGTTTCTGGTGTCACATCAATCACCACTACTTCATCTGCATCTTCTAAAATGCGGTCAGGAACACGTTCACGCACTACAACGCCTGTAATTCTTGCTACTAAATCATTGAGGCTTTCCAGATGCTGAATATTCATAGTGGAGTAGACATCTATGCCTGCTGCTAAAATGAGTTCTACATCTTCGTAGCGCTTTTCCCGTGGTGAACCAGGGACGTTGGTATGAGCTAGTTCATCGATTAACACTAATTGAGGTAATCTTTGTAAAATTGCCTCCGTATCCATTTCAGTCAATGTCAAACCACCCCGCAGAATTTGCTGACGAGGCACCATTTCCAGTCCCTCTGCTTTTTCCTGGGTTTCCTTCCGTCCGTGGGTTTCTAGCAAGCCGACAACGACATCAATCCCTTCCTGTTTAAGTGCATGTCCTTCTTCCAGCATCCGAAAGGTTTTGCCTACACCAGGAGCCATGCCAATAAAGATTTTATGTTTACCTCGTCGCATAAGATAGAGGGAATAATTTGTTATTTGACATTTGTTATTTGTTATTGGTCAATAGTCCAAGGTCAAAGCTTGATTCCCATCATCCCTGCTCCTATTCCTTATTTAAATTTACTGGGTTTGTTTACGGTTAATATCTTGCAAATCAAGAGCGTAGTTTAATCGTAAAACATTCACTCCTGGCTCACCAAAAATCCATAAAGTTCTCTCATCTGTATACTTATTAATTAAAGGGAATATCTCATCCTCTTGCACACCTCTGGCGCGAGCAACTCTTACCAATTGCTGTCTAGCTGCTCTCACAGAAATATGAGGGTCTAAACCAGAGCCTGAGGTGTAAAGTAAATCAGCCGTGGGTTGAATATTCTCGTCTCGGAATTGATTTGCTTCTTCAACAACTCGGTTCATTAATGCGGGATTACTAGGAGCGAGATTGCTAGCACCAGATACACCAGTTGGTCTACCTCTTCTCCCTTGAGAATATCTAACTTCACTGGGGCGACTATGGAAATATCGCTCAGATGTGAAGGTTTGACCAATTAAGGATGAACCAATCGCTTGATTCTCTATATTCACCATGATGCTGCCGTTTGCCTGTGCAGGAACAAATACTTGACCTACTACAAGAATCATTAGGGGATAAATAATTGCCGTTATTAACCAAAGAACTAAAATTATGCGAATTGCTTTGATAATTTCTCTAATAATAGACATAAAAATTTTTTGACTTTCTCTGAAAATTTTTATTTGTTATTTGTTATTTGTCAAAGGTTATTTTTCCTATTACCTAGTCCCATTAATTAAGTTAAACCCAAAATTGTCACCAGCATATCGATTAATTTAATAGCGATAAATGGCACGATCAGCCCACCTAAGCCATAAATTAAAATATTGCGTTGCAGCAATTGATTAGCTGTGAGGGGACGAAACTGTACACCCTTCAAAGCCAGAGGAATTAGAGCCGGAATAATCAAAGCATTGTAAATCAGTGCCGATAATACGGCAGAATTGGTGCTACTTAACTGCATAATATTGAGGTTTTGCAGGTTAGCAGCAGCAAAAATCACGGGAATAATGGCAAAGTATTTCGCAATATCATTAGCGATAGAAAATGTAGTCAAAGCACCGCGAGTCATCAGTAATTGTTTACCAATACCGACGATATCAATGAGTTTTGTGGGGTCTGAGTCTAAGTCCACCATGTTAGCGGCTTCTTTAGCGGCTTGAGTACCAGTATTCATAGCAACTCCGACATTTGCCTGTGCCAATGCTGGAGCATCATTAGTGCCATCTCCTGTCATTGCTACTAATCTGCCTGCGGCTTGTTCTCGCTGAATGACGTTGATTTTATCTTCTGGGGTGGCTTCAGCAATAAAGTCATCTACTCCAGCTTCTTTGGCAATAACGGCAGCAGTGATCCGATTGTCTCCAGTCAACATGATAGTCCGCACTCCCATGCGCCGCAACTGGTCAAAACGTTCGCGGATGCCTGGTTTCACAATGTCTTTGAGATAGATGACGCCATAAATTTCGTGTTCTACGCAAACTGCTAGGGGTGTACCTCCCAGATGGGAAACTCGCTCATAGGCTGCATCTAATTCGGGTGTATCGTATCCATTACGAGAGCGGACAAACCCTCTAATTGCGTCTACTGCTCCTTTCCGCACCTCCCTTCCGCCTGGCAAGTTGGTGCCACTCATGCGGGTTTTGGCAGAAAATTCCACCCCTTGCGCTTGATTGTAGTCTAGATCAACTCTTGCGCCTAACTTTTGGGCTAGTCGGATAATAGATTTACCTTCAGGCGTATCATCAAAAACACTGGCTATCCAAGCTACGTTAGCAACTTCTTCCAGTGAATGACCGTTAATGGGGATAAACTCTTCAGCAAGGCGATTACCAAGGGTAATTGTCCCTGTCTTATCAAGAACTAGGGTGTTGATATCCCCACAGGCTTCAACTGCTCGTCCTGAAGTGGCAATGACATTAAATTGAGCAACTCGATCCATCCCTGCAATGCCAATAGCACTTAGTAACCCGCCAATAGTTGTGGGGATCAGTGCTACCAATAGGGCAATCAAAATGGGGACACTGACTGGACTTTTGACATAATAGGCCATTGCAGGCAGTGTTGCCACAACCAACAAAAAAACTAAACTCAGAACGGCTAGTAAGACTGTGAGGGCAATTTCATTCGGCGTTTTAGTACGTTCTGCGCCTTCCACTAGGGCAATCATCCGGTCGATAAAGCCTTTTCCTGGGTCAGCAGTGATACGGATAATTAGTTCATCGGAGATAATTTTAGTGCCACCTGTGACGGAACTGGCAACATCCGAGCCTGATTCCTTGAGGACTGGTGCAGATTCGCCTGTAATTGCCGATTCATCCACCGAAGCCACACCCATCATTACTTCCCCATCGGCGGGAATGGTATCACCAACAACTACATAAACAGTATCACCCTGTCTGAGGCTGGTAGAGGATACTTCAGTAATTGTGCCATCAGCAGCAAGTTTTTTAGCGATCGCCTCGGATCTTGTAGCGCGTAAAGCATCGGCTTGGGCTTTACCCCGTCCTTCAGCTACAGCTTCTGCAAAATTGGCAAACCAGACGGTAAAGAACAAAGTCCCTGTGATCAAGCCGTTGAATAGTTGGGGATTCTCCTGGGGGGACGCGCCGAACAGGTTGGGATCAATTGTCACCGCTAGGGTAATGATTGTGCCCATCCACACCAAAAACATCACCGGGTTTTTGATGGCATCTTTGGGATTGAGCTTGACAAAAGCATCCTTGATAGCTCTCAAGTAGAGCCACCTAGTGTTGATTCTCGCTTTTTTACGTGCTTGTCGGCGATCGCTAGCACGAGAACGTGAGGATCTGGATTTGGGGGTAGTTGCAACTTGGTTCATAAATGGGAGGTGAGTGAGGAGATTGGGAAGTGGGGAGATTGGGGTTTTTAATTCACTTCATTACCCCATTGGCTTTTCTAGTTACCAGAGGCTAGTTTAAAACCTTCAGCGATCGGCCCTAACGCCAAAACAGGGAAGAAGGTTAGCACACCCAAAATCACAATCACCACAGATGTCACACTCGTAAACAGTAGCGAATCGGTTTTGAGAGTACCAGGAGTTTCGGGTATTGTTGGTTTACCGGACATGCTTTCAGCTAAGAGTAAGATGGCGATAATTGGGATGTAACGTCCTGTCAACAGGCTAAAACAGGTGCTTAAATTCCACCATTGCGTGTTATCTTGCAACCCTTCTAAGCCAGAACCATTGTTAGCCGCAGCTGAAGCATATTCATAAACCACTTGAGCGAGTCCGTGAAATTCAGGATTGGTAATTCCAGATAAGGTAAAGGGGTAAGCCAAGGCGATCGCACTGGGAATTAAAACAGCGATGGGATGAATGAGCAGGATAACACTGGCGAGAATAATCTCCCGCTTTTCAATTTTGCGTCCTAAAAACTCTGGGGTGCGTCCCACCATTAATCCTGTGAGGAAAACCGTGATAATTAGATAAACAAATAGGTATGCAGTCCCCGTCCCTTGACCTCCCCAGATAATCTGGATAAATAAGTTAAATAAAGTCGAAAATAATCCTGCTGGCATTAAAGAATCATGCGTACCATTCACAGCACCAGTCATGGTGGCGGTAGTCATCACAGACCACAATGCTGTTTGTGCCCAACCAAATCGGACTTCTTTACCTTCTAAATTGGGCTGTTCAGATCCCAAAATGGCATTCACCAGGGGATTACCTTGCAGTTCGCCTATGGCTGTGATCCCAACCAGAAATACAAAGATTACAAACACCATCCAGAAAAGCAACCAAGCCTGTTTGATATTGTTGGCAAAGATGCCGTAGGTGTAAATCAAGGCTGCGGGAATGGAAATCATGGCGATCGCTTCTATTAAATTAGAAGCGCCATTGGGATTTTCAAAAGGGTGAGCAGAGTTAGCCTCGAAAAAGCCGCCGCCATTTTCTCCCAGCATCTTGATCATCTCAAAGGATGCCACTGGGCCTCTAGCAATATACTGTGTCCCGCCTTCCAGGGTTTTCACCACCAACGTTCCAGCTAATGTTTGCGGTACACCCGATAATAGTAATGCGATCGCCCCAATTATCGAAATAGGTAACAATATCCGCGTAATCCCACGGGTGAGGTCAACATAAAAGTTACCTAATGGTCTACCTGTTAACCCGCGAATAAAGGCAATTCCTACCGCTAACCCAGTAGCAGCAGAGGTAAACATCAAAAATCCCAAAGCCGCTACCTGGCTAAAATAACTCAAGGTTGTCTCCCCTGAGTAATGCTGCTGGTTTGTATTCGTCACAAATGAAACGGCAGTGTGCAACAATGTATCCCATGTAGGCGCACCCAATCCATTGGGATTCCAGGGTAAACCTCTCTGAAAATATATGAGCAAATACACTACAATGCCCATAATCAAGTTGGTGGTTAGTATCGCCCTGATATACTGCCAAGCCTCCATGTTATCAGTAGTGCGGACACCCGCTAATATATAGATACTCCGCTCTATAGGGTTCATGAGAGGATCAAGCAGTGTTCTTTCTCCCATGAAAATACGTGCTATGTATTTTCCCAATATGGGTGTAATTAATATGACAATACATAGGGTTAACCCAATCTGTAAAAAACCTTGTCCCATATATTTTGTACTCAATTATCTTTAAGTAATAAACAGCCAACTCTTAAAACGAATACATGAATTGCTTGGCAATTTGTGAATTTGAGTGACTTGGTGATATCTCTTAATAATCTCAATTGACCCATCTGGATTGACTTTTATCAGTTGCCACTATTATCCAGATATTTCTTGAAGTTTCCATCAAGAACATTTAAATTTTATTCTTTGTCATCTATCTCGCTTGCTGATACTACTTGTTTATACAATAGATTTTTGAAAGCTGCTACTTTCATTTACATATCAGTGCATAGTTTTTTAATTACATAATATACTGTGCCAAAAGTATAAGATTACACCTTTTTTTTACTTAAATCTTAGCGAAACAGAAGTTAGCAAAGATTATATTGTATGTTTAACATTTTTTGAAAAAATAATTTTTTCCAAGTAATACCAATTCTAATAATGTTTACAACACATAAATTATTCATAGGGAATAATATTGTGTATCTGCCCATCTATCAGATTATTTTTTACAATTGGTATAAATTGCAAGGGATAAATTTAAGTGGATCATTTTATTAATCACTTGATAAGTTCCTAGCAATTATCTTCCCTTCTATATCTCTAAGAATAAGTTAGAAAATTAAATCGTACTACTACTTCAAAGATACAAGGGTAAGGTTATATTCCTCTACTTTTTTTGAATTGGTATTATTTACTGGAAGTCCCTAATCTCAGTGTATTTCAGTAAATACACTGTTGTTTTACGTACTATCTTTGTATAAATTATTATAAATAGCTTAACTTCTAGTCAAAAAAAACTGCTCACATCAATTTCCTCTTCTGCATCAAGTTTCAAACTCTTGTTTTCAAATATTCGTGGCAGAAGTTTATTACATAACAAGTTTAACTACCAATTTAATTTGGTAATGAAAGCAAATAGCTATGTATTGGTTATCTCATTAGTTTTGTGTAATCAAAGCCAATAACATAACTATCACGGCAAAATTTTACTAAAGGACAATAATGATGACGAAACAACCAGAAAATAATGCCCTGGAAACCCAAAATAATTCTATTAACAACTTACAAGCAGCCAAGACAAATATTGTTTTTATCGACACATCAGTTGCAGACTATCAAAGCTTGATATCTGGCATCACTCTGGGTAATGAAGTCGTCATTCTTGATCCCACACAAGATGCGGTGGCACAAATGACCGAGTATCTTGCAGCGCGTCAACCCAAGTCGGTGCAATCAGTTCATATTGTCTCCCACGGTAGTACAGGGAGTTTGCAACTAGGGTCAACTAATCTCAATAGCTCTAATATTAATAGCTATGCGAATCAGTTACAAAATTGGGCAAGTGCTTTAACTGATGATGCTGACATTTTGCTTTACGGCTGTGATGTCGCTAGCGGGGAAGGTAAGGAATTTGTTCAGCAATTGAGCCAAATCACTGGTGCAGATGTTGCAGCTTCGACTAACAAAACAGGGAATACAGCTTTAGGTGGCGACTGGGATTTAGAGTTCAATCAAGGAATTATTGAAGCGCCTTTAGCATTTCAATCTCAAGTCTTACAGGCGTACAACTCAGTTTTAGCCAATGCTGGTGATGTCATTATCAACGAATTTTCTCAAGGTAGTAATGGTGGAAAAGAATGGGTTGAAATTTTAGTTGTTACTGATAACCTAAATCTGCAAAATCACAGATTAGTTGATGGTAATGGTACGCTAGATATCGTTTTGTCTGGTTCCGGCTTTAGTTCTTTAAAAGCTGGCACTTTAATAGTGCTTTATAACGGTGGTGATATCGATAGCACTATTACTCCAGACTTAACTTATAATCCAGCCAATGGAGACTATGTACTTCAAATATCATCACTCAATAACACTGGTGTTTTTGCAGTGACTCGTAACACTGGTTGGGAAGACACAACAGGTGCTTTTAACAATACTCTTGATGCAGATGTGCCCCAGTTGCGGAATGCAAGTAACACTCCAATACATACCTTTCCTCGCACTCCAACTCCAACTGCTAACAGCTTTAGCGCTTACACTGCTACCTCAGCTGCTGGTGCGACAGTTTCTAGTAATTGGTCAGCTAATACAGTATCTACCAGCGCTACTCCCGGTTTAGCTAATGGTGCAAACAATACAGACTGGATTCAGATTCTGCGTGGCGCTATTCCAGTCTTAACTATCCCATCTATCACAATTAATAACCCTTCACCTGCTGCTAATGAGCTATTTGGCTTTTCACTGGCGTCTGGTAATACTAACTTGTTGATTGGCGCACCCCTAGCTGATACAGGAAAAGGGGAAGCATACCGACTGAATGCTAGTGGTGTACTCCAACAAACATTTGCTAATCCATCAAGTGGAATAGGGGAGTTATTCGGTTTATCGGTTGCTATTAATGGTACTGTTTACCTGATTGGCGCTCCAAAATTTGATGCTTCCGTTGCAGATGTAGGACGAGCCTATAGATTTAACTCGACCGGCTCACTACAACAAACTTTTGATAATTCAGTTAATAACGACGATAGTGAATTTGGCAGCGCTGTAGCGATTCTGAGTAATGGCAACTACGTCATTGGCGCACCAGAAAAAGGTAAAGCGACTGCTAATGATAATGCTGGAGAGGTAAGGCTGTTTAATAGTAGTGGATTACTACAAAATATCACTAACCCTAATCCAGGGATTATCCAAGATGCACGCTTTGGTTTTTCAGTCGCAGCTGCTAACAATGACATTCTTATTGGAGCACCGGGGTTTAGTACTTTTACTGCCCCAAGTACTGTAAATTTTGGTGTTGGACAAGCTTATCGATACAACTCTACGGGTACAACAATACTACAGACATTCACAAACCCAAACCCAACAGCGCTAGATTTGTTTGGGTTTTCAGTGAAGTCTAACAGTGCTGGTACACGCTTTTTGATTGGGGCACCAGGAGAGGACATCAGTGCTACTGATGCTGGGGCTGTATATTTATATGACAACACTACCCCAACACCTACACTTTTGAGAACCTTTGTTAATCCTGATACGACTAATCTGGGTTTCGGTTCTTCGGTCGCATTTCTCGGTAACGACATCCTAATTGGTGCTCCTGGTGCTTTTTCGGGTACTACATTCACCTCAAATCCCGGTAGGGGTGCAGTTTATCTATACGATGGAGATGGAGCATCACCCACTTATTCACTCGAAAAAATCTTTAGTAATCCAGGTACTGGTAACGATGCTTTTGGTGCAGCCATTACCACCATTGGCAGCAATAAAATTATCATTGGCGCTCCTTATTACGATGCAGGAACTAGCACTGATGCTGGGATAGCTTATATTTTTGACTTGGTAACTGAATACGCAATTTCTACCAACACCCCAACTGTCATGGAAGGCAATAGTAGCTCTCAAACTGTTGCTTTTACTATTACCCGCAGTGGCAATTTTAATACAGAAAGTACTGTAAATTATGAATTTAACCCAAATAATACAGCTACGTTTGGTAGTGACTTTAGAAATATCTTCGTTAGAAGTGGAGAATTTGCTTCAGGAACTACATTAGGTGAATTTATTGATGCGGGATTAAATGGTACTTTAAATTTCCGAGTTGGCGAAAAGACAAAGGCAATTACTGTTGATGTTTTAGGTGATAGAGTATTTGAACGTGATGAAAATATTACTATCAAAATCAAAGATGCACCTTTAGGTGACACAATTACCAATGATAAAGCGACTGTAGTTGTCAAAAATGATGATTTACAACCTAGTATCAGGATTTCAGATACGTCGGTAACTGAAGGTAATTTTGGGCTGATAACTAATGGCAAATTTGATGTGACTCTTTCCAATCCTAGTTATCAGCAGGTGATTGTGAATTACAGCGCAGATTATGGGCAGACTAATTCATCTGACTTTTTTCTATTCCCGATAATGAACACGCTAGTTTTTAAACCTGGAGAGACATCGAAAACTATTAGCTTTGGTGTCAGAGGTGATAGCACGGTTGAGTCGAATGAGAAATTTTATGTCAATCTCTTTGGGGCGACAAATACAACTATAGCCGACAGCCAAGGGATTGGTACTATCATTAATGATGATCGTTCATCATCTTTTTCAGGGTTCTTTTTCTAAGATTAAATTTACATCATCTCAGTGATAGTCAGATCCCCGATTTTTTGCAAAAAGTCGGGGATGTTTTTGTTCGCCATTCATATTCCTTTGGGAGAGGTCAAAGTATGAGCGCTACGCTATACTAGTCCGTTGGAATCACCGGATGAGGAGTGATGGCTAAAGCCAGCATCAATGATATGGATACTAATACATCTGGAATTGGCAAGGAAAATAAAGATTCTCACGGAAATGTATTGATTATTGGGGGAGGCCCAGCAGGATTAGCTACTGCATTGATGTTAGCTAAACGTGGTTGGTCTAATATTACGGTTTTAGAACAACGGGTAGCGGCTGATTATTACGAACCTGATAAGGCTTTCAATTATCTGATTGATGGTCGTGGTCAAAAATTAATTGAGTATCTAGGAATAAAGGATGAGTTGATAAAAGCTGGTGTTCCTAGTAAGGAATTATATTTAACTTTTATTCAAGCAGATGGTAGTCGCAAAACTTTAAACCTGCCAATTATAGACCCAAATCGGAAAACGGCTTACTGGATATCCCGGAAAACATTTGTTTTGTTGCTTTATCAGGAAATTATACAGAATTGGGAAGACAAGATTACTGTATTTTTTCAAACTAAATGTACACAAATTAGTAAGAGTGATAATAATAGTTTAGAAGTTTTTGCTGAGTCAGAGAATGGCGATCGCTTCAAATTTGAGCCTGATCTTTTGGTTGGTGCTGATGGAATTCACTCTGTTGTTCGTAGCACTCTCAGAGAATGGGAAAAACCTACCTCGGACAGGTTTGACATGAAGCTGTTTCCTTCACCTAGTTCCAGTCTGCGGTATAAAGTGTTGAGTTTACCGCCTAAGTTTCCTCTGGATCATCATGCTGAGGAATATGCTGTGTCTGAGATGACATACGCTATTCGTGGGGCTTTTAGCGATCGCCGGCGTTCTATCTCTTTGGGTATTCTACCAATTAAAAACCCAGACGAAGCCCGGACTGCCAATATCATTACACCTTTAGATCATGAAATATGGAAATTGAAAAATGGTGAGGAATTGTATCAGTTCCTGGAGGAGGCTTTTCCACAATTACCAATACGTCAAATAATTTCACCGGAGGAAGCTGAACGATTTGCTAAAAGTGAAGGTGGTTATTTTCCTATTCCTCAATATTGTTCAGGATTCTACTGCTTGTTACAACAAGGTGATGCTGTTGGGGTAGTGCTTATAGGAGATACTATTCATTGTTTCCCTCCAGATATTGGACAAGGGGTAAATGCAGCCTTAGAGGATGTATATATTTTGAATGAGGCACTCTCTAAAAGTGATGATGATATTTCATTTGCTTTGCCTTTATATGAATCTTTGCGAATTGATGATACAAAAGCTTTGGTACGTCTTGCTCAAACCTCTTTTCCTTGGCAGTATAATCAAGACCGTTTGCGTCAATTTTTGTGGGGTATCAACTTTTTCCTGAGATTGAAACTTAGTCGGTTATTACCATATTTGTTTAGTCCCCAGTCATTTTTCCTCATTCAGAATTATCAGCTTTCTTATCAAGAAGTTTTGGTTAAGGAACGGCGTACTACTCAGATGTTGTATTTATTTAGTCTAATGACAATTTTTGGGATTTTGGCTTTGTTTGGTATCTTGAATTATTCGTGATCAAAAATCGATTGTTGGGCAGGGCGAACAAACGTTCCCCCTACAAGGAAAAATGTGAATTTGTAATTACATGATATTTATCGGGTCTACATCTATTGTGAGGCTAACGGATGGGGGACAGAGCGATCGCACATCTTCCCAATCTGGCAGTTGTGGTAATGTGTCGGGGGCGATTTTCACGAGGATTTGCCAACGATATCTGTTAGCTACCCGTAAAATATTGGCTGGCGCTGGGCCTAATATCTCAAACCCCTCTCCTGTACCTAGGGCTGTGGCGATGATTTGAGCAGTGTTTTGGACTTGTATCGGGTCAAGACTGCTTAACCGCAGTAAAATCAAGCGTCCGTAGGGTGGATAGTTGAGGGCTTGTCTTTGTTCTAGTTCGGTTTGGGAGAAGGACTGATAATCATGATGTCTTACGGCTGCAATGACTTCATGTTCTGGGGTGTAAGTTTGCACAATTACTCTACCTGGGTCGTCGCCTCTCCCTGCACGTCCAGCTACTTGGGTGAGGGTTTGAAATGCCCGTTCACTGGCGCGGTAATCTGATAAATTGAGCAGTCCGTCAGCCGCGACAACGCCCACCAGTATGACTTGGGGTAAGTCTAAGCCTTTGGTGAGCATTTGTGTCCCGACTAATAAATGGGCTTCTTTGTTGGCAAACTGGGTGAGGAGGGTGCGGTGTGCGCCTTTGTTGCGGGTGGTGTCGCTATCAAAGCGGATGTATTTGAGGTCGGGGAATTGTCGCGCTAGTTCTTGGGCGACTCGCTGAGTACCGCTACCAAAGAATTTCAGGTAGGGGGAACTGCATTCGGGGCAGTGTTGGGGATGGGCGCGTCCATAATTACAGTAATGGCAACGTAATAATTGGGGCGCTCCGTCTGCGGTGTGGTGATAGGCTAAGGAAACGTCACAGTGGGGACATTCCAGCACATATCCGCAGCTACGACAAGATACAAATGTACTGTGACCCCGGCGATGAATGAATAAAATTCCCTGTTGATCTCGCTCTTGTAGTTGTTGTAATGCTTCTTGTAGCGACTTACTGAATATAGAGCGATTTCCCTGCTGCAACTCTTGTCGCATGTCTATTATTTCTACTGGGGGGAGGGGGCGGGAGTTGATGCGTTGGGGGAGGGGGAGGTAGTGGGAAGTGGTAGGGAGATGATTTCCTGCCAAATCCCCAAGACTTACCCAACTTTCCAAAGAAGGTGTGGCGGAACCGAAGATGAGGGGGCAATTTTCTAACTCGGCGCGCCATTGGGCGACGGTGCGGGCGTGGTATGTGGGGATGGGAGAGTCTTGTTTAAAGCTGCTGTCGTGTTCTTCGTCGAGGATAATTAAGCCCAGTTTTGGTAGTGGGGCGAAAATGGCACTGCGAGTACCAATAACTACTTGGGGTTCTCCCAACAGCATTTGTCGCCAGGTGTCGTAACGTTCGCCGTCGGAGAGGGCGCTGTGGTAAACGCTGACTTTGGCTGCACCAAAACGGGCCCGGAAACGGTCTGTGAGTTGTGGTGTGAGTCCAATTTCGGGAACGAGGACAAGGGCGGATTTACCTTGGTGGAGTAGGGGTGCGATCGCTTGTAAATACACCTCAGTTTTACCTGAACCTGTGACCCCATGCAATAAAACTTGAGCAAAACCATCTAGCTGCTGGATTGTTTCTAGGGCGTTGGCTTGATCAGCAGTTAAAGATTTTGGGTTATCTCCTGCTAATGCGGGGCTTTGTTCTGTTCTTAATACTTCCCGCTCTTCGATGACAATATAGCCTTTGTCTGCCAAGGTCTTGAGGATAGAAGAGCTAGCATGACAAATTTGTAACAGTTCATTGTGCCACAGTTCACCACCACGTCG
Source organism: Goleter apudmare HA4340-LM2 (assembly GCA_019359495.1). Taxonomy (GTDB): domain Bacteria; phylum Cyanobacteriota; class Cyanobacteriia; order Cyanobacteriales; family Nostocaceae; genus Goleter; species Goleter apudmare. Next base: position 59,450 of record JAHHHF010000096.1, read on the forward strand.
TCGCAATACTTCGATAATTTCTCGTTGGCGAGTAGTTAAATCACGGTCAATTGTGCCTATGAGCGTCACTGCTTTTTGCAGTTTTGGGCGGGTTAATTTGGGAGGTTCTAAGTAGCTTTCTACTAAACCAAATCGCAATAACTCCCGCACTCCACGATGGGCTGATTTGACTTTTTGTTGCAGGTAGGCAAAGCTATAATCCCCCGCAGCTTGTCTTTGCAAAAGTGCCAAGATTTGCTGTGCATAGGGAGTGAGAAAATTAGCCACAGAGGTAATTTGAAGGTCAGCAGAAGTTAATGCTAAATTACCCATCTCCCCGCCTCTCCCCAGAGTAGTCAAGCGGAGGCGACGCTGCGATCGCCCCAATAAGCCTGGTGGTAAAGCCATCCGGATCACTTGAATTAATGGCGTATAGTAGTATGCTGAGACTCGATTAAGCAATTCCCAATAACTACTTGGAAAGAACCCTACACTCACTACATCTTCGACATCCCGGATTTTTTCTGGCGTTAAATCAGTATTTGGCTGTGCTAGTAAACGAATGGCGATCGCTCCTAATTGCTGTGCGCCAAATGGTACTGTGAGAATATCTCCAGGTTTAATTTCTAACTGGGCTGGTAATCGGTAAGTAAATAAACCTGAGTTTCCTGGACAGTCTACCAGTACTTCAACCCACCGATTAACTATTTTTTCTTGTTGGTACGATTCACCGGGTTCAGCCACAATCAAATGAAATGAATTTGTGCCGTTAATATACATAGTTTCTGATTTAATCGACAGGTATTTCTAGTGCTTTTACTTAGTTATTCAAAATCCACGTTTCTAGCTAAGATATAACTTTTTGTATTCCCAGAGATAAACTGTATTTCGCAATACTTTTATCACTCATAATACTTGATAAGTTTCCTGTTATGTAATCTCCTAGACAAATTAATCGCCACTCTACGTGCCATAAATATTTGATGTCTGCTAGTTGCTGTAAAGTCATCTCACCTACTTTTTCTGCTCTGGAAACTGCTTCCGTATCTACTAAATAGGACATAGCCTTTTTCTCTCTACCGATAGATATTCAATCCGTTATGTCTATGAGATGCTTTTATACAAACAAGATAATTCCGAATTGTACACTGCTAATTTTGTATCATCTGTAAGATTTTATCAGGGACAATTAAACCCAGTACCAAAATTCCGATTTCTTAAAATAACTCTCGACCAATAAAGTCCAAAAAACTTTATAAAAATACATGAAATTTTAAGGATTTGGGATAATTAGCTGGAAAATTAATATTGGTTAAGGTTGAGAAAGTTTGAGGAAATTTGACATATTTGGTGATTAAGAAAAAAATGAGGATTATATCGGCTGGTGGACTGAGGATTAGGTTTGTGGGTGCAAAAGCCAGTAATTGTTAAAAATTGGCTCTAGCCGTAGCTAAAGAATTGACAGCTAGACACTGAGTTTTAAGAAATGAGAAATTAACTTAGACATAAATTTTGCTGTCAAACCGGTGCATTTGTCCCTTAGGGAAAACTACCAAGCCTCAAACGAGCAGCTGTCACTAAATTATGTACCAAACCAAGCAACAATCCCTCAAGGAAACTATGAATATTGCTGAATTGGGAACAATGGAAATACTGGAGAATGCTGCTGACCATGAAGAACAATCACTTGATAGTTTAGAACTAGTGGTAGAGGAAGACTCTCCAATTCCCGAAAATCTGGAATCAGAGGAACGAGATGGGGACGAGATGGCAGCAGCCCGACCATCGGGATACAATAAAACTGAGCATGATGATGCGGTAGGCGCGTTTTTTAAAGAAATGGCGCGTTATCCACTGCTCAAACCTGATGAAGAGGTGGAATTAGCGCGGAGAGTTAGATTTATTGAAGAAGTTAGGGATTTACAAGCTTCTTTGCATTTAGAGTTAGGACAGTATCCTACCAAGGCACAAGTTGCTGCTCAACTAGAGATGAATGAAAAGCAACTGGAAAGTCGCTTATATCAAGGTCGAGTAGCTAAACGCAAAATGATTCGCTCTAACCTCAGGTTGGTAGTATCAATTGCTAAAAGATATCTCAATCGCGGAGTGCCTTTCCTAGATTTAATTCAAGAAGGCGCAATGGGTTTAAATCGGGCGACAGAGAAGTTTGACCCCGATAAAGGGTATAAGTTTTCGACATACGCCTATTGGTGGATTAGACAAGCAATTACAAGAGCGATCGCTAATGATGCACGCACAATTCGCTTGCCTATTCACATTGTTGAAAAACTTAATAAACTTAAAAAAGCCCAACGAGAACTCAAGCAAAAACTTTGTCGTAACCCTTCCGAAGCCGAAATGGCAGAAGCTTTGGAGATCACCGTCCAGCAACTACGCCAATTGCAGCAACTGCGGCGTCAAGCGCTTTCCCTGAACCACCGTGTCGGTAAGGAAGAAGACACAGAACTCATGGATTTGCTAGAGGACGAAGATAACCAATCTCCCGAAGCCAAAATGAATGAAAACATGATGCGCCAGGAGATTTGGGAAGTCTTGGGTGATGTGCTAACTCCACGGGAAAAAGATGTAATATCGCTACGCTATGGATTAACTACCAGTGAACCCTGCACTCTAGAAGAAGTGGGTAATATGTTTAATTTATCCCGCGAAAGAGTGCGACAAATTCAAAGTAAAGCAATGCGAAAATTGCGGCGTCCTCATATAGCAAAACGCTTAAAGGGTTGGTTAATTTGAAGAGTAAGTGGTCATTCGTCAGTAGTTAATAAAAAGTTGCACTGTTAACTATAGACTATGGACTATAGACTCTGGACTTTTGACTAATGGATTTAACTTTGCGTTTTGCTGAACCAGCCGATTGTAGTGTGTTGTTTGACTTAATTGAGCAACTTGCAGAGTATGAAAAATTATCTCATGCTGTTACTGGTAATGTTCAAGCACTCAAAGAGCATTTGTTTGGTTCTCGAAAGTATGCTGAGGCAGTTTTAGCAGAGTATGGAGGGCAAGCCGTAGGTTTTGCCCTATTTTTTCATAATTATTCCACCTTTTTAACTAAGCCAGGAATTTATTTAGAAGATTTGTTTATCATCCCAGAATTTCGACGTCAGGGTATTGGTAAGGCTATTTTAATAAAATTGGCTCAGATTGCCATAGAGCGGGATTGTGGACGTTTAGAATGGAGTGTTTTAGATTGGAACGAGCCTGCCAAAACTTTTTATCGCAGTATGGGAGCAGATATTCTAGATGAATGGCAAATTTGTCGCGTTACTGAAGGCGCATTGAGCCAATTAGCTGCAAAAAATAATGGATGAAATCATCACATCAAAGCCGCCAAAGCAGAAGGCAGTCCCTTTGCTCCATTTTCAATGCCCAAAAACCATGCCCCTCGTGGGTATGGTTTTTCATTTGTGGAGACAGGGAACAGAGAACTTGGTTTGAATCGTTTGGCTAGCTTGTGGCAATGTTACATTTTGTAACATATAGCAGATTCACACTGTCAAGTTTCGGACAAAGTGAAACTATCAGAGAAATTAGCGATCGCTTTTCACACCCAAAATCTTTAATCCTTTACCCCTGTTGCTCTGACAACAGGGGTTTTCACTAGGTACTTTTTCCTACTAAAAAGGGGGTTTTTAGTGCAACAACCCCCCTAAAAACACAAAAAATCCTGAAATCTATATAAATTAATGGTTTCATCTATCCACTTCTGGCTGCTACACCTTAGAATGATTCTTTGAAAAGTCGAGCCGATGGGATTTGCAGCCGTTTTGAGTAGAAATACTCCCAAAGGACGATTTTTGTGATCCTCATCACAGAGATTTCCGTAAAGATGCATCAGGGTGCATCTGTAGAGAATCTCAAGTAAACCTCAAGGAGTTTGATATGAACAAAGGCGAATTGGTTGATGCTGTAGCTGAAAAAGCTAGTGTAACGAAGAAACAAGCGGATGCTGTTTTAACTGCCGCTTTGGAAACGATCATTGAGGCTGTCTCTTCTGGCGATAAAGTCACGCTAGTAGGATTTGGTTCCTTCGAGTCACGGGAACGTAAAGCTCGTGAAGGTCGTAACCCTAAAACCAATGAAAAGATGGAAATTCCCGCTACCAAGGTGCCAGCATTCTCAGCTGGGAAGCTGTTTAGAGAACGGGTAGCACCCCCAAAAGGCGAGAAAGCATAGGTTCTGACCTAGGGAACGTTTTTTTGATGCGGCAACCTGCACACGGGGGAAATTTAGCCTGGGCAGCAGCACTGGCTGGCTGTCCCCCTGATGCTATTCTGGATTTTTCTGCCAGTATTAGCCCGTTGGGGCCACCAAATAGCGCGATCGCTGCTATTATGTCCCAATTTGGTAATCTTCAGCACTATCCAGATCCGGCTTACAGTGATCTAAGATTCGCTCTGGGTCACTTTCATAACTTGCCGCCTGAGTGGATTCTGCCGGGCAACGGCTCCGCAGAATTACTTACCTTGGCAGGTAAGGAATTATCACAATTAGCGGCAACAACGTTAATTACTCCAGCCTTTGGCGACTACTACCGAACCCTGACGGCATACAACGCTAAAGTACTGGAGTTTCCCCTTGATTTGACAAATAAGAGTCATTTGTCACTTGTCCCAAACCAAAGACAAATGATGAAGGACAAAGGACTGCTACTCAATAACCCCCATAACCCAACGGGAAAGCTGTTTTCGCGGTCAGCGATTCTGCCCTACCTAGAAGAGTTTGCCTTGGTGGTGGTGGATGAAGCGTTTATGGATTTTGTGCCTCCTAATGAGGAGCAAAGTCTCATTCCGCTTATACAGGAATATAGGAATTTAGTGGTATTGCGATCGCTGACCAAATTTTACAGTCTGCCAGGACTGAGGCTGGGATATGCGATCGCTCACCCTGACCGTCTATCTCAATGGCAATTGTGGCGCGACCCCTGGCCGGTCAACACACTGGCGGCGGCGGCGGCAATTGCTGTCATTGAGGATAGAGAATTTCAACAGCAAACCTGGCTATGGCTACCACCTGCACGAAACCAACTCTTTCAGGGTTTAGCCACCATCCCAGGATTGCAACCAGAAACTAGTGCCGCTAACTTTTTACTGGTTAAGTCACAACATTCTATTTCGCAGTTGCAACAAAGATTGCTCAAACAGCACCAAATTTTAATCCGCGATTGCCTCAGTTTTAAAGAACTAGGCGATCGCTTTTTCCGGGTTGCTGTCAAATCTGAGTCGGATAACCAGCGCTTGCTTACAGCGTTAAACTCAGTGTTATGAGAGTGTGAGATGGGGAAAGGGGAAGGAAGTTTTTTCATCCTCTTTCCCGCATCACCATTGCCTGATGACAAATGACTATTGACAAATGACAAATGACTACGATGTCGTAATTATTGGCGGTAGTCCGGTGGGACGCTATGCTGCCCTGAATGCTACCCAACTACGTGCGAAAGTTGCCTTGGTGGAACCCAGTATGAATTATGGGTTTCTTGAGCATCATGTGATTAGTGATATTGCTAAACTCGCACAACGGCTGAGTGAAACTATAGGTTTGGGAATTCATCTCTCACAGGTTGAGATCCCAGAAAAATCCCCAATAGCTGTCAATTGGCAAGAGGTGATGCAGTATGCCCAAGGAGTGGTCTTAAACATCCAAGCACAGAATTCTGTCGCTATCCTGGTTGCTCAAGGGGTTGATGTCATTTTCGGCACTGGTCAATTTCAGTCTTCCCCCCGTTTAGCATTTGCAGTCAATGACCGCCTGCTACGTGCTCGTACCTATTTACTAGCCAGTGGTTCACGTCCAGCAACTCCAGAGATTGATGGTTTACAAACCACTGGTTACTTGACCCTAGCTAATATTTGGCACTTCTTAGCTGCTGCCGCTCCTAACATACCCCAAAACTGGGTAATTATCGGTGGTGTTCCCCAAAGCGTTGCACTAGCTCAAACCTTAGCGCGATTGGGTTGTCATGTGGCGTTAATAGTCAAGTATCCCTATATTTTGCCTTTTATTGATCCAGCGATCGCCCAACTACTGCAAGCTCAATTAGAAGTTGATGGTGTACATATCCTCACCCAAACACCTGTAACTCAGGTGATGCGAATTGAGGATAAAAAATGGGTTCAAGCAGGAGATAAAGCAATCGAAGCTGATGAAATCATCATAGCGACTGGACAGCAACCAAATATTGAATCTCTGAATTTGCCAGCCGTAGGCGTCAAATGGCGTGGGCGTCGCCTGGTTGTTAATGACAAACTGCAAACCACTAACCAGCGTATTTACGCTTGTGGTGATGTGATTGGTGGTTATGACTTTGTTAATGTCGCTAATTATGAAGCTAGAATTGCCTTAAAAAATGCACTATTTTTCCCTAGATTTTCTGTAAATTATCAGTGCATTCCCTCAGCTATATTTACTCACCCAATGTTAGCGCAAGTAGGCCTGACAGAAGCACAGGCAAACCGCCGATTTGGTAGCAATGAAGTTTTAGTTTCGCGGTGTTATTTCAAGACAATCACGGCAGCGCAAATCCAAAATGAAACCACAGGCATTTGTAAATTAATTACGCTCCGAAATGGTGAAATTTTAGGTGCTGAGATATTAGGTGCTGAAGCAGGGGAATTGATGAATATAATTGCTTTGGCAATATCACAAAAGATTAAAGTTAAACATTTAGCCAACTTATCTCCTGTCTATCCCAGTTTTGGAGAGATTTTAGCACAAGTTGCCAGAAATTGGAGTCAGCAAAAGTTAAATAGCAATATTACTTGGCAAGACTTTCTCGAAGGGTTTTTCCAGTGTCGCCGCGACTGGAATTTGTAATACTCGCCTCCTTTTAAACTGAGTGCAGCGATCGCTATTTTATGTTAACGATGAATTTCCATTCACTTACTCAGGCTGACTTGGTGTTTCGAGCTATACCACCAAAAAACACAGCATAAAAAATTCCGGCATGAATTAATAAAGAAATCAATCCCTCTCTTGCATCTATAGATCTGCCGAAAATCAACACAGCAGGAGTAGGAAGCACAGAGTCTTGTGTGTTCATAATCAAGAAAGAAAAGAGGTTATTAGCTGCATGAACACCTAGAGCTAATTCCAGCCCATTATCCTTGAGGGTGATAGCAGCAAGAAAGACTCCCCAAATGAAATAGGTAAGTGCCCCCCAAACAAATACCCGTTGCATCTCTGGATTGCCTAAATGTGGCACTGCAAATAAGACACTAGTAACTAACATTAGTACTAATGGGTGTTTAGTGATCAGACTCAAACCCTGCATTAAATAACCTCTAAAAAGAAATTCCTCGGTTGATGTTTGAATTGGGGTAAGAACGAGAGCGAAAGGTAATAATAAAAGCCATTGCTGTGGCTCAAATTTATATAGATAATCTTGGGGATGAATTAATATATCAGAGAGTGTAAAAACAGATAATTGCAGTCCCCACACTCCGAAACCTAGAAACAGGCGTTTGATATTAATAGATGCATCAACGTTGATTAATGAATAGAAATTTCGACTGTGCAATCTTCTAACGATAAAGACAATGAGCGTGAGTAAAGGGATGAAAGTAGAAGATGTAGCAATAAAGAAGTTAATAGAATTGGAACTGATTATTAAAGCTAGAATACTCTGGCAGATTAGAACAATGTAGCCACTGAGATTTAACCAGTAATAACCAATAGCAGCAACAGCTAACCAATAACGCCACCAATGATTTTCGCCTTGATGGACGGCATCTAAGAAATTTTTACTCATTTTGATTTTAGTAAGTAACCCAGCAACCCAAACAGATATAATACCATTTGGGATTTTAGATTAGAAACCCTTGGTATATCTGGGTTTTCTCTGTCCATCTGTCGCAATTATTTTTCAAATTGCTATGAGTAAAAAAAGGGTGGGCTGTTTAGCCTACCCTATAAAAAGTAAGAGAATATCCGTTGCTAATTAACCCAACAATGCTTTCGCTTTAGCTAAGACATTATCAACACTAAAACCAAACTTCTCCATACAAACGCCACCTGGAGCGGAAGCACCAAAGCGATCGATACTTACAGTATCGCCTTCAGAACCGACATACTTATGCCAGCCGAAGCTAGAAGCAGCTTCTACAGACAAGCGCTTGGTGACAGCTTTTGGTAGGACAGATTCTTTATAAGCTGCGTCCTGGGCTTCAAAGAGATCCCACGCAGGTAAGGAGACAACACGGGCTTTCTTACCTTCGGCTGTAAGTTTTTCAGCTGCGGTGACGGCGAGGCTCACTTCTGAACCAGTGGCAATCAGGATGATATCAGGTGTACCTTCACTATCCACGAGTATGTATCCACCTTTGGCTACGCCTTCAATTGAAGTACCCGCCAAGTTGGGGACATTTTGACGAGTGAATGCTAACAAAGTGGGAGCGTTTTGTTTGGCTCTCTCAATTGCTACTTTGTAGGCACCGGAGGTTTCTGTGCCATCTGCGGGGCGAAACACTGTGAGGTTAGGAATGGCGCGCAGGGAAGCTAGAGTTTCAATGGGTTGGTGTGTGGGGCCATCTTCACCTTGTCCGATGGAGTCGTGAGTCATCACCCAAATCGCACCAGCTTGGGACAGAGCAGATAAGCGGATGGCAGCCCGCATGTAATCTGTGAAGATTAAGAAGGTGGCTCCGTAGGGAATTAATCCGGAACCATGTAGCGCCATACCGTTAACGATCGCACCCATACCATGTTCCCGCACACCATAATGGATGTTGGGATTTTGGTATTGTCCTTTTTGGAAGTCGCCCTTACCTTTGATTTCGGTGAGGTTGGAGTGGGTTAAGTCAGCTGAACCACCAATGAGTTCTGGTAAAACTGCTGCTAGTTTATTGAGGCAGGTTTCTGAGTGTTTACGGGTGGGTAATCCCTTGTCTTCGGGGGTATAGGTAGGTAGTACCTGATCCCAACCGTCGGGCAATTTACCGCTAGTGTAACGTTCAAACTCAGCAGCTTCTTGGGTATATTTTGCTTTGTAGTTAGCAAAGGTTTTGTTCCACTCAGCTTCGTAGCTTGCACCACGCTCTACTGCTTTGCCGGTGTGGTTGAGAGCGTCTTGGGGAACAACAAAAGGTTCATACTCCCAACCCAAGTTTTTCCGAGTTAAGGCTATTTCGTCTCCACCCAGAGCTGCACCGTGAACACCAGCAGTGTTGGCTTTGTTAGGGGAACCGTAACCAATGGTGGTGGTTACTTTAATCATGGAAGGCTTGTCAGTGACAGATTTTGCCTCTTCGATGGCTTTGGCGATCGCTTCTAGGTCAGTATTGCCATCTTTGACATGAAGGACGTGCCAACCGTAAGCTTCAAAACGCTTGGAAACATCTTCGGTGAATGCTACATCTGTAGAACCATCGATGGAGATGTGGTTATCGTCGTATAGAGCAATAAGTTTGCCTAATCCCAAGTGCCCTGCGAAAGAAGCAGCTTCACCAGAGATACCTTCCATGTTGCAACCATCACCCAAAATCACGTAGGTGTAATGGTCAACAATCTTGGCATCGGGTTTGTTGAACTTAGCTGCGAGGTGGGCTTCCGCTATTGCTAAACCCACACCATTGGCAATTCCTTGACCCAGTGGCCCGGTGGTGACTTCTACACCAGCTGTTTCAAAGTTTTCTGGGTGACCGGGAGTTTTAGAACCCCACTGACGGAATTGCTTGATGTCCTCAATGGTCACGCTGTCGTAACCATACAGGTAGAGCAGGGCATACTGCAACATTGAGCCGTGCCCAGCAGATAAGACAAAGCGATCGCGGTTGAACCACTTGGGATTCTTAGGGTTAAACTTCAGAAAACGATCCCATAGTACAAAAGCCATGGGAGCCGCGCCCATCGGCAGCCCTGGATGTCCCGATTTTGCCTTTTCTACAGCGTCAATAGCCAAGAAGCGGATCGAGTTAATACAAAGTTCTTCGAGGGATTGGGTTGCAACAGCCATAATCTCTTGTTGTTAACGACGGGTTAGCACTCTTTGAGCTTCTCTCACTGACTGGGGTTGTTTTTAATAGTCAACAGTCAACAGTTAGCAATTTTATGTTTCGGGTATCAGTTCCCTTGATAAGTTTGATAACTGATCACTGACCATTGATTGAAACTTCCCGCAGTATCCTCATCATCCCATTCCCGAATGTCTATGGACAAGCGGGATCTTCTGAGTTTCTGGTGATCAATCACGCTAATAATTCGGTCATGCTGAACCCTAGACATGGTTCAGAGTGCTCTCTATGATACTTTTTGTACCCTAATTTCTAGAGAGCTTACCGGGGGCAAAATTTCAGATTTTAGGAGTATTTCTTAAAGGCTAGGGTGACATTATGACCGCCAAAGCCGAAAGAATTTGATAGTGCCACGTTGATTTTTTGAGCGCGGCTAGAGTTGGGGACGTAATCTAAGTCACACTCTGGATCGGGATTTTCTAAATTAATTGTAGGTGGAATTTGTTCATTAGCGATCGCCAATACTGTGGCTACTGCTTCAATACCTCCTGAACCACCCAACAGATGACCGGTCATTGATTTGGTAGAGCTGATTGCCACCTTATAAGCATGGTCCCCCAAAGCTTTTTTCATCGCTGAACTTTCAGTGGAATCATTAGCTGGGGTGCTGGTACCGTGGGCGTTAATGTAGCTCACTTGTTCGGCGGTGAGTCCCCCATCCTTGAGGGCCAATTCTATCGCTCTGGCGGCTCCTAGACCACCAGGTACGGGAGAGGTCATATGATAGGCGTCACAGGTCATCCCATAACCGACCATTTCGGCATAAATGCGAGCACCGCGACTCAGGGCGTGTTCTAGCTCTTCGAGAATTAAAACTCCTGCACCTTCACCCATAACAAAGCCATCACGATCACGGTCAAATGGGCGACAAGCATGAGCAGGGTCATCATTGCGAGTTGACAGCGCCCGTGCTGCGGCAAAACCAGCCAATCCTAAAGGAGTAATGGCTGCCTCACATCCCCCGCAAATCATTGCTTGGGCATATCCCCCTTGAATCTGGCGAAAAGCATCCCCGATAGCGTTGGAACCAGCAGCGCAAGCAGTTACAGAACAGGAGTTGGGGCCTTTTGCACCAGTGTGAATTGCCGTTAACCCAGCTGCCATATTAGCGATCATCATGGGAATCATGAACGGACTACAACGATCAGGCCCACGGTTGAGGTAAATAGTTTGTTGGTCTTCTAGAACCTTCAGACCACCAATACCAGAACCAATGATCACACCCACCTGTTCTGCATTCAGTTCATTGATTACTAGACCTGCGTCCGAGAGAGCCTGTTTGGCCGCCGCCACCCCAAATTGGGAAAACCGATCCATGCGCTTGACTTCTTTACGCTCCAAGTAATCATGTGGATCGAAGTTTTTTACCTCACCAGCAATGCGGCAATCATGGCGAGACGCATCAAAATTGGTAATGAGGTCAATGCCATTGCGTCCACTCAATAATCCTTCCCAATACTCAGCTGGTGTATTACCAATCGGTGTAATCGCGCCAACACCAGTTACAACAACGCGTCTCCGTTTATAATCTGTCATGACTCAATTAAAGGTGGCGAGAAAGCAGCAAACAGGGAAATTTAGGGATGGGCAGCAGGGAGATGGGGAGGATAATCAGTGCCCTATGACGCCACTTGCTACAAGTCGGGCCAAGCCTCCCAAAGCGGTGGCTCCCCCATGCCCTATTCTCAATCCCTTTTTAGGCAGATGCAGCAACGTTGTTGTTGATGTAGTCTACTGCGTCTTGAACTGATAATATCTTTTCGGCGGCCTCATCGGGAATTTCAATATCAAATTCTTCTTCAAAAGCCATAACTAGTTCCACAATATCTAGGGAATCGGCATTGAGATCGTCGATAAATTTGGATTGTGGTGTGATTGTCTCAGCCTCAATACCTAGTTGTTCGACAACAACTTTCTTCACTCGATCAAAAACGTCTGCTTGGCTCATAGATAAAAGTCCTTAACCAGTTGCTATAATCTGCTCTTTATGGGCGACATTGTTTTGAGCATATACATCTTATCGGAAAGCGCGATCGCCCGTATACATAATGCCGATGGATTTTCTTACAAAAAAATCCTCCCCCGTTCCTTTGAGCAACGGGACAACCGATAAAAATACGGTTGGGCGTTGGGGTGCATAACACTATACCTGGATATAGTGGACAAGATGGCTATGTCCCTGTAGATGTAAACACTTCTGTTTTGCCATTCTTACTGATTTTTGTGACAATGTCCAAATCAGCATGGATGGTATGACTGGCGCTCTTTTGTGTCTCTGTTCACAGAAAAATAGTCAATTTGTGACCTAGGGCTATCTCCAACATTTATAGCCATGACTTTAGTCCTTCACTACTTAAACACTGTTCATGCAGCATTTTTGTAGAGTAATCCTCACTACAAACTTATCAAAACTTTTGCGATAGACCTAAAAGTAAAAATAAATAAACCCGGCAGGGGCCACACAATAAAACCGCCTGCCAGGAAAATGTCGTATATTCTGGCCATGTTTGATCAGGTTAGCGCTTATTTGTAATAAATAATGCTTTATCCCTAGCCAAAATAACGAAATAACAGGCGGTGTAGGGTTAAGAAAAGTCAAGTACGAGATTAATTTGTTGTTAAGTATTTTTTGAAAGACGAATTTTGAATTCCTCGCAGGGGCTGATTCTTCGCAAATAACAAACACCCAATGACAAATGGCTAATAATATTAAGAGACCGCTTCATAGTTCTTAATCATTTAGCTTGACTAAAACAATGGCGAGAGATTTACGTGGATTCATCAAAATTCTGGAAGAAAAGGGACAATTACAGCGAATTTCAGCTTTAGTTGACCCTGAGTTAGAAATTGCAGAAATTGCCAACCGGATGCTGCAACAAGGTGGGCCAGGGTTATTGTTTGAAAATGTCAAGGGTGCATCCTTTCCGGTGGCGGTGAACTTGATGGGAACAGTAGAAAGGATATGCTGGGCAATGAATATGCAGCATCCCCAGGAGTTAGAAACTCTAGGGAAAAAGCTGAGTATGCTGCAACAACCCAAACCACCCAAGAAAATTTCCCAGGCGATAGATTTCGGTAAGGTGCTGTTTGATGTTCTCAAGGCGAAGCCAGGACGTGACTTTTTCCCTGCTTGTCAGCAAGTGGTGATTTCAGGGGAGGATTTAGATTTAAATAAGTTACCGTTGATACGTCCTTATATTGGTGATGCTGGCAAGATTATCACCTTGGGACTAGTAATTACTAAGGATTGTGAGACTGGTACGCCCAATGTTGGCGTGTATCGTTTGCAACTGCAATCGCCAAATACAATGACTGTTCATTGGTTGTCAGTACGAGGTGGGGCGAGACACTTGCGAAAAGCAGCCGAACGTGGGAAGAAATTAGAAGTAGCGATCGCATTAGGTGTTGACCCGCTAATTATTATGGCAGCCGCCACACCCATACCTGTCGATTTATCAGAATGGCTGTTTGCTGGATTATATGGTGGTTCTGGTGTAACCTTAGCCAAGTGTAAAACTGTAGATTTGGAAGTTCCCGCCGATTCAGAGTTTGTATTGGAAGGAACTATTACGCCAGGAGAAGTCTTACCAGATGGGCCTTTTGGCGACCACATGGGTTATTACGGCGGTGTGGAAGATTCACCTTTGATTCGCTTCCAGTGTATGACACACCGCAAAGATCCAATTTATTTAACAACATTTAGCGGTCGTCCACCTAAAGAAGAGGCGATGATGGCGATCGCACTCAATCGTATCTATACTCCGATTCTGCGCCAACAAGTCACAGAAATTGTCGATTTCTTTTTACCAATGGAAGCTTTGAGTTATAAAGCAGCGATTATTTCCATTGATAAAGCATATCCGGGACAAGCCAGGCGGGCGGCTTTGGCGTTTTGGAGTGCTTTACCACAATTTACATACACCAAGTTTGTCATTGTTGTGGATAAAGATATTAATATCCGCGATCCGCGTCAAGTAGTGTGGGCAATTAGTTCCAAGGTTGATCCCACGCGGGATGTGTTCATTTTACCAAATACACCCTTTGATACTTTAGATTTTGCTAGTGAGAAGATTGGTTTAGGTGGACGCATGGGAATTGATGCAACTACCAAAATTCCACCAGAAACCGACCATGAATGGGGCTTACCCTTAGAATCAGATCCAGATGTAGCCGCGATGGTTGATAGACGATGGGCGGAGTATGGTTTAGCAGAGTTGCAGTTAGGCGCAGTTGATCCAAATTTGTTTGGCTACGATGTGAAGTAGAACCTAACCTCCTCATCGCAAGCGAGGCTGATGTGTACACACAAGTCGGGAATCTTACCCACGTTCGGTTTAATATTGTAGTAGCGTGTCTAGACTAAAATGGTGCGTTAACCAAAAATACATTGTACGGGCACGGCACTAGTAAGATTATCGGCTTGCCGAAAAGATTGAGGATGCCGTGCCTCTACGAGAGCAACTGAACGAGATTGTCTTTTATGGGTGGTTCATTTGATTGCATTAATGCAACATTTTAGCCTAGACAGTCCAGTAGGGTGCGTTATGGACTTTAGTCTTAACGCACCGAAAATCTCGGATTGTGAGGTTGTCTTGAAAAATGGCTTGTCTGGAAACCGAACAACGCTTGTGCCGCTTTTTTGCAGCCTACAATATAAAACACCCTACTTTTGGAGAATTTGGGGTAATTAAATCATTTGTGTGTACACCTGAGGACGAGTAAGCAAGGGAATAGATAGGATTATTTTTGAGGTAGTTGTGATGACTTATCCTTTTCCAGGGATGAACCTAGTATTTGGAAAATCCTGAATTATGGACAGGAGTATATGGGAGAATTATAGTAGCGATCGCGGATTTTCTTTCTCCTCAATTCCCACATTCTCCTTTGTCATTACAAAATGAGGATAGCGAAGCCCATCGCACTTCTAAGAGGATGTTTAATATTAAAATGTAAAAGCTGGGGCACATAGCCTGATATAAATATCTCTTTTCTCGTCAGTAAAAGCTCTTCTACCATGCATGATTCTTGTATTATCGATCATTAAAATGTCTCCTTTTTGCCAAGAAATATTTGTAGTTATCCTCTCAGCAATTTCATTAAGTTCAGCAACCACATCCTCTGGAATTTCTGAATCATCATCAAAATTCAGAATCTTGGGACTCAGTTGCTTTGTTGGTAATAGGCTATTAATAAAAACTTGATATTTTCCACATCGACTAGGAATAATTGCAGGGCAAATATATTCAAGAACAATAGAGTTGTCCTCGTTTATTTTCAGATGTGTATTATTATTTCTACACATTTCTTCTAGCTTATGCAAATCATCAGTTTGATATTTTTTATGCCACTCATCTTGAGGGATATTTACAGAAAATTTTAGCTTCTTTTTACTAAATAGCTCTTTAGTTGAACTACTGATTTCAGTAAAGAATTGTTTGCCATCGCATACAGTTGTCTCACCAGCTTTTGATGCAGGATGAGCACAGTAAAACCACAACAGAAGCGGGATATTCTGCTGATAGTACATTTCTCCGTGCAACTTTATCTCAAATTGATAATCGTTGACGCTTAGAAGAGTTTTATCTCCATTAATTACTCTTCTAGTAAAGGCTCCTCCAGTATAATCGATAAAATCAGTACTTAATAAATTGCTAAACTCTTTAAAAATTTCAGCGTTGGTTTCAAAGCCTCTAAAAAGTAGCACACCATAAGATTTAAATAAACTTATAATTTCGGTTATATCTAATTTTAAAATACTACCATGATCAATATTAATAATTTGTTGACCTATGCGTTCTGATATTGGCTGTAGTTTAATCTTCATGGGATTTGATGAGTTTTCATTACTATATATTTAGGCAGCATATTAATATGCTACATTTTCTGGCGATCGCTGTGCAACACAAAAAAGTATATTTAAATTTAAAATAGTTAAAATTTATTACAGACCATGAATTTGTTGTAGAAGATTTCAATATTAGATCATCACTTTTTCGAGTTACGATATGAGCTATAAGGAGAATAACCTAGTATCAATGACAAAAATTGAAAAACCAGGACAAAAAAGTGCAAAATCAAAAATCAAAGTTATTTATGGGATTAGCAATCATCTGTACTGGTGTGGTAATCAACACTGGGATAGCTCATCAAATTGTCTTAGCAAAACCTAATAATTCACAAAAATGTAATATTTCAGCCTACGTCATCGATAAAGATTCTCAAGGTGTAAACGTCCGGAGTGGTGCAAGTACAAAAAACAGAATTTTAGGAGCAGTACCCGCCAATGAAACAGTAAATGTTATTGCATCTGGGGACAACTGGGTAAAGATTACTAATGCTAGTAGTGGTTTTAAAGGTACTGGATGGGTTTATCTGCCAACGTTAGGTATATCGTCACGGGGCTATGATACTAATGGCGTGAATCTTTACGCTAAACCTAATCAAAAAAGTCAAAAAGTTGGACGCGTTCCCCCTAATTTGAATGTCAAATTGTTAGGCTGTCAAGGAAGCTGGGCACAGATAGAATATCAAAGTGTTAAGGGTTGGTTAACAAAGGAAGATCAATGCGGTGCAGCCCTTACTAGTTGTTCTTAAAACTGCGCCTCTAGCCCCTTTTTCATAGGCGAGGAGGGGCTAATAAAACTACTTTTAGAGGAGTTATATGACTTCTCTATTTCCTGAGATGAACCCGTATTTTAGAAAATCTTGAAGTATGGACAGGATGACATCACTTGCGTGTTTTGGCAATTTGGTAAGCAGAGATATATGAAAGTTGAAGACTACCACCAAAGTCTCGATCAATGCAATACTGCAATGCTGCAAATAATGACTCTTTAGTATGTGATTCTAACTTTAAATATGGCGAATAAGTATGCAAAAGTTGGAGATATTCACCACTACTGTAGGTCAATTCAGATGTAATCTGTCCAGATATCAAATCTTGGAATCGCCCCGAATCAATGACAAAATTTCCTAATTTTCTCAAGATATCTTCTTGAGTTTCTTGATCTTCATATCGGTCAAGATGTGGAGCATATATTTGATAAACTTCAGATAAGCTTTGATACACTTCATAGCAAGGTTGAAGTTCTTTATTCCACAACAAAATCAGGTAGCCGCTTTCTTTTAGTGCATTTGCTGCTTTGGGATAGCCTACTTCTGGAGATATCCAATGAAAAGAACTCGCTGCTAAAACCGCATCAAATTTTTCAACATCTGGCATCCACTCTTCAAAAGATGTATTCTGAATTTCTACATTTGCATAGGAGTGACAATTCTGTTGAGCCAACCGAACAAAACTCAGATTAGGCTCTAAGCACATCATTCTACAGCCCAGTTCAGCAAACGATATAGTTGCAGTTGCTGGGCCGCACCCCACTTCTAGGATTTTTGATGCACTGGAGAGTTGAGTAATTTCCACAACTTGGTGAATCAAATTCTGGGGATAGTGAGGTCTGAACTGATTGTAAGCTGCTGCGGCTGGAGAATACCAATGTTTGCGCTGTTCGATGTCTCTACTGGAGTAGCTAATGATTGTTTGTTTTAGGTCTTCCATTGACTACTTGTGGGCAGTTGATTTGGGAACAGACAGTTCACAATTAAGATAATAGATTATAACGTTTCTCGGTTGGATGAAACATGATCAAGGGCGGGGAGACCCCGCCCCTACGGGTTTTGCAATTTACAAATGTATTTCACTCGTTTGAAAACTGCTATAAGCTACAACTAGTACCAGCATGAGGATGGAAGAGATATCACTGAGGATTAATCGCAGAATTAGCCATTCTGACCAGAGAAGTGCGATCGCCTGCTTTCAAACCAATCACATATTGCACACCCTTTTGCCGCCAAGTCAAGGTAGCATCTGAGCAATTAGCGCCACAACTAAAATCCACAAAATATCCAGTGATACCCTTAGTCAGAGATACAGGTTTACCAGTCAGGCGGGGTGTTTTGCGTGTCAGTGCTTGGGCGGTAACAACACCCAAACGACAAGCTGTCCCGCCAGTACAATTAGGACTGAAACCCAGTAAGATGTCATATTTCTGAGGTGTAGCAGTTTCTAAAATGGCGTAAAGTTGATTTTCCCCTGTTGCCCCAGGGATAACTTTGGGTAATAAAATGGGAATACGTGTCTTTTGCTGTAATTTAGGTAAAATCGGGTTAAAAACAGCGTGTGGCTGAGAATTACTAGTTCTAACCCGCCCTTGTGCTATTAGCTGAGACTGATTACTGATGGATGCGATCGCTACATTATCCCAGATGCTAGTACTCCCTAGCAAAAGTACTGCACACAAAGTAGTAAAGTTTTGTAATCTGAAAATCATCTAGGAAAACCTCTGTCCACTGAATTACTACAAATTAATTACTAGAGTTTAGTATCAAATTTCGCAAACAGTAGCCTAAAATTCAAGAACCCATCAACATCTGCATTTGCTGTTTGTGTAAAACACTTTAAATCAGTGGATTACATGATAATAATTTCGGGAATATCAAAATCTTTTTACTCTGAGTTTAGTCTAGCTACCAATAATTTAGCATTACCGTTAAAAGTTTAAAATGTCTAAGGATGCTTCTATTTCTAAATCTAGAATTTTTTGTCGTACATCATTATATTCTGCTAGCTTACCTTCTTGCCAATAGAGGTCTGCTGCTTTTTGAAAATCTTCCAGTGACCCTTGTTTATCTGCCACAGTGAAGCGGATGTTACCACGGTGATAGTAGGCATCAATATAACTAGGATTAATCTTGATTACTTGTGTATAATCTGCGATCGCTCCTTCGTAATCTCCTATATCAGAACGAGCATTACCACGGTGATAGTAAGCATCAACATAATTAGGATTAATCTTGATTACTTGTGTATAATCTGCAATTGCCCCCTCATAATCTCCTAAATCATAACGAGCATCAGCACGGTTTTTGTAAGCAACTGCATCACGAGGATTAAGTTTAATTGCTTGAGTAAATCTCTGCTGATTTGTGATTAGATAACGAGAAATACCACCGTTGGCATCAGCTATGGCATAATTAGGATTGATTTTGATGGCTTGAGTGTAATCTTCAATTGCTCCTTGATGATCACCTATATGAGAACGAGCATCAGCACGGTTTCTATAAGTCACCGCTACATGAGGACTAATTCTAATTGCTTGAGTATAATCCGCAATTGCTGCTTCATAATCTCCTAATTGATAGCGAGACAAGCCTCTTTTATGATAGGCTTTGGCATAATTAGGATTAATGTTGATTGCTTGACTATAATCAGCGATCGCTCCTGTGTAATCACATAATTGATGGCTAGCTAAACCGCGTTTATAATAAATATCTGCATCATGAGGATGCTGTTTTAAAGCTTGGTTATAATTGTTAATGGCAGCCGTAAATTCACCTTTGGCAAAAAAATCATCACCCAATTTTTCATCAAGTTGATTACTATCAACACCAAAATGAAGCAGTTCTTGTTCTGCTTCAGGTGCAGATAAAGTTTGAATTAGTTGATGCTGATTTTGTTGAGGTGGTGTTTCTTGCCTATACTTATATGGATAAATTAGAGAGTGTTGCTGCTGAGATTTATTTTGAGCAGATTGTAACTGTTCTAAATAGCAACATAAACCACCACCATAAAGTAATTGATCTATGCCAAAAGAGATTCTCCCGGTTTTTAGCTTAATCATTTTAGCTGGGAGAAAGCCTGCTAGAAAAAGGTGATATTCTGGTTGTGCTTCGCTCACCTCTTCTTGAATCAAAATGCAAACTACAACAGCATTTTTTTCAACTTCTTCGGAACTAATAGACCATCTCACCCGATCAATTCGTCCATGACGGGATTTTACTTCAACCCCAATCGACGGTTCCGCAGTCAAAGTAAAATCACTTTTACCATCGCCACCAAAGCGCTTTTCGTAATCAACTTCTGTAATTAAGTCAGCTAACCGTTCTTTGACTACCTCTTCACCTAATTTTCCTTTGAGATTGTTGATAAAGACATCGCGGACTGGTGATAACCGCTTAT
This sequence comes from Goleter apudmare HA4340-LM2, assembly GCA_019359495.1. Classification (GTDB taxonomy): domain Bacteria; phylum Cyanobacteriota; class Cyanobacteriia; order Cyanobacteriales; family Nostocaceae; genus Goleter; species Goleter apudmare. Next base: position 79,469 of record JAHHHF010000096.1, read on the forward strand.
ATTTTTCTGCCATCTGCCAACAAAATTCTCTGAGTGCTTTTAATCTTTCACCAGAGATTATAGTTACTTCACTATATTGACCTTCTGTTTCACAATGAAGCAGACAACTAGTAGCTAGCCTTTTAACAAAATCAGACTGTAGCGATCGCAGTAAGGTGATCCAGTCCATTGATAATTCTGCGAGTCTTTTGGTGAGATCATTCTATTAAAATTTTCCATCGGCGTAAACCTGAAAAATTGGTATTCATGCCACTTTTCAATTCCTCACACCTAATTTTTGCTGACTGCTCACTTCCAAAGGTAAGAAAATAGTCATCACTTCCCCATATTGCGGACGCTGACGTACAATCAGCTTGCCGCCGATCGCCTGAAATAGATGCTTGGTGGCAGCGATATTGAGACTAATTGTACCCGTTTCCGGTTGGAACATCAGTAATTGACCAAGGGCTTTGCGGATTGGTGGCTGTGCAGGCGTCGGTGCTTTGCCTAGACACTGAAGTTGGGGCGATAACTGTAATTTGAGTTGATCTCCAGCCGGAATCACATGTACTTGAATATGACTACCAGGCGGTAAACTGCGGGTGAAATTCTCCATCAATCCCGTCAGTACCTGATCTAACATATTGGGATTACTCACTACTGTTGGCAGTTGTTGGGGTAAAACCACATCCAAAGTCAAGTTTCGTCGATGGGCTGCTTGTTGCCAACGGGGAATACTCTGCTGTAACACCTGATCTAAAGACATGGGTGTTAGTTGGCTGTGTGTCGATTTCACCGCCGCCGATGTTTCTAGTTCTGCCGCCTTAAACAACAACTCCATTCTGTCGATTTGCTCGGTACACTCGTGATCGATAATTTCTAAGCGACTGATCACGTTAGCAGGCAAATCTCGCCGCTTCAGTAGCAGGCGTGTCATTGTGCGAATAGTAGTTAAAGGAGTACGGACTTCGTGAGCAAAGGCTTGCAGTAATTCCACGTCAGAACGGGGCGGGGAAGAGGGAGGCGGGGGAGAGGTGGGGACATTTGCTTGCTCTTCGTGTCCTTGTTCTTTGTTACCTTCTGCCTCTGGTAATTCTGCCAGCAACAACTGGCTAAACTCAATCACAGTGCGGTAATCAGGTGCTACTGGTGAATACTTTTGTACTAATATATCCAATTCAGCAAAAAAGTCTGGATTAGTCAGCATTACCCGCGCCCCTAAGGCTCGCCAAGCCTGTTCTACGACTTCCGGCTCAAAGGAAAAGGAAAAGGTTTTTTGACCATTGCTGTGTGCTGCTAACACTAGCACTAGCCTAAATTTATCTGTAAACACTAGGCAAAACTGTTCTCTTCCTAGTGGATCGGCTGGTAGTAAAGGTAGTACTGACTCATTGGGGGTAACTTCATTTACTGTAGCGATCGCTATCGGCATTTGAAATGGCATCAGTGCCAAGGGATTAAATGGCTTTGCCGTAAAAGTTACTGTTTCTAAGGTTTGAGTCAGTTGTGGTTGACTAAACAGGGGTGCTGGTGCAGATAAAACTAATCCTGGGATTTTGTCACAAAAAGCAGTCGTTAAAGTCTTGATCAGCAGATTCTCTGTAGCTGCTAGGCTGACACGCCATTGTTGCTCTGCTTTAGCTGGTGAACACTCTGCCACAGTCGATTGGCTTTCGGCTAAAACTTCGCTCAAGCTTGGCAAGATCCATTCGTACACGACTTTTCACCCCTTAACTGCATAGCGACTGCATTTCACTATTAACTACGAGGTTATAGTCATTTATGTACTCGTGACAGTCGTAGAACCGAACAATATAGGCGCAATTTCCCCTGTCATTAGTTATTCTACTAAAGTTTTGTTTGTGTATCCTGGAGGACTTCTGTGGCTTCCTCAGCAGACAGTGGTCGGTAGAACAGGAAACCTTGCACATCCTCGCAGTTGATAGATTTCAAGAATTCCAGTTCCTCTGGTTTTTCTACACCTTCGGCAGTGATTTTTAAACCCAAACTTTGCCCTAAGCTAACGATCGCTCTGATAATATGAGCTACTTTGTTATCTGTCGTCAACTCTTGGATGAAGAACTTATCAATTTTCAGATGGTGCAGGGGTAACATTTGTAACCGGGAGAGGGAGGAGTGACCTGTACCAAAGTCATCAATGGACAGGTGAATACCCATGCGTCGCAGATTATGCAAGACTTTTGTGGTGAACTCGAAATCCTCAATGGCAGTAGATTCGGTAATTTCTAACTCTAATAAGTTGGGATCTAGACCTGTTTCCTGTAAGATTTCTGTCAGGGTTTCCGCCAGTCGTGGTTGGCGGAATTGTTTGAGGGAAAGATTCACTGCAATAGTTATTGGCGATAATCCTGCCTCTTGCCAAGCTTTATTCCGTCTACATGCCGTTCGCAGCACCCATTCTCCAATCGGCACAATCAACCCACTAGCCTCGGCAATGGGAATAAACACACTCGGCGCTACTCGTCCCATCTCTGGGTGATGCCAACGTAGCAGTGCTTCCATGCCAGTAATTTTTCCGGTGATGATGTTAAGTCGAGGTTGATAATAGACCTGTAGTTCTTCCCTTTCCAGGGCATGGCGCAAGCTTTTTTCTAAAGTCAGCAGTTCAGGAGTTTTGTTACTCAAAGCAGTGGTGTAGAACTGGTAATTATTTCTACCTGCATCCTTGGCATAATACAAAGCAGCGTCTGCGTGCTGAATTAAGCTTTCAGTATCAGGGCTTTGTTCATTGAGTAGGGCAATGCCAATGCTGCCACTTACATAGAGTTCGTGCTCATCGAGATCGAAGGGTTTTTCGAGGGCGTGTAAGATTCTCCGAGCGACTTGGGAAACTTCATCTACATCATTCACCTGGGGCAATAAAATAATAAATTCATCGCCTCCCCAGCGAGCGACAGTATCCCCATCACGGAGACAGTCTTGTAATCTTTGCGCTACGCACAATAATAATTTGTCTCCTAAGGTATGTCCTAGAGTGTCATTAATCACTTTGAAACGATCTAGGTCGAGAAACATCACAGCTAAACTTTCTTGATTACGGATGACATTGGGTAGGGCTTTAGCTAGTAGCTCATTAAAGAGTAAGCGATTGGGCAAGCCAGTGAGTAAGTCATGAAGGGCTTGGTGGCGAATTCTTTCTTCTACTTGCTGACGCTGACGAGCACCACTAATACTAGCCGCCATTGTCAACAAAGTAGATTCTTCATGTCTTGACCAATGACGCTCTTTTGTACAATCTGCTAAACCTAAGTAACCCCAAAACTTTTCCCCTAAGCGCAGGGGTACCAAGAACAGGGATTGAACACCATCTCTAGTTAGGAGGTTTTGTTCAGCTAGTGGAAAATCTTTGGTCAGTCCCTTAATAGATTCGCCACTAGAGAGGGTATTATACCAACGGGTTAGCCCAGAGGATTGATAAGGTTGATTTTGCCAGTGGTCATGAGAAGATTCTAGCCCTGAGCGTGTCCATTCAAACCGCAGACTCACCGCCATCTCTCCTGTCGTGGGGTGGAGATGATTGCGGAACAGGTAGGCGCGTGAAACCTGGGCAGCTTCGCCTAGCACGGCAAGAGCTTTCTCAATGCTTGTCTGGTAATTCATTTCTGCCAGCAGGTAATTTGTGGCTTCCGCCACTGCTTGTAGTAGGCGATCGCGTTGACGTAGTTCTGCGGCAGCTTTTTTTTGTTCCGTAATATCCCTGATAATAAAAGTTCTAATTAATTCACTTTCTGGAATGTAATGAATGGATTGTTCAAAAACTTCAGATCCAACTTCTACTTCCCGAACAAAAGAATTACCCTCTCGATTTTGCACTGCATTTAGAACTCCTGTCATCACAGGGTGTCGCTTCCCTGCTTCTTTGAGTTTGGGAAACTTCACAGATGCAGCTGGATTGAGATAGGTTATTACTCCCTCTAAATCCATCTCAATAATAGGATTGGGAATAAGTTCTGGGAATGATGCTAGGCGAGCCACTGCTGCTTCACTAGCTCCTTCAAAAGCATCATTGGGGGCGATGAGGGTTTCAAAGGGATTGGTGGGATTAGCTTGCTCAATCAGGAAGCTAGACAAGTCTTCTGCTTCTTGTGAAGCAAAAAACAATTGTTCTGACATGTTGGAGATAGCATAATATTTAGCACTAACTTGATTATTCCCAAAGGCAATCACATCTCCATGCTGGAGGTTATGAGAGAAGGATTTAGTGCCATTGACGTATAAGCCATTAGTACTTTGTTTTCCTTTGAAGTTGCCATCAATAATCCGAAAACCATATCGGTCAGTCTCTGGAATCGTCACTCGCAATAAAATGGCATGTTGTCTGGATACTGAACGAGAACGCAGCACAATAGCATTGCTAGAATCCCGTCCCAGAGAATAAGTAGCCTCTTGCAGGGCTATGGTTCGCTGTCCTTGCATATCTTGGACAACCAACAGGTGACGTATTTTATCCCGCTCATTCTCTGACATGCTGCTTCCTCACACTCTCATATCTTTGGGTCTTGGTTGGAAAAATACGGCTCTAATAAGTTTTCACTAAGTATTTCTCTTGCTTATAGCCTTTCTCGGTTGAACGCAACACAATCAAGGGCGGGGAAACCCCGCCCCTACAGGTTTTGCGATTTAAAACTGTACTTCACTCGTCTGAAAACCGCTATAAATACAACAGACCTATCAACTTAATGATCATCTCTCAAAAGCTAGCCCGTCTCTTCTGTTTATAACTGACTACCTAGAACAATTTTCCTGATGAGTATCCTTGCAGTTTTCTCAATTGACAAAGAGCATTCAGAATTTTCAGATATTCGGTCAGTGTTTTCCACTTGTTTTGCCCTCAATATCCAGAATAAAATCAAATACTAGCTATAATACATAGTATTTATGCGGAACTTTATTTGAAGTTTGTAAAATGTCCGGAAAAAGCAAACCAGTGATCAATAAAGCAGTTAAGCTTCTGATATTCTATGAAGAAATGGGTGAATTTGCTAACAATAAAATATAGGGCTTGTAAAAACTAAAGCTTTATATCATCCCAATATAGGAATCCGATTTGATATCTGAAAACATCTCAGTAGGGTGTGTTAGGCGCAAGCCGTAACACACCGAAAGCTTTTGGGGGGGTGCGTTACGCTGTCGCTAACACACCCTACGTATCTGTTCAAAAATCAAATATGAGTCCTATAGTTAGAATTTGTTAATAATCACTAGTTCAGGATCAGGTAATTGTTTTTAACAGGTTTCCTCACTATAAGATATCTAATTTGATTAATTTAGTAATAAATATTTGCCATAGACAACAGATTAGAAATCAGTGTTGGAAGTAGTAAATGTCAAGGTGGCGATCGCATATCCAGCCACCCATACTTTATCGATAAATTACTTTACATTGAGATTGCATAGCTTTGGGTTAAGTACCTATCCAAGCATCAGCGAGAATGCTCAATCCGTTAGCCTGTATATCCTACGGCAACTCGTGAGATTTATTGCCCACAACCTAATTACCGAATTTATACATAAGTAAAGTTTAGTTGCAAGCAAGATCCGCTCTGATACCAGAGTGCTAATTTATTAATAGAAGCTTATAAAGCTTCGCCTGGCAGATTCAACAGCCAAAGTCAACACAGTTAAATTCAGTTAAGAGGTAAAGACGCTGTTTAAATATCTGTCTCGTCAACTAACGACAACACCCAACTTAAGTGCTGATATTTCCTCAAGCTAGTAGACAAAGGGGGCAATACACCTGGTTGTTTAATCAGTGTAACCCTGTACGAACTTGATACAAGAGAGGGAATAAATAAAGCATTATTAAGGCTAGGTGTTGTTGTTTTAAGCAAGACGGTTGTGAGGGATGAGATTCCCAAGATTTTCCCAGTGGCTGACAGTGAGGCTGTCAAAAAGGATTGTAAAGGATAGAAAAATATAGCCCGTTCTCTTGCAAAGTTTTTGGTTGAGAGTCCACAGATATTAGAGGAATACCCCAGTCAAGACGAGCTGTAAAGCGATCGCCTTGCATCCAGCGCAAACCCAAACCAATAGATGTTAAGGTATTAGGCCCTGGATTATTCATACCAGAATTATTCCAAGCGACACCAAAATCAACAAAAGGTGTCACCTGTAACAGACCATCTATTTCAGGTAAACGGAGAATCGGTACTAGTACTTCTACACTAGCAAAAGTAACGTTATCCGCTATCAAAAAATCTTGACGGTAACCCCTTACACTCTCAAGACCACCTAAACCGAACTTTTCTAAGGGTAAGAGCGATTGATCTGCAAGTTGGGCATTGGCACGTAATAATAGCAAAGTATCAGGAGCCAAAAGCCTTACCCACTGTGCTTGTCCTTGCCACGAGAAAAATCGACTATCAGGTAAGTCTGAATTAATTGTCGCATCGAATGCACCTATGCCCAAACTGAATTGCGATCGCAAGGCAATAACTTCACGAGTACTACGAGTAGTCCATTCTTGAAAAAAGCGTAACGCAGATACGCGTGTTCTACCTTCTGCATCAGATCCTAATGAAGGGAAAGGTATGCGATCTTCTTCAATATAACTAGCTTCATTTTCACGACGAGAAGCCATCAAGCCGAGAGTAAATTCTTGTGTGGGAGTTTGATATACAGGTTGACGAAATATTAAGTCGTAGTAGCGAGAAGCGGATTGGATATCAAGAATATTAAATGGACGTTCAGTAATATAGCTAAATGTTGTGCTCAAGCTGAAAGTAAGAGTGCCGTTACGGGGATTGAGAGGTAAAGTATAGCTGGCATCAAACCCATTGCTACCATCTGTATTGATGTAAGCAAAACTCAGACCATCACCCAATCCCAGCAAGTTACTTTCAGTCAATTGTAAACGGCGACGAAAAGTACCAACACTAGGCGATCGCCCATTATCTAAAACTGCTTGGGTAATAAAAGATTTTTCCTCCTGAATCTTTACTTCCAGCACACTCTCACCAGAACGAGAACCTGCTGAGAGTTCCGCAGACAGATTTTTAATCAAAGGATTAAGTTGCAATAGTTGCAGTGCTTCTAACAACTGTTCTCGATTTAGAGGTGACGAAGTGGCGAGTGCTAAACGGCTGCGGAGATAATTGGAATTCAATCGCTGATTACCAGTTACTTGAATGTCTTGCAATTTTCCTTCCACCACCTGAATTTTGATCACACCAGATTGGATGGTTTGCGGTGGAATATAAGCGCCAGAAGTAATGTAACCTCTTTGAACGTAGAAATCAGTGATTCTGGTACGAGCCTGAAATAATTCCACCAAAGAAATTGGTCTGTTAATCAAATCCGCAGTGACTTGAGCTAATTCTTCAGGAGTAAATACTGTGCTACCAACGACTTCAAACTTTTCTACTGTGATAGTCTGCGGTAGGTGATCAGGAGTTAGCTGTTCAGGTATGAAATTTGACTCAGGAAATGGAATTAAATCTGTTGGTGAGGGAAGTGGCTGTGGTGGTTGAGGTGAGGGAATAGTTCTAGGTGCAGGTGGTTGCAGATCCTGAGGTGGGGGTAGTTGTGAGCTATTTGGTACTTGTAAAATATCACTAGCTTGTGCCTGCACATGAGTGAAATTGATACTAACAAACAACACAAACATACTAAGAGGAAAACAGGATGTTGCAAGCTGATAAACATATTTATCGAACATGAGACTGAGTTTGTTTTTGCCACTAACTGTAAGAGTTTACAGGAACAAACTCATCTGTGAAAACCGCTTCAAATCAAAATAAAGTTTCTATTCGTAAGTGTTGATGTGAGAAGAATTTTGGTGTCTACGAACAATAAAACAGGCGAGAAAAGAGGGTTCGCAGTTGTAGAAATGGAAACAGACACCGCAGAAGTAGCAGCGATTAATGGATTAACAGGTACTGAATGGATGGGTTATAGTCTCAAAGTTAGTAGAGCTAAAACCGTCATGGACGCAGCTTGATGTTGACATGTTAAACAATATCGGGCAAACTATGCCGCGATTTTATCAATTCATGCTTAATCTAGTAGGGAAACTTTAATGACTAATGATGCAGCCAGCATTTTAGTTAATTCGGTTAAGTTTATGAATTGCTATGCACTAATTTTAACGGGTTAAAGCTGGAAGCCGAAAATTTATTTCCAGGTTACAAAATTAGGAAACTCCAAGTTAATCCAACTCCCGACGACCTTCCAATGCTCTTGCCAGTGTCACCTCGTCGGCATATTCCAAATCTCCGCCTACAGGTAAACCAAAAGCGATTCGCGTCACTTTCGTAAATGGTTTCAATAACTGACCCACATAGAGTGTAGTGGTTTCTCCTTCCACACTGGGACTAATTGCCAAAATTACTTCTTGCGGTTTTTGCTGACTTACCCGCCGCACCAAAGCTTGAATCGTCAACTGTTCTGGGCCAATACCATCCATAGGCGAAATCACCCCGCCCAAAACGTGATACTTGCCTTTGTACTCGCGGGTTTTTTCCAGTGCAATCACATCACGAGAATCAGCCACAATACATATAGTATTTTGATCACGGGTGGGGTTGCGGCAGATTTCACAAACCGGGTCAGCCGACAAATGAAAGCAGACAGAACACAAGCCTATCTGTTTTTTAGCATCAATCAGGGCTTGTGCTAAAGCCTCTACTTCTGATTCCGGTCGCTTTAAAATGTGCAAAGCTAGGCGCTGGGCTGACTTGGGCCCCACTCCTGGGAGGCGTTGCAACTGCTCAATTAATCGTGCGAGAGGGCGTGCGTAAACCGTGGTTTTATCTCCAGTGTGTTTTTACCTTAACTATGATGACATTCTTGGGGGGTTTTGGAGTGGTGGTTGAGATCATTTCAGAGTGACTAAGAGCGATCGCTCTTATTCAAGATTTTCATATTCTAGAAAAATCTCTACGTTATCATCATTTCCGGCTGTATTGGAGACGAATTACCAAAAAAGTCATAATGATCCAAGGCTTCCATAATCCCCCAAGCATAGTGCCCTTGAGCAAAATAAATCCGTGGATAACCCCGCAGCTTTTCGATTTCCTTGCTGTAATTCCCCACTACAACTGCTAGGGTATTACCAGCCAGCATTGACTCATCATTACCAGATGCTCCTGCTACTAAGAACCGTTGAACGGGTAACCCCCATTTTAAAGCTACATAACGAATGGCATCTCCCTTAGAAGCCCGGAGCGGTACTAAATCTAGATACATGTTGTGACTGTAAATCCCCTTAACAGGCAGCTGATGCCGACGCAGATGGCGGATAATTTCCCGGAAACTAGGCGCTTTTACTGCATCTACAAAGTAGCTAATTTTTAACTTGCCTTGAGTCTCTGGTGGCTGTAATTCAATTCCGGAAATATCCTTCATGGCTTCACGAATTGCTTGAGGTTGCCAATTTTGACCTATGTGTCTTTGCCAACTCGTATCCGTTACTACTTGAGGCCCATAGTAGATTTCGCTTCCGGTTGAGGTAATTAGCAAATCCGGCATCGGGAATTGCCATTCTTCCAACATACTCAGGGTACTTTCGAGGCTGCGACCTGTGGCTATGCCAACCCCTGTTGTTTGCCCATCGCTACGAATGCGCTGGATTAACTGTTCTAGGGCTGTTTGGTCACCCAATAATGTGTTATCTATTTCACAGACAAGGAAACGATCAGCTGTTGGTAGGCGGTTTCTATCCGGGACATTCCAGTCAGGACGGTCGGTTGCTGGATCTGTACGCAGAGGACTCAGCAGAGATTGAATTCGTCGTTGCGGGAATAGCTGCACTTTCTCCAAATATTTTTTTACGTGACTATCCCAAGAGAAATGTTGGCGGACATTAACTAAACCGTTAGTAGACCAGCTTTGCCATTGTTCGGCATTTGTCAAAGTTGTTCGCAGTGCATCTTGGATTTCTTGAATATTCAAAGGATCAATCAGCAGACCATTCTTGCAAGCTGCCAAGATATCCTGCGGCCCGCCATCAGCCGTGGCGACTATAGGTACACCACAGGCTGTAGCTTCAATTAGGGTCAATCCAAACGGCTCTGTCAATGCTGGATTGATGAATACTCCTCGTGTTTTCGCCGCCAGCCGATATAAGTCGGGCACATCGTCTGCATTGTGGTGTTTGGGATAAGCGACATGACCATAAAGATCGTAACGATCTATTAACTGCAAGATTTCCATAAACACCTGGCGTGGTCCTGATTCCATCGCTGTGATGTCTTCTCTTTTTCCCAATACAAGTACCAGATTTGCCAGCTGACGTAGTTCAGGATCTTCGCCATAAGCCTTGATCAGACTACTGACATTTTTACGAATAGCCGGGCGAGAAATTGCCATAATGATTGGCTTTTGCGGATCTTTGAGAAACCGTTCCAACTGTTCTTGAATTGGTGGGTTTTGCCAATCATCCGGTGCTGGGTAGAATCGTTCCAGAGTCACACCTGGAGGAATGACTACCATCCGTTGAGGTTGATAGCGATCGTAAACGCTGTACTGCTGCTCAACTTCTTGATGAGTACTCGCTATGACTAGTGCGGCACTACCAAGTGTGGTTTCTTCAGCTTCAATGCGTCTACTAATATGAAAGTTATCTTCAATAACCTCTATTTTCGTTCCCTGTTCTAGTAATCGTTGCTGCTTAATACGTCCAAGAGAGTGTCCTGTATGCACAAGAGGCGTTCCTAACCAGCCAGCAACCCGACAGCCTACATAGCCAGCATCGGCATAGTGTGTATGAATAACATTCGGTATTTTTCCCACTTTGCGAATATGTCTGAGCAATTCATCTGCAAAGGTATCTAAATGTTGCCATAGAACTTCTTTGCGGAGGTAGCGACGGGGACCACAAGCAAGGCGAATGATTTGAGCTTTGTCTGAAAGCACTTCTACGGGTTGAGCATAGTCAGAACTCACTTTTGGGTCGTTGACCAAACGAGTTACTAAGTCAACTCTCTCTACTTGTGGGTTTTTCGCTAATGTGCAAGCAAGTTCGACTACATATTTTGTTTGTCCACCCGTGTCAGCATCCCTTCCTAATTCCAGATTATGACCCCGAATTAGTCCGTGAACACTAACTAGTAAAATATACAACCCTGGGCTTTGTGACATAGTGTCTTCCTTCTTATACAGACTGGACTTGACTATTACACTGTTGCCAAGAATGTAATGCATTCAAAAATAAATTAGTACAAATACTTTATCAGGTTTAAATCAACTTCAATCATGGTTCATGCTTCGCAAGCCAAGAAACTTGCAAATAAAAAAATATTCCATCATTCCTGAATTTGGGGAATAGTATTGCTTGCAAGAATTAGATTTACTGTTTGGAGTTCCCTAAAAACAAGAATACCCCCCGTTTCCGGAGGGTATTCTTTGATGTAGCTAAGAGTTAAGAATTAACCATTGATAGCAGGAGCGCTGAGAGCAACAGGAGCAACTTCACCAGCAGCCAAATCTAAGGGGAAGTTGTGAGCGTTACGCTCGTGCATGACTTCCATACCCAAGTTAGCGCGGTTGATGACGTCTGCCC
>JAHHHF010000097.1 GCA_019359495.1 Goleter apudmare HA4340-LM2
TTCTAGTTCTTGTGTGATCCATTGTTCCATGTTTGACTTTGTTCTGCTTCCGGCTCTTGCTATAGACACTACATTACTTCTGTTTTTTGTCAATTTCTTTGTTAAGAAAGATGTTTATAATGCATAGTTGCTAAGGGGAGGGTGCGCGTTAGCGCGGGTGGGGTATTTATATGCGTCTTCATATTAAATTGGTATTACCTACATAAAGTAGGAAAGCTGCCCAACGCTCAGTAAGATTCTTTGCCACGTCACATATTTTATCTGATAACGGTGTGATGGATGGGATAGCAAAATCAACATAGGTAATATTTATTTACGTAGGGTTACTTATTCCTTTGGAGACTTGGGAAAACCATCAACTAATTTACGTGTTTACACTGAAGATATTATTTAGCAAAGCCATAATTATTTAAATGGTTATGTAATTAGCATATTGGTTACATAACTACACATTTCTGGCTTTGATATCAGCTTTTTATAAATTCCGAAAATAATGAATAATTGTCCCTGCTGCTCTCATCAGCTTTTACGCCATATTCGCAGTCAAGAAGTATACTTTTTTTGCCGAAAATGTTGGCAAGAAATGCCAACATTAAGACAGACACCTAATTCAAAACGTAAATCGAACTTTATTGATAAACCAGAACTTTCTCACATTGATATAGTTTGATTAACTACTTAAAATTGATCATCTCATATCTCCAACTTTTCTGGGAAGCTGGGGATATGTTTATTCAATGGTTTTAATTCAATCTGTTAAATACATTACTTTGTAAGTTTTAGAACACTTGCTATATCAAGATTGTAGGCATAATGACATCTATTTTAATTTAGATATATAGACAAATAAAAAACAATGATTTTGATGCTTTTAATTTTAAATTGTCTATTATAGAGGTGGATAAATCTATAATATCCGGAGATCCTATGCCAAAAAGAGTAATAACAGAGGTAAATTCTTGGTTCCAACGAGATAGAATTGTACGTAATTTAGAGGTTTTTCAAGATTTTATTATCATATCTCTGTGCCTGGGTTTATTCTGTGTGATGCTCATTCGACTGGTAGATATGTTTCTCTCGTTTTTGCATCCATTAGATTTGCGGCAAGTAACATCTGATATTTTGTTTATTTTGATTCTTGTAGAGTTATTCCGTCTATTAATTGATTACCTACAAGCACAGCAGATATCCGTAGGAGCCGCAGTAGAAATTACAATTGTATCTGCTTTAAGAGAAGTGATTTTACGTGGTGTACTAGAAATTCCCCGTGATCAAATATTTGGGATATCTGTATTTCTAGTAGTTTTGGCAGGAATTTTTATTACTTCGCCTGGGATGTCTCGCTTTTTGGAACAGATGAGACATCCTAATTCCGAAATATCCGCAGCAGAAAAGCGATCGCTAGTTGAGACACCCCTCACCACCGACTAGCTTTATTCAATGTTTAATTCGGGAATCGAGCCTGGATATTGTGTATCTCATAATTAGGGCCAGGTGCTCCCGTATCTGGTTTTTTAGCTAGATGTGTAGCAGCTTTCTGTAAGGGTAGTGCTACTTGCAATTTACACCTAAGCAATTAATTTTCAAGAAGTTATGTTATGTTTCTCTACTCCTTGATTATGCTAGTACTGTCCTTAATTTCGATTTTCCTCACTACAAAAACTACCAATCAGATTTTACAACTACTGGTCATGTTATTTGCTGTGTTTTGGTTTTGTTTCAGTCTGTTTTTTTCACTGATACCACTTGAATTGTTGATGGCGATCGCCTTGCTCTCAACTACGCAAAAAATGCACATATTGAATCGCAGTAAATAATAATTAACTATATTTTCCACTACAAGAATCTGACTTGATTCCTGTACTCATACCAAATTGCTGGCAAGATAACTTAATAGTAAAAGTACTACCTTTACCTGATTTGCTTTTTACATCTATACTACCGTAATGTGCCCGAACAATTGCAGAGGCGATCGCCAATCCTAATCCAGAACCACCACTACTGCGAGAGCGATCGCTATTCACGCGGTAAAATCGGTTAAAAATGTGCGGTAACTCCTGCTGGGGAATACCAATACCTGTATCTTGGATGAGAACAATAGCATAATGGTCACTACAGCTTAAGCTAACAGTTACCTGTCCGCCTGATAGGGTGTATTGAATGGCATTGATGATTAAGTTAGAAAATAAACGATAAAGCTGGTCTTGATCTCCTAGTATATTGATAGGGGTTGACGCTTGTATTGTATATTTTAGTGTTACACCTGTGGCGATCGCTAATGCGGCAAACTCCTCGATTAAATCGTTGATAATATCATCTAAACAACAAATATCACGACGCATTGGTGTAGGTTGACAATCTAACCGCGCCAACAACAATAAATCGGCTACAAGAGTTGTGAGGCGCAGATTTTGACGTTTTATGGTTTGTAAGATTTCCCGCACCTCTACTTCATCCAACTCTGACATCATAAGTGCTGATTCTACTGTCGCCTGCGTTGCTGCTAAAGGTGTCCGCAATTCGTGTGCTGCGTCTGCTGTAAATTGCTGGATTTGTCTATAAGATTTATAAATTGGTTGCATTGCTAATCCTGCTAAACACCAACTAGCAACACCAACTAAACCTATGATCATTGGTGAACCTAATGCTAATGTCAGCTTTACTGCGTCTAAATAACTACTGAAGTCTGCCAAACTGCGCCCTACTTGGATATAACCCCAATCACGATGATCTTGGGTATGTAGCCTCAATGAAATTTGGTGATAAAATTTGCTTTGACTGTCTTTTAAAGTTTGCCATAATTCTTGATTAAAACTAGGTGATAATCCTTGAGGATAAGAACCTGCTATGGCAAATAAACGCCCAGAATTATTAAAAAAACGTATATAATAATCACCTTGGTTGATGGCGCTGAGGGTATGGCGTTGGGAATTAGATGGCTCGGAAATACATTTATTTCCGATTACACAAATATTAGGTAAAATGTCTTTTATGACTGGTTCTAATTGATTGGGCTGCTTTAATTTTAGTTCAATACTATCATGTAAAGTCCCGGCGACTGATTCTATTTCTCTATCTAATGTTACCCAATGGGCGTGGGAAATTGCTCTGTAAATACCGAAGCCACACAGGGTTAAAATCAACGCCATCACGAGCGCATACCACAGGGCTAAACGCAGACGTGTTAGTTGAAACAGTTTATTTTGATTCATGGCTAAGATTGAGACGATATCCCATACCATGCAAAGTTTCAATCATGTTTTCGCCGCCACTATGAGCTAGTTTACGACGCAATAACCGAATTTGTGCTGCTACTACATTGCTAACTGGTTCTGAACTAACTTCCCAAAGCTGATAGCGAATTTGTTCAGTAGTCACAATTTGATTTGGATGTTTCATGAAATATTCTATTAGTTGAAATTCTTTATTAGTTAAAGGAATTTCCTCTTTATTTCCTAAAGCATTCTTAGTAACAACTATATTGTTACCATAATCTAGAGTTAAGTTACCTACGGTTAACTCTTGTGGCATAAATTTAGGCGATCGCCTCTGCAAAGCTCGTAATCTTGCGAGTAATTCTGCCATACCAAATGGCTTGACTAAATAATCATCAGCACCTGCATCTAACCCAGCAACTTTGTCTTCCATTCTGTCTTTAGCTGTGAGCATCAACACAGGCAAAGAATTGTTGTGAGAGCGTAATCTCCGGCACAACTCTAAACCAGAAATTCCTGGAATCATCCAATCGAAAATAGCTACTGTGTAATGTGTCCAGCTATTTTCTAAATACGCCCAGGCTTCATTACCGTCTAGTACCCAATCAACTAAATATTTCTGTTGGGTGAGAGTGCGCTTAATTAATAGCAGCGCCTAAATCCGGTTCATCTTCGACTAATAGCACTCTCATAGAGTTTATCGATTAAAACTAAAGCGTCCGTCTACTTTTTCACCTTTCACATCAGCAGAAATTTTTACTTGATATCGACCAGATGCTTTTTCAGTTAGTATGCCTGTGTAGTGTTTATCTTTAGCAGCATAAGTGAAAAGAACAGTCTTTTGTTTACCATCTGGTAATTGTACTTGAGCAGTAACTTTAGCATTAGGTACAGTTGCGTGGCGATCGCCTGTTTGTAAATATAAATCCATGTGGGTTTGATTGGCTTCTTTTCCTGGTACAAACTCTAAGTGATATTTTCCTGTTTCTACTACTTGACCACCTTTAGTAGCACCATGACTGTTGTTTGTTTTGGTAACAGGTTTAGGTGTTGCAGTTGTTTCTGTAATGGGTGTTGGATTGCTATTGTTACAAGCTCCTAGGAAAATGAGTGATGTACTACCTATAAGAATCAAAATTGATTTGAATGGATTCATGAATTTGTTTCTCAAAGAATTTTTATCACGCAGAGGAGGATACTTCCGTGGGCGGGTTGCCCGACTTGTAGACGCAAAGCGGCTTCCCGCAGGGTGGAAAGTGTCCATCGCGCAGAGAGGGAGTTGAGAAGAGTTTATTTTGAGTTACCAATCAACTACTGCGTTTATTGTTTTACTATTTTCCATAACTGAAAGTGTTGGTTTATTGGGGATTAAGAACTTACTAAACTGAGCATATAATGCGGGTAAAACTAGTAATGTTAGGGCGGTGGAGGTGAACAATCCGCCTAATACTACGATGGCTAAAGGTTGTAGGATTTCTTTACCTGCGCCTGTCCCAATGACTAGGGGTATCATTCCTAAGGCTGAGGTGAGGGCGGTCATTAAAATGGCGACTAAGCGCTCCATTGAACCCTCTAAAATTACTTGTGGTAATGGCATTCCTTGGGCTAGTTTGTTGTTGTAATTATCTACTAGCAGTAGTCCGTTACGGGTGGCGACGCCAAATAGGGTGATGAATCCTACTAAGGAAGCTACAGAAATCACTCCACCACCCAAGGCAATAGAAAAGATCCCACCTACCAAAGCTAAAGGTAGGTTAATCATGATCATCAGCATGGCAGCAATGGATTTAACTGCAAAGTACATTAAAATTGCAATGATAACTAAGGCTAGTCCGCCAAACACGAGTAGGTTCTGGGTGGCTCGTTGTTCTGATTCAAACTGACCGCCGTATTGGATAAAGTAGCCTGGAGATAATTCTACTGATTGACTGACTTTACTTTGAATCTCTTCCACAGCAGAGCCTAAATCTCGGCCGGACACGTTTGCAGAAACAACAATCAAGCGAGAAACATTTTCCCGGTTAATTGTATTGGGGCCAGTTCCGTAGTCAATGCTGGCGACTTGAGCTAGAGGGATTTTTTGACCTGTTGGTGTATCTACAAGTAAGTTACGGATAACATCTAAATTGTTACGGGATTTTGGCTGTAACCAAACTGTGAGGTCAAATAATTGTTGGTCTTGGAGTATTTGAGATGCAACTCGCCCATTGAGTGCAGTTTCTACCGTTTCTGTGAGATGACCGACTGTTAAACCATAGCGCGCGGCGGCTTCCCGGTTGAATTGGATTTGTACCTGTCTAATGGGGACTTGGGGTTCGAGTTGTAAGTCCACTAGTCCCTTGATTCCCGCCATAGCCGACTGAACCTCAGAACCAATGTGACGTAATTGGGCTAAATCAGGGCCAAATATTTTCACTGCGATCGCACTTCTTACCCCTGATAATACCTCATCCATGCGGTGGGAAATAAAGCCGCCAATATTAGATGCTACTCCGGGTATCTTGGCAAATTCTTGTCGCAGTTTTTCTATACTCCCCTCCCTATCTTTTAATCCGGCTGGACTTAATTCCACATCTAAATGTCCCAAATTCACCCCCCCTGCATCCGCATCACCCGCCTCGCGTCCGGCGCGTAACTGTACAGTTTGAAAGCGCTTGTCGTCCTTGAGTGCTGCTTGCAAGGCGAATCCGACTTGATTTGTCGCCTCTAGGGAACTCCCTGGATAGAGGAGAACAGTATTTACTAAGGATGGTTCCTGAAATTCTGGTAAAAATACCCGTCCCAAACTCGGTAAAATCACCAAGGACGCTACTAAGGATGCTGCCGCAACTACTAAAATTATGCTGGGAAAACGGATACTAAACTTGAGTAGCGGTCGATAGAGGCGCTGTGATAAAGCACTCACCCAAGTATCATCTGCTGGTAGTTGGCGATGAGCGAGTAATATGGCACAAAGTGCTGGGGAAAGAGTCATGGCCACTAAGGTAGAGGCAAAAATTGATACCAAATAGGCAACTCCCATTGGCGCAAATATCCGACCTTCCACTCCTGTAAGGGTGAAAATTGGGGCAAAGACAACGCCAATAATTACGGTGGAGAAAATCACACTAACTCTCACTTCCACCGAGGTATCGTAAACAACCTTGAAGGGATGCACCGGATGGCTGGCTACTTGGTTTTGACGTAGACCCCGATAACAGTTTTCCATGTCCACAATCGAGTCATCAACTACCGAACCAATGGCTACAGCCAGTCCTCCCAAGGTCATAGTGTTGATACCTTGACCGAAGAAACCGAGAATCATCATCCCAATCAGCACTGATAAGGGAATGGCGCTGAGGGTAATGATGGCGGTGCGCCAGTTCATCAAGAACATCAGCAGGATGATGGAGACGATGATGATACCATCGCGCAGAGAACTAGTCACATTGGCGATCGCAAATGCAATAAAGCTTTCTTGACGGAAGGTTTCGGTAACTTTGACATCTTTGGGTAGGCTAGATTTGACTTCGGTCATGGCTCTTTCCACGGCTCTAGTCACTGTGGGAGTATCATTCTGTGGCTGCTTGTTGACCACAACTACAATTGCTGGGCGACCATTGAAACTACCATCCCCACGTTTTAAAGCTGCGCCAATCTGCACATTTGCCACATCTTGCAGTAATATCGGTGTACCATTGCGGGCGGTAATTGCAGATTTCGCCAGTTGTGCAATAGACTCAACCCGCCCCAGTCCCCGAATAATTAATTCTTGGTCTGGATTCACCAAAAAGCCACCAGCCGCATTGACGTTAGCCCCTTTAGCCGCAGCTGTGACTTCATCTAAGGTGACATTAAAAGCTTGCAATTTTGCCGGGTCAACTAATATCTGATACTGGCGAATATCTCCACCATAGGCAATTACTTGAGAAACACCAGGTACAGCCAACAGGCGATTGGTAACATCTCTATCAACTAAGCGCCGCACTTCCATTAGTGGGGTTGTTTCCGCAGTAAAAGCGTATTGTAAAATTGTGCCAACGGGGGAAGAAATGGGCGAAATTTGCGGATTTTCTGCACCTTCTGGCAATTTCTGCTGTACTTGTTGCAAGCGTTCTGTTACTAGTTGGCGGGCTTGATAAACATCAGTCCCCCATTTGAAGATGACTTTGACAACGGAAATGCTGACGGCCGAGGAAGAACGTACTGTTTCTACTCCTGGTGTCCCATTCACCGCGCTTTCAATTGGCAAGGTAATGAGTGTTTCTACTTCTTCTGGTGCGAGTCCAGGGGCTTCAGTTTGAATTTCTACTTGGGGCGGGGCGAAGTCAGGAAAGACATCCAATGGCATTTGCGTGAGGTTATAGGTTCCCCAAATTGTGACTACAATTGCTAGGAGTACGACTATCCAGCGTTGAACTATTGACCATTTGAGAATGGTGTTGAGCATATTTTGATTTAAAAAACGCAAAGGGGCGCTGAGGGAAGCGCAAAGGGGCGCTGAGGGTTATTGTGGGGGGGCTGGGTGGTGATCAATATTTGGTGTGGGAGGAGATTTGGTGTAACGACCGGCGACGAAGGCGACGATAGTTAGGGCTGTTGCTCCGCCAATTGTTATCCACCAAGGAAGTGAGGAGTTAGGGGTTGTTGTTTTTTCGTTGGCTGTGCTGCTACTATGTTCTTCTGCTTTTCCACCTACTCGCAGGGATTGTGCGTAAAGTTGCGGTGCACGTTGGGTAACAATCATGTCTCCCTCGAATAAGCCAGTCAGGACTTCAACCATGTCGCCAGATGTTTGTCCTAAGCTGACTTCGACGGCTTGGTAAGCATTGCCATTTTTCAGGTAGACAATTTTTTTATTATTGGCTTCTACGATGGCCGTACTGTGAATGGATATGACTGGTGATGAGGTTTGGTCTGTCAATACTTCCAACTCGGCAAACATTCCGGGTTTGAGAACTCCACCAGGGTTATTAATTTCGGCTTTCACTGGTACGACTCTCGTATCACCTGATACTACAGAATTAATTACTGTAATTCGTCCTGTGAAAGTGCGCTCTCCCAGAGAGGCAACTTTTAACCTCACCTGTTGACCAGTTCTAATTTTGTCTAAATCTTTTTCATATATATTAGCTGTGGCAAACACCCGACTGTCATTAACAACGGTCATCAGCTTGCCGCCCGCATCTTCAAAGGTTTGACCAAGGGTTACTTCCCTGTCTGCGACTTTACCGGAAATGGGAGATGTCACCGTCACTAGCCCCTTGGAATTACCACGGATTCCTAGTTGTTGTAGCCGAGTGTTGTACGTGTTATTACTAAGGCTAATTCGAGATTTTGCGACATCAACTGCTGCCTGGGCGCGTTGTAGCTGATTTTCCGCCGCAATCACTTCTCGGCGGCTATTAGCTTTGGCGAGTGTGGCTCTGGCTTCAGCTAGTTGAGTTTGCGATTCTAGGACATTGCGTTGAGGTAAAGCGCCAGCTTCAGCTAACTGCTGGTCTTTATTGTACTTTTCTTGGGCAAATGCTACTTGGGTTTGGGCTTGGGCGATTTCCGCCGCAGCAATTTGTTGATAGCGATCGCGGTTTTGTTGTGCTAATTTTAAATCGGCTAATGCTTGCTGTAAATCGGCTTGACTTTGAGCTAGTTTTTCCTGGGATTCCACACGCAACGATACCAAATCAATACTAGACACCACAGCTACAGGTTGATTTTGTTTAACTAAATTCCCCGGTTCTACCAATAACTCAACTACCTTAGCCCCGGCAATTGGTGTAGTTATTTCTACTTTTTTACTAGGTAAAATTTCAATTTGTCCTGTAGTTTTAATACCGAGAGCTAAACGCTGACGTTTGGCTGGTTGAACTTTGATTCCTAGCCGTTTGACTGTTTCTTCATCAACTTGAATAGAACTCATTGCTGGAGTCGCTTCACTTTCTCCAGAAAATTCATTCCCGTGTCCGGTGTGGGCTAAAACTACTACGGGAGTTGCCAAAAATAGCAAGTTTAAAAGCGTACCAGACAAGACATATATGCTTGCAAGCGTTTGTAAATGCACAGAGTTTGGCATAGTTATCAGAAATCCTTAAATATAATCACGATTAGCCATTTGTGCTAGTTAAAATAAACAGTTTTGATCATTTTTCGTACCTCAACCTAGTTTTTCACCTCAAGATGAAATTGGGATGAAATTGGGAAACAATATCAATTTGAGTAATCTTTGTAACCCAATGAATGGGTAGTCACTCATCAGGAGCACAAAAATAACCTATGGGCACTTCTGACGGAGAACTCTTAGAGTAGGCTATGCCTATGCTTCTATTAGGTATCTGTTGCATTATTTTTTTGAATATTTGCTGCTTGAGTAGTCAAGACTGCTTCAAATAACTCAGGGTGAGCAGAATTTTTTCAAAAATCAAATCGGATATTTATAGCTATATAGTTAATAAAAACTTAGTAAAACTATCAACTAAATTCTTTGTTCATGAAACTATAGATATAAATTTAGATATAAATTTTAGTAGAACTTAGCAAGTTAATACAGTTGATGCAATAGATTTGTTAGTAACTGTTTGCCAGTGGATTTACTGAAGACAAGTCAATGAACAAAATTTAATAATGTTTTTAGATATTTTTTTGATATTTAAGTGCTCTACTAAATTCAAATTTCTGTCTTGAACATTTATATAAAGATAAGCAATGACCCCGATTTCTAAGTCAGACTTGCGGGTAAGTCTTGATCATGAAAGTATATTACGCCGCATTACCAACCGGATTCGTCAAACTTTGGAGTTGGAAGACATCATCACAACGACAACAACAGAGATGCGATCGCTACTCGGAACTGACCGCGTGATGATTTACAAATTTCATCCGGATGGCAGTGGTCAGGTCATTGCTGAGTCTATTCACGAACATTGTTTACCATCGCTACTAGGGTTAAATTTCCCTGCTGATGACGTTCCCCTTCATGCTCGTGAACTCTTCATCAAATCACGGGTACGGTCAGTTGTAAATGTTGATACTCAAGAAATTGCTCAAATTTCCCTGCGAGATTTAGAAAATGGGGAAATGATCTCAGAAGATATTCATTATCGCGCTGTAGACTCTTGCCACGTGGAATACTTAACGGCGATGGGGGTAAAGTCTTCTTTAGTAGCACCTATTCTCCATCAAGAAAAACTGTGGGGGTTATTGGTATCTCACAATTCTCAGTCGCGTGCGATTTCAAGAGATGAATTGGAAGTCGTGCAAATGGTCGTAGATCAGCTAGAAGTAGCGATCGCGCAAAGTACATTATTGACCCAAGCGCGTCAAAAAGCCGCACAAGAAACGATCATTAACCGCATCGCTACCCTACTGCATTCACTACCCACAATTGTATTGCAGCCAGCGCTAGAAGCGGCAGTTACTGCTTTTGGCGGTTCTGGTGGTAGGCTTTGTATTAGAAATGAAGTATCAAATTTTGAGAATCACCAACTCCAAAGTTTAGCAGAGTGTTTAATCCCAGGAAACAATTGCATCAAACTTTATATCTGTGGACAGCAACCTGTGATGCCGCAAACAAGCGTATATCCACTGATGGAACAGTACAGCGCTTGGCAGGAATATTATAGGTTGGGTAAATATGAAGTTTGGGCAATTTCAGACATATATCAAACTCCAGATTTACGAAGTTTATATGCGGCTTTTCAACCAACGAAAATTCGCAGCATATTGATGATTCCTCTCCGATATCGTCAACAGTTGCTAGGTTATTTAAGTATTTTCCGTAACGAAATCGATACAGAAACCTTATGGGCAGGTCAATTCGACCCCGATCAAAGGCAAGTTTATCCCCGCAGATCATTTGACGTTTGGTGCGAATCTAAACAAGCACAAGCTCAACAATGGCAGCTTGAAGAGATTGAATTAGCCACAGAAATGGCTAAACACTTTGCATCAGCAATTCAGCAACATGAATTATATCAACAAGTACAAACCTTCAATGCCAACTTAGAAAATCAAGTTAGAAAGCGCACATCTCAACTGCAACGGACAAGCGAACAACAACAGGCTGTGTTTAGAGTCATTGCCAAGATCCGCGAGTCTCTGGACATTGATACGATTTTTCAAACAACCACTAAAGAAGTTTGTCAACTACTCAAAAGCGATCGCGTTTCTGTTTATCGTTTTGATGCTGAGTGGGGTGGTGAATTTGTCGGCAACTATGAGGCTGCTAGTCCATACTGGTCGAACGAGTCTCATTTAGGTATTAATACTGTGTGGAATGACACTTACTTACAAGACACACAAGGAGGACGCTACCGCAGGAATGAAACATTTGCAGTGGATGACATCTATAAGATGGGGTTCACTCAATGTCATATCGACAATCTGGAGGAGTTTGAAATTCATGCTTTTATACTTGCACCTATTTTTGTGGGACAAAAACTGTGGGGTTTGTTAGCCACGTATCAACACACCGGGCCTCGTCTATGGACAGCCTCGGACATTAACTTTTTCAGTCAGATTGCAGCTCAAATGGGGGTAGCACTCCAGCAAGCAGAATTATTGAAGCAAACACAGCAACAGGCCTTAGTTTTACGACAAGCAGGAGAACAGCAACGGGTATTATTTGAAGTCGTTGCCAAAATCCGGGAATCTCTCGACTTAGAGGCGATGTTTCAGACTACGACTCAGGAAATTTGCAAATCACTGCAAGCAAATCGGGTAGCTGTCTATCGCTTTCACCCAGATTGGAATGGTGAATTTATCGCTGAGTTTGTCGGAGAGGAATGGCAGAATTTAGCGAGTTGGAATATCAATACAATTTGGCAAGATACTTATTTACAAGAAACCCAAGGTGGGCGATATCGCCACAATACAACTTTTGCCGTAGATGATATCTACCAAGCTGACCACTCTGACTGTTATGTAAAGATTTTAGAGCAACGTCAAGTCAAAGCTTATGCGATCGCGCCGATTTTTGTCAGGGAAAAATTGTGGGGTTTATTAACCGCTTATCAACATTCCGAGCCCCGCCATTGGGAGACATCTGAAATTCAATTTATTCATCAGACGGCTGCTCAACTAGGAGTAGCACTGCAACAAGCTGAATTACTGGCCCAAACAAAGCAACAGACAGAACAGCTCACCCAAGCCTTGCATGAACTACAAGCAGCCCAAACCCAACTGATCCAAACTGAAAAAATGTCTTCATTAGGTCAGTTAGTGGCTGGTGTTGCCCACGAAATCAACAATCCTGTGAACTTCATTTACGGCAACCTGGCCCATGTGAGTGAATATGCACACGATTTACTGGAAATGCTGGAACTTTATCAGCAGCATTCTACATGCATCATCCCAGAAATCGGGCAGCGTGCAGAAGAAATAGACCTGGAATTTCTCACTGAAGATTTGCCCAAAACTCTAGCTTCCATGAAGATAGGCATTGATCGCATTCGGCAAATTGTCTTGGGGTTGCGAAATTTCTCACGCCTGGATGAAGCGGAAATGAAAGCCGTGAATATTCATGAGGGCATTGATAGCACCTTGCTAATCTTACAGCATCGCCTGAAAGCCAAACCGGAAAATCCAGCAATTGAGCTAGTGAAGAATTACGGTAATCTACCTTTGGTGGAGTGCTATGCCGGACAATTGAATCAAGTATTTATGAATGTGCTGAGTAATGCGATCGATGCTTTAGAGGAATATGAATCTGATAGTCATCGAATCACAATTACTACTAGTCTGGGTGAGATCAAAGGCAATGTTCAAAGTGTTGTGATTCGCATTACCGACAATGGCCCAGGAATTCCGGAAGACTTGAGAACCAGAATATGTGACCCGTTTTTCACTACTAAGCCAGTAGGTAAAGGGACTGGCTTAGGGTTGTCAATTAGCTATAAGATTGTTGTAGACAAGCACAGTGGTGTTTTTAAATGCAATTCACAACCAGGGTTAGGTACAGAATTCTGGATTGAAATTCCCTTACAACATATTAAGTAATTCGTAAGGTTACTTAATATCTAATTCCTGAGTTGCACAGGCATAGCTAAATAGGTCATCTTTAATCCGCCCAGTGGTGTAAATATCACTGGAGTTAAGTTTTGATTGAGGTGCATTTGAATTTCTGAAGCTGGTAAAGCTTTTAATCCTTCCATCAAATATTTGACGTTAAAAGCAATTTCTATATCTTCTCCAGATATTTGGGCGGGCATTGATTCTCTACCACTACCCATTTCTTGGGCTTCACAAGATAAGGTAATTTGTTGCCCTGCGCTGTCAATAGTGATCTTGACTATATTATTCTTCTGGTCGGCTAGTACAGCTATGCGCTCTAAAGTGCTTAAAAATTGTCGCCGATCAAGTGTGACTTCTCGCTCAAATTGACGCGGTATGAGCTGCCGATAAGCGGGATATTGCCCTTCTAAAGTACGACTAGTCAGGCGTTGGTGTTGCCATTCAAATACCATTTGGCCTTGATCAAAAGATAAGGCTACTGGTTCATCCGAGTCTGAACTATGAGCTAACATGCGTTCTAGTTCGCGTAGAGATCTGGCTGGTACTGTCACTTCTATTTCGCCACTACCACCTAAAGGACGCTCATTAGTGGTTTCTACCACTGCTAGACGATGTCCATCAGTGGCAGCAAATTCTAATGTGTCTTGTGTAAGTTTTAAATGTACTCCAGTGAGTACTTGCTTAGTTTCATCGCCACTGGTGGCAAATAGGGAACCCCTCAAACCTTCAATTAAGGAGGCGGTTGTGAGTTGGAGTGCTTCGGCGTTTTCGATGATGGGTAGTTCAGGAAACTCTTCTGCTCCCATTGCGCGCACTTGATAATGTCCACTCTTGGGGGTAAGGGTAACAATTAAACCTTCACTGCGTGACGCTTCGCTAACGCCGCCAGAGGTTTCGGCTTCGAGAGCCGATTCATCATCTAAAGTGATTTCTCCTTCTGGGAGGCGGGAGGTGATATCTACAAGTAACTTAGCAGGAAGTGCGATCGCTCCTCCTTGCCATACCTGAGCAGTAAAGGTGGTACGGATACCCAAGCTGAGATCGAAGGCTGTTAAGCTTACCTGGTTAGTTTGTGCATCCGCTTGTAGCAGCACGTTAGCAAGCACGGGATGTGTCGGACGTGATGGTACTGCACGACTGACAAGTGACAGGTTTGTACTGAGATCGCTTTGGGAGCAAACTAATTTCATGGTCAGATTCAGCTGATGAGTGACTATCGTAGCATGGGAAATGGAGCAGCCCTGCGTTCGGTTGCCAGATTTGTAGCAAGTGGCGTCATGGGTTCACTCTCCCCATCACAACTGTTAGGACTTACCCAAGAGTTACGGAATAACGAACCGCAGAGGCGCAGCGAAAAGTCTGAGCGGAGGCTTCCTCTGTAGACACCCGGAGGGTGGCTTGCCACAGGCATCAGAACTTTTCAAGACAGAGGACACGGAGGATTGAAAGTTTGAGAGATATTTTGGATAAGTCCTAACTGTGAAAATTATGGAAAATCTGCAACTCATCTTTTTTATGCATGGTTTAGCAGATAAAAGGTTGTGGAAAACTTGTGGAAAAACCAGGGAGGTTTTCCACAGGGTAATTATACTTATTTTAAGTTTGTTCAATAAACTTGTAAGTTTTCCACAGATTTATTGCAATTTTTCCCCAAAAACTCATTATTTTTCCACAGATGAATTAATGCTTAATCTATTTTTATACGCTACTTAATATTCTTAATTAGCTGGTTGAGTGTCAACATGACTAATAGTTGTGCTGCCTGTGGAAAACTACAGTTAATGATCACAATTATTTTTGGGAACGACTAGCCATATTAATGCGATCGCTCAGTTGACGTAGTGTTTGTGACAGAGTGCGATCGTTCTCCTGGAGTTGAGAAATTTTATCACAACTGTAGATTACCGTTGTATGGTCTTTACCACCAAATTCTTCACCAATCCTAGGCAAACTCAGGTCAGTATGTTGCCGCATTAGATACATACCTATTTGCCGTGCCCAACTAATTTCTCTGCGGCGAGAATTGCTTTTCAAGTCTTCAATTGAAATATCAAAATTGTCACCAATAACTTTCAAAATCACCTCTGGTGTTGCAGCTACTTTCTCATTTGGTGGTTCTAAAACTGGTGCAATACTTTCTACTGTCATGGGTAAGCCCCAAATAGAAATATAAGCTAATGCTCGAATTAAGGCTCCTTCTAATTCACGAATATTAGAAGTATAATTAGAAGCAATATACTCAATTACATCACGATTTAAGCGGATGTTTTCGTATTCAGCTTTTTTTTGTAAAATTGCCATCCTAGTTTCTAAATCAGGGGTTTGAATATCTGCAATTAACCCCATAGAAAACCGCGAGCAAAGACGTTCTTGTAAGCGAGGAATTTGGTTGGGAGGACGATCAGAAGCAATAACGACTTGTTTGCCAGCTTCATGTAAAGTATTAAAAGTATGAAAAAATTCTTCTTGTGTATACTCTTTACCTTCGATAAACTGAATATCATCAACTAACAATACATCCGCAGCTCGATAATGCTCACGAAAGCTTTGCATACTATCTTTACGAATGGCTGTAATTAAATCATTAGTAAATTGCTCAGTTGAAACATAAAATATTTTAGAATTAGGGCAAATTTCCCAGCGATAATGACCAATAGCCTGCATGAGATGAGTTTTACCTAAACCTACACCACCACACAAAAATAAGGGATTAAACTCTCTACCAGGAGACTCGGCAACTGCTAGTGATGCAGCGTGAGCCATGCGATTGTTTGCGCCAACTACAAACCGTGAAAAGACATACTTGGAGTTTAAATCGGTGGTTTTTTTTTGATCTTCAACCACACTTTCATGCAAATGATTAGCGGCTGGTAATTGCCAGGCATCTTCTCGCTCATTCAGATGAGAAACTTCATCACCTTGAGCTACGGTAATGTAAATCCCTACAGGATGTCCGAGAATATCTTGTACTACATTAGCAATTGTATTAACGTAATATTTCTGTAACCAATTCCGAGCAAAAGGGTTAGGAGTGCATAAGATTAAGCAATTATTTTCTAGGCGTTCTGCACTAGCAGTTTTGATCCAGGTTTCAAAGGTGGGACGAGAAAGTTCTATTTGTAAACGCTCTAGTACCTGATTCCACAAACTGTCTACGGAAATTGCCATGATCTACCACCTTTGCTGCCAATCGTCACCATCCAAAGATCGAAGCGAGAACCAATTTAACATTTAAATACTCTCGACCTAGAATAAGCGTTTAAATTGTAACCATGTTGAAACATGACTGGTAGGCAATATACTACCACCCACTGACTAATACGGAGAAGTAAAGACACATGAAGATTAAAGGGCATGATGACGGGAATTGGGGAGCAGGGAGACAAGGAACTAAATTCTCTTTTGTCGCCTTCATCTCTCATACCCATGACCAGAAGCGGTGTTTGTCCTGTCCTGACTTCATTACAGGAGGGGAATCCGATGCTCAGGGAGTGCGATCGCTGACAAGTTATGCTCGAAAGGGAGTAATCACTCGTAAAATTTTGATACTGCTCCAGGTCAGTGCAGTGGTAGGTCTGGGAAGCTGCTCTCTGTTACCTGCTAAAACAATTGAAACTCAACCCAGTGATGCACAAATCTCCAAGACCCCTATCGCTACTCAAGCCCCTGTCCCGCCAATTATCTCATCCTCTGGCAATCCTAACTTTGTGGTTGCCGTAGTACAAAACGTCGGTTCTGCTGTAGTTCGCATCGATTCTGCTAGAACTATCATTTCTCGATCAGGTGAATTTGACGATCCATTTTTGAGTCCCTTTTTTCAAGATGGTATCCCATCACAACCCAGACAGCGAATAGAGCGGGGTAGCGGCTCTGGATTTATCATCAATGCATCTGGTCAAATTTTGACCAATGCCCATGTAGTAGACGGTGCTGACACTGTTACTGTTACATTGAGAGATGGAAGGACTTTAAACGGCAAAGTGCTCGGTGAAGACCCGGTAACAGATGTAGCGGTGATTGAAATTGATGCAAATAACTTGCCAACCTTGACTATAGGTAACTCTGATGCATTGCAGCCAGGAGAAGCAGTCATTGCAATTGGTAATCCTTTGGGGTTGAACAATACTGTGACGTCGGGGATTATTAGTGCAACTGGTCGCTCTAGTAGTGACATCGGTGCTAGTGATAGGCGTGTTGAGTATTTGCAAACTGATGCAGCGATTAATCCCGGTAACTCTGGTGGTCCCTTACTCAATGCGCGGGGTGAAGTAATTGGGATGAACACAGCGATTATTCAAGGCGCACAAGGTTTAGGGTTTGCAATTCCCATTAAGACAGCAGAAAGAATTGCTCAAGAATTAATTAAAAACGGCAAGTTTGAGCATCCTTATTTGGGTATTCAGATGGTGGCGCTGACACCAGAAATAAGAGATAGAATCAATACCAGATCAGGCGATCGCATTAATCTTACAGCCGATAAGGGAATCTTATTGATTAATATTGTCCCCCGTTCTCCAGCAGCTCTCGGTGGTTTACGAGCTGGTGATGTGATTCGCAGTATTAATAATCAACCTGTGGAAAAAATTGAAGAAGTCCAAAAATTAGTGGAAAAGAGCAAAATTGGTAGTCCTTTACCTATCGAAGTAGAACGTAATGGACAACTTGTTAAGGTTACAGTTAGTCCTGCACCATTGCCAGTGCAACGGGAAAGGTGATTGTCATTTGTCATTTGGAGAGACGTTGCACTGCAACGTCTGTAAGAAATTCATGAGTGATTTCCCTCATCTCACCCTCTCCTTCAAGGAGTTAATACTATGTCTGAATTAGTGCCAATTATTCAATTAGGTAATCCTCAATTGCGGCATAAGTCGGCTTTTGTGGATAATATTCACGATGAAGAGATTCAAAGACTGATTGAAGATTTAATCGCTACAGTCGCCCAAGCTCATGGAGTGGGAATTGCTGCGCCTCAAGTAGCTGCACAAAAGCGTTTATTTATTGTGGCTTCTCGTCCTAATGCTAGGTATCCCCATGCACCGGAAATGGCACCGACTGCGATGATCAATCCTAGAATCGTTGCTCATTCAACCGAGGTTGTTAAAGGCTGGGAAGGTTGTTTGAGTGTTCCGGGGATTAGAGGGTTAGTTCCTAGATATCAAGCGATCGCTATTGAATATACTGACCGTAATGGCAAGTTACAAAAGCAAGAATTAACTGATTTTGTCGCCAGGATTTTTCAACACGAATATGACCATCTCGACGGTATTGTATTTGTAGACCGCCTAGAAAGTACTCTTGACATGATCACAGAGCAGGAGTACCAACAGCGCATAGTTAACAATCCTTAACCCTAAGATAGCTCTTAGGAATGATCATGAACACTGAAGATAGTAGCTACATTTAACCTAATGTTAGCCTTTGGCTTGGTTTAGCTATTGGGTAAATGACTAATAATATCAGTGGTGACAATGGGTTAAGTTCACAGTCACAAGTGTCTTCTCACTTGGTTTCTGATCAGTCTCGGAATGTTGAAGTAAAAGTTACACAAACTACAACACTGCGATCGCCTGTAAATAGATTTCGTATTGTTCATACTACCACTGGACGCGTGCGAATCCGCACCAGTGAGAATAGTTTTGATTCCAAACTGGAGTCTATATCTCAATACTTACGGCAGATGAAGGGAGTCAGAGAAGTTATTAGCAATCAGCAAACTGGTAGTTTGGTGGTTAGTTTTGATGAAAGTCAACTGTCATTGCCGCAGGTTTTAGAGACACTGCAAAAATTTGGAGTAGTTGATTCTGAATCAGCTAGCAAAATAGATATCTTTGCCGAATGGAAATCTCCTACTTATTGGCAAGAGCAATCGATTTCGTTTATTCCCTTAGTTACAGGATTGGCGGTAACAGGAGGATTGGGGATAAGTGGTTGGGTGGCGATTCCAGTTTACATGATTACAGCAGATGCAACTCGTTGGATTATTGACTCTTTGGAACCGCAAATTTTATCAGAAGAAAAACAACAAGATTTAGATAAAGTTGCAAAAACCAATTTATCACCTGCCTCTCTATCAACTGAAGAAGAGAAGCAAATAAATACTATTAATCAGGAAAATCAACCAACAAAACCATCGGCAAAAATTGCCTACCATGTAGTTCATGCAATTCCAGGTAGAATTAGATTTCATGTACCTCGACTAGCTTATGATCGCCCTTATGCACGGCGACTAGAAAGTTTACTGAAAACTGATGCCCAAGTGACAAATGTCCGTGTGAATCGTGATGCCGCATCAATAGCGATCGCTTATCTCGATAGGGAAATTAGTGTTTCCCATTGGGTGAGTTTAATGCAATTGGCTTTGCAGAATCATCTACCTACAAATTCTACGCCAACAGTTAGTCAGTCTACTGAAAAAAAAACAGTATCTGGTGGGAAAGGTCAAAAAGCGTCTAGTATCTGGGCAAATATGAAATCGACATCTCTATCTTATGCTCTCGCTTTTTTAGCTAATTTTTCTTTTGTATAGGAGTCCGGTTTGATGAGTGAAAAAATCTAGGTATTGTAGGGTGTGCTAGACGGAATGTCGGAACGTACCAAAGGTTTTCAGGATGGTGCGTTACGCTTCGCTAACTGGGTAGTCCATTAGTAATAGTCCCAAAAGTCTAGTGGTTATGGCTAATTCTCCAACATGCAAGCAACACAGTTCTGTCATCAGCAAGATGAGAAAGAGATTTAGGCTAGATTATGCTGGAAAGCTGGCAAAGTATTTTTAATTTACCGGAGGTATATTAACTATGGCACCTAAAATTACTGACTTTGTTGAAGATGCTGGTGCCCCAGGGATCATAGCAGGTATTGGAGCAGTATTACTAGCACCAGTTCTACTTCCTGTGGTTACTGGAATTGGAAAACCAATAGCCAAATCATTAATTAAAGGCGGAATTGTGGCCTTTGAAAAAAGCAGGGGAGCATTTGCAGAACTAGGCGAAACTTGGGAAGACATCATAGCCGAAGCGCGAGCAGAACTGGCAGAATCCAAGGAAACATCAGCATTTGAAGCGGCGGGTACTCCTGGCGAAACTACAGCAGAATAGTGATTGGGGCGAACAACCGTTCGCCCCTAGAAGTTATCTGCAACATTCTTTTTTGAAATTGGTATAACAAATAACAAATGACCAATGACAAAACCAATATCTGCCAGAATTATCAGTGATACTCCAAGGCGGCTAAGGTTGAGAGTTGTACCAGGCGATCGCCAAGCTAGAAAAATGCAGCATATTGCATCTAAACTAGAGGCACGCTCAAATATTTATCAAGTGCGAACTAATATCCAGCATGGTAGTATTCTCATCAATCACGATGGCAGTTTAGATAATATTATTTCTACACTCCTGGATATAGGAATAATTTTTGTCGATATTACCGAGGGTAACTCCGAAGCAGCAGCAGATATCACAAATGCACTAACTGACTTAAACAAAAAAGTTGAACAAACAACTCAAGGTACCGTTGATTTGCGTTTCCTTTTCCCTTTAGGGCTGGGTACTCTAGCTGTGAGACAATTGCTCATTAAAGGACTGGAATTGGAAGTCATACCCTGGTATGTGTTGGCGTGGTATGCCTTTGATAGTTTTATGAAATTGAACCGGGCAAGTGAATCACAGCCAAGCAGTGAGTATAAGCGATCGTAAAAAATAAGAACGAAGGCTGATGAGACACATGCAGAATTTGCGGACAAAAGCACCTTAACTATAATGATCCCTGAATAATTTGAGCCAATTCAGTGCGGCTGTGATTTGCTTCTGTCCAAAAACCTGCCCAAAAGGCAATCAGCAACACTATAGGCATCCCTAAAAAGAATACAGCTATATTACTCGGTATATCACCTGCAAAGGTGAGCGGAATATTTGCACCATACCAAAACAACAACCAGCACCCTAAAAATGCCATAACAAAAGGGTGTACGCTCATTTGTATTTGAACTACCGTTTGATGAGGTTGTGCTTCAAAACTGCCTCGAATCACTGGTAAAAATGAGTTGCGATAGTCAATGATACGCCTAATGTGAAAGCTTTGTTCAGAAACGGTTCCTTGATAGGGTGCATGTTCCCTGGAGAATCGGAATACTTTGGAAGCTTCAACTTCTGCACTCAATCGTTGTAAAACCACAGATAGTGAGTCAGGTGTCACAATCGTGAATTTATCGTAAGGTAGGATTTTCATCTTGCTAGGTCTTGGGCTACTGACTGAGAGTAAAACGGCGATAATCTATTAAGTAAATTACTATCCAATTATTTACTACAGCGTCTTGCTTCCAGTTTTCCCATACCAGTAGCTTCTCTAATAGACTGCTGCTCAACAAATAATTTCCTTAACGAAATTGTATTGACACCCATGTATGTGAGTAACATGGTTTTTGTTGCTGGGTTGTCGCACCTCCTCAAGAAGCCAAGAACCATGAAAAAGCTCATCAATAAACCAGAAGACTTTGTGCGGGAAAGTCTAGCAGGTATGGCGGTGGCTCATGCTGATTTAATTCAGATGAACGTTGATCCCACCTTTGTCTATCGAGCCGATGCACCAGTACCAGGAAAGGTAGCAATTATTTCTGGTGGTGGTAGTGGTCATGAGCCGATGCACGCTGGTTTTGTGGGTAAGGGAATGCTGGATGCTGCTTGTCCGGGAGAGGTTTTCACCTCGCCAACTCCCGACCAGATGCTCGCAGCTGCTAAACAGGTAGACGGTGGTGCTGGTATCCTTTACATCGTTAAAAACTACAGTGGCGATGTCATGAACTTTGAAATGGCAACGGAGTTAGCCCACAGTGAAGGTATACGTGTGCTCAATATCTTGATTGATGATGATGTCGCCGTGAAAGATAGCCTCTATACCCAAGGACGGCGGGGTGTGGGGACAACAGTATTAGCCGAAAAAATTTGTGGAGCGGCAGCCGAGCAAGGGTATAACTTATCACAAATAGCAGATTTGTGCCGACGGGTAAACTTGCATGGGCGGAGTATGGGCATCGCCTTGAGTTCTTGCACAGTCCCAGCTAAAGGCACACCCACCTTTACATTAAGCGATCGCCAAATGGAAATTGGTATCGGGATTCACGGTGAACCTGGAAGGAAGCGTATCGAGGTTAAATCAGCAGATGAAATCACAGAGATTTTGAGTCAATCAATTATTGAGGATGACGGCTATGGCCGGACAGTGCGGGAGTGGGACGAAAACAAAGCAGATTGGGTAGATGTGGAATTGATTGATCCGCCATTGCAAACAGGCGATCGCTTGCTAGCATTTGTAAATGGTATGGGTGGAACTCCTGTTTCTGAACTTTATCTGGTTTACCGCAAACTCGCCGAAATTTGTGAACAGCGAGGATTACAAATTGTCCGCAACCTGATTGGCCCTTACATGACATCATTGGAAATGCAAGGTTGCTCAATTACCTTACTCAAGCTGGATGATGAGATGATGCGATTGTGGGATGCACCAGTAAACACGCCGAGTTGGCGCTGGGGAATTTGAGATGGTGACTCAAGCACAGATATTAAAATGGTTGCAGACATTTGCAGATGAGATTGAGCAGCATAAAGATTATTTAACAGAATTAGATGCAGCGATCGGTGATGCTGACCACGGAATTAATATGGATCGTGGCTTTAAAAAGGTAAACACTCAGTTACCGAGTCTGGCAGACAAAGATATCGGGAGTATTCTGAAAACGGTCAGCATGACCCTCATTTCTAGTGTTGGTGGTGCTAGTGGGCCTCTTTATGGCACTTGGTTTTTACGAGCCAGCACACCTGTTACAGGTAAGCAGGAATTGACTGAGCAGGATCTGCTCAATTTACTACAAGCTGGGTTAGATGGGGTGTTACAGCGAGGTAAGGCACAACTGGGAGATAAGACAATGGTGGATGTGCTATCTCCGGCGGTGGTGGCTTTTGGTCAAGCTGTAGGTGAAGGTAAAAGTACACTGGAAGCTTTGCATCTGGTGGTAGTTGCCGCAGAACAGGGGATGCAGGAGACTACGCCGATGTTGGCGAAGAAAGGAAGGGCTAGCTATTTGGGAGCAAGAAGTATTGGACATCAAGATCCAGGGGCGACTTCTGCTTGTTTGATGTTGAAGTGTTTGTTAGATAGTACCAGCAGTAATGATCTGGGGATCTGAAACCTAATGATATGCCATTTATTATGGCAAACTGAATACAAAGTAGTAGCCAACCTGGCTATTTCCAGTCAATATAGTCTTTAGGTAATCAAGTAAGATCAAAGTGTCAGCAATGGCTACTCCATACCTTCAAAGCTATGTCACAAATCATACAAAGCGAGGCATACGTAAACTTCCCCCCTACCCAGGCTGAACTACCCTATGATGACGGTATACCCATGGAAAGCCAACGCCATAAAATGCAAATGGATCTATTAATTGATACCTTTAGCACTTGGTTAGAACAACGAGAAGACGGGTATGCTAGCGGCAATATGTTTGTCTATTTCAGTTTGGCACAGTTAAAAAATCAAGATTTCCGTGGCCCTGATTTTTTTGCTGTGTTGGGAGTCCCCAAAGGAGAACGTCGCAGTTGGGTTGTCTGGGAAGAAGGTAGAGGCCCTGATGTTGTTATTGAATTGCTTTCTCCAACTACCGCGGCCACAGATAAAAATGAGAAAAAGTTGATTTATCAAAATCAGATGCGCGTCTCGGATTATTTCTGGTTTGATCCGTTCAATCCCGATGATTGGGCTGGTTTTTCTCTTCAACATGGAGTGTATCAACCAATTGCACCCGATGAGGAGAATCACTTAGTGAGCCAAGCATTAGGTTTATTGCTGCTACATTGGCAAGGTAGCTATAAAGGTGTTGAAACTACCTGGTTACGCTGGGCAACTCTGGAAGGGGAATTGTTGCCAACTATGGAAGAACAGGAACGACAACGCACCGAACAGGAACGACAACGCACCGAACAGGAACGACAACGCGCCGAACGGGTAGAGTCACAGTTGCAGCAAACAGCGCGAAACTTGCTTCAGTCAGGAATGACTGTAGAACAAGTGGCAAAGATTACAGGTTTTTCAGCAGCAGAAATTGCACAACTCAGTAATTAAGGTCAGTGTGTTACTTTAAATACTGCTGTAATAGACCAATTACTATTTCCGGCATTTCTAAATGTGGTAGGACTCCAGCGTTAGCGATCGCATAAAAATCTCGAATTGCAGCTATATTTAAATTAGCTAATCTACGCCCTAGTTTAATGCTAGTAAATTGGGCTTTTTCCCCCCAAAAAAACACAGTAGGAATTTGCAATTGTTGAATATATAAACTCAAATCAAAATAAAGGTCGCCCCGTAAAAATGCCAAAGCTGCAAACTTAGCATTTGGCTGTTGTGCAGAGATTAAATAAGCTTCCACCATCTCTTGAGAGACACGTTCTGGTTGAGCAAACAGAAAACTTTGCAGGAAGTTTCGCACTGCAAATTCATTTTCTGCACCCAGGGCGTAAATGAGATTATCTAACAACGGTGTGTTGATGATCGGTAGTGGTAATCTCCGTCCCGCACCTTGTCCAAAGTCATCAAACCCAGAAGGACAGAATAGAAACAGTGCTTGGAATAAATTAGGCTGTTTAATAGCCAGACGGATAGTTAAAGCCGCAGTTAGGGAAGAAGCTACCACGGTTACTGGTTGACGACAAGTTTGGATGATAAATTCGGCGATTGTGCTTAGGTAGTCCCTAATTTGGTAATCCCAAACTGGATGGGCCGATTCTCCCCAACCAATTAAATCAGGAGCTAAGATACGGTGAGTAGGGGCAAATGCTGGATAAATTTTCGACCATTCATATGCAGAAGCACCACCACCAAAATTGTGGAGAAACAGTAGTGGGGGTAAATCTTCAGTATCAGCGAACGCCCAAGGTGCATTGGTTTGGGTATAGTAGATCATCGCCCCTAGGGTGGTGTGTATGACTTTATGCCCAAAGCCAGGAGGTTGAAACTGAAGCATAAAATTAAAAATCTTGGAATTTTAAATTGTTAACCTAGCTTTTGCTGATTATTCTGATCTAATCTGAACAAGTTGATTCAGGTTATCACCATTGATATGATAAGCTGCCCCAAACCCAATTACAAAACGGCCTGCATCTGGTGTTAACTGAAAAATCCGAAAGTCAGGTAAGTCGCGCAATACCCCAATAATTTCACCAAAACGCGCTTGGAATTGGTCAACAATTGTCAGCCAGTGATTAGTGTCACGTTCGATAAGAGTTGCTGTACAATCAAAATTCAACCGCCGTCGAGCAAATATTTGCTTGCTCTGAGATTCATCCTCAATCAACAAAACACTAACATGAGGATTAGCATACAGATTTTGGGTATGCTTTGCCAGACCACTGACATAAATATAGATATTCTTTGACTCGTCGCTCACAAATGGAGCATAACTAGCATTTGGTATTCCCTGCTCGCTAACCGTACTAATGATGGCGCTCTTAAATCTTGGCAGAAAGCTTTCGTATTCAGATTGAACTTTGTCAATTTCGCTCATAAATAAATCCCCATTAAAATATTCACTAGTTCATAGTCAGGACTTTAGTCCTGATTTTTTCAGCATAAAAGTGCTAACTACAAATCTCACAAAACTTTTGAGTTAACCACTAATTATCTTAACTTTATTTGTGATTCGGGAATATGAAAACCCGATTTTATGCTTGATCAAATCTCAGTGTCTGTAGGTTAGGCGTCACTCATCTGAATATAGTTTTGGCGGATATTGTCTACCTGACACTTTCGCAGCCATCAAACCAGATTGCTGTAAGTAGCTCAGTGTTGAAAATTATCGTTATGACAAGGCAGGAGGCAGGAGGGAAGAGGACTATAGCTTTGTTTATCTTTTTTAACTTAGTTTTGTTTTTTCCCACCGACTTACTTAGATACAGACTGGCTGTCCAGCATTCCAGAGATTAAGCTAGACTGAAGAAAGTTATGAGGACGCAATTGTGACTGACAAAAATCGTTCTCAATGGGACTTAGGTCGGTTTATCAAAACCTTGACCTACTTCGAGGTAATTCCTTTTCTGAACTGGGTACAACAGTTAATCCCAGGTAGTTCCCAGGATAACGAAAATCGACCCATTGGAGGAAGAGAATTGGGTGTAATATTGGTGGCAGGTGCGACGGGTGGTGTCGGTAAACGCGTCGTGCGAAGATTAATAGAACAGGGTTATCAAGTGCGATCGCTTGTACGAGATATTGACAAAGCCCGCTCAATTCTAGGTAATAATGTTGATTTAGTAGCTGCGGATATCACTAAGCCAGAAACGTTAAATTCTCTAGTTATGGCTAATATCCAAGCCGTAATATGTTGTACAGCAGTACGTGTACAACCAGTGGAAGGTGATACAGCAAATCGAGATAAATATTATCAAGGCGTCAAATTTTATCAACCTGAAATCATTGGTGACACTCCAGAAAATGTGGAATATCAAGGTGTAAAAAACTTGGTAGAAGCGGCGAAAAAATATTTACCACAATCAAATGAAAAACTAATATTTGACTTTACGAATCCATCAGCAGAATTAAAAAACTACTGGGGTGCTTTAGATGATGTAGTCATGGGTGGTGTGAGTGCTAGCAACATCATCTTTGTGGAAAATACAGCTTTATTCACTGGTAATGTTTCCACGGCTAACTCTGGAGGATTTGCTTCTGTCAGAAGCAAGAATTTTGATCCACCCTACAATTTATCTGGCTACGAAGGTATAAAATTGCGTGTTAGAGGTGACGCTCAACGTTACAAAATATTTCTCCGCACAGATGCTAAATGGGATGGGTTAGGTTATAGCTACTCATTTGACACTGTAGCTAATACTTGGATAGATATTCGCATTCCCTTTGCAGATTTAATTCCTGTGTTTCGGGCAAAAGTTGTTAAAGATGTTTCACCAATTGACACTAGTAGAGTTTGTTCTTGGCAATTGATGTTGAGTAAGTTTGAATATGATGGTGCTTTAAATCCCCAATTTTCACCTGGTGGTTTCTCTTTGCAAGTGGAATCGATTAAAGCTTATGGAGGTGAGACTTTACCGCAGTTTGTGCTCGTGAGTTCAGCAGGGGTAACTCGTCCTGGACGCCCAGGAATTAATTTGGATGAAGAACCTCCAGCCGTCAGATTAAATGACCAATTGGGCGGAATTTTAACTTGGAAATTGAAAGGAGAAGATAGTTTAAGAACAAGTGGAATTCCCTACACGATTATTAGACCTTGTGCATTAACAGAAGAGTCAGGTGGGAAAGAACTAATATTTGAGCAAGGCGATAATATTAAGGGCAAAATCAGCCGTGATGATGTTGCAGAACTTTGTGTGCAAGCGCTGCAACAACCTCAAGCATCTCACCTCACTTTTGAAGTCAAGGCGGGAGAAAATAGCACCTTATCTAGTAATTGGGAGCAGCTATTTTCTAACTTATATCCTGATCAGTAGAAACTTGAAAAGGAAATAAACCCAAACTGAATATCGTATCTAAGTGTAGATGCAAGCGAGTTAAACCGTTGAATTTAGGATAAGTAGATATTTATTTCCCCAAACAAGTAGAGCCAATGTTTAACAAATTATTATTCGTTGGGGCTTTATTTGTGATGATTTGGCTTGGCTTCTTGTCCCATCCTGCGTCATCACAACAAGTCGAATCCCGCATTAACAACTTACAAGCAGACTTCCGGCGTTTTGAGTCACGATTAAATCGAATAGAAGCACAATTGAGTCAAACTCGCCAGTCTCCATCGCCCAGAACCAGCCCATCACCATCCCTAACTCCTAGGCGCAGTTTATCACAGACAGAACGCAATGATATGTTTGATAGACTGGCAACTCTGGTGATTGAATTAAAGCAGCAAGTGAATAAATTAGAAACGCGAGTTTCTCAGCTAGATCTGCGTTGAAGCTTGATGGGGTGACATCGATAAAAGGCTGATAAAAGATTGCAGAAATCTTCGTAGACAAGGTAAGAATATTACCTAATACAAGATATCTACCCCAGATAAAAATTCAGGATTTTTAGCTTTAAATCTCTGGCTTTTAGAACAAATAAGCGAAGCGAAATTGGTTCTGCTAGGGGAGTGATAATAAGCCCAAAACACAATTCATCATATCAATAGTTGACTCTCCAGTTGACTAGAGATTTTAGAATGTAATCAGAAAAATATTCAGATAATCACTATGCAACTCCCTCACCTGAAAAACGGGTTTTTGGCATTTACCTTAGTAGCGATCGCCTCTTTTAGTAATGTCGTGTTAGCATCCTGTTCT
This sequence comes from Goleter apudmare HA4340-LM2, assembly GCA_019359495.1. Classification (GTDB taxonomy): domain Bacteria; phylum Cyanobacteriota; class Cyanobacteriia; order Cyanobacteriales; family Nostocaceae; genus Goleter; species Goleter apudmare. The sequence continues at coordinate 28,514 of JAHHHF010000097.1, forward strand.
CCAACTAGTTCCCAAAGTCAAGCCCCAAACCATCATAGTGGGATGAACCACAACACAACGATGGATTTAGGCCCAGCCGATGCTAACTATGATTTACGGTTCATTGATGCCATGATTCCCCATCATCAAGGTGCAGTTGTCATGGCGAAAGAAGCACAGCAAAAATCACAACGTCCAGAAATTAAACAGCTAGCAGAGGAGATTATCAAAGCCCAAAACCAAGAAATTAGCCAAATGCAACAGTGGCGGACTGCTTGGTATCCCAAAGCTGGAGATCAACCAATGGCTTATAATGCTCATCATGGTCAGATGGTGGAGATGTCATCTGCACAAATGCAAGCCATGATGATGAACATGGATTTAGGTGCTGCTGATCAAGAGTTTGACCTCCGCTTTATTAAAGCTATGATTCCTCACCATGAAGCAGCTGTTACTATGGCTAAAGATGTTGTAAAAAAGTCTCAGCGTGCTGAAATTAAGAACTTGGCTCAAACAATTATCAAAGCACAAGATGCTGAGATTAACCAAATGCAGCAATGGGGAACAGCTTGGTATAACAAGTAATACCATATAGATTTTGCTTTGATTTTTGAACATATAGCGCTTCTCAATTGCATAGAATACAATCCATTCGTAGGGGCACAGCAATGCTGTGCCCTCTTGTGTATTGCATTCAAACGAGAACCGTTATATTTGCGTGGTGCGCGTTCGTGAAGCGTTTCGCAGAAAAGCGTAGCGCCAGCGCGATTAGTTGTCACTTTGGACAACTAATTGTTGTTGTCGCACTCCTATTCTGCTTATTTTCACATCACAAACCTAATTCTTCAGGCAAGCCCAACATAATATTCAAGTTTTGTACAGCCGCCCCCGATGCTCCCTTGCCCAAATTATCAAGTTGAGCGACTAGCAAGGCTTCTGGGGTAGAATCGTTGGCGAAGACGAAAACCTGCACAACATTTGTACCGTTCACCTTCATCACGTCTAAAAAAGTGCCATCTCGTAGCAGAGTAGCATCTTGGAAAGGAGCCACCTGCACAAATTTTTCAGTTTGGAAGTATTCAGCGATCGCATTATAAATTACTTGCCCCGATGGTGGATGCTCTAAAGTCCACAAAGGCAAAGGCACCTGCACCAACATTCCCTGCTCAAAATCCCCAACCGCAGGTACAAACAATGGCGGTGATGCTAACCCGGAATATTCATGCATTTCCTTAACATGCTTGTGTCCAAACTGCAAACCGTAAACACCATAGGGGTAGAGTGATGTTGCTGTGGTTTGCTGTTCATGAAAGCGATCGTACTTTTGAATGAGATTCTTTCCGCCTCCAGAGTAGCCAGACACAGCATTAATTGTCACAGGAAAGCTACTAGGGAGAAGTCCCTTAGCTATCAGTGGACGAATACAAGCTAAAAATCCCGTGGGATAGCAACCGGGATTACTCACAAATTGAGCACTGGCAATTTTTTCTCGCTGTCCTGGATTTAGTTCTGGGAAGCCATAAACCCAGCCCTTAGCTGTGCGATGGGCACTACTAGCATCGAGGATTTTCACTGTAGAACTACTAACTAGGCTGACAGCTTCACGGGCTGCATCATCGGGTAAACAAAGAATGACAACATCAACAGCGTTGATCAGTTTTGCTCGCTCTATTGCATCCTTGCGCTTAGAGGCTTCAATGCTAACCAACTCGATATCATCTCGTCCATTGAGGCGTGAGTGAATCTGCAAGCCTGTGGTTCCCGATTCCCCATCAATGAAAATCTTAGGTTTAGTAGTCATGCCTTTAGTTACCACAAGAAGAAATACCAGATATGAGATTTTGTTGTAGCAAGACCCCATACTCCACAGGATACAGGATGGGGTACGCAATCTAACCCTATATCCACAATCGTTAACTTGGTGAACAACCAGGGCGAACAACTCCGGGGTTGTTCTCTAGCGATGGAGTTTCACCTGCAATTCATCCTTGATGCGATTGAGAATAGAATTTTCATCAAGACTTGCCAATATTTTAGTAATTACTGCTTTTGGCCCATCTGGTCCCCAAGTTGCACCATTGGCTAGATAAGCTTTAGTCACTTGTCCAATTCCATAAGAAGAAACGCCAGCGACACTGGCTTGGGTGATTGCTACGGTGACGTAAGGCCCTAAAGAAGCACCACCAGTCACAGGTGCTGTGATACCTAATAAGGTTTTCAACCCACTCAAGCCCAAGTTTGCCAACAGTTCACTAGCACCGATACCACCCATACTCAGGGCGATCTTTTGCAGCAATTGTACAGCACCAGTTTCTGTCATCGGGATGCCATAGAGTTTAGATAAACCCAAAATGAGAAAGATATCGATCGCAATACTGCTGAGTATATCTACTACTGTGATGGGATTAAGGGCGATCGCTACTGCTTTGGTCATCACAGCTTTCCAAATTAACTGATTGGCTGCTTGTTCCCGAATCAGCAGTTTACGCTGCACTAACTGTTCATTCACAACGTCAGCATAAAGCATCGAGTTGAGGGCTACCAAAGCTTTACCCTCACGTTGCAAAATCTCTAAAATTTTCAGCTTCAGTTCCTCAACCTGGGCATTACCTGTACGCAATTGCACACCCCTACTACCATCTGGGCGACGAACTGCGGTCTTCACTAAAGGTGAGGCCGCCGCCATGACAATTTCCAAGGGTGAAAGTAACTCCCGCACCCTGTCATCCCGAATTTTGTGATAAATCGCCATCCGGTCGGCTTCTGGATACTGATCTACTTTGTTAAACACCAGGATGATTGGTTTACCAGCTTCCCGCAACTGTGACAAAGCCTCGTGTTCTATCTTCGTCATATCGCCAGCAATCACAAACAGAATCAGATCTGCCTGTTTGGCTATCTGTTCAGCTAACGCTGCACGAGTATCACCATCGATTTCGTCTAGACCTGGTGTATCAATTAGTTCTACTTGAGATTGACCGACTGTTGGCAAAGTAACTCGCAAAGCACGTTCAGTTTCCCCAATCAACTCCTCCTGAATACTCCAGTTAACTCTTTGTGCAGCACGGGTCACACCATGCAGAGGGCCAGTTTCAAACACTGGTTGCCCAACCAAAGCATTGAGTAAGGAAGATTTGCCACGCCCCACCATGCCAAAAGCCGCAATCTGCACCACCATACGATCCAACTTCCCCAGCATGGTTTCCAAATCTGTAATTTCTGTCTCTAGTCCGTGCTTTTCCTGAGGAGAGAGGTCAAGATTTGCTACCAAATTTCGCAGCGCTGTTTGTGCCTGTTTATAGTTGAGTTCGGCTTGAATATCTTCAAAGCTGAAAATTGCACTATCTAGTTCTTCCTCCCAAGTAGGTGAGTTGCTGTGATGAGGTTCGGGCAATGTTGAAGTCATGTCAATTTTAGATTCTGGATTTACCTCACTTTTGATCCTAGTTATTTTTAGCAAGGGTTGGCGAACATGAGCCAGAAGCAAGGGACTAGGTTACAGAAGTAAGCTTTAAAACATCTAGTTTATCTAAGAGGTTAGTGATAAAATTTACAGGTATTTTTCTCTTGTACTGATTATTGCCAACTGCAAACATGTAGTTTCAATCCGTAAGGGGCAAGGAGTGTCCGAAAAAGTAGTAGAGTGAAAAATGCATCTAGTAGCGTTAGGATATTGACTAAATCACCTGTGCGGAAAATCGTTATTGCCGGTAACTGGAAAATGTTCAAAACTCAGGCAGAGTCCCTGGAGTTTTTACAAGGATTTCTGCCCCACTTGGAGGAAACTCCCCACAACCGGGAAGTTTTATTATGCCCTCCCTTCACTGACTTAAATAGTTTGTCCAAGAATTTACATGGTAGCCGTGTACAACTAGGAGCACAAAATGTCCACTGGGAAGAATATGGCGCCTACACAGGCGAAATTTCTGGCCCGATGCTGACAGAAATTGGTGTACGCTATGTAATTGTCGGTCATAGCGAACGACGACAATACTTTTGTGAAACGGACGCGACTGTAAATTTACGCCTGAAAGCTGCTCAAAGTTATAGTTTAACCCCAATTCTCTGTGTAGGCGAAACTAAACAACAACGAGATGCAGGGGAAACTGAATCACTGATTATTGCCCAGCTAAAAAAAGGCTTGGTTGATGTTGATCAAGATAATTTGGTGATTGCTTACGAACCGATTTGGGCAATTGGTACAGGCGATACCTGTGAAGCCATCGAGGCTAATCGGGTAATTGGCTTAATTCGCAGCCAGCTGATGAATCCCAATGTATCAATTCAATATGGTGGCTCAGTCAAGCCCAATAATATTGATGAGATTATGGCGCAACCAGAAATTGATGGCGTCCTAGTTGGAGGAGCGAGTTTAGAACCTGAGAGTTTCGCCAGGATTGTCAACTATAAGTAGTGTGATAGATATTATTCTCGTTTTCTCGTTCCCATGCTCTGCATGGGAATGTCTACGAAGAAGCTGTTGATGTATGTCAAGTAATTTAATTATGCGCGATCGCTGTTTCCATTGGGGACAGCAAACTTATCTTATGGGCGTTTTGAATGTGACACCTGATAGCTTTAGTGATGGCGGCGAGTTTAACAACACTGCTGCGGCTTTAGCACAAGCACAAACAATGGTAGCAGCTGGTGCTGACATCATTGATATTGGTGGTCAATCTACTCGACCAGGCGCAGTGCAAATCAGTTTGGCAGAAGAACTTGATCGGGTAATGTCTGTGTTACAGGTGCTACGTCCGGTGATTACCTTACCGATTTCTGTGGATACGACTAGATCTGCTGTGGCTAGGACTGCTGTGGCTGCTGGAGCCGACTTGATCAATGATATTTCTGGCGGCACGTTTGACTCAGAAATGTTGCCAACCGTTGCTGAATTGGATGTACCTATTATACTGATGCACATCCGGGGAAACCCGCAGACTATGCAACAACAAACCGATTATCAGGATGTGATGGGGGAAATTGAAAGTTTTTTGGCAAAGCAAATTGCGGCAGCAACGGCTGTGGGTGTTAACCCAGATAAAATTATCATTGATCCTGGCATTGGCTTTGCTAAGAACTATGAGCAAAATTTAGAAATTTTTCGCCGCTTGCGGTCATTAGCAGCGCTCAACTGCCCTATTTTAATAGGAGCATCCCGCAAAAGTTTTATTGGTCGGATTTTAAATCAACCAGATCCCAAAGCACGAGTCTGGGGAACGGCGGCGGCTTGTTGTGCTGCTATCTTTAATGGTGCAGATATCCTCCGCGTTCACGATGTGCAAGAAATGCGCGATGTCTCTCTAGTTGCTGATGCATTGTGTCGAGACAAGTGTGAATCTAAGTAGTGCCATTACCAGTATTTTTGGTATGACCTTCAGTGTTAGCTGACTCAGCAATAATCTCTTTGATCATATCGCCTGATTTGCCCGGATCTACAAAGACAACTTTGGCATTTTGGCTCTCACCGAGTCTGTAGCTGGCATTAATGTAATCTTGAGCTACAAGATACCGCAAAATATCCTTACTTTCAGGATTAGAACGCAACGCTTCCGCAATAATCTGCATCGATGTCATCGTTCCCTCTGCTTTTTTAATTGCAGCTTGTCGTTCTCCTTCTGCTTCGGAAATCAAGGCGCGTTTTTTGATTTCAGCAGCCCGTTCCTCTTCCATTGACTTACGTACACTCTCTGGTGGTGTAATTCTTTGAATATCTAGCCGGATAATCTCAACGCCCCAATCGGCTGTGATGTTATTTAACTGGTCTAAAATGGCTCTATCCATTTCGGCCCGGGCGACGTTGGTTTCTTCTACAGTGTTTTGGGCAATGATCTCCCGCAGGGTAGTTGTGGCTAGTTGCATCAACGCCCCTTGGAGGTCTTCAATGGCATAGAAGCTTCTTTCCATATCTCGGATGCGCCAGAAGAGAATAGCATCAACTTCCAAATAGATATTATCTTTAGTGATCACATTTTGCGGCTTGATGTCTATATATTGTTCTCGTGTCGTATCCTCCATGACTATCTGATCGACCAAGGGCACAATAAAGTTTAGTCCTGGCTTGAGTTTGCGATGATACCGCCCTAGTCGTTCGACTAAAGCTTCATTACCTTGATTGATTAATTTGGCAGATCCTAATGCATAACCTATAAGCGCTAAGACTATAGCAATGATTGGCTCCATATATGCTCCAATTTAGCTTTTGGCGAAAGATATTTTAGTTTAAAGGACATGTTACTCCCTTGTCCTACTTTTAAGTCTAATGTTTTGAGTCTGTAATTTTACGAACACCAGCCGTGTGATCAGATGACGAGTAACACCATATCTTGTGTGTCAAGCTCAGACAAGAGTGTTTAGCGGAATGCGATCGCTATTAAAGCACCTAGATTACATACTGGCAAGAAATACTTTGTTTCGTATTCAACTTTACTCACATCTAAATCAGAATGCTGGTAATTCTCCTCCCAACACACTGGGCGATCGCAGATTTGATCAATGAGATGACTTTACACAAGTATTTCTTAAATATTAAGTAAATATTATTAATTAAAAAATATAAATAACTAAAACTCATTTACTAATCACAGGGAAATCATTGCTTGTTTGTAACTATTCCGTTATATTTCTTTACATAAAGATACGAAATCAAATAAATGCGTGATGCCACTAATGACAGAGGCACTCTGAATCACTATTCAGTCGAGCCAGTAGTCTACGTTGCTGAATATCCCAACCAAGAGCAACAGTACCGCTACGCATTTCAGGAAGCGATAGCGGTCATGCTGATATTTTCAGCCCTAACTGTTGTCGTTGTGAGCTAAAGCATTTGCTGATAAAAAAAGCCAGATATTTACCTGGTACTACTGATGACTACATATTTGCTGGTTACCAGCAGTAGTTAAAGCGAATTTGACTGTACTGTAACTTTCTTTTTGAGATCTCTACCATGTCTATTACTCTCGAGTCAGCTCAAGGTATTTTTCCCGGCACCCTAGTTGCTGACATTGTTCCAACTGTCACCGAATCCTTCGCTCAACTGAGTGCTGAAGACCAACTAGCATTACTTTGGTTTGCCTATACAGAGATGGGTAAAACTATCACAGTTGCGGCTCCAGGGGCAGCAAACATGGTCTTGGCACAAGGCTTGCTCGAACAAATCAAGCAGATGCCTTTTGAAGCACAAACACAAGTCATGTGCGATTTGGCTAACCGTGCTGACACTCCCATTTGCCGTTCCTATGCTTCTTTCTCCGTCAACATCAAGTTGGGCTTCTGGTATCAGTTAGGAGAGTGGATGGCACAGGGAATCGTGGCTCCGATCCCAGAAGGCTATAAACTGTCTGAGAAAGCTAATTTAGTATTGCAATCAATCCGCAAAGCTGATCCAGGTCAACAAATCACCATCCTACGTAACACAGTAGTCAACATGGGATTTGACCCCAATGCTCCTGGTAGTTACAAGAAAGTGACAATGCCCGTAGCACCTCCTACAGCACCAGCATTCCGGACTAAGGTTACTATTGAAGGCGTCAATGACGCTGCCGTGTTGAGCTACATCAACAACATGAATGCCTTTGACTTTGATGCAGCAGTGGCTCTGTTTGCCGCCGAAGGTGCTTTACAACCTCCCTTTGAAAGACCAATTGTGGGTCAAGAGGCGATTCTGGCGTACATGCGTGAAGAATGCCAGGGATTGAAAATGATTCCAGAACGTGGCGTATCTGATTTAGTGGAAGATGGCTATACCCAAATTAAAGTCACAGGGAAAGTTCAAACTCCTTGGTTTGGAGCTAGTGTAGGGATGAATATTGCATGGCGGTTCTTACTAGATCCCCAAGGCAAAATCTTCTTTGTGGCGATTGACTTGCTTGCTTCCCCTAAAGAATTGCTTAACCTAGTACGTAAATAAATTCCTGGGTTAGTCGGTTTGTAAATTTGCTTGAGCGTAAATGAGCGATCGCTACTCTGCTACGCTTAAGCAAGTTTAATTTTTGACAATGTTACTTCTGTACAAGACCCAGCCAAGACTTGAGATTTTCTGGTAAATCAGAGTTTAGACGCAGGGGTAATTGGCGGGTAGACAGAGACTGGGCGTAGGCTGGTGTGAGAAATGGTGAGTAGGTTTTGGCGTCTGGTGTCTGTTGTTTGATAAACGCCAAGCTCACACCACGCACTAGCTGGCGGAGAGAATCGGTTTCTTGGCCTCGCTTTTCTTTAGTGATGGTAGTAGCTGCACTGACAGAATATGCCGAATCGAGAATACTTAAATGAGTTCCACCAATAGCCGTTACCAAATATTTCGCACCCCGGAGTTGGGTAAAAGGTGCTATTTGATGCTTGAATGTCGGGGTAAAGACATCGTCTGTGCTAGTTAATAGCAATACTGGCTGATTAATTCGAGCTAGACCGTTGTTGCCAAAAAGTTGACCAACCAGAGGGTTAAGAGCGATCGCACTTTTAACACGTTCATCTTTTAGCTGGAGTTTTTTCTCTTTTAAAGGTGCAGCAGCACATTGCAACCAGTCACCAGGGGATTCTCCCACAGAAAGAGAGGTTTTACAGAATTGCTGCAATGCTTCTAAGTTAACTTCTCCACCAGCTAAAGCTAAGGCTGTATAACCCCCCAAGGAGTGACCGATAACTGTGACTTTTTCAGTTTGAAATTGACCTTGGAGTTGCCCAGGTTGAGTATTGAGTTTTGCTAATTCATTAAGTAAAAAGCTGACATCTTGGGGACGCTCAATAAATTCCCTAGCTGGGAGTAGTTGTGCTAAGTTGACTTTTTCTGAGGATCGAGAAACAGCAGCGCCATTACTTCCAGGATGCTCGATCGCTGCCACTGTGATACCGTGGGAAGCTAGATGACGCGCTAAATATGTTAAAAATTTGCGGTTAGCGCCAAAGCCGTGGGAGATAACCACCAGTGGTGCTTGTGCATCCACCCGACTCCAATAAATATCTACAGGAATGAGGCGTTGTCGTTTTTGGTCTTGGAGGGTGAGTGACTGTTGCTGAACTGCTGCTTGACCAATGGTGGCTGGATCAAAGCTGGGTTGAAAGGCTGTATTCTGATTTACTAATAGCTGGCGCTCTAATAAAACTCCCAAAGCTTGGCTTTGCAAGCTGTTGGGGTTCAACTCTACGGCAATTTCTAGAGCTTTAGTGGCATCTACAGTAATATTTTTATCTGGGTAGGCTCGCAAGAAATCAATGACATTCAAACCGTTGACTTGACGCAAACCCAGGTAAAGGGCTGTCTGGAGGCTTTCTACGGTGCTACCGGGGATAGCTGTACCTAAAGATGTGACTAATTGTTTACCTGCGGGCGATCGCACCAATTCATCGACGAACTTATCTGCAAAGGCCGGATCTAATTTTAGTCGGCGGTTGAGTAGTTCTCGAATTTGGGGCGTTAACACAGAACTAAACATTTCCAAGTTTTCTGGCAGTCTACCTGTTTTAGCAAATGTTTCTAAATCAGCGATCTCTAGGGAATGTTGAAATGGCCCAAAGCGAATCGTCACCTTTTCTGCTGCTAAAGTAGCAGGCATAGCTACAACACAACCCGCAGCGAGAGTCACGCTGCACAGCAGTCCTTGGAGGAAGGAGATCTGACGCGGATGTTTGCCTAAGTGAAACTGCATAGAAGCTACTATTTTCTGTGAGCAAAGTGATAGCTGACATTCCTTCCACAGTAGCTTATTTCTTTTTCTGTTCGTAGTCAGCACTTTAGCTTGAACTGACAGAAGCCTCTCACTTACCGCGATAGCGGAAGTGATGAGATGAATGGCTCTTGTGTTGACGACAGTTCCCCGACCAATGCCGATAGGCGAGGGAGGGGAACATGGAGGAAACGAACAATTCTTAATCTTCTGGTTGTTGCTGATTTTCAATGTATTTTTTCAAAGTTGAAACGGTAACACCCCCACAACTAGCAATAAAATAAGAACCATTCCAAAAAACATCTTTACTATAAAAAGTTTTTAAATGTTCAGAAAATTCTTGTCTCAATTTTCTAGAGGAAATAGACTTTAAGTTATTGACCAACTTACTGAGTTCTAGGTCAGGATGATATTGGAATAGAAGATGTATGTGATTATCTTCACCGTTGAACTCAACAAGCTTGCAATCCCACTTTACTAATAACTCCTCAAAGATAGTGTGTAAGCGTTCTAACATTACTGCGTTAAATGCTCTACGCCTGTATTTTGTTGTTAAAACAAGGTGGGCTTTCAGGTCGCTAACAGACCTCCCTTTGGAAACAAAGTCATTTTTCATTGGGTTGTAGACTTAAATTAAAATTAGTGTATACTAAAAACATAACACTGATTTACAAAGGTGGTGATAAACAGTTGAGGACAGCATATCAGTACAGATTACGCCCGACAAAACAACAAGCGACAGAAATAGACAGATGGTTGTCTATGTTGTGCGCTCAGTATAACTATTTGTTGGCAGATAGATTTAACTGGTATGAGCAAAATCGCTGTCCCGTTAATGCCTGTCCTCTTGTTTGTCACCTTCCAGAGTTAAGGGGTAATCCAGACTATTACTCTCAAAAGAAAAGATTACCTGAACTCAAAAAAACGCATCCTCATTACGGTGAAATTTATTCACAGGTTTTGCAGGATGTTGTTAAGCGAGTTCAGGTAACTTTTGACCGTTTTCTTAAGGGTGATAGCAACGGAAAACGCAGTGGTAAGCCGAGGTTTAAATCTAGAAGTAGATACAAAACCTTCACTTATCCACAAATGAAAGATGGATGTTTGCAGCGAAAAGTTTGTGGGGAAGGTTTCCTTCCACAAAACTTTTCAAGACAGGGCAATTTAATTGATTTACCAAAACTAGGTAAAGTCAAAGTTGTGTTGCATCGTCCGTTGCCTGATGGTTTTAAAATTAAAACTGCTTCTATCACCAAAAAAGCTGACGGTTATTACTTAACTTTCAGTCTAGAAGATTCTACGATTCCAGAAATCAAACCCGATATTAATCCAGAATCAATAACTGGTATTGACATGGGATTAAAAGAGTTTTTGACAACTGCTGATGGTGAAACAGTTGCTATTCCTCAACATTATCGCAAAGCTCAAAAACGTTTACGAGTAATACAGAAACGTGTCTCACGTCGTAAAAAGGGTAGTAAACGTAGACAGAAAGCTGTTAAGCAATTAAGTAAGCAACATAAAAAAGTTGCTGATAAGCGCAAAGATTTTCACTTTAAAACCGCTAATAATCTGCTTAAAAAATATGATGTAATTGCACATGAAGATTTAAACATCAAAGGACTTTCAAGGTCTAGACTTTCAAAGTCTGTACGTGATGCTGGATGGGGTAGCTTCTTGTCAATCCTGACAAACAAAGCCGAAAATGCTGGTTTGTTGGTAATACCTGTTAAAGCATCTGGTACAACTCAAGAATGTTCCAACTGCGGTGCAAAAGTACCTAAAAAGCTACATGAACGATGGCATAAATGTAGTTGCGGTTGCTCTTTGGATCGTGATCATAATGCAGCCATCGTAATAAGAAAAAGAGCCGAGGGGCATCCGGTTCTTAAAGCCAAGAGTCTCCTACGCAATAGCCGGATTGTCTTGGAAGCCTACACTGTATGCGTTGGCGAAGCCTCTCGTAGAGAAGCATCAGTGTAGGAGTATGTCACTGCTTCATGATTATTGGGAGACGCACCCATTTTTGAGAGTGGAGGAGCAACAATTACACCAGCATGGGGACGGCGAGTTAAAAACGACGCCCCCAGTTGGTAGTTGGCTCTAGAATCCAAAGAACAGGCGCACAATACCCAAGATAGTACCTAGAGGCCCAGCAACAACGTTGACACTATCAGAAGTCTTGGTGATCCCATTGCGGCTGACTACGACAACATCATTATTGCGGAGTATGGGATTAGTTTGTTCGTTAATCCCCTGATTAAAATCAACCTTGACTACACGCTTAGTTACAGAACCGTTGGGATTGAGACGAACCAAATCCACAGCAGCACTGCTAGCTCTAGCATCATTAAATCCACCAGCAGCAAGTAATGCTTGATTTAAAGAGCTATTTGGCTTCAGATCCACAGGCCCTGGTCTTTTAACCTCCCCAACGACACCAACTTGAATTTTGTCAGGAGATAAGGTTGTGGTAGCTAATTGAGTGGCTTCGGCGGGGTTAATCTCAGTGGCCGTGGGAATAACAATCGTATCTCCATCTTGCACAACTATATCTTGGTTTATATCACCACTCTGTAATAATTGCCAGAGATTAATATCTATAGTTTGTTCTTTACCAGTTCTGGTGGGTCGACGTAGCTTGAGATTACGCACATCAGCTTGTGGTGTGATTCCCCCTGCTAGTTGAATAGTCCGTGACACAGTTGGTAGTCCACTAATTCCCACTCCTACACCTGGATTTCCCTCTGCACCATCCCCTGCTGTAGTCCCTTGAGTAACCAGATAGGAGCCAGGGCGGTTGACTTCACCGATGATTGCTACTGTGCGGGGCCTGGTAGCATCAGCAGCAAAGTTAGCCGCAGATAAATTCCGTGCTTCTGCAAGGTTAAAAGCCGTTGCAGTGGGCACAACTATTGTGTCGCCATCCCGCAAGGTAATATCCTGTCCAATTCTGCCTGTTTGGATCAGTTCCTTCAAATTTAAAGAAACAACTTGCTCTCCAGAACGTCCTATCTTACGTCGTAGTTGAACTTGAGACACATCTGCTGCCAGTGTCACGCCCTGGGCTGTGGTTAATGCAGCTAAGACAGTTGGGTATTGTACACCGGGAGAGTCACCAGCACCGCCACTGAGGTTCAAAGTGTAGGCTCCTGGACGTGTCACTTCCCCTGCAACAAGAACGTTGATGGGGCGAGGTGATAACAGATTAACTGAGATTAAAGGGCGTTTGAGAAACCGGGCGTATCTTTGGGCTATTTCATCGGCAGCTTGTTCAGTAGTTAGCCCCAAAACTGTAACGCTGCCAATCAAAGGTAAGTTAATCGCTCCACCAGGGGGAACTTGATATTCTCCCGTGTATTCAGGAACTTCAAATACGTTAACACGTATGCGATCGCCACCGCCTAACGTATAGTTAATATCTAAAGCTGTACTTGTTGATACTGGTTGTGCTGTTGGTGTTACTGAACGTATATCAGGAAATCCTGGTTGTGCCTGAGCCAGGCTGGCAGATGGTACCGCAACATTGACAGCCGTTAACAAAGCTACACCCACAGCTGAATGGGTAAGTGATTTCTGCAAGTCTGTATTAAGCATATTTACCGGATACTCTGAGACTACGAGTGCTAAAGTACTGTTTAAACATTCTAATCTTGACTATACTTAAGTATTCAAGTTCCCCTAACATTCTTATTTTCTTAGAAAAACTTGTTTTTCCGGAGAAGATTTATTGATTGAATTTAAATTTTTAGTGAAGGTACTTTAAAGAATAACCGGATGCAATATAAATTTTTGGTAAATTCAGTTTTAAACTAATGCAAATACTGATTAGAGATTACTGAGAAATAAATTATCACGCTTAAAATTTTTAACCGTTGATCCTGAGCTATGAACAGTCAACAGTCAACAATGATCATGGGAGACTTTTTATGTGGTATTTACTTCCTCAAAATATCAAAACTGAAATTAAATCAGCCAAAATTACAGCTTTTTTCCTTAACATCTTTCGTAAGAAAGATAATTAGTTTAATGTATATAAAGTTATATTGGTAAGGATTAGAGGTATATTAACATCCCTTCATAAATATAGAAGACCAACACTATTGCACCGATTTACCTTGTTGAAAGGAATGGCGATGGACAATGCTCACAACATGATCATCAAAGTGCAGCCAATTATTTGAAATTAACCGAATTACCTTGTTTTTCGATTTGTTGGATAAAAAATTCTTCTAAAGAGATACGGGAAAATTTCAGCGTCGTGATTTGCCCATCCATCAGACGCAAGCTAGCGAGAAAATCATAGTAATCATCTTTTAGCGTACCTTGCCAAGAACCATCAGGCTCAAATACTAGGCTAGGTATCCATTTTTTGAGAACTTCCCCATCTCCACCTTGACCTTTGACGTAATATGTGTTGGGATTGCCTAAAAGTTGATTGAGAGAACCAGTACAAATCAATTCACCTTGGGCAAGGATGGCGATGCGATCGCAAATTTGCTCTACTTCGCTGAGAACATGGCTATTAAAAAAAATCGTTTTACCTGTAGCTTTTAATCCCAAAATCAGTTCCCGCATTTGGTAGCGTCCTACCGGATCAAGACCAGACATTGGTTCATCTAAGAATACCAAGTCTGGATCGTTAATTAGTGCCTGTGCCATCCCAACACGTTGTAACATGCCTTTAGAATATCGCCGCAGCTGCTTTTTGCGAGCATCGGCTTGAGATAAACCCACCAATTCCAGTAGTTGGGGAATACGTCGGCGCTGCACACTTTGGGGAATTTGAAATAATCCAGCAGCTAGCTGCAAGAACTCCCAGCCAGTGAGATACTCGTATAAATAGGGACTTTCACTCAGGTAGCCAATGTTTTCTTTGACACTGCGATCGCCCAGTGGCTTACCCAACAATAGTCCTCGCCCAGAGGTGGGGCGAATAATTCCTAATAACAGCTTTAATAGTGTCGTTTTCCCAGCGCCATTGGGCCCTAGTAAACCAAACGTCTCTCCCTGGTAAACCTTTAAAGAACAGCTTTTGAGAGAGATAACTTTTTGATTGTGCCAAAAGCCAGTGCGATAGACTTTTCGCAACTCAGAAGTGAGGACTACTGGTGGAGAGTCTGTATTATTCAGTTGAGAATCAGGGGTGTCTGCAACAGACTTCATCTCGGTTTAATTATGAATTAGCAATTACCAACTCAACAGTGACAACTGCAACTTGGTATTAATTAATAGCTTACCTAGTGAACTGACAATAGCTATCATTGTTAGGTTTGTCAATTATCCCAAACCGAGGCACTAATTGGCACTGTATGTGACACCCCTGTTTAGTAATTTTAACTAACCTACAAAACCCCCTTAGAACTGGGAATCAATCCAGCACGACGGGGATCAATTTCTACCGCCATCCGTGTGGCCCTAGCAAAGGCTTTAAATGTTGCCTCAATGATGTGATGGGAATTAATTCCATCTAGTTGGCGAATGTGCAGTGTCAATTGGCTGTGGTTCACTAGTGCTACAAAGAATTCTCGCACCAACTGGGTATCATAAGTCCCTACCCGTTGAGTCGGAATTTGTAACTCATAGCTAAGATGGGGGCGTCCAGAAAAGTCCAGTGCTACCTGAATTAAAGCCTCATCCAGTGGTGCGAGGAAATTACCAAAGCGGACAATACCTTTGCGATCGCCTAAGGCTTTACTAATGGTTTGTCCCAGGGTAATGCCTACATCTTCGTTGGTGTGGTGGTCATCAATTTCCCAGTCTCCCTGGGCTTGCACATCCAAATCAATTAACCCGTGGGAGGCTATTTGATGCAACATGTGGTCTAAAAAGGGAATGCCAGTGGCAGCACAACAGATGCCTGTACCATCGAGGTTGACACTAACTTGCACATTAGTTTCACCCGTCTTACGGTGAACGGTGGCAATCCGAGAGGTGTTAGTTGAGTCTTGGTGTGAGATATTAACTTGGGGTTCGCTAATTTGCATATTCAGAAGGGTCATAGGGCATGGGGCATAAGGGAGCCACTGTGTTGGGTGGCTTTGCCGACTTGTAGCAGGTGGCATTATAGGGCATAGGTTTTTCGTGACAATGCCCCATGCCCAAATCGTATTACATCCCCATGATTTCATATCCTGCATCCACATAGATGACTTGCCCAGTGATGCCACTGGATAAGTCACTACATAAAAAAGCCGCCGTATTGCCTACTTCTAGCTGTGTGACTGTGCGGCGTAAGGGAGCGACTTGCTCTACATGATGAATCATGTCTAGGATGCCGCCAACAGCGCTAGAGGCTAAAGTCCGAATGGGGCCGGCAGAGATGGCATTGACTCGGATATTTTGTGGACCAAGTTCCGCAGCTAAATAGCGGACACTGGCTTCTAAACCCGCTTTGGCAACTCCCATGACGTTATAGTTAGGAATTGCTCTGACACCGCCTAAATAGGTCAAGGTGAGGATACTACCGCCATCTGTCATCAAGGGTTTAGCAGCACCACTCAATTGCACTAGGGAGTAAGTACTAATTTCTAAAGCGGTGCTGAAGCCTGAGCGTGAGGTTTGGCTAAAATCTCCACTCAAATCATCTTTGTTGGCAAAGGCTAGACAGTGAACAAGAATGTCTAACTTTCCCCACTGCTCGCGGATCGTCTCAAAAGTAGACTGAACCTGTTCTTCATTTTGGACATTGCAGGGAACAAACAAGCTGGGATTGAGGGGTTCTACTAATTCCGCAACTTTTTTCTCCATTTTGCCACGCTCATCTGGCAAGTAGGTAATGCCGAGGTTCGCTCCTGCTTTATGCAGTTGTTGGGCAATTCCCCAGGCGATGGAACGGTTGTTGGCAATGCCTGTAACCAGGGCGTTTTTTCCAGTCAGATTTAGCATAGAAATTGTCAACGTGATCAATGATTAGGAGCATACTAGAATCTGAGGCTAGTTTGTCTTGGTTTTACGTGGGATTTGCAAAAACGGTGATTGCTGGAAGTGTTTACTGCAACTAAATTACCCCTTATTACTTAAGTTCTGCACCACAACTCTTAATTTTTTCTGCAAAAAATCTTTTGAATACAGCTAGTAGTACTATAGGAAATTTAAGATTCAAAACACAAAATTTATTTAAAAAATTTTGCTTACAGGTGAAGCCTGCTGGTATCTTTTCACAAACTTCAAAAAGTGATTAAATATAAGGCTTTTGACTGTTGTAAATGGTTGTGAGTGTTGTTGCTGTGTTGTAATCATGGAATTACCTATCAACAACTACTAGCTAAAAAGATCAGAAATTATGTATCATTATAAACAAATAACTATGAAGCAGTATTTTTGAGTATAGGAAAGTACAGAAAGGTTGACGGTGTCTTATTGTTTTTTCGGGTGTATTCTTAGGTAATCAGTTTTTGTTTTTCCGGCATTGGGTAGGGGAAGGGAGATGATCGTGACACAAGATAAAGCCCTAGCAAATGTTTTTCGTCAGATGGCGACTGGCGCTTTTCCGCCAGTTGTAGAAACGTTTGAACGCAATAAAACGATCTTTTTTCCTGGCGATCCTGCTGAACGAGTTTATTTTCTTTTGAAGGGTGCGGTGAAACTTTCCAGGGTGTACGAGGCAGGAGAAGAAATAACGGTAGCACTACTACGGGAAAATAGTGTTTTCGGTGTGTTGTCGTTGCTGACGGGAAACAAGTCGGATAGATTTTACCATGCGGTTGCATTTACACCTGTAGAATTGCTGTCAGCTCCAATTGAACAAGTCGAGCAAGCTCTCAAGGAAAATCCAGAATTGTCGATGTTAATGCTGCGGGGTCTGTCTTCGCGCATTTTACAGACAGAGATGATGATTGAAACCCTCGCTCACCGAGATATGGGTTCGAGATTGGTGAGTTTTCTGTTAATTCTCTGTCGTGATTTTGGCCTTCCTTGTGCCGATGGGATCACAATTGATCTAAAACTATCTCATCAAGCGATCGCAGAAGCAATTGGTTCTACTCGTGTAACTGTGACTAGGCTACTCGGGGATTTACGTGAAAAAAAGATGATTTCAATCCACAAAAAGAAGATTACTGTGCATAAACCTGTTACCTTGAGTAGGCAGTTCACTTAAAACCAGTTGAGGGCAGCGGAGTTGGTAAATGTTGTGTTTTTAGAGTTAACACCCATCACCCACAGGTCGGTAAATCTAAAAATTGAGTACTTTCAGCTATTGCCAATCTCCCATGCCTCACAGAAAATGAATGAAAGTAGTAGGCTGTATCTGGAAGCATTTCGGTAGCGGCAGATGACCACCGGGTACATCCTCATATTAGCAATCTTGATTCTGGGAGGCGTACTTGCCACCGTTGGTGATCGTATTGGCACACGGGTTGGCAAGGCCCGCCTCTCACTCTTTAAATTGCGCCCCAAAAACACTGCTGTACTGGTAACTATTTTTACTGGTACGTTGATTTCGGCATCAACCCTAGCAATTTTATTTGCTGCCGACGAAGGCTTGCGAAAAGGGGTCTTTGAAATTGAAAATATTGAAAAAGATCGCAGGCTCAAGCGCGAACAGTTAACAACCCTAGAAGCTGAAAAAAGCCAAGTAGAGACTGAACTCAATCAAGCTAGGACTGAACAAGCTAAAGCGCAACAAGACTTACAAGATATTAATCGGTCACTGCAAGCAGCAAATGCCAAGCAACTGGCAACTCAAGCGCAACTGAATCGCACAATTAGTCAACAAGCGCAAACTCAAGCACAACTCCAACGCACTCAAGGTCAGTTGGGTCAAGTTGTGGCTCAATACCAAAAAGCTCTAACTGAACTGCAAAGCGTTTACAATCAGAGAAAGGCTCTGCAAGCAGCCGTAGAACAGTTGAAGACAGAGCGTCAAAGACTATACGCTGAAGCCCAAAAAGCTATTAGTGAAGCGAAAACAGCGATCGCTAAACGCGACCAGGAACTGGCAAATAGGCAAGAAGCTATTGAACAACGAGATCAAAAAATAGCCAACCTCGACCAATTAATTCAAAAGCGTAATTTAGAAATTAAAGCGCGTGAGCAAGTAATTGGTAAACGGGAAGCGCGCCTGAAAGAATTGGAAAAACAACAGAATTATTTAGAACAGGAAGTGGCAAGGCTAGAAAAATACTACCAGTCTTACCGTGACTTGCGTTTGGGTAAACTGGCTTTGATTCGCGGCCAAGTGCTAGCGTCTGGTGTGGTTCGGGTTAACCAAACTGCTGCTGCTCGTCAAATCGTCGTCCAACTTCTCCAGGAAGCCAATCGGAATGCTAACCTGGAATTAACTGAACCTGGGTCAAATCCTGCAAATATAGAGATACTGCATGTTACCCAAGAGAAGATTGAGCAATTAGTCAAGCAGATTGATGACGGTCGAGAATACGTGATGCGGATTTTCTCTGCTGGCAATTATGTCAGGGGAGAAAAGCAAATAGAGTTTTTTGCTGATACGGCCAGAAATCAACTAGTCTTTTCGGATGGTCAAGTGCTAGCTACAACTACTGCTGATCCCAAAACAATGACATCTTATCAATTACGCCAGCGATTGGATTTACTGATTTCGGCTTCCCAGTTTCGTGCTCGTAATGCTGGAATTATTGAAAGCGTACAAATAGATGGTACTTTCCTCCGCTTCGTCAGCCAATTGCGCCAGTCTACTCAACAATTAGAAATCAAAGCGATCGCCGCAGAGGACACTTACACTGCGGGGCCATTAAGAGTAAAACTAGTGGCCATAGTAGATGGACAAATTATTTTTAGTACCTAAAGACTCAAAATATTGACACGGTGAAATTTATTAATATTTAAGCGTATTTAATATGACTTCCAGGGAATTTTTACCAACACAACCAGTGATTTTGGGATTTGATCCAGGTCGAGATAAATGTGGTGTAGCAGTGATGGGATTGGATCGGCAATTGCATTATCACGAAGTTGTTCTTGCAGCTGGGGCGATCGCTACTATTGAAGCACTACGCCAAAAGTTTCCGATTTCTTTGGTGGTGATGGGTAATCAAACTACGGCCAAACAGTGGAAACAGCAGCTTAATCAAGAACTAGGAAACGCTTTCAATATTATTTTAGTAGATGAGCGCTACACAACTCTAGAAGCACGCGATCGCTATTGGCAAATGTACCCACCCAAAGGTATAACAAAACTATTACCAAAAGGTATGCGGCAGCCACCACGACCCATAGATGATATTGTCGCTATCCTCTTGATTGAGCGATATTTAAATCGTTTGACGGAATCTGTAGAGACGTAGCAGTGCTACGTCTCTCTACAGTTCAGCCCGAATAGTAAAAGCATAATCTCCCCCAGGCTCTAACTGATAATCTTGTTGCTCTAAAAAGCGACCTAGAGGTTCTTTAATTAAAGCGCGACCTTGAGAAGGCTTCACAGACAGTTCTCCTCGGCGAAAATGCCATTGAAACTGCCACTCATAGTCACCGGCGCTCACTTCGCCCTCAAGGAAGCCGTGTTGCCAGGATTGGCGGGTAATTCTGACATGGGCAATGGTTTCTGGCAGACGTTTTCCACTCACAATGCTTTGTGTCAAGTGTCGGATAAAAACTGACTACATAGGTTACTTCTTTTATTTACCAAACATAGCTTAAATCGACAAATTGACAAAGTGATACCAATTCAAAATTCTCAATACCCTGGGGTTACTCCTTTGGAGTATAGTCCTTGCAATGCAAGTAAGACGAGGGTTACTCCTCTACGTATATTTCAAACAGCAGATCTAGCAACACCGATTTTTAGTTAGAGCAGAAAACTACCTTTTGTAAAAACTTTATATATTTAATAATCGAAATCGCTAAATATACTTCATTGGTGATTACATCAATTATATAATTTAGCAACTCAATTTCCGTAAAATTTCTCTTTCATTAAAATGATTCCAGCCACTATACTTTTGAAAGTTGCGCTGGTCAGATTGGCGAAAAACCAGATTATCAAGGGTGTATGCATTTACAAGATAACTAATTGATCAACTAGTAAATCTTCTCCAAACTAATAAATTTTCAATTGCCACCATAACATTTCATTTGTTATTAATCTCTGACCGATACAATAATTCTGTTCTTTTCCCACATTCCATATTTATCTAAAAATTTAAGTAATCATAATGGAACAATCTACTCAGCAACTGCTAGCACTAGCCTTAGCAGCAGGTTTGGCTTTCGTCATGGCTCCATGTCAAGCTCAAACTGCCAGAGAATTAAATGAAGATGAGATTAATAGCAATAGTTCCATATCTTCAAAATCTTCTGCTGAAAATACTAATTTATCCTCAAAATTGAGCGATTCTAGCAGTTCTGGACAGAGCAAGGCAGATATCACTTCAGAGGTTGATAGTAACTCTTCATCTACTAATAATACAGTGCCTGCAACACAGCCTACTGCACGTATTCCAATATCTAGCAGAATTTTCGCAGTCCCTTCAATGCAACAATAATCAGATTTCGACTGGAGACTTCAAAAAGTGTGAAGGATGAAAGTTTATATTTCATCCTTCATTTTTTATAGTTATAGGATATTTTCAAACGACTTCCAAAGCTTTAATCCAAAATTTATTTTTGAGCAAGTTACCGAACCCACAAGATTGATCCCTAAATTCAGTAACACCGAATAAATTAACTCCCACAGCAGATTTTTTCATAGCGTTGACCGGCGATTTCCCAGGTAAATTCTATTTCTACCAGTTTTCTACCATTATCAGATAATTCAGATCGCAGTTGTGGTTGCTCAAACAGTTGACTAATAGCTGTAACATATTCCCTTGGTGTATTTGCTCGTAACGCTCCCAATGGGATACCATGACTATCTACAGCTAATCCTTCTAAACCGCGATCGCTTGCTACTACCGGTACACCAGCTGCCATAGCCTCTAAGGTTTTATTCTTAATCCCAAAACCCGTTCTCAGTGGCACTACACAAACGGTTGATTGATGAAGATACTCTACCATCGAATTGACGCGCCCGGTGACGATGACCCCAGGAATGTCTTTCAGTGCTAAAATTTCTGCTGCTGGTCTAGCACCAACAATACTAAATGTGGCGTCAGGATAAGATTTTTGTAGTTCTGGTAAGACTTCTAAGGCAAAAAACCTCGCCGCATCAATGTTGTGAGATGCATCCATCGCCCCGACAAAGATTAAACCGTGTCCGCCTGAGTCTTGGGAACGGTAGGGAAACAATTCCAAATCTACGCCATTAGGAATGACCGCGATTTCAATATCAGGGCGGAGTTTGAGAAATTCTTGGCGATCGTCTGCGGTGGTGACAACGATGTGAGAAAATTTAGCGGAGTAACGCTTCTCATAACGTTCCAAGACTAAAGAGAGATATAAGCGATCGCGTAAAGCATTTTGTGAAGCTTTCATTTCTAGATGGTCACGCACCCAGCCGTAAACTGAACTGTGGACATCGACCACCGTGTTTACACTGTGGCGGAATTCAGGACGAATATATATTTCATTTACACTATGTTCACAGGTGATGACATCACACTTTTTCGCCTCCACATAATCATCAACTAACGCTTGAATAGCTGGCGAGTAACGATGCAAAACATTTGGTGGTGTGGCTTTCACTACCGATTCGATGAATCGTCCCGTCTTAGAGAATAATCCTGTAATTCCGCCTTGACTTTCGGGTTCTGGTGGTAAGGGAAAAATAATCAGTTCACTGACATATTTCCGTAATTCCTCTACATCTGCATTCGTTACTTCTTTGTTAGACTGTGTAACTAAACTCACAGAATGGTTTTGTTGGAGGTATTTGAGCAAATTAAATGTTCTAATTTCCGTTCCCCCACGACTGGGAGGATAGGGAAATGTGGAAGATAGCATAAGAATACGCATAGAATTTTCCTTTTTATAATTAAAAAACTATCGTGGTAGATTTAAGCTGTAGTAGATATAAATCACTCAGGTTACATATCAGTTTTAACATCAGATTTTTATTTGTCTAATATCTCAATATGATTTGAAGTTGATTTTTAAATAACTCACTACACCCTCTGTTCATTCATTTTTTGAATAACAATATCCCCGGCTTCTTTAAGATTTTCGCCGATATATGACTATGAGTGTACTAAAAGAGTGCGATCGCTAATCGATTACCTTTTTAAAAACTACTTTTAAATAAACCAGCGCTGATATTTCCAGCTATATTAATAAATTTCAATGTAGGGTGTGTTGTCGCACAGCGCAACGCACCATCAACCTTTATTACCTACTTTTTGGAAGAGTTGGAGTAGGTTTATAAACTGTGTTAGATCGCAGTTGAAAGCTAAAATCTACTAATCTTCTAGATAGAGGCTTTCTATAATATCAAGCATTTTATTAACGCTTATACCCTTTTGCATTTTTTTTCCATGTAGGATTTTTACTCTTTCTATCACATCATTTAATGATTTAAACTGTTCTTTTTCGCGTTCATCTACTACTGCTATTGATACCTGATTAGCTTTCTTTACATTAAAGCCTGCATTGAGTAGTTTTTTAGCAATTTTATCTACTTCAAATTTTGTAAATACTGCTAGAGGTTCAACCTTATCTGCTAACTTTCTTTTTAGCTCCTTGTTTTCATTTTCTAACTTTACTTTAGCAGTTGACTCTTCCAACAGTTGTTTAGTGATCTTTTCAAAGCGCGATTCTAAATTGTTTAAAAAATTTTCTAAATCTTTTGCGGTGAAGTTTACTTTTCCTAAACTGCCATCTTTTGCTTTTCTAAATAATTGAACTTGCTTTGTTAAAGCTTCCTCATTTTCATCTTCAATAATAAATACTCCAATCATTTCACCTTTACGCGGATCTATTTCTCTAGCTCTAGCCGCCGCATAATACTCAAAGTCGCCATCTACTACCTCATATGATTGTAGACTTGTTCTGCGAACTACTATAGGGTTAATAACTCCTTCAGACTCTAAAATCAACTTAGCAGCTTGTTCTAAATCATCATCTACAAAAGTTGAACGAGGTTTGCTAGAAGTAATTTTTTTGATAGCAACAAGCGATGTGGACAATTTCATTAAGCTAACCCTATCTTTTGTAAAACTTCTAATGCTAGCAATTCAAATTCTTGTGCGGCTGTTGAATCTGGTTTAAAATCAAGCACGGAAATTGGATCAGCTACCTCCATATCTCCTACAATCAGAAACTTTTCTGCACATTTAGCCAGATCGTCTCTGTCATAAATAACTGAATCCATGACCTCAAAACCATATCGTTTTGGAATGGCTTCTAGTCGTTTAGGTAAAGTATGTTTTACAAATTGATTATTAGTCGATATTTTACAAGCAAGTACACCTAAAATTTCAAGTTGAGGTTTTCTTATTTGTTTTCTAAATCCATTTATCTTTTTAATAAAATCCTTAACGTTTATGAGACCTTGATTCGCAAAAGGTTTGAGATCTGAAGGAATAATAAGGTAATCAGCAGTAATTAGAGCAATCCTAGCATAGAGATTTAAAGAAGGAGGAGTATCAATCAATACTACATCATATTTCTCTGATACTTCATTGAGCTTTTGAGCGAGCATCATTTTACTATCTTCTTGCTGAATTAACTCATTTTCATAATTCATTAAACTGATATGAGAAGGAACAACACTAATTTCTGGATCAGTAAACTGAGATTTTCTAGCAACTTCTTCTATAGGGTAAAAATCTTCTGATTGTAATATATGAAGAATGTTAGATCCTTTTATATCATCAAATTCTTCATCATCAAATTTGACTAAACCGGTTGCAAATGTAGTATTAGCTTGACTGTCTAAATCAATAACTAAAACTCTTTTACCCTTTTTACGAAGAGCAGCAGCTAAGTTAACTACAGTAGTTGTTTTACCAACGCCGCCCTTATTGTGATAAACCGCAATTACTTTCATAGAATTTTGCCTCTTGCTTTCAGAACTCGATTTAGTTTCAGATATTTCAATCTCAGATTTCTCTACACTTTGCCTTGCTTTCAAACTTTCTCTATCAATTAAACTGCTAATTTCCTCTATCTTCGCCTCAACGTCCTTACCAGCACATTGAAAGACAAGCTGGATATCATACTGTAATTTTTCATAAATCCTGATTTCTTTCCCATTAGTCAACAAGCCATACCGCACATTCAAGCTGGTTAAATAATGCCTGAGTCGTGAGACATGATTATTTAAGTTATGCTTGGGATGCTTCGCCTCCATCACAACACTCAATGGTGAGTTAGCATCCAAAACAAAGGGAATAACTTGTGCAGCAAATGCTAAAAAATCTAAGCGGATACTACCAACGGCAACTTCTTGATGCCAGGTGTCAGGAGTATACCCTAGCTGCGGTAGCAAATACTGAACTATGAGCTTGCTTTCAACTTCGCTTTCATTGCGACACAGTTCGGGATTAAAAGGCAATTTTTTTACCCCTAGACAAGTAGAATCATTATCGAAAATTTTATACCTATAGTATTATGGCATAGGCTCAGTAATTTTAAGTAATCAACTCCACTACAATTTATGTAAACAATCATGTTGTATAAGTATTTATACATAAGAACTGTTTATAATTCCCAGCCAATATTTCACAAATTAAGTCACGTTGCTATATAATTCTGACTGCCTCAAAGGAGGAAGTGTCACTGAAATTACTTTTATGAATACGCGCAAATATTAAATTTAGCGAAAATTCTAGTTGATCAGGAGATGCATACGCTACCTAGATGAGAGGGCGCTATCAGAGGACTTAATCAATGGGATATGTAATTGCGACTGCAAATATGAAAGGTGGTGTTGGTAAAACCACTATCACGGTAAATTTAGCTACTTGTTTAGCAAAAAATCACGGTAAGCGGGTGCTAGTACTGGATTTAGATAGCCAAATTAGCGCTACGCTGAGTATGATGTCGCCTTTAGAGTTTGCTAAACGTCGTAAACAAAGAAAGACATTTAGATATTTAATTGACCAAATTATTAATCCAGAGCAAAACGCTAAAACTACGATTCAAGATATTGTGCAATCGCAAGTTTGTAATTTGCCAGGGCTAGATTTATTGCCTGGAGATATTGATTTGTATGATGAATTTGTGGTTTCAGAAATGCTGCATCAACAAGCGGTAGCTTTGGGTGAACAGGATTTTGAAACGGTTTGGAATCGTTTTGAACGAGTCTTGATTAACAACATTTTAAAACCTGTGCGTGAAGAGTATGATTTTATTCTTCTAGATTGTGCGCCTGGCTATAACCTGATGACTCGTAGCGCTTTGGCTGCTAGTGATTTCTATATTCTGCCTGCAAAACCAGAACCTTTATCTGTGGTGGGTATTCAACTACTAGAAAGGCGCATTGGTCAGTTAAAGGATAGTCATGAACATGAGGCAAAAATAAATATTAAAATGTTGGGTATTGTCTTTAGTATGTCTAGTTCTAACTTGCTAACTGGCAGATACTATAAACAGGTAATGCATCGGGTTGTGGAAGATTTTGGTGTGGAAAAAATTTGTAAGAATCAAATACCAGTTGACGTGAATGTAGCTAAGGCTGTTGATAGTTTTCAGCCTGCTGTTTTACTCAGTCCACAGTCTGCTGGTTCTAAGGCTTTCTTTCAGTTAACTCAAGAGTTGTTGCAGAAGTTGTAGGATGGGGCATGGGGCATGGGTAAAGTTGTAGCAGTGCTATCATGTCCACCTGTGTCAACTTAACGCGAAACCCATAGCCCGCCTCAGAATGAATTCTGACGATCGCCTACTCTGATGGGGCTGAACTTACATTTTGTAGTACGCTCCGCGCCATCGCTCAAATTCGCTGAATGTTAAGATCAGAGGAGTATATAAGCCTCAGTTAACTATGCAACTTGAAGACTACTTTAACTTTCTAGCTCCTGATGATATTCGGCTAAAAGGTACACGAGTAGGAATTGAAACTATTTTGTTTGACTACCTCTTCCGTGCTCAAACTCCAGAGGAGATTGCCAAAACTTACACCTCATTGACTTTAGAACAAGTTTATGCGACAGTTCTTTACTATTTACACAACAAACAAGTCGTAGATGCATATATGACAGACTGGTTAGAGTGGGGCGATCGCATGAGAGAAGAGCAACGCCGCAACCCAAACCCAGTTGTAGAAAAACTACGTAAATTAAAAGCTGAAAAAACGACGATTCCAACTCATGGCGCTGAAGTATCTCATAGATGAGAACGTTGCCCCAATTTATACAGTACAACTACGCCGCCTAAAGACTGATTTGTTTGTCATGGCAATTGGAGATTTAACCACTCCACCAAAGGGAACATTAGATCCAGAAATTTTGCTTTGGTGTGAAGAAAATGATTTTGTTCTAGTCACTAATAACCGTAAATCTATGCCAGTTCACTTGGCAGATCATATAGCGCAAAATCATCATGTGCCGGGAATCTTCATTTTGAGTTCAAAATTAAGCGTTGGTGAAAATCTAGAACAGTTACTTTTGATAGCAGAAGGTTCACTTAATAACGAGTATCAAGACCGCATAGTGTTTCTGCCTTTGTTTTAGGAAAATGGAGTTGCGATACTCTGATGGGGCTGAACTTACGTTTTGTAGTACGCTCCGCGCCATCGCTCAAATTGGCTGAATGCTACGATCATTCATATTTATATTTACTGAATTGGAATTAAGCTGATGAGTTTATCACTGCAACAAATGTTCAGCGAGATTGACCAACTGACTCCAGAAGATCAATTGAAAGTGATGGGGTATTTAGTAGAACGGATAAAACAGCACGTCATTCAAGTACAGTCAAAACGCAAATGGAGTGATTTAAAAGGTATGGCCTCTTATCCGTTATTGGGTAAAGATGCTCAAGAGTGGGTTTCTCAGACTAGACGGGAAGGAGATGAGCATCGGAAAAGTTTGTTAGGCTAAAAATAATGAAAATTAGTGAGGCATTAGTAGGAGTTTCTCACATATTTATTGATACAGCACCAGTCATCTATTTTGTAGAGCGCAATCCGGATTTGTAAATTTAGTAGACCCAATTTTTGCACGATTGGAAACTGATATTACAGCAGTAGTATCTCCCATAACATTGTCTGAATGTTTAGTAGGTGCTATGCGGTTAGGATTAGTGGATTTAGAGCGAGCTTTTGTCAATGTGTTACTCAGTAATGACGTGGTTTTTGTAGATATTAATGCTGTTATTGCACAAGCAGCTGCAAGAATACGCTCACTTTACAATCTTCAGTTACCTGATGCCTTGCAGGTGGCGATCGCTTTAACAAGTAACTGTGATGCTTTTTTGACTAATGATGAGACTTTGAAGCGAGTCACGGAGTTGAGAATTTTAGTAGTAGGTGAGTTAGAAGTGGAGTGAAGCGATCGCCTAATCTGATGAGGCTAAACTTATGTTGTGTAGGGCGATCGCCTGCGGCGGGCGCGCCATCGCTCAAAGGCTGAATGTTAGGATCAAGGAATATATAAGCCTCACCTAATTATGGAATATGACTCTTAGCCAATCTTTCTCTTATTTGTCACCAGACGAATATCTGGAAACTGAAAAATCTAGCCAGATTAAACATGAATATATCCAAGGACAGATTTATGCAATGGCAGGATCGAGTGATGCTCATGTCACAATTACAGCTAACTTAGTCGCCCTGTTAAGAAATCACATTCGTG
Organism: Goleter apudmare HA4340-LM2; assembly: GCA_019359495.1. Lineage (GTDB taxonomy): Bacteria > Cyanobacteriota > Cyanobacteriia > Cyanobacteriales > Nostocaceae > Goleter > Goleter apudmare. The sequence continues at coordinate 56,796 of JAHHHF010000097.1, forward strand.
GATCTGGGTGTCGTGTTTACGTTGCTGATATGAAAGCACGTATCGAGTCTCTGAATGTTTTTTACTATCCTGATATTATGGTGACTTGTGACCAAAGAGATACAAATTTTGAATATTTTAAACGCTATCCCTGCTTAATTATTGAAGTTTTATCACCTTCAACTGAAGCTTTAGACAGAGGTGATAAATTTAGTGACTATCAAGACTTAGAAACATTGCAAGAGTATCTCTTAATTAGTCAAAACCGTCAGCGTATTGATTGTTTTCGACGTAATGTAGCAGGTAGATGGGAGCTTTATAGTTATAGAGGAAATCAAGAATTACAGTTGACTAGCCTGAGTTTTTCTTGTTCTGTCACTGACGTTTACGAAGATGTCTCCTTCCCGGAAACTTTTAATCCTAAGAAGGAACAGGAATAGTAGGGAGGGCGAGCAACTGTACCCTACTCTAAGGTACAGCCTACGCCCCTACGGGTTAAAATTCGCCGGCTAGGGCAGGAATGCAGCGTTCACATAATAGGGGGTGTTCTGCTGATTCTCCCACGTGGATGGAGTAGTTCCAACAGCGATCGCATTTTTCGCCGTCTGCATTGACTATGCCAATTGTCCAGTCTGCTGTTTGGGCTGTATATTTCAATCCTTGCAGTTTGGCGGTAGAGTCTAAGATTTCTACCTGAGAAGTCAGTAATAAGTACCGCAGTTCATCGATACCGTTACCTTTAGCTGGGTTAAAGGCTTTGATAGCATCGCCTAACTGTTTGTGGGGGATATGAATTAAGGCTTTGGCTTCTAGGGAAGAACCAATGAGTTTTTCTATCCTGGCTTGTTCCAAGACTTTGTTGACATCGGTACGCAGTTGGCGTAAGGTTTCCCAAAATTCCCCTAAGTCGGTATCTAGCCAGTCTTCTTCTACTTTTACCCAACCAGATTCAAACACCGATTTATACGGTGTTTTGTAGGGGAGATGTTGCCAAATATCCTCGGCGGTGTGGCATAGTACTGGGGCGATCGCTCGTGCTAAATTTGCTAAAGCAATCTGCAATACTGTCTGACAACTGCGACGGCGGAAGGCGTTCACTGCACTGATGTACAGTCTATCTTTGGCAACGTCTAAATAAAAGTTGGATAAATCCACCACGCAGAAATTCTGTACAGTTTGGAAGAAGCGGAAGAATTGGAAAGTGTCAAAGGCTTCTGTGACTTCCTGAAACACCTCGGTGATGCGGTGTAACATGTAGCGATCGAGTTCTGGTAAATCTTCGATAGCTACTGCGTCTTTGTCTGGGTTGAAGTCATGCAAGCTACCCAGCAAGAACCGCGCTGTATTGCGAATCTTACCTCTAACATCATTGAGCTGCTTGATGATATTGCCACCCAAGCGCACGTCGGAAGTGTAATCTACCGAAGACACCCACAACCGCAACACGTCAGCACCATAAGCTGGTTCCTTTTTCTGGTTGCTACCCCCCAAAATCATCACCTGGGGGTCAACCACATTCCCCACCGATTTGCTCATTTTCCGCCCTTGTTCATCCAGCACAAAGCCGTGAGTCAACACAGTTTTGTATGGTGCGATGCCGTTAACCGCTACACTGGTGAGCAAACTTGACTGGAACCAACCGCGATGTTGGTCGGAACCTTCCAAATACATATCCACAGGGTAGCCTAACTCTGGACGCTGCTTGGCGACAGCCGCCCAAGATGAGCCAGAATCGAACCACACATCCATTGTGTCAGTACCCCGACGGTAAGACCGGCCATTACTGCGGTATGCTTCTGGTAACAACTCTGGTACTGAGAGTTCCCACCAAGCGTCAGAGCCTTTGTCAGCGATAATTGCTTGGACATGGTTGATGGTTTCCTCATTCAGCAATACTTCCCCAGTTTCTTCATCGTAGAACACAGGGATGGGTACACCCCAACTACGTTGACGAGAGATACACCAATCAGAACGTTCCGCCACCATTGGGGTGATGCGATTTTCACCTTGGGCTGGAATCCATTTTACCGCAGCGATCGCCTTTAATGCTGCTTCTCTGAATCCTTCCACAGAAGCGAACCACTGTTCAGTGGCGCGGAAAATCGTGGGTTTCTTTGTCCGCCAGTCGTAAGGATATTTGTGTGCATAGGCTTCTTCCTTTAACAAGGAACCCGCCGCAGTTAGCGCATCGATAACCGCCTGATTCCCATCACCCAGCACATTCAACCCCGCAAACTCTCCCGCCTCCTGGGTAAAGTTGCCGTTATCATCCACTGGTGCGAGGATGGGTAAACCATAGCGCTGACCGACAATGTAGTCTTCTTGACCATGTCCAGGGGCAGTGTGTACCAAGCCAGTACCCGACTCAGTGGTAATGTAATCACCGCCCACAACTACCGGGCTTTCCCGGTCAAATAACGTGTGACGGTAAGTAGTATGTTCTAAATCTTGCCCCTTAAATGTGGCTTTTACGGTTAAATCAGCCGCAATAGTTGCTGAAAGACGTTCCACCAAATCCGCCGCCACAATGAGGTACTTCAATCCTCTCTGCGCCTCTGCGCCTCTGCGTGAGATTTCCACCACCGCGTAATTCAACTCACCATTCACCGCTACCGCCAAATTACCCGGAATTGTCCAAGGTGTGGTTGTCCAGATAGCGACGCCCAAATCTGGCAGATATTCACCCAGAGTTGGTTTTAGTGCTTCAGACAAACCTGTGATGGGAAAAGCCGCGTAGATACTGCGGGAAGTGTGACCTTCGGGATATTCTAATTCTGCTTCCGCCAAGGCCGTTTTAGAACTGGGACTCCAGTGGACAGGCTTTAAGCCGCGATAGATGTATCCTTTTAAGAACATCTGACCGAAGACGCCAATTTGCGCCGCTTCATATTCCGGCTTTAGTGTTAAATAAGGATTGTCCCAATCACCCCAAACACCATAGCGTTTAAAACTTTGGCGTTGGTCATCCACTGTAGCTAAAGCAAATTGCTTGGCTTTCTGGCGCAGTTGCAAGGGCGTTAGATTTTGCCGTTCTGCCGATTTCATATTCTGCAAAACTTTCAACTCAATTGGTAAGCCGTGACAGTCCCAACCAGGGACGTAGCGCACCTTCCGCCCTTGCAGCAATTGGTAACGGTTAATAATATCTTTGAGAATTTTATTTAAGGCATGACCAATATGAAGTGAGCCGTTTGCGTAGGGTGGCCCATCGTGCAGTATAAATAGTTCGCCTGGATTGTTTTGCGACAGGCGATCAAAAATTTTATTTTCTTCCCAAAATTTCTGGATTTCGGGTTCACGCTTGATGGCGTTCGCCCGCATATCAAAACTCGTCTTGGGTAGATTTACAGTGTCTTTGTAGCTTCCAGTTTCTGTCACGGTGCTGAATGTTAAGGAATATAGGATTCTGATTCTCACTATTATCCGTGAGAATTCCCAATGTCTTCAACTTAGATGCTTTCTTGGCAGTTATTTTGTAGAAGCATCACCCACGGGAGCATCCCAAATGTGTAAATTTATTTTTTTTTGTAGTGATGGCTCTCTAGCCCGCTTCCTGGACATTAGGGAGCAAGATGCTCCCACTACAAATTTTATTTTTGCAAAATTGGGATGCTCCCTCACCCACCTGCTGAAATAACAGCAAGTGATGGCTCTCTAGCCCGCTTCCTGGACATTAGGGAGCAAGATGCTCCCACTACAAATTTTATTTTTGCAAAATTGGGATGCGCCCTCACCCACCTACTGAAATAACAGCAAGTTTTCTGAATAGTAATACACCCCACTTTATTTAAATGTAGTAGAACGGACTATTTGTAGTATATTGTAACATAATTCTCTATCTAACGTGGAAGCTGTCGTTAGAACGGGATAGGCATAATCTGATTGACCCACCTTTTGGTTGTAGAAACTTCCCAAAGCAAATTCTAGGACAGAATCAGCCTACGCATCATAAACCTGTTCCCATATACCTGATACATAGTACAAGTGCGATCGTTTTCATAAGTAAGTGAATTACTCAGATGAGAAAGCAATCAGCCTTTTTGCTTGCGGAAAACACCAAAATGAGTAAGCGATTAACGACTTACCGAAAATCCACATTGAGAAAGTCCAGAATCAAAGGTTTTTGATTCTGGACTCCGTAAAGCAGTACCCTAGTTTTCTCTTCTGTTCCCTGTTCTCGCCCCGCAGGGACTAGTTAACGCTGGGTTTCACTTACATTCAACTAGCCTGATTATTCGGTGGTGTTGCTTCTGGCAGCGTTTCTGCTGGCGGTGCCAGTACTGCATCCGGTGCAACTTCCTCTACAGGAATCGGTGTTTTTTCTTCTTCACCATCCGCTTGTGCTGCTTCCACTAACTCCGCAGATGGCGGATTTGGCGGAACAGCCTCCGGTACACTTGCTTCTGTTGCTGGTTGTTCTGGTATCGGAGTAGTGTTGTCGATAATCTCTACAGCAGGTTCTTCTGCCAGTACAGAGGTAATATCTTCCGGTTTAGGCGTTGCAGGTGTTTGTTTACTCCCAACCTGTTGCACCTTATCTTTCACACTACTAAAAGTACTACCAATACCTTGTTGCAACTGGGACAGTCGTTCTTGAAGAGACAACTTATTCACCTGCTGCTGAATTGAAGTTTTGACTGTTTCTGAACTGGGGACAAGGGTTTGTTCTACCGGAGGAGTTACTTGCCTACGTAATGCAAGAGTTTGCCAGCCAAACCACCACAAAAGTGCAACACTAGCTATATGGCCGAGTAAAAGACCCCCATTAATACGTGGTGCAAATACCCATAAGACTAAAGCATAAAATAGCCCTATACCACTCCAGATAAAGTCATTCTTGCGATGGATTTCTGGGAAAAAGAAAGCTGCTAAGTAGATGGCTAAACTACCAACACCCACTGCCAAAGCTAGGACATATGCCAGCATTTTTTGGTTACTCCTTTAACTAGAGATTAGGGATTAGGGATTGGGTATTGGGTATCGGGGAAGGGGGAATTAGGTATTGAGTATTAGGAAGAACAACTAAAATTTTGTGAACTAAATTCCTTCCTAGCCCCCAGTCCCCAGTCCTTAGTCCCCAACCCCTCAACTAACAATTTTGCAAAATATGCAACACAATTGTTGATTTAGATACAAATTAAAACTAATTATCTGTGTTAATTCTGGGTTTTTGTCCTGTATGGATAAACTCTTAATGTCTTCTTTAGGAGTGAACCTAAAATCTCGGATTACCCTTAAAGATAAAAGGATCTGCAAGAGTTAGCCAAACAAATTTATGACACTACAAAGCTTTGGTGTGATTGGATTAGCCGTTATGGGTGAGAATATTGCCCTGAATGTAGAGCGTAATGGCTTCCCAATTGCAGTTTATAACCGCTCCAGAGAAAAAACGGATGCGTTTATGGCGCAGCGTGCGCCAGGACGGAACGTCAAAGCCGCCTTTACTTTAGAAGAATTCGTAGCCTCATTGGAACGCCCTCGCAGAATCCTAGTGATGGTACAGGCTGGTAAGCCAGTAGATGCTGTAATTCAGCAACTCAAACCCTTGCTTAATGAAGGCGATATCATTATTGACGGTGGCAACTCTTGGTTTGAAGATACAGAACGACGCACTCAAGAACTCGAACCTGCTGGGTTTCGGTTTATCGGTATGGGTGTCAGTGGTGGTGAAGAAGGCGCACTCAATGGCCCTTCACTGATGCCTGGAGGGACACAAAGCTCCTATGAGTACTTATCCCCAATTTTTAACAAAATCGCTGCCCAAGTAGATGACGGCCCTTGTGTCACATACATTGGCCCTGGTGGTTCTGGTCACTACGTCAAAATGGTACACAACGGCATTGAGTACGGCGATATGCAGCTAATTGCTGAAGCCTACGACTTGCTCAAAAATGCTGCTGGTCTTGACCATAATCAGCTACACGAAGTGTTCACAGAATGGAACACTACCGACGAACTCAATTCGTTTTTGATTGAGATTACGTCAAACATTTTCCCTTATATCGACCCAGAAACAAATCTGCCCTTGGTTGATTTGATTGTTGACGCCGCAGGACAAAAGGGAACAGGACGCTGGACTGTACAAACTGCTTTGGAATTGGGTGTTTCTATCCCCACCATTACAGCAGCAGTAAATGCCCGGATTATCTCTTCTATTCGAGATGAGAGGATAGCAGCATCTAAGCAGATCACAGGCCCCACTGGCAAGTATGATGGCTCCACCAAAGAATTCATCAACAAGGTACGGGATGCCCTCTACTGTTCCAAAATTTGCTCTTACGCTCAAGGGATGGCTCTGCTGTCTACAGCTTCCAAAACATATAATTGGAATTTGAATTTGAGTGAAATGGCGCGGATTTGGAAAGGTGGCTGTATTATTCGCGCTGGCTTCTTGAATAAGATTAAGAAGGCTTTTAACGAAAATCCTGCATTGCCTAACCTGTTGTTAGCGCCCGAATTTAAGCAGACAATTCTCGACAGACAAACAGCTTGGCGGGAAGTAATCATCACAGCTGCAAAACTGGGAATTCCAGTACCAGCATTTAGCGCATCTTTGGATTATTTCGACAGTTATCGCACCGCTCGCTTACCTCAAAACTTGACTCAAGCACAACGTGACTACTTTGGCGCGCATACATATTTGCGTACTGACAAACCTGGTAGTTTCCACACTGAATGGGTGCCCATTACCGAATCTAAGAAATAAATTTTCCAGTCGCGTATGTGATTAGCATCTGATAAAAGTTAACAGTGACTCTGATTTTCAGGGTCACTTTTTTTTAATTCGTAATTCGTACTTACGGGAGATTGCGTTAGCGGAGTTTACCTTAAGGTATCACACTACGCATTTAAAGCTTATGCCCTGAGAGCTTTTTTAATGCCTAACCGACTTTTCAAACAACCTCTCAGCTTGACTTTAGCCATTTTTCGCTGCGGGTCATTACCAATGTAGGCGATCGCGAAAAAATGAGGGTTTTACTGCATACATAACATTTAAATACAGTCTTGGTAAATACTGGTGAATCGCGCAATTCACTGAGACTGCAAGACAATTGTGTGTATTGTCCCATGAATACAACAATACCAGTTGAAATCGCCAGTGTCCTACTACTAGTCTGTCAATTTTGTTTTGAGGGATTTTTGGTAGCGTCTCGCTCACACGGGCAAGATGCCCGCACTACAGTCCATCATTTTTATCTTGACAGACTACTACCGTTTGCGGCATTTCATACCAAGCCAGTTGGTACAGGGAAGGAGAAGCAAGCATAGAAGTTTGTACTGGAGCGTTTGAGGGATATTGCTGTTTACGCTGCCTGAGTAAATCAAAAATGGATAAAGTCGAGCTTAGAGTTTGTAGTGAGGGCTTGCTTCTACTATTTGTTGCATTCTTTTTCCAAATTGGTATTAGATATATTCTTCAACTATTTCCATAATTTTCTCAAACTGAAAATTATGGGCTAAATCTGTAAAATATTCAATTAACAAAACATTGGCAACAGGAATTTTTTCAACTAACTCTAAAATCAGGTCATCACTACATTGAGCGGCGGCATGGTATATCTTTGTTAACCATTCAGAAGGCATTGGGGATAACAGAGATAATAAATCATCTGATGTCAAAACTTGCTCTGTTGTGCTTTGCCGGAAGTTTGTAGTTTGATTATTTGCTTCTTGATAAAGATATTGTACTTCTAAATATTGGCTGATTTTTTCTAATAAAATTTCCTCACGGAAAGGCTTATTAATTAAATCATCACAACCGGCCTTAATTATAGCCTCCCGTTGTTCCTCAAAAGCATTGGCAGTCAAAGCAATAATGACGGTATGGATGTGAGATAGATAAATTTCGGCATTTCTTGCTTTAATGATGCTTGTAGCTTCATAGCCATCCATCACAGGCATCCGCATATCCATCAAGATTAAATGTGGTTGCCATGCCATCCATTGAGCGATCGCTTCTTCGCCATTAGTCGCTTCTCGCACTGCAAAGCCAACGGATGTCAGCAGTTTAACTAAAACGATGCGACTATCTCTAGCATCGTCAACTACTAAGATTCGGTATTCTTCTTGGGCGGGTGCTAAACCAATAATCCGATTTTGATTTTGTTGGCTGTGAATTTCGGTAGCTGAGGCTAGACCAATTTGAATATTAAAAGCAAATCTGCTACCTTCACCAAGCATACTGCTAACGGTAATATCTCCACCCATGAGTTGTACATATTTGCGGCTAATTGCTAAACCTAACCCGGTTCCTTGTTGAGATTTCCTGCCGGTTTCAGTTTGCCCAAAAGCTTCAAATAAGAGGTCTATTTCTTCTGGGGCTATCCCATGTCCGGTATCAATGATCTCAAAGTAGAGATGGGGTGGTTGTTGCTCTCCATCCCACATACTCACTTGCAGAGTTACACTGCCAGTGTGAGTAAATTTAATCGCATTTCCTAAAAGGTTAAGTAAGACTTGCAGTAATTTACTTTCATCGGTTTGTACATATTGAGGTAAATTTTCAGGATATGCAAATATCAATTGTAATTGCTTAGATGCTGCTCGAAAACGCAACATTTCTTCCAAGCTTTCCAAGAGACGAATTAAGTTAAAACTGTTGACATTTAACGTGGTTCTACCAGCTTCAATTTTAGACATTTCCAGAATGTCATTAATCAAATTCAGCAGATGTTCACCAGCACGATTAATTATGCCCAGATTTTGTTGATGTTCAGTTGAAAGAGAATGATCATGGCTCATGACTTGGGTGAAACCCAAAATGGCGTTAAGCGGAGTCCGCAATTCATGGCTCATATTGGCAAGAAATTCGCTTTTGGCGCGGTTGGCAGCATTAGCTGCGAGAGCAGCTGCTTGTAGTGCTTGTGACTGACTTTGAGTCTGTGCCAGTAATTGTGCTTGTTGTAAAGCAACACCTAGTTGATTACCAATTTGTTCGACTATATTGACTTCTTCGGTTTTCCATTGGCGGGGGCCTGAATTTTGATAACTCGCCAATAATCCCCAAAGTTGATGACCGCAGAAGATGGGAACAATAATGTAAGCTTTTGCTTGAAAGCTTTCTAGGAGGTTAATGTAATGGGGATGAAACCCAGATTGATAAATATCTGGGACACAACGGAAATGTACACTTTGGCTATAAATAGCTAATTGAGTTGTTGGCGTGTCGGTATCTGATATATGGTAGTCAGGATTACGCCACATTTGCACAACGCAACGATGATCTTCAAGGGCACTGGCTGTCAAGCGGGGGTGATGATGATGTGCATCGACCAAAGAAATCCAACCACTCCCTACTGACTCCGAGACAAATTCGCCATTCCAGTTGTGATTGAAGTGATAGACAGCTACCCGATCGCAGTTGAGTACTTGGCGTAATTCTTGGGTGGTGGCGGCAAATATGGTCTCCAAGTCCAAAGTCTGGCGCATTCTTTGAATGACTTGGGCGATCGCTCTTTCTCGTTCTGCACTTTCTTGCAATTCTAATTCCGCCCGTTTGCGATCGGTGATTTCGATCATGACTGTACCCACACCAGAAGGGCGATCGTCTTCACCAGGAATAGGAAAGTAAGAAGTCAAGAAGTGGCGGATAGTATCTGTTTCCACGGGTAAAGGGCCGCTGACTTCTACGTTGAGAACAGGTTGACCAGTTAAGAGTACCTGCTCATAGAATGGCACAACCAAAGGTGCAAGATCAGGGATGATCTCATAGAGAGTCTTGCCGAGATGGTCTTGTTGGGGTCGTCCGTGAATCTCTGCTAACAATTCATTAATTTGCACAAACCGCAGTTGGTTATCTAAGATATTCATCCCTACAGGCGCACTGCTAAAGAAGGCATTGAGGCGAGCTTCTCTCAGGGCTAATTCCCGTTCTAAGGTTTTGCGTTCATTAATGTCTTTGTGCGTACCTGTCATCCGCAATGGTACACCCGACAAATCACGCTCAAAAATTTGACCACGGGATTGAATCCATTTCCAATCATCCCCAGCACAGCGCATCCGAAACTCGATTTCAAAAACAGTTGCAACACCTTGAAGATGGGTATTTAAGTGTGATTTAACTGTGGGTAAGTCATCTGGATGGATCAACTGCTCAAAAGCTTGGATGTTTTCTGCGATTTCGTGGTTTTCGTATCCCAGCATCTTCTTCCAGCGCCAGTCACGATAGATTTTGCCTGTAGTGAGATTCCAATCCCACAATCCCAAGTCGCTGGCTTCTAAGGCTAGATGTAGACGTTCTTCGCTCTTTCTGTGTGCGGCTTCTACTAGTTTGCGTTGAATTAACCCACCCAACTGAGCCGCTACAGCCCCCACCAGCAAAAGTAAACGCTTATCGGCAGGAACCGAGCTACTTTTGAAAAATACCAAAACAGCCAATACCTGGTTTCCAGCTAAAATCGGCACAGCAAAGCCAGCTTTTAACCCGACTTTTGCTGCTTGCGGCGATCGCCAAAAAATTGTCTCTGAGACCTGAGAAACATCTTCAATCCATTCTGGCTGTCTACTCTGCCAAACTCGCCCTAGCATTCCTACGCCTAGGGTCAATTTCATCGTTTTGCTTTCGTGGCAAAATTCTTCTAAACTACTATTTTCACCGTACCAAACTAAACTATGTTCTAAAACAGTACCATCATCACTAGGTATCCAAGCTTCGCTAAAATCCCAACCAATGGTCTGACAAATTAAACGCAAGACGACTGCTAAAGCACCGTTGACATCAATAGCACGAGTAATTGCTTGGGTAGTCAGCAGTAGTAAACGGCTTTCGTTTTCTGCCTGTTTGCGTTCTGTAATATCTTTAGCTGTGCCCAAAATATACTGTTGCCCATCAATCTCAATGATTTCTGCACTAAACAAGGTGGTTTTGATCTCGCCATTGGCTGTGCGAATATCTAACTCATGGTTGCGAACAGCTTTTGTTTGTTGCAGAATCTGGGATAGAAAAGCTGATTCTTCTGGATTTATCCAAATTTTCAGTTCTTGATGGGTACGACCGATCACCTGAGAACGAGCATAACCAAAAAACCGACAGAAATTGTCGTTAACTTCGATATAGCGAGTTTCAGGAAAAGTACTGAGGGCGATGGGGTCAGGAGAGGATCTAAAGGCTGATCCTAATTTTTCTTCGGAGGCTCGTCGTGCTGCTTCGGCGCGTTTGCGTTCTCGTGCTTCTAGCACTAATGAGACTAAATTACCCAAAGAACGAGCAAAATTCTGGTCTTCCAGCGTCCAATGATGAGCTACTTCCACCTGTTCTAAGCATAAAATTCCCGCAGTCACCCCCCCTAATCGGACTGGGATACTCAGCTTAGAAGTGATATTCAATGGTTTTAAATAGGACTCACTGAGTTCTTGGGTAATGGGGTCTGTATAAGGATTATCAGCCGCAATCAGTTGGTCAGCGTGCAAAGCTTGAAAATAGGCTGGATAATCTGTGGCTAAGAGCACATCTCCTTCGCTGTGGTGGTGAGAACGTTGCTCGAATAGGTCAAGACATTGCATTACCGTGCGGTTTTTCCCATATAGCCAAATACTAGCTCGTTCCACCTCGATATTCTGGGCACCTGCTTCTGTGATTTCACTTAAGGCTGCTTTCAAGTCGCTTTGATACAGCACTGGGTTTGTGGCTAATTCTGTGAGTACTAGGTTATGTTTGCGGAGTTTTTTGGCACTTGCTTGGAGAGCTTGTTCTGCTAACAGGCGATCGCGAATTTCTTGCTGCAATTGTAAATTTTGCCGATCTAATTCGACTCTGGCTTGTTGTTCTTGCTCTAGTAATTTGGCTTGCGCGAGGGCGATTCCTAATTGTGCAGCGATGGATTCTAAGAGTTCAATTTCTTCTGCTGTCCACTGCCGATGTTGGTCGCACTGATGCAAGCAGACCATACCATTGGGTTTACCTTTATAGGAAGTACGGACTGCCAGCATCGACTTGATTTTTAATGTTTGGCACTCCTGTTGAGAATATTGCAACAGAGGTTCTGTATAGACATCATTAGAGGCGATCGCTTGGTCTTGCCATAATATTTTCTGAGTATGGGGATTACCTTGAATTGGTACTTCAAAATCCATCATGGAAGCATAGCCAGGAGCCAGAAATTCACCCAATATGGGAATTTTGGGAGTTGGTAAATCTATGTAGGTATGAATCAGGGCACGGCTCACATTCAGAGCTGCACCTATTTGTGTGGTAGCTGTCACCAAGATTTGTTGCGTATCTAATTTGGAGCGAATTTTATAAGAAATTTCTCTGATCAGGTTACTGTAATGGAGTTGTTTTTGGAGTTTATTCTCAGCTAATTGGCGTAAGCGCAGTTCGTCGTAGACATCGCTAATATCAATCAGGGTAGTAACGATAAATAACTTACCATCATCCTGTTGGCAAATTCCTTGGCTAATCTCTACACTTAACCGAGATCCATCTTGGCGCGTAATACTAAATTCACCTTTTGCTTGACAGACACGATTGCGGATAGAATTTTGATATTGTTGAATTAAATTAGCTTTTTCTTCAGTTGTTGAATTTGCATACAGTATTGTAAATTGTTGAGCAATTAACTCATCTCGACTATAGCCATACATCTGGCAATAAGCAGGATTTACCTCCACAAAGTAGCCATTTTCATCAGTGAGACAAATTCCCACTTTCGCTGCCTTTAAAATAGATTCTATTTGGGTATTACGGTTATTTAGTTCTAGAGCACAACGCTGACGCCCTTGAATTTCCCAAGTCAGTTGGGCATTTTGCTCTTTTAATTGTCTTTGTAAATTTTGGATCGTGAGTTGATTTTCTACCCGCGCTAAAACTTCTGGTACTTGAAAGGGCTTGGTAATGTAGTCTACACCACCAACTTTAAAGGCTTTGACTTTATCAAAAACATCTTGTAAAGCACTGAGAAAAATTACAGGAATATCACGGGTAATCTCATCAGCTTTGAGTAGGTGACAAACTTCATAGCCATCAATTTCCGGCATTTTGATATCCAGCAAAATTAAATCAGGTAAAGTTAGGCGGGCTTCGTTGACAGCCATCAAACCTGAACTTACACCCCGCACTAGATATCCGGCAACGGATAGAGTAGCAGATAAAATTTGTAAATTGGCGAGTGTGTCATCAACTATTAAAATGCTACCTTGATTTGCCTGTAGTGGATTGCTATCCATAGGAGTTTCGGTAAACTTTTGATTCAACTTAATTAGAGGTGTTTGTATTAAAAGTTTGCAATAACATCTATCTTACTACGGTTATTCTTCGTCACTTCATATTCGCCTAACCTCACAATTTCCTCATATTCTGGCTCTAAAATTTTGGTAAATCCAGTTTTTTAGAAAAATTTTTGATACCAATCCCTATTGGTGAAGTGATGAGAGAAGTATGAGCATAGCACTATGTACCAAATAACCTCAGTATTCTGCCATCTACGGCCCCGTAAAATCCTGGCGATTTGGGCGATGACTAGGCTTTAGGATTGGTAGGCAAACTTGATGCTGTTTCGTCAAATCAAATGCAGCAAATCAAGTGCCTAGTAGCGACAATTGATTTACCTGATATCTTGGCGGGAACTGCCCAACTAATACCAATCTGAAAAATGATGGCGACGGTTGGATTCACAAAACCCAGATGCAGATCAGGATTGTCAATCCAAAATTTGTACTGAGCTTGTTGTTCTCCGCAGGAGTTCCCGCAGGGTAGTATCCAAAAGGTTACAAGGAGTAAAAAGATGGAAACCAAGCCAACCAACCCATCACCAGCACTTGTAGAAATTCCTCCTGGTTATCTCAACATTATGGGCTACGTTGATGAGTCCGAGGTCAACGGGCCTGGTTGTCGTGCAGTCGTGTGGGTACAGGGTTGTCCCCGTGAATGTCCCGGCTGCTTCAATCCTGAATCCTGGTCATTTGAAATTAATCAACTCATTGCTGTTGATACCCTCGCCGCCAATATCCTCAAGAATCCCCGCAATACAGGTGTGACTTTTTCCGGTGGCGAACCTTTTTGGCAAGCGCCTGCATTGGCATCGTTAGCGCGGAAACTAAGATCTGCTGGGCTAAATGTCATGTCTTTTACTGGCTTTACCCTGAAGCAACTACAGTCTCAATCTGCGCCTCCAGGTTCCCAAGAATTATTACAACAACTGGATATCTTGATTGACGGGCCCTTTGTCGAATCTCTAGCAATTAATTCTCCCAACTCCCCAGTTTCTTCTAGTAATCAACGGGTGAACGTCTTTAACCCAGACTTAACTGACCAAATCACTTGGGCTAGCGATCAGATAGAAGTCCACATTCTCAAGGATGGTAGCCGGATTGTGACTGGCTACCGGGGTTCTTTAGAATTGAGTTGAAAAATTTTTTGATAGAAGAAAGGCAGGAGGCAGAAAAAGGTACAAACCAGGCCGAATTGTGGGCAAAAAATTAAAAACATTCTTTGCTCCAGGCGTCGCACGAGAAAAGATAAGTAAGTAGGCGGGAATCAACAGAACTAAGTTACGAAACGTAAATACACCTCAAACCCTACCCCTGTTAAGGCGTACTTTATTTGCACCTACCTACTTACGTCCTTATCCAAACTTCTTCCCTTTATTTCTCCGTATCCTCTGTGCCTCTGCGGTTTGTTATTCCGTAACTCTTAATACAAAATGTTAAATTTTCCAACATTAACTTTATAAGATTTGAACTTTTGATAGGTTACGTAAACAATGGAAATGTCCCCTTGCAGTATGGATGTAGGTGTCTAAACGTTCTTCTGGGCAGCGATCGCAATCCAGCGCCAAAAAATCTCAACATCAACGGCCAGCGCACAAGCGTTTGATTCAAACTTTATTTAAGAATGCCCATGACGCGATCGCCCTGATTGATGATCGGGGCTGTTTCGTAGATATGAATATTGCTGCTTGTGATTTACTAGGTCTACCGCGTCGGAAACTCAGAGGGCAAGCTTTATCTAATTTTATGGTTGGGGAATTTGCTAGCCAATCCCACCCCGACCGTTTTCCACCGGCAGAATCGTTGATGGGAGAAATCTTGCTGTCATCTTCTGGACAGATCCGGCGAGATGTGGAATATACCTTAACACCAAATATAATTCCCCACTGTCATCTGTTGCTATTACGAGACATTAGTCAGCGCCGGGAGTCAATGCAGACTGAGTTACGACAGCAGCAGCAGCGAGTTGAACTGTTTTCGGAAGTGACGCTAAAAATTCGGCAGTCGTTACAGCTCAAAGAAATTCTGCATACAACTGTTACAGAAGTACAACGAATTCTGCAAGCTGATCGCGTACTAATTTATCACGTGTTGCCTGACCGCACTGGCAAAACCATCAGCGAAGCCGTATTACCAGATTATCCCGCACTGATGGATCTGGAATTTCCCCAAGAAGTCTTTCCCGAAGATTATCAACAACTTTATGCCCAAGGACGGGTGCGAGCGATCGCAAATGTGCATGATCCGGCGGCTGGCTTGGCAGATTGTTTGGTGGAATTTGTCGATCAATTCCAGATCAAAGCCAAACTGATTGTCCCAATTGTGCAAAATCTCAATGCCCACTCCCAAAATCAGCTTTGGGGATTGTTAATCGCCCACCAATGCAACAGCGATCGCCATTGGGTGGATTTTGAATTAGAACTGATGCAACAACTGGCAGATCAAATCAGTATTGCCCTGTCTCAAGCCCAACTCCTAGAACACTTAGAAGAGGTTGTAGAAGCCCGCACCGCAGAATTGCAGGATGTCAATAGTAACTTGCAACAGGAAATTAATGTGCGGTTGCAGGCGGAAGCAGCGTTGCGGCAGAGTGAGGAGCAATTGCGTTTAATTACCAATGCTTTGCCAGTACTGATTGCCTACGTAGACGAACAACAACAATATCGCTTCAATAATCAAGCCTACTATGATTGGTTGGGTCAATCTCCTGGAGAAATTTACGGTTGCCATCTGCGTCAGGTTTGGGGAGAGGATTGCTACCAACGGATGCAAGTTTATGTGAAAATTGCTTTATCTGGGCAAGCCGTAACCTATGAAAATGATATTGTCTTGAAGGATAGTAGTGGGCGATCAGTTGATGTCACTTACATCCCCCATTTAGACGACCAGAACACCGTCAAGGGATTTTTCGCTCTGAGCAGCGATATTAGCGATCGCAAAGCTATTGAACGGATGAAAGATGAATTCATTTCCGTGATCAGCCATGAACTGCGGACTCCCCTCACATCCCTGCACAGCGCCTTAAAAATCTTGGCTACAGGGCGGTTAGGTAATCTTTCGGGAGAAGGACAACAAATGTTAGGCATTGCCGATGACAGTACGGAACGGTTAGTGCGTTTAGTGAATAATGTCCTTGATTTACAGCGCATTGAGTCTGGTAAAGTGGTCATGGAGCGCCAAGCCTGCAATGCAGCAAATTTGATGATCCAAGCAGCAGAGGCTATGCAAGCTATGGCCCAGCAACATGAAGTAACTCTGGTGAAACAACCACAAGATATCTCCGTCTGGGCAGATGCAGATTACATCTTACAAGCTTTAACAAATTTACTTAGTAATGCAATCAAGTTTTCATCACCAGGGGGAATTGTTTGGCTGACCGTTGAAGTAGAGAGCGGCTCCCCAACTCACAACCTCCCCAAGGAAGTGGTGTTTCGGGTGCGAGACGAAGGGCAAGGAATTCCTGCTGATCAACTCGAACGGATCTTTGAACGGTTTCAACAAGTCGATTCGTCAGATTCTCGCAAAAAAGGTGGTACTGGTTTAGGGCTAACAATCTGTCGCAAAATTATCGAGCAACACAACGGCAGAATTTGGGTTGAGAGTAATCCGGGGTGTGGGAGTACTTTTGCGTTCACATTACCCACCCTTGACAGTGCTGAGTGCTGAGTAATGTCACTCAGCACTCACAACTATTTCATGAGGGGGGTTCTATGCCTACTAAGCGGATTTTAATTATTGATGACGAAGAAACCATTCAAACCGTTGTGCAGTTTGGCATCAAAATGACGGCAGATTGGGAAGTGTTTACTGCCAGTTCTGGTTCGGAAGGCATCCAGACTGCTCAAAATGAAAAACCCGATGTGATTTTGTTGGATGTCATGATGCCAGACATGGATGGTATTGCTACCTTTAAAGAACTCCAATCTCATTCTGAGACCGAACAAATTCCAGTTATTCTTTTAACCGCCAAGGCACAAACGGCAGAAAAGCGACAATTTAATGATTTGGGTGTCAGTGGTGTGATTACCAAACCCTTTAACTCCCTGGATCTGCCGGAGCAAATTACTAGAATTCTCCATTGGTAGCTGCATCAATGAAAATCTTACTTGTGGAAGATGATGACTTATTAATTAAAGTCCTGAACAGAAATCTAGCAACCCATCATTACATTGTAGATGTTGTTAAAGATGGGGAAATGGGTTGGACTTATGGCTCCACCTTTGAGTATGACTTGATCGTCCTAGATATCATGTTGCCGAAGTTGGATGGTATCAGTTTATGTAAGCGTTTTCGTACAGAGGGATACATTACTCCCATTCTGTTGCTAACGGCTCAAGATACCATTACCGCTAAAGTACAGGGATTAGATGCGGGCGCAGATGACTATGTGGTTAAACCCTTCGACTCCATCGAACTAATCGCCAGGATTCGGGCATTGCTCAGGCGAGGAAGTAGTAATCCTTTCCCCTTGCTCACCTGGGGGGATTTGCTCCTCAACCCTAGTACTTGTGAAGTCACCTATGATGGTCGCCCACTGAACCTCACAACGATGGAATATGATTTGCTAGAACTGCTGCTGCGGGACTGTCAGCATGTGTTTAGCACTGAAGAACTTCTAGACCGATTATGGTCTTCCGAAGAATTTCCCTCCCAGGCGACGGTACGTTCTCATATCCGGCGGGTGCGTCATAAGTTGCTGGCGGCTGGTGCGCCCCATGACTTTATCGCCACTATGCACGGACGGGGCTATTACCTGAAAGCATCTAGTACAGAATCGACTGCCCTACCGACAACACCCCAAGAGAATAATTCTCGATTGGCTTGTGGAATCACTGCATCCAGAGAAACCTTGAGCGATTCTCTACAGCATCAGACTCCGCCCGATTCCCAACAACAATACCTGGCTTTCCTCAACGAGACTTGGACAACGACTAAACCCAAAAGCCTCGACCAGATGACAGTTTTGTTACAGACTGTCAGAGATTTACAAACCAATCAACTCACACCCCAACAACAAGCACAGGCGCAACAGATAGCTCACAAGCTGGCAGGGACTTTGGGAATCTTCGGGCTAACCAAGACAATGCACATCGCCCGACAATTGGAATATTGGTTAGGTGGTCGAGAGCCATTGCAACCAAAACACGCACCCCTGATGAAAACTCTGGTGACGGCTCTCCAGCAAGATATTGACCATACCACACTCATTCAGATGTCCCAAATTCCCAATGGGCAATCACCCCTGTTGCTGATTTTGAGTTCCGATGCTGAGTTTAATCAGTCAGTGGTATGTGTCGCGGCCAGTCGGGGAATTCGCATTGAGATGGCTCCGGTGCTGGATATAGCCCAAGCCTTGCTGACAAACGAGTTTATCTTTGATGGTTTAGCCCAAGATCCCGATGTTATCCTGTTGCGGTTACCTTCAATCCCCTCCGAATCCGATACCACCCAAGTCAGTAACTTTTGGGAGATATTGCAGACATGTGTACAGCGTTACCCTGATTTGCCAATTGTCGTCATGGGCGATCGCGGTGAACTGAGCGATCGCTTGGAGGCGATACGGCGGGGCGGCAAACTTTTTTTGGCAGCGCCGACTCCACCAGAGCAAGTGATTGATGCTGTAGTCACTCTGTTACGCGACCCCCAGGTTCCCCATAAGGTGATGATTCTAGATGATGATCAAGATTGGTTACGCACTCTCCCTACCCTGCTGAAACCTTGGGGATTTAAGGTTACTACCCTTGCCAACCCGCAGCAATTTTGGACGGTACTGCAAGCAGTCACTCCCGATGCCCTAGTCTTAGATGTGAATATGCCACAGATCAATGGATTTGAACTGTGCCAGATTCTCCGCAGTGACCCTCATTGGCAGCGTTTACCAGTATTATTTCTGAGTGTGCTCACAGACTCAGCCAGCCAGAATCAAGCATTTACTGTCGGGGCTGATGATTATCTGTGTAAACCCGTAATGGGGGGCGAACTAGCTAACCGCATTCTCAGGCGGTTACAAAGAGTCAGGGCTTGGGCAGGCGCTAGTTCCCGTGTTCCCCACGGTGCTTAATCTCAGCTGGCGTTCGGCTGATTAAAGCTGTAGATTTGCTGTGTCTCCAAGCGATCGCTAATTGATGATGGTGGTGTATCAACAGAGAATGTCTGCCGGTCTAGCTGGACTTGCAAATTAGTTAGAGGATCACTACCAGCCGAGATCAGAAATTCTAGTTTCTGAACGTAAGGCAAAGTAACTAAGGTGTCTAAAATTTGGAAGATGGCTTGCAGATAGGGATGGCCATTCTGTCTGTACCAATCACAAGCAGCAACTTTTGCTTGATCAAAACCCAAGTGGACTGTCAAAGATGGTTGGTCAAATAAAGCGATCGCTAGGGGGCGTGCTTCTTCCTGTAATAATAAATCGTGAGTCTTGGCGAAATGCCGCAGTTTTTCTAGACGTTCATAGCGTTGTGTCACTTGTTGCGGATCATCTTGCCAGTGGATTGCCACTGTGACTAGATAAGTTTGTAACAGCATGTGACCCAGCTTTTTTGCCTTGGTTGCTAGGTAATGGGAATTGTGATCATTTGCTTCAATCAATAGTGGCAAGCGATCCACAACTTCCAAACCATAACCCTTCACTCCAGCAATTTTACGGGGGTTGTTGGTAATCAGACGTATCTTTTTTACACCCAAATCCATGAGCATTTGTGCCCCCATGCCGTAGTCTCGCAGGTCAGCCGGAAATCCCAAGCGCTCATTGGCTTCTACGGTATCCAGTCCCATATCCTGTAAGGAGTAGGCTTTGAGCTTATTAATCAAGCCAATGCCTCGTCCTTCTTGGCGTAGGTAAACAACTATACCTTGACCAGCACTCTCAATCATTTTCAGTGCTGCTTGGAGTTGCATCCGACAATCACAGCGCAAAGAACCCAAGGCGTCACCAGTTAAACATTCTGAGTGCATCCGCACCATCACCGGCTCATCGACGAAATGAGCGGGATCACCCTTGACAATTGCCACATGTTCACAATTATCTACAGTGTGGCGGTAGGCGTAGATTTTGAAATGACCGAATTGAGTAGGTAATTCGGCGATGCTTTCGCGGATCACCAAGCGATCGTGTTGCAGGCGATAACTAATTAAATCCGCAATACTAATGATTTTGAGCTGATGGCGTCTAGCATACTCAATTAACTGGGGCAACCGAGCCATTGAACCATCAGAATTTTGAATTTCACAAATCACTCCAGCTGGATACAGTCCAGCTAGCCGAGACAAGTCAACAGCCGCTTCTGTATGTCCTGCCCGTTTCAGGACACCTCCCACCTTGGCACGAATCGGGAAAATATGACCAGGACGGCGCAAATCTGTGGGTTTTGTGGCTGGATTGAGTGTAACCTGGATAGTACGGGCGCGGTCTTCGGCGGAGATCCCAGTACTTACGCCTAATTCGGGGCCGGCGTCAATACTAACCGTAAAAGCAGTTTGGTTAGTGTCTGTAATATTGCTCACCATCAGTGGCAAGTCTAACTCATCCAGGCGATCGCCAGTCATTGCCAGACAAATCAGCCCTCTTGCTTCCACCGCCATAAAGTTGATCGTGTCGGGGGTAGCAAACTGAGCAGCACAAATCAAGTCACCTTCATTTTCTCGATTCTCGTCATCTACCACTACGATGATGCGACCGGCTTTCAAGTCTGCTAGAGCCGCATCAATCGAATCAAATTTAAAGGCTTGGGTCAAGGAGTCAGCGTCCTGGACTCCTTCTCCTACTTGAGCAGCCACCCTAGTACTCTGATCCCCAGAGTTGATGGGAGTGGCGTGCGACTGCCGATTAGTCTTAGACTTTGACACAGAGGATTTCCAGCTATCAAAAGTAAATTTTTTTAACAATTTCTTCTTTTAGATTGTAGCTCGTTTATGAGAAGGACAATTAGACTAGCAATGATTTGATAACAATGGAATTTGGTGTTGGGTGTTGGGTGTTTAATAACAAATGACAAATGACCACATCCCGTAGGAGAAAAGTCTTACTCACTGATATGTTGATAGCTGAGAAATAATTAAACAATTATCGGATAAGGATTTCATCATCATGGGCAAATTTAGACGCGTACCCGTTGGGATTGTTGGCGCGTCAGGCTATGGCGGAGTTCAGTTAGTGAGACTGCTGATGGATCATCCAGAAGTCGAACTGGTTTATTTGGGCGGCGAGAATAGTGCGGGGAAAAGCTTTGCATCTATTTACCCTCATTTGGCTCATGCGGTAAAACTGCCAATAGAGGCGGTGACACCAGAAATCATTGCTCATCGTTGTGAAGTGGTGTTTCTCTGTTTGCCAAATGGTCTGGCTTACCAAATTGCGCCATATCTTTTAGAGAAAGGATGTAAAGTAGTTGATCTCAGTGCTGACTATAGATTTAGTGATTTGGCAACCTACACTACTTGGTATGGTGGGGAAAGAAACGATCGCTCTACCTTAGCCACCGCAGTCTATGGATTACCAGAACTTTACCGCGATCGCATTGCGGAAGCCCAGCTAGTTGGCTGTCCCGGTTCCTATCCTACTGCTAGTCTTCTGGCGCTGTTGCCACTTTTAAAGCAAGGCCTAATCGTCCCTGAAACCGCCATTATTGACGCCAAGTCCGGCGCATCTGGTAATGGACGCCAAGGTAAAGTCAATTTGTTGCTAGCGGAAGCTGACAACTCCCTAGCAGCCTACGGTGTCGCTCGTCACCGCCACACCCCGGAAATTGAGCAGATTTGCAGCTATATAGCGGGACATGAAGTCACAATCCAATTTACACCCCACCTCATCCCGATGGTGCGCGGGATCTTGGCAACTGTATACGCCACGCTACGCGATCCCGGTCTGGTGGGGGACGATTTAATTACGATTTACACAGCCTTCTACCGCAACTCTCCTTGGGTAAAAATTTGTGAAAGCGGTGTGTATCCCCAAACTAAATGGGCTAGTGGTAGTAACCTTTGTTACATTGGCGTGGAAGTTGACCCGCGTACTGGCCGTGTAATAGTCATGTCAGCAATTGACAACCTCATTAAAGGACAAGCGGGTCAAGCAGTTCAATGTCTCAACTTGATGATGGACTGGGATGAAACCTTGGGGTTGCCCAGATTGGGGTTTTACCCGTGATTGAGGCATGGGAGGATGAGGGGGATCAGGAAAGGAGGAATTTTCTCCCTGATCTCCCCCCCGCACCCTGATCTCTCTACTTAGGCCCTAAGCCTACAGCACCAGCATAAACGGCGCGATCGCCTAATTCATCCTCAATACGCAGCAAGCGGTTGTATTTTGCTACCCGTTCGCTGCGACACAGGGAACCAGTTTTGATTTGACCGGCACGAGTCGCTACGGCTAAATCAGCGATTGTGGTGTCTTCGGTTTCGCCGGAACGATGGCTAATTACTGAACGGAAACCGTTGCGAGTTGCCAAATCTATTGTTTCCAAGGTTTCCGTCAAGGAACCAATTTGATTGAGCTTAATCAAAATTGCGTTACCTGCTTTTTGCTCAATCCCTTTTTGCAAACGGGTGACGTTAGTTACAAACAAGTCATCCCCCACCAACTGCACCCGCGCACCAAGTTTTTGGGTGAGCAATTGCCAGCTTTGCCAATCTTCCTCATGCAAACCATCTTCAATGGAGATGATGGGGTACTGGTCAACCAATTGTCCTAAATAATTAATAAACTCACTGGGGGCATGAGGTTTACCATCGTAGACGTACTGTCCATCTTTGTAAAACTCACTAGCTGCTACATCCAAAGCTAAAGCCACTTCTGACCCTGGTTTGTATCCCGCTTTCTCAATGGCTGCAACTAGTAATTCCAACGCTACTTGGTTAGACTCTAGGTTAGGAGCAAAACCGCCTTCATCGCCCACACCAGTCAGTAAACCTTTGTTGTCCAATACTTTGCTGAGAGTAGCAAATACCTCCGCACCCCAGCGCAATGCTTCCTTAAAGGAAGGTGCCCCAATGGGGACAATCATAAACTCTTGGAAATCCACGTTATTTGCAGCGTGAGCACCGCCGTTAATGACGTTCATCAACGGTACGGGCAACAAATTCGCCAAAGGGCCACCCAAATAGCGATACAAGGGAATTGCCAAAGACTCGGCGCCGGCTTTAGCTGCTGCTAGGGAAACTGCCAAAATCGCGTTAGCACCCAAATTGGATTTATTACCTGAACCATCCAAAGCAATCATGGTTCGGTCTAGCAGTTCTTGGTTCAGGGCATCCAAATTTAACAATTTTGGCGCTAGTATCTCCTGGACATTTTGCACCGCCTTGAGTACCCCTTTGCCGCCATAACGGCTTTGATCGCCATCCCGGAGTTCGTGGGCTTCAAACGTGCCCGTAGAAGCGCCACTAGGAACCTGTGCCAGTCCTACAGCACCATTGAGCAAATGTACCTCAGCTTCAATAGTCGGTCTACCCCGTGAGTCTAGAATTTCACGAGCAGCGATCGCTTCAATGGCAGTATCTAGAATATTACTCATCTGTTTTTTCTCCTCTACGTTCTTTGTCAGAGTCAGTTCTTGCGGTTGCATAGAGCCAGTAGCTTCACCCAATCGCTAGCATAGGCGGTTAAGGGACTATGTAAGCGGAGATTAAACAAGATTTCCAATCATCAAGTCAATTCTGAAGAAAAAAAGCCGAAGGAAATGAGAACGCAGGGCGAATCAGCAACACCAAAATTATTATCACCTCATCTCTCTCGTCCACTGCTCCACTCCCAATCTAAAATCGGTAGAGAAGGTATCAGGAATTAATGATGCGGTTACTGCACACAATGCTACGAGTTGGCAACTTGGAAGAGTCTTTAAAGTTCTATTGTGATGTCCTGGGGATGAAATTACTACGGCGTAAAGACTATCCAGGGGGAGAATTTACCCTCGCTTTTGTTGGCTATGGTGACGAAAGTGAAAATACGGTTTTGGAGCTAACGTATAACTGGGGGGTAGAAAAATATGAATTGGGTAATGCTTACGGTCACATTGCTCTTGGGGTCGATGATATTTACGCCACCTGTGAAGCAATTAAAAATCGTGGTAGTAAAGTAGTACGCGAACCAGGACCAATGAAACATGGCTCTACAGTCATTGCTTTTGTGGAAGATCCTGATGGGTATAAGATAGAACTCATTCAACTGAGTTCTCGAGATTCAGCAGTTAAACAAGCCTCAGAGCAGTTATTAATTGGGAATTAGGGCATTTGTCATTTGTCATTTGTGAATACAAATGACGAATGACGACCTTCACGAGTGGTTAGGCAATTTAGATATGTTTTAGCTTAAGCGGATATATGCTGATGTTGTTTGGATATTTGTTTGGGAAGTGGCAACTGGGAATATATGTAGATAGTATGCAGTGAACCGATTTTCGTCTTAGTCTAGATTAATGAGTACACTGCTCATGTATCTACTACCTTGATTCTTCCCCAATCGCCAACTCTTACACTAAAATCCGAAATCTAAAATACTAAAAATTAAAAATGCAACCTACAGATCCCAATAAATTTACTGATAAAGCCTGGGAGGCGATTGTTAAATCTCAGGATATAGTCCGTGCATATCAACAACAGCAATTAGATGTTGAACATTTAATAATTGCCCTTTTAGAAGAACCTACTAGTTTAGCCATTCGTATCCTCTCCAGGGCTGAGGTTGATCCGGTGCGCTTGCAGCAGCAACTAGAGGCGTTCGCCCAGCGTCAGCCCAAAGTTGGCAAAAGTGACCAACTTTACCTCGGTCGTAGTTTAGATGTGATGCTAGACCGCGCAGAAGAACTGCGGGAGAGGATGAAGGATTCGGATATCTCTGTGGAACACATCATCTTGGCTTTTGCTGAGGATGAACGTATCGGGCGACGAGTACTCAAGGGCTTTAATGCTGACCTGACGAAACTGGAAGCTGCTACTAAAACTGTGCGTGGTAGCCAAAGGGTGACAGATAAAAACCCAGAGTCTCGCTATGAGGCGCTACAAAAATTTGGTAGAGATTTGACAGAACAGGCGAAAGCTGGGAAGCTCGATCCGGTGATTGGCCGAGATGATGAAATTCGTCGGGTAATTCAGGTGTTATCTCGTCGTAGCAAAAATAACCCTGTATTAATTGGTGAACCTGGAGTTGGGAAGACAGCGATCGCTGAAGCTTTGGCACAAAGAATGGTGAATGGTGACGTTCCTGAGTCGCTGAAAAACCGTCAGTTGATTTCTTTGGACATCGGCAGTTTAATTGCTGGGGCTAAATACCGAGGTGAATTTGAAGACCGTTTAAAAGCAGTCCTCAGGGAAGTTACGGAATCCAACGGTCAAATCGTCCTGTTTATTGATGAACTGCACACTGTCGTGGGTACTGGTTCCAATCAACAGGGAGCGATGGATGCAGGAAATTTGCTCAAACCTATGTTGGCGCGGGGCGAATTGCGTTGCATTGGGGCGACGACTTTGGATGAATACCGCAAGTATATTGAGAAAGATGCGGCTCTAGAACGGCGCTTTCAGCAAGTGTTTGTTGATCAGCCCAGTGTCGAGAATACCATTTCGATTCTGCGGGGGTTGAAAGAACGCTACGAAGTGCATCACAACGTCAAAATTTCTGATTCGGCGTTGGTAGCCGCAGCCACTTTGTCAGCCCGGTACATTTCTGACCGCTTCTTACCAGATAAAGCCATTGACTTGGTAGATGAAGCCGCCGCCCAGCTGAAAATGGAGATTACCTCCAAACCAGCCGAATTGGAAACCATTGACCGCCGCCTGATGCAGCTAGAAATGGAAAAGCTGTCGCTGGCGGGGGAAGAGAAAGGTACGCCGCAAACTCAAGAGCGTTTGCAGCGAATTGAGCAAGAAATCACTAATTTAACGGAAAAACAGCAGGAATTTAACGATCAGTGGCAAGGAGAAAAGCAACTATTAGAAGCTATCAGTGCTTTGAAGAAAGAAGAAGATGCACTGCGGGTACAAATTGAACAAGCCGAACGCGCCTATGATTTGAATAAAGCTGCCCAATTGAAGTATGGCAAATTGGAGGGTGTGCAACGTGATCGTGAAGCCAAAGAAGCAAAACTTCTAGAAATTCAAAGTACAGGTGCTACCTTACTCCGAGAACAAGTCACCGAAGCTGACATTGCCGAAATCGTCGCCAAGTGGACGGGAATCCCTGTCAATCGCCTCCTGGAATCAGAACGGCAAAAATTACTGCAATTAGAAAGCCTACTACAAGAACGAGTAGTTGGACAACAAGAAGCGGTGACAGCAGTATCAGCAGCGATTCGGCGCGCCCGTGCAGGGATGAAAGACCCCGGCCGTCCTATTGGTTCATTTTTGTTTATGGGCCCGACTGGTGTGGGCAAAACCGAACTCGCCCGCGCTTTAGCACAGTTTCTCTTTGATTCTGATGATGCTCTGGTGCGTTTGGATATGTCTGAGTATATGGAAAAACACTCAGTATCTCGCTTAGTGGGCGCACCTCCAGGATATATTGGCTACGAAGAAGGTGGTCAACTTTCGGAAGCAATTCGCCGTCGCCCTTATTCAGTGGTGCTTTTGGATGAAGTGGAGAAGGCTCACCCCGATGTGTTTAATATTTTATTGCAGGTGTTAGATGATGGTAGAATTACTGATTCTCAGGGGAGAGCAGTAGATTTCCGTAACACCGTGATTGTCATGACCAGCAACATCGGTAGCGAACACATCTTAGATGTATCTGGTGATGAATCCAAATTTGATATGATGCAAAAGCGGGTAACGGATGCTTTGCGATCGCACTTCCGCCCTGAATTTCTCAATCGTGTTGATGATCTGATTATCTTCCACACCCTCAGTCGCTCAGAAATGCGGCATATTATCCGCATTCAACTCAAGCGGGTAGAAAGTCTCCTCCGCGAGCAAAAAATCTCCTTCGAGATTACCCCAGCTGCTTGTGATTACCTAGTAGAAGCAGGCTATGACCCAGTTTATGGTGCGCGTCCCTTAAAACGGGCAATTCAGAGAGAAATTGAAAACCCTCTGGCTACCAAGTTATTGGAGAATACGTTTATTTCTGGCGATACGATTTTGATTGATAAGGGTGAGAATAGTCTATCTTTCAGTAAAAAATCAACGGTGAAAGTCACAGTCTCGCAAAATACTGTGAAACTTGTGGAATCATCACCTGAATAATGAAAATCAGGGCGAACGGTTGTTCGCCCCTACACATTTTTTTATTCGGTGATGTGACTCCTAAATTTTTTTAAAAATGCCAACCCAGCCATCTTTTCTACCTAACCAACCCCATGACATTAGGCAAAGTAATGTACTGATAAATTCCAAAATCTGATAAATTTTTGTTGTCCAAATTCGCAGATATCTGGCGCGTACAAAGGTAAACCTATAGTGTCTCCGGCGGAATTTGAGGTCTATTAAGCTGAGTTTATTACGAGAATAATACTGCACCTGAGAGGCATGTTTACCAAATACCATCATGATGCCAAGGGGCGAGTATGGTTTCACGTGGTCAAAATCGTCATAAAAATACTCAGTGGGCAAGGGAGTAGCAATGATTAAGTGTCCGCCTACTTTCAGTCTATCCAAATAGGCATCCATAAAATCTTTTAAATCTGATGGCTGAAAATGCTCAATAATATGAGACATTAAAATGATGTCAAAAAGGTCATTGTTCTGCGTAAACTCTTCTAAAGTTATACAGTCCATACCTTGCTTTTGATTAGCTTCTACTATTTGGGGATTAGCCTCTACTCCTAACACTTGATAACCTGCGGCATCCAGTGCAATCATTTTCTTTCCATAGCCGCATCCAACATCTAAGACTCGACATTCACTCTGATTTGACTGGGAATATTTACATAAAATCTTCAGGATAATCGGTATATCATAATCATGTTTAATGACTGAATAGTAGGATTTTTTAGTATTTTCATATAACCCTCTAATAATTAGGTTACTCATAGTACTTTTTTCCGTAAAATTCCAGATAAAAAATTAAGTGATTAACTGCAAAAAAACTCCTGTTTTTTTTCAAAATAGCAAAACTCAGGACATACCTCTTGCCCATTGCCTACCTCAACTAGTAAGCTATCTGAATCAAATCGCATTCCTAAATCTCTGTCATGGGTAGGGAAATCCGCATCTATAATGTGCTGATATCCCTGAAAATTCATGAGTGACTACTTGGCAAACAGCAGTTAAAATCCTCACTGAGAGACTTTCATTCATTACAAATCATGCTAGAACAAGGAACCATCAGTATTCATACTGAAAATATTTTTCCCATTATCAAGAAGTCCCTCTACTCTGACCACCAAATCTTCTTGCGGGAACTGGTATCCAACGCTGTAGATGCTATCCAGAAGCTGAACATGGTCTCCCGTGCAGGGGAGTACACCGGAGACATCGGTGAACCAGAAATTCAAATTGCCATTGATAAAGGCAACAAGACCCTCTCCATCACCGATAATGGCATCGGGATGACAGCAGAGGAAGTCAAGAAATACATTAACCAAGTCGCCTTCTCTAGTGCCGAAGAGTTTATTCACAAGTATGAAGGTAAATCAGACCAACCGATTATTGGTCACTTCGGTCTAGGTTTCTACTCTTCCTTCATGGTGGCGCAGAAAGTAGAAATTGATACCCTCTCATACCAAGAAGGGGCGCAGGCGGTTCACTGGAGTTGCGATGGTTCCCCACAGTTCACCTTAGAAGAGTCATCCCGGACAACTCGCGGTACCACCATTACCCTCACCCTCGCAGGGGAAGAAGAGGAGTTTTTAGAAGCCGCAAGGATTCAAAATCTGGTCAAGACTTACTGCGACTTCATGCCAGTACCGATTAAACTGGATGGTGAAGTATTAAACCAGCAGAAAGCACCGTGGCGGGAATCTGCTAGTAACCTGAGTCAAGAAGAGTATTTAGAGTTTTACCGCTATTTGTACCCCTTCCAAGAAGAACCGCTATTGTGGGTGCATCTAAATACTGACTATCCCTTCATCATCAACGGGATTTTGTATTTCCCCAAAATGCGCCCCGATGTGGATGTGACCAAAGGGCAAATCAAGCTATTCTGCAATCAAGTTTTTGTTAGCGACAACTGCGAAGAAATTATTCCCCAATTTCTGACACCCATGCGGGGAGTGATTGATAGCACCGATATTCCTTTGAATGTATCACGCAGTGCCTTACAAGGCGATCGCACAGTACGGCGCATCGGTGATTATATAGCCAAGAAGGTAGGCGACAGGCTCAAAGAACTTTACCGCGATCACCGCGAACAATACATCAGTGCCTGGAAAGACCTTAGCACCTTTGTGAAATTTGGTGTCCTCAACGACGAGAAATTTAAAAAGCAAGTCGAAGACATCATCGTTTTCCGCACCACTGCGAAAGTTACTCAAAAAGTTGTTGCAGAAACTCCGGTGGTGGAAGTACAGTCCCCCGATGGGGATGTTTGGCAAGATGTTACCCCCACCCCATCCAGTAGCGAGGGAGTAACATCTTCCATTCCCTACACCACTCTCAAAGAATATTTAGAACGCAACAAAGAACGCCACGAAAACCGGGTGTTTTACACCACTGATGAAGCCACCCAAGCTACATATATAGAACTCCACAAAAACCAAGGTTTGGAAGTCCTATTTATGGACTCCTTCATCGACACCCACTTTATTAATTTCCTGGAGAGGGAATATAACGATGTCAAGTTTACGCGGGTAGACTCTGACTTAGATAATACCCTGCTAGATAAAGATAACGCTGGGGAAATAGTTGACCCTAAAACCAACAAAACTCGTAGTGAGTCCATTAAAGAGTTATTTGAGAAATCCCTCAACAAACCTAAAGTCAACATCCGCACCGAAGCCTTGAAATCTGACGATCCTCAAGGAACACCACCAGCGATTGTGTTGTTACCAGAAATTCTCCGCCGTCTGCGCGAAATGAACGCCATGATGCAGCAGCAGAATGCAGAGTTTCCCGAAGACCATATTCTACTAGTGAATACGGCTCATCCCCTAATTCAAAATCTGGCACATCTCAACCAAGGTGGTATTATTCAAGCTGATGGTGAGTCATCAACCAATCCCTTAGTAAACTTGATTTGCCAACACGTCTACGACTTGGCGCTGATGTCTCAAAAAGGATTTAACGCTGAAGGAATGAAATCCTTTGTTGAACGTTCTAATGAGGTACTCACCAAATTAACAGAACAAGCTAGCAAGTAGTGCTGAGTTCTGAGTGGGGGATGAGGGAGATGTAGCAATTCCCCATGCCCCATGCCCAATTCCCCACTAAAATAGAAAGGCTGTATTGAAATAGCAATCTGGAGATAATATGTCCCGTCGCTGCGACTTAACTGGTAAAAAGGCAAATAATGCCTTTGCAATTTCTCACTCTCACCGCCGTACTAAACGGCTTCAGCACGCCAACCTGCAAAGTAAGCGCGTTTGGTGGCCAAGTGGCAATCGCTGGGTAAAATTGAAGCTATCTACCAAAGCTATCAAATCTTTGGAAACCAAAGGTTTAGAAGCAATGGCAAAAGAAGCTGGGATCAACCTAAATCATTACTAAGCTGCTGAATTAGGCATTTACCTCGAATTGAGATTGTTCGCCCCACTTTTCGTTTAATCACTGAGAATTCCCGCGTGAACCCCACCCCGCTTACAGAAAGAAGTTGGGGGTGGGGTTGTGGGTATTAATGGTTGATCATCTGAAAATGATTTTACCTCTCCAGAGTGGGAGGTTGGTAACTGACCCGCAAAAATCTCACCTGCTGATGGAGAAGTGATCAAACTCAAGGATGATGAGCTAGTAGCATTTGTACTGCCAAAATCGCTCTAGACAATGCAGATATATAGGCGATCGCTAAAGGTGTGGGACTATGATTAAATCGTGGATGGTGATTGGGGGTGTAGCTTTTATTGTAGCGGCGGCGGCTGGCTTGATTGCACCTAGCGATCGCAAATGGTTCCAACGATTGCAAAGGCCTAGATGGCTGACTTTCGAGTTTCTAATTCCCTTAATCTGGACTGTAATTTTTATTTGTGGTGCTTGGTCAGCTTATATTGTTTGGGAAAGTGACCCAGACAGTAATACTATTTGGTTACTAATGGGTTTATACTTGCTTTTAGAAATTGTGACTATTGCTTACACACCTGTAATGTGTAGACTTCGCAGTCTGAAGGTGGGGACAATTATCGGGGGTACAGGTTTCATTATCAGTATTATTTTGACACTTGCAGTCTCTACTATTTCCGGTTGGGCTGTATTGCTGCTAGTTCCCTATTTACTTTGGAGTCCCATTGGAACTTATACCACTTGGCAAATGATTGAGCTGAATCCTCAAGCTGCTTAATCACAATGCACCTATACCAAACGCCCGTAGCGTGCTGTCAAACTA
This sequence comes from Goleter apudmare HA4340-LM2, assembly GCA_019359495.1. Classification (GTDB taxonomy): domain Bacteria; phylum Cyanobacteriota; class Cyanobacteriia; order Cyanobacteriales; family Nostocaceae; genus Goleter; species Goleter apudmare. The sequence continues at coordinate 88,381 of JAHHHF010000097.1, forward strand.
TTAGCCGGATTAGCTTGATTACTCACCCAAGCCCACATTTGATCACCATCAGAAAAATGCCACCATTCTTTGGGATTGCGTTGAAAACCAGCTTTTAACATGATATCCCGTAATAACTGCCGATGAGCATGGTAATTTTGTGCTTCTGGGTGGGAAGTATTGGCATAATAATCAGGATGCGATCGCTCTGATAATTCATCGATAGGCGAACCCATATTCACAATTTTCCCCCGATCATCTACCAAGGTTATATCCACAGCAGCACCTGTACTGTGGGGAGGAGGAGTTTTTTCATCCAGACTAGGTACAGCCCAAATTTGATAAACCGCCTCCCAAATTTCTTGGTTTTGATTTGGTGATAACTGCGCTTGTGTCAATCCCCTCAGTTCCATTTCAGAGGCAAAGCTGTAATCTACCATAAACTGTTGTACAGCTACTGGGCGATAAGCATCAAAGATTTGGATTTGCCAGTTAGGGTGTAGTAATTGTAAATAATTTTGCGCTTGGATTAAACTTTCAATCACACTTCGCCGCAGATAATAGGGAGAATTTTCTCCATAAGGCGCACCAAGTTTTTCATAAGGATGGGGAGATTCTACAGCGAATAATTCCAAAGGAATTCTTACTAATGGTTCACCACATTCTACAATCGGGATTTGATGGTAAGGTCTCATTTATTCAATAGCAGATCGCTGATGTATTTTCAAAAAATCATATCATTTTATAGCAATGGTTATGTTTAATGAATTATAAACTCAAAGATTCCCAACTTCTGGGAGAAATCAGGAATCTGGAGCTATTCCAAACGACGATTTTCTAATTCATCTAAAAACTCAAGTGTCATAACTTCTAAATCTCTATTTTTAAGAGTTTTTATAAATTTATCTAATGGATTTAAATCCACTATGTAGTTACCTATTTGCATACCAACTGGTTCTAAATGTTTACCAGTAAGTTCTTTGTGAAGCATTGGAAAACTTCGCTTTTGCAATTGTTGGATTAAGCAACAAACATCACTATTCTCCCTAGTTTTATCATCTTTGTATTCATCTTGCTCCCTACCAGCAATAGTATCTTTGTCAAAAGAAATTAGCCCTGTTAAATTAAATAAACTACTCCTATCTATAAAAAACTGAGTCTGTTTTCTTGTAGGAATTACTCCCAGAGCAAATCTATCAAGCAAATGTGCAATAAAAGCTAGAGGTTGAGGTACAGCACTTTCTGTATCGCTAATATCTGGAGCAATCAGTAAAGATGCTTGTCCTTGGATTGAAGCTTTTGTGAGAGATGAAATATCAATACTATTTGCAATACTTGGAAGTTGTTTATGAATAGCAGAACTCTCTGTTAAAATTTCTTGCCATTTGTTACCACTTAAAAATTCTAAAAGTGTGATATATTTACATCCTAAACTGTGTCCAATCCAAAAATATTTTTTCTTGTTTTGATATATATCAGATTGATAATTTAAATTTTCAGCAATTTTAGTGATTTCTGCTGCTAAAGTGTCTTGTTCTCTCAATAAATCAATAGCGATCGGCCAATGACGAAAGCTAAACCGGAATGGTAAAGCCACAATTGTATAACCTTGAGCAAAGATTTTTTTGAGAAAATATCTATAAAATAAAGTTGGGAAAGTACCAAAAAAAGCACCGCCAATAAACTGTACCACACCCTTTGGTTGCGGATGAATCGCTACCCAACTAAAAGCAACTGGGCGAAACTTAAATTCTGCATCCATTGAAAATATTACTCAGTGTTTAAGAATTAATGTTTTGAGATATTGGTATCTACAAAATTCAATTATTCAATTCCGAAAAACACTGAGATGTTTTTGGTAAAAATTTCAGCTTATACCAATTTAATATGAAGACGCATATAAATACCCCACCCGCGCTAACGCGCACCCTCCCCTTAGCAAGGCTACGGTGTACACACAAGTAGATCCAGAGCGAGTTTCCAACCAAAAAAGGTGGATTCAAACTGCTGAAGCCCCCGAGTCAAAGTAGTAATTCCTGGAGGTTTTTGAGACTTGTAACCAGACC
>JAHHHF010000098.1 GCA_019359495.1 Goleter apudmare HA4340-LM2
TGGGTCGCCAAATGCTTTTCCTTCCCACTGTTGAGCGTGAATCATTATTGGATTTTCCACCACTTTTTACTCCCCACAACTCCTTCCCTTAGTAGTTTACTAGCACTTGTGTGTACACCGTAGCTTTTTAAGAGGGGAACTAGAATCAAAGTCCCCCTTTTTAAGGGGGATTTAGGGGGATCTGGATATATGCAACTTCATATTAAATTGGTATAAGTCCTGTAAAATTTATCAAGATAATTTTTTCCTGAGTTTATAGTACATGTTTATTTAGCAATTTTTCTAAGTTTTTTAATCTTAAATTCAGATTAATTTCTGGTAAAAACGCCATACTCCATATAGCAAAATAACCTAATTAAAATGCATGTAAATGCAAAGTGAGATTATGACAATTCTCAGCCAGGAAGAAATCAGATTACAAGCAGCCGCATATCACCAAGTCCATTGGCGCAGATGGGGGCCATATTTGAGCGATCGCCAATGGGGAACGGTACGGGAAGACTACAGTGATCATGGTACGGCGTGGGACTATTTCACCCATGATCAGGCCCGTTCTCGCACCTATAGATGGGGAGAGGATGGGATTTTTGGGATTTCTGATAATCATCAACGGCTTTGTTTTGCGATCGCTCTCTGGAATGGTGAAGATGCTATTCTCAAGGAAAGATTCTTTGGTTTGACGGGTAATGAAGGGAATCACGGGGAAGATGTCAAGGAATGTTACTTTTATTTAGACAATACTCCCAGCCATTCTTATATGAAAGCGCTGTATAAATACCCCCATTCAGCCTTTCCTTACTCCCAGCTAGTTACTGAAAATCAACGTCGTAATCGCCAAGAACCAGAATTTGAACTACTAGATACAGGCGTATTTGATGACAATCGCTACTTTGATGTATTTGTGGAATATGCCAAGCATTCTGCGGAAGATATTCTGATCCAAATTCAAGTAGTCAATCGGGGATCAGAAACTAAAACCCTACACCTATTACCTAGTATTTGGTTTCGCAATACTTGGTCTTGGAATGGGGATACTAGCAAACCTAGTTTACAAGAAATTAAATCAATTAATGGTTGCAATATTATTGCTGCATCTCACTCAACTTTATGTCAAACGTGGCTGTATTGTCAAGCAGCAACTGAGATTATTTTTACAGAAAACGAAACAAATTATCAGCGATTATTTAACTCTCCCAATACATCTGCTTATGTCAAAGATGGCATCAATGACTATATAGTCAATGGGCAAACAGCCGCAGTAAATCCTGAAAAAATTGGGACAAAAGCAGCAGCAAATTATGTGTTAACAGTTGGTGCAGGCGAAACTCAAATTGTGAAATTGCGGCTTATTAATACGAATAAATTAGTTGAGCCGTTTGGTCAAGAATTTGATACAGTTTTTACAAATCGACAGCAAGAAGCAGATGAATTTTATCAGCGCATTACTCCATTTTCTCTAAATAAAGATATGAGGAATGTGCAGCGCCAAGCATTTGCAGGGATGCTGTGGAGCAAGCAATTTTATCATTATATTATAGAGGATTGGCTCAAAGGCGATCGCCACACACCACCCCCACCCAAAGAACGCCAAAAAGGCAGAAATCAAGAGTGGTTACATCTTTATAATGAAGATATTCTCTCGATGCCAGATAAGTGGGAATATCCTTGGTTTGCGGCCTGGGATTTAGCATTTCATACTGTTCCTCTGACAATGATTGACCCAGATTTTGCTAAGTACCAACTAGATGTTTTAACCAGAGAATGGTATATGCATCCTAATGGGCAAATCCCCGCCTATGAGTGGCAATTTAGTGATGTGAATCCGCCTGTTCATGCATGGGCAACTTGGCGGATTTATCAGATGGAACAAAAAATCTATGGACGAGCAGATCGGCAGTTTTTAGAACGGGTATTTCAGAAGCTGATGCTCAATTTTACTTGGTGGGTAAATCGTAAAGATGCTGAAGGTAACAATGTCTTTCAAGGAGGATTTTTAGGGTTAGATAATATTGGGGTTTTTGACCGCAGTGCTACCTTACCTACAGGTGGACACATTGACCAATCTGATGGTACAAGTTGGATGGGGATGTACTGTTTGAATATGTTGGCGATCGCTCTAGAACTAGCTAAGGCTAATCCTGTTTATGAAGACATCGCTACCAAATTCTTTGAGCATTTCCTTTACATAGCTGATGCTATGAACAAAATCGGTGAAATGGAAGCTAGTTTGTGGAACGAAGCAGATGGTTTTTACTACGATGTCTTACATCTACCAGAGAGGCAAATTACCTTAAAAGTCCGGTCAATGGTAGGTTTAATTCCTCTATTTGCTATTGAAACCATTGAACCGGAAATATTAAAAATACTTCCTGGTTTTAAAAAGCGGATGGAGTGGTTTATTCAAAATCGCCCTGACTTGCGGCAAAATGTCGCCTGTATGGAAACGGCAGGGATTGGTGCTAGGAGATTATTGGCAATTGTTTCACGGGATAAATTAAGCAGTATTCTACAAAAAATGCTGGACGAAACCGAGTTTTTTAGTTCCTATGGTATTCGGGCCCTATCGAGATTTCATGCTGACTATCCCTACACCTTTGATGTCAATGGTTCACAATTTCGGGTAGATTATGAACCTGCTGAATCTAGCAGTGGTTTATTTGGTGGTAATTCCAATTGGCGCGGCCCTATTTGGTTTCCGGTGAATTTTTTACTCATTGAATCCCTGCAAAAATTTCATTATTACCTGGGAGACGATTTCCAAGTAGAATGTCCTACAGGTTCTGGTAAAATGATGACACTTTGGGAAGTTGCATCAGAATTATCTCAAAGATTAATCAGAATTTTCTTAGCCGATGCTGCTGGCAAACGACCTGTATATGGTGCTATTCAGCAGTTGCAAAATGATCCACACTGGCGAGATTTAATTTTATTTTATGAGTATTTTCATGGTGATAATGGAGTCGGAATTGGAGCTAGCCATCAAACTGGATGGACAGGTTTAGTCGCTACACTTATCCAGCAATTTGCTGAAGATGAAGCGCCACACCAGCACCCTGAGATAGATAATAAAAAAGAGGCGATCGCTCTACCATAAAAATATTACAGCCTATGCACTCATGCTAGTTGAGTAGTTTTCAAATCTGACTCTACTGGCTTTGCTATACCCCAAACCGAAAATCATCATTGGAAATCTAAAAATGCAGACTGAACAAAAAGAGAATTCACGCCTCAGTTGGATGACTTTAACTGATACCATCACATCAGTTGATCAAGGCACTGATATCATTCAAGGACTAACTCAAGCTCCTAAAACTTTGCCTTGTCGTTACTTTTATGATGATCGAGGCTCAGAATTATTTGAACAGATTTGTGACTTACCAGAATATTACCCAACTCGCACTGAGCAAGCAATTTTAGAAACCTATGCTTTAGAAATTGCCCAAATGACAGGTTCGTGTAATTTGATAGAACTAGGTAGTGGTAGTTCCCGCAAAACTCGTCTGTTGCTAGAAGCATACAGCCAATTCAGTCAAGACTTACAATATTGCCCTATTGATGTCAGTGCAGGAATTCTCAAAACTACTGCTTTAGATTTGCTGCGACAATATCCTAATTTAAAACTTTGCGGTTTAGCCGGAACCTATGAGCAAGCATTAGCCCAACTTCCCCTTGCAGAATTGGAAAATCGGATGTTGATTTTTTTGGGGAGTACATTGGGTAATCTGGACGATCAACAATGTCATAAATTCTTCACTCAAGTTCAACAAGCCCTAAAACCTGGAGAATTCTTTCTTTTAGGGGTAGATTTACAAAAGCCGATAGAAATTGTTACAGCCGCTTATAACGATTCTGAAGGTGTAACAGCCGCCTTTAATTTGAATATTTTACAGCATCTCAATCAGCGTTTTCAAGGCAATTTTGACTTAGATAAATTTGCTCATTTGGCTTTCTATAATTCACTAGAAAACCAAATTGAAATGCATCTCAAGAGTTTAAAAACTCAAACTGCTGTACTAGAGAATTTAGATTTTGAGGTTTCTTTCCAGCAAGGGGAAACAATTCGCACTGAAATTTCTCGCAAGTTTCATCTACCAACATTAATTTCTACTCTAGAAAAACACGCTTTCGAGCCACTACAAATATGGACTGATTCTCAAGCATGGTTTGGGTTACTGCTTTGCCAACGCCAATGTACAACTCAGGAATGTCCGTAAATTTTATATAGGAATTCGGTTTGATTTCGTAAAAAAATTAAGTCTTTTGGGCGAATAACCGTACCCTGCGGGAAGGCAGAGCCTACGCCCCTACGGGGTATCTATCGTATTCTTTTTGTGAATTGGTGTTACGCTGCTCGATCACACAACGCCAGTTCGCTTAAATCAAATATGAGTCCTATAGAGTATATTGTTGGTTAAGTAGGATTAATTTCTCGTAATTGTTTTCAATGGGAATTAATCTTAAGTTCATAGATAGCGATCGCTTCGTCTTTGCCTTTCACTTTCACTGATGGATCTACTAATTTCAAAGAAAATAATTCTGGGTGACATAAACCCACTACTACCGATTCTGTTACTAAGATTTCAGAGTCATACTGTTTAGTTAAGTCCTCAACGCGAGAGGCAATATTAACGGCATCACCTACTACTGTAGACTCGATGCGGGAAGTGAAACCGACGGTGCCCATAACTACTTCACCTCGATGAATACCGATACCTACAGTAATTTTTGGCAACCCATTTTGTATTCGCTGATTGTTACATTGATCAAGGGCTTGGTGCATCAGAATTGCGGCTGTGAGTGCTCCATCTGTAGCAGAATCATCAAATAATGCCATAATCGCATCACCGATATACTTATCGATAAAGCCGCCGGCTTCGTTGATGGCTTTGCCCATGCAAGCTAAATATTCATTTAAAAAGGCAAATATTTCTAAGGGCTGCATCACTTCCGACATCGAAGTATAGCCCCGGATATCACAAAATAAGATAGTTATAGTCCGGGTAACAGCCACACCCACCTTGATATTTTCAATTCCTTGGGGGGCGATCGCTAAAATAAATTTATTGGGGACGAATAACTCAAAGGACGCTAAGGTTTTCTGCAACTTGCTAAATGATGCTTGTAATGCAGCCGACATTTCGTTAAAAGAAGCAGCCAAAGCCCCAATTTCATCAGCATTCATAATCTCAGCGCGATGTTGCAAATCACCCGCCGCAATTTTCGCTGCACTCACCTGTAAGCGGCGAATGGGTTGACTTAACCGCAAGGCCAAAATGTAGCCAAACAACCAACTAATAACCAGTCCCACACCACCCACCACCAGCGCCTGAGTTACTGTATTAGCCACAGCAGTTTCTACCTGTCGCAGTGAAACGCCGAAGCGCAACGTCCCAATCTTTGTACCTGTCACCGTATTGATATCTGAAGCCACTTCCAAAATGCGATCGCCACGCTTTGCCCGTAAGCTTCCAGAAAACTTGATATCTCGTAGCAAATATGTTTCTGTAGAATGGGAGATTTCTATCAGATTTAGTGCTGTATTCGTTACTGTCACGGGCACAGCATCAGGAACATACTGGTCTTGAAAATCGCCAGGGGAAGCAGCTACAATCTGATTTTCCCTGCGGGCGTCAGATACTAGCACATAAATCAACTCTTGATTTTCCCTCATTAACAAATCAAGATTGACGCGAATTTTACTCCAGTTCTTTTCTGCAAGGTGAGTAGAAAATAAAGTTGTACTCAACACTCTAGAAAAAGATTTGGCTTCATTCAGCTTTTGCTGGCGGTAAAGGCTACTCTCAGTCTTCGTCCACACCAAGACTAATGATCCCACCAACGCCACACTTAATAGTGTCGCCGCCGCCACAACCTGGGTGCGAATCGATAGGAAAGCTAGAGGTTTCATGGTGTTGGTGGTAAATAGGGCGACGCCAAAAATGCTAATTGGTGAGAATCGTCATTTGTCATTTGTTATTTTGTAGAGACACTGCATCGTCTCTACTCAATTCTTCTACAAAAGTCAGCCAGGGTAGTTGGATGGTTTTACCTGGACATTGAGAACTAAAAGCTAGCGTCACCGGGCCGCCCATTTTTGCAGGAATCAACTGTCGATTATCACCCCACCTAGTTGCTAAGAGAATATCGCAGTTGCTGATATCACTAGCAGCCAAGCGTACTCCGCCAGTCTGATCTTGGTAGACTGGGGCTTTGCTACGGACTATGACTTCTCCTTGTGCAGATAGCTGTTTACCAGACAACCCCAAAACATCACGGACACGCACCCCATGTAATTTTACCTTGCCATTAGGCCAAGCACTTCTGTAGCCTACAGGTTGATTGATTGTGACTTGAGGGAGTTTGTCTAAGGTAGCTAAGTCCAATGTACGCTGACCTATTCTTAAGCTTACAGGTTCAGTCCCAACTATGATGTTACTGACGTAAAACGCCCAAGCAGTGTCATCATATTTTTGTTTCAGTTGCGGGTATTGAGTGTAGGGAAACACCAAGTAAATCGGCCCACCTTGATCGCGTTTAATTGGTTGACCATTTTTAGCGATCGCTAAAATGATCGGATATGCTAGCAAATCTTGTAAACTCACCGTTACATAGTAAGAATCAAAGCAAACAAACGTTACATCAGTGACTCGATTATCCCCACCAAATTGCTGGAGAATTTGGGAGACGGGAATCCCACGGAAATCTACTACTTCATTTGGGTTGACAACATCCAAAGGATTGACAGTTTTTACTTGAGTTTTCGCCAAAGTTTGTAACTGTTGCCAGTTCAGTTTAACTGATTTACCAGTACCTGTTTCACCCTGAATTAGCAAATTCCACTCACTCTGTAAGGCTTTTTTGGCGTTATTTGCCACAATTTCCGCATTGCGGGCGATCGCTTCTTTGCGCCATACTTCCAGTTGTTCATCTGTCGGGTTGTTTGTGCAACCACCCAAGCCGAAAATCAACGTCACCAGGAGCGTTAAAGCTAAGTTTTTCTCCAAAATTTGACCACATTCACAATATTACTTACACCAGGTATCCGGACTAACGCCGTAATACTGTTTTACACCATGTGTAAAAATTGTCCAGTTAAGACATAGCGGCGCTATATCCCTACCATAGCTATTTCAAAGTGACTCATGAAATTTCTTTTTTCTCTCAGCTACCTCCGCGTCCTCTGCGGTTAAATCAATTACTTTCTAACCGCAGAGGGCGCAGCGAAAAGTCTGAGCGGAGGCTTCCTCCGTAGACACCCGGAGGGTGGCTTGCCACAGGCATTAGAACTTTTCAAGACAGAGAAAGCAGAGGAAAGAGGTTATGGAGGAATTTTGAGCAACCTTGAATGGGCTTGTTTCTACGATCATCTCTCTGATCCTCTACTCTTTGGGGATATGGTGACAACAAATTAATTGAAAACGCCACAATAGAAAACACAGACTATAAAAGAACTGGGTATCGGCTATGAGAATACTGGGCTAGGAAAATTGAGGACTGAAAAATTGTTCCCAATGTCCCATGTCTCATGCCCTTGGGTTGAGCGAAGCCGAAGCCCCATGCCCTAAAATTTAAGGAGATTATTATCAGTGGTCTTACAAGTACAAAGCAGCACTTACGAAGCTAAAACACAAGAAATTGGTAAACAACTACTCTCAGCTACCTCTGAGAATCGTTCCTTTTTAGCTTCTTTGCGCGATCAAATGCGCTTAGATGATAAATTGCTCGCCTGGGCAATGAGTAATCCAGGTTTACGGGTACAGCTATTCCGGTTTATCGATACATTACCAGCTTTAGGTAGTAATACAGAAATTGCTGCCCATTTACAAGAATATCTCACAGAGGAATCTGTAGAATTACCCGCCGCCCTCAAGGGGATGCTGAACTTTGCTAGCCCTGACTCTGTTCCAGGACAAGTGACAGCCAAAACTGTGGCGACAGCAGTGCAAACACTGGCTTATAAATACATTTCTGGTGAAAATATTCAACAAGTGATCAAAGCTGTTGAACGACTGCGGAAAGAGAAAATGGCTTTCACCATCGACTTACTGGGTGAGGCGGTGATTACCGAAGCAGAAGCGCAGTCATATCTGGAAAGATACTTGGAATTGATGCAACAATTAACCGATGCATCAAAAAATTGGTCAACAATTCCCGCCATTGATGTTGCAGATGGCGAACAGTTACCAAAAGTCCAGGTTTCGGTCAAGTTAACGGCGTTTTATTCCCAGTTTGACCCATTAAATGCCCAGGGTAGTGAAGAGAAAGTTAGCGATCGCATCCGCATTCTGTTACGTCGTGCGAAAGAATTAGGGGCGGCTGTCCATTTTGATATGGAACAGTATACCTACAAAGATATCACCCTCAGCATTCTCAAAAAACTCTTATTAGAAGACGAGTTCCGCCAACGGACAGATATTGGTATTACTATCCAAGCATATCTGCGTGACAGTGAACGAGATGTGCAAGATGTGATTGCTTGGCTAAAACAGCGTGGTTATCCTTTAACTATCCGCTTGGTGAAAGGTGCTTACTGGGATCAAGAAACTATCAAAGCTGCACAGAAACACTGGCTACAGCCAGTTTACAACGATAAAGCCGCTACCGATGCCAATTTTGAAACTATTACCCAGTTATTGTTAGAAAATCACCAATATGTGTATGCTGCCATAGGTAGCCATAACGTGCGATCGCAAGCACGGGCAATCGCGATCGCTGAAAGTTTAAATGTCCCCCGCCGTCGCTTTGAAATGCAAGTGTTGTATGGTATGGGTGATAAGTTAGCTAAGGCTTTGGTGGATCAGGGTTATCGGGTAAGGGTGTATTGTCCCTATGGTGAATTATTGCCTGGGATGGCTTATTTAATTCGGCGGTTGTTGGAAAATACAGCTAATAGTTCTTTCTTGCGGCAAAATTTGGAGAATCGTCCGGTGGAAGAGTTGCTGAGTCCACCAATTGTGGATTTGTCTCACGCAGAGGAGGATACTTCCGTAGGCGGGTTTCCCGACTTGAGGAAAGTGTCCGTCGCGCAGAGGCGCAAAGAAGAAGGTGCAGGGTTTGCAGGTGCGGCGGATACTGATTATGCTGAGGTGGAAGCAAGACAAAAGTCTGCTCAAGCTTTTCAAGCAGTCCGTCAACAATTAGGGAAGACTTATCTACCCTTGATTAATGGGGAGTATGTGAATACTGCGACGGTGATTGATTCTCTCAATCCCTCAAATTTTAGTGAAGTGGTTGGGAAAGTCGGACTGATTAGTGTGGAACAAGCGGAACAGGCGATGCAGGCTGCGAAGGCGGCGTTTCCTGGGTGGCGACGGACTCCGGCGCAGGAACGCGCTGATATTCTCAGGAAGGCGGCTAGTTTGATGGAACAACGCCGTGCAGAACTTTCGGCTTGGATAGTTTTGGAGGTGGGGAAACCAGTTAAGGAAGCGGATGCAGAGGTTTCTGAGGCGATAGACTTTTGTTGCTACTACGCCGATGAAATGGAACGGCTAGACAAAGGTGTAAACTATGACGTTCCTGGTGAGACTAATCGTTATATTTACCAGCCGCGAGGGATTGCGGTGGTGATTTCTCCGTGGAATTTCCCCTTGGCGATCGCCTGTGGAATGACTGTTGCTGCTTTGGTTGCAGGCAATTGTACCTTGCTCAAACCTGCGGAAACATCCTCTGTGATTACTGCCAAACTCACAGAAATCTTAATTGAGGCTGGTATCCCTAAAGGTGTATTTCAATACGTCCCCGGTAAGGGTTCCCAAGTCGGCGCTTACTTAGTGAGTCATCCTGACACCCATGTCATCGCTTTTACTGGTTCCCAAGAAGTCGGATGTCGCATTTTTGCCGAAGCCGCAACGCTGAAACCCACCCAAAGGCACATGAAACGGGTAATTGCTGAGATGGGTGGTAAAAATGCCATCATTGTTGATGAAAGTGCTGATTTAGATCAAGCCGTGATTGGGGTAGTACAGTCAGCCTTTGGTTACAGTGGACAAAAGTGTTCTGCTTGTTCCAGAGTTATTGTGCTGCAACCAATTTATGACACCTTTGTCAAACGGTTGGCGGAAGCAACCAAATCTCTAAATATCGGCGAAACAGAGTTACCCAGTACCCAAGTCGGCCCAGTAATTGATGCCAACGCCCGCGATCGCATTCTTGAGTATATTGAGAAAGGTAAAACAGAAGCCCAACTGGCGCTAGAATTACCAGCACCACCACAAGGTTATTTTGTCGGGCCAGTCATCTTTAGTGAAGTACCACCCAATGGCATAATTGCCCAACAAGAGATTTTCGGCCCTGTGTTAGCAGTCATCCGCGTCAAGAGTTTCCAGGAAGCCTTAGAAGTCGCCAACGGCACCAACTATGCCTTAACTGGCGGACTTTATTCCCGCACACCTTCCCATATTCAGCAAGCACAGACAGAGTTCGCCGTCGGGAATCTGTACATCAACCGCAACATCACCGGGGCAATAGTAGCACGCCAACCCTTTGGCGGCTTCAACCTTTCCGGTGTCGGTTCCAAAGCCGGCGGCCCTGATTACCTACTACAATTCCTCGAACCCCGCACAGTCACAGAAAACATCCAGCGCCAAGGTTTTGCACCCATCGACGGCGCGGATTAACCCGTAGGGGCGAACAACCGTTCGCCCTCCCTTAGGGATTTCTAATTTTTATTGGATGAGTTATCTGATAAGTTTTAGTAACAACTAAGTAAAGAGACAATATACGACTTAGCATCTATTGAGTATGATACTGGGTCAATAATTATACCCAAAAACTGCAAATAGACGTTTTGAGCATTTACTGTAAATCAAAGGCTAAAAGTATGATTTTAAGGAGGGTTTTTGGATGACACGCGTCATCATTGTGCGTCACGGTCAAAGCACTTATAACATCGAACGCCGTATCCAAGGGCGCACAGATGTATCGAAATTAACAGAAAAAGGTCGCAACGATGCTAGCACAGTAGGCAAAGCCCTCAGTAATATTTTATTTAATGCGATTTATAGCAGTCCTTTACAGCGAGCAAAACAGACTGCTGAGATTATCCACAGTGAATTGGCAATGAATGTCAGACAGTCTGCTATTCCTCAAACTGCCGATAAGCTGTTAGAAATAGACTTGCCTTTATGGGCAGAAATGCTGAGTGCTGATGTTAAGCAAAAGTTCACCGCAGACTATCGCATCTGGATAGAACGTCCTCACGAATTCCAGATGCTTGTTAACAAGGGAGAAGAAACAAGAGAACATTTCCCTGTACTTGTTGTGTATGAACAAGCGCGGCAGTTTTGGCAAGAAATCTTGTCCCGTCATCAGGGTGAAACTATTCTGATCGTGGGGCACAACGGTATTAATCGTGCCCTCATTAGTACAGCATTGGGAATCCCCCCAAGCCGTTACCATTCCTTACAGCAATCTAACTGTGGCATTAGCGTCTTAAACTTTTCTGGAGGATTGGGACAACCAGTCCAATTAGAATCGATGAACCAGACGCAACACATGGGAGAAAGCTTACCCTCATTGCGACCAGGGCATCAAGGGGTACGGTTATTGCTGGTGCGTCACGGAGAAACTGAGTGGAATCGCCAAACTAGGTTTCAAGGACAAATTGATGTTCCTCTTAACGATAACGGTAGAGAACAAGGGCAAAAAGCAGCTGAGTTTCTCCAAGATGTAGCATTTGATTTTGCAGTCAGTAGTTCTATGCTGCGTCCTAAAGAAACAGCAGAAATTATTTTGCAGCAGCATCCTAGTGTAAAGTTGGAATTACAAGATGGTTTGAGAGAAATTAGTCACGGACTCTGGGAAGGAAAATTAGAAACAGAAATCGAGCAAGAATTTCCAGGAGAGCTACAGCGCTGGCGAAATCACCCAGAACTAGTGCAAATGCCTGAAGGGGAAAATTTACAACAAGTTTGGGAACGTAGCGCCGCAGCCTGGCAGTCAATTGTAAAAGCAGCAATAGATAATCGACTCAATACTGGATTAGTAGTGGCTCATGATGCCACCAATAAAACTTTGCTGTGTCATGTTCTAGGCTTGTCACCAGAGAACTTCTGGAATTTCCGCCAGGGTAATGGTGCCGTTAGCGTGATCGATTACCCCTCTGGACTGGATGGTTTACCAGTACTGCAAGCCATGAACATCACCACTCATTTAGGTGGAGGTGTGTTGGATAAAACAGCGGCTGGAGCATTGTAGGAATCAGGTCAGAGCGATGTCTACGAAAAGCTCGCCTACGCTCAACAGATCAATCACAATAGACAAATAGCTGAATAGCTCACATGACAACTGAATTGCTACAACAAGTACGGGTGATTGATCCAGTTTCTGGGACTGACCAAATAGCCGATGTGCTCATTGCTGATGGTGATATTCAAGCTGTCGCCGCACATATTGCCGATATTAGTGGCGATACCCAAATCAGAGATGGTCGGGGATTAGTTTTAGGCCCTGGATTAGTAGATTTGTATAGTCACTCCGGCGAACCAGGGTTTGAAGACCGGGAAACCCTTGTATCTCTGTTGCAAGCTGCTGCTGCTGGTGGTTTTACTAGAATCAACATCCTACCTGATACATCTCCAACCATCGATAACCCCGCCTTCGTGGTACAGTTGCACAAGAAAGGGGGAGAGTGGGAGAAACCTTGTCCCCATTTTCACCTGTGGGGTGCTATCACTCTAGATATTGCTGGTAAGCAGTTGACAGAGTTGGCAGATTTAGCAAATGCTGGCGTTGTGGGGTTTACCGATGCTAGACCTTGGGAAAATTTAGGGCTAGTGCGGCGAGTATTGGAATATCTGCAACCCTTGAATAAACCTGTAGCCTTGTGGCCATGCGATCGCCAATTGGCAGCAAATGGGGTAATGCGGGAAGGCCCAGATGCCATGCGTTTGGGATTACCCCCCATACCTGCTAGTGCTGAAACCTCGGCGATCGCTGCTTTGTTGGAGGTGGTAGCGGCTACAGGTAATACCCATGTCCATATTATGCGTGTCTCGACAGCTCGGAGTATTGATTTAATTGCCGCCGCCAAAACTGCTGGTTTACCAATCACCGCCAGCACTACTTGGATGCATTTGTTACTAGATACAAAATCTGTGAAAAGTTATCACACCAGCTTGCATCTAGAGCCGCCTTTAGGTAATCCTAGTGATTTGGCAGCACTGCGGACAGCAGTGAGAACAGGTGTGATTGATGCGATCGCTATTGACCATGCACCATACACCTACGAAGAAAAAGTCCAAGCCTTTGCCGAAGCACCACCAGGAGCTATCGGTTTTGAGTTAGCATTATCGCTACTGTGGAAATATTTGGTAGAAACAGGAGAATTTACCGCTCTAGAATTATGGCGATCGCTTTCTACTCGTTCAGCTGAATGCTTAAAACAACAACCAAGTGCGATCGCACCCCATCAAAAAGCCGAATTAACCTTATTTGATCCCCAACAAACCTGGAAAGTCGAAAGGCAAAATTTACATACACTTTCCCACAACACACCTTGGTATGGACAACAATTGCAAGGTCGGGTTGTACAAACTTGGTGTTGAGAATCAAGGGTAGTTAGAAACCGCATCTACACAAACATAGACGCCGGAGGCGGCTTCCCGTAGGGTAAACCACCTCCGTGGGTTTAATATCATGTCCGGGTAATTAGTTATGATTAAACCGCAATTTTAATCCACCAATGAAAACCAGTTAGCCCGCGAATTAAATAAATATCCCTCAAAATTCTTAGTCTACTTCAGTAGACTTGAAATATTAGCTTTGGAATTCATTCCAAGGCGGGTGACAAAGCTATGAGAAAGGCTATTTCTAGCTTAAGTTGACACGTATGATCGGTGCTGTGCCCCTACGAGGTATTGCATACCAGCCTAACTGAACTGTATTGCAATATATTACAAATTGGTATGACTAATCATGCATGAGTGGGTGCTGTTTCGGGTGTGCTTGTCGCTACTGGTGGTTTTAGCTGCTGGGGACGAAGAGATTCCACCTTACCTTGTAATGCCGCCCCCATTACCTGACGTAGCCATGTCACTTCATGCTCAATATTAAAATCTTGCTGCACCTTAGCTCTACCTGCTTTGCCCAATTGGTTCCGTAGTTGCTGGTCTGCCAGTAATTTAGCTACACGGTCAGCTAGGATGGCAACATCTCCAGGAGGAACGAGGTAGCCGTTAATATCGTTTTCTACCAATTCACTAATACCGGCAATCTGGGTAGCAACCACAGGTAAGCCTGCGGCCATTGCTTCCATTAACACTACTGGTATACCTTCGGCAAAGCTGGACATGACAAATACGTCACTTTCTTGGATATATCTCCGGACTTCTGCTTGCGATTGATAGCCAACGAAATTCACATGCTCATTTAATCCCAATTGGGTAGCCATTTGTTCCAACGCAATACGGTCCGGTCCATCACCGACAACTGTAAGGATAACTTCTGGATGCGATCGCTTTAAACTTACCAGGCTTTCTAGCAAAATGGGTAAACCCTTAGCTGCGGCTATTCTTCCCACATACAGCAACCTTTTGCTCCATTCTTGATGAGCCACAGATGTAAACAAAGCGGGGTCGATCCCGCAATGAATGATATGCATCCGATTCCATTTGTCTGTGGGGACAAAGATCATTCCTTGACTGCGGCAGTAGTAGCTGATACAAGCAACAAATAGCGCTCGTTTGATTTTTTCATCAATGCGCCAACGATGCGGCTCAAAAAAAATGTAAGGGCCGTGCATCGTGAAGCTAAAAGTAAAACCGCCCAACTCAGCAGCTAACATAGCGACACTACCACTGGAGTCGGGAAAGTGGTTGTGCAGATGGGAAATATTTCTTTGGAGAATTTGTTGGGCTAGGATACCTGCTTCCAGAAAGTAAAACAATTGATAGATTCCACCTTGCAACCCTGGTTGGCTGGTTGACCAGGCTAGCTTGATGGCGCGGAAATATCTGCTGGGTGAACTGAGTAACAGCCCCAAATGTGCCAACAATAAATTTAGGGGATTTGGGGGCAGGATGTAAAAGGTGCGATCGCGTTCTTGTTTTTGTTCTGTCCCCACCATGTGTTCATCCCCTGTGCGGCGCACAGAGAACGTGTGTACTTCCACACCCTGTTCCCGCAAGGTTGCAACTTCACGTTGGATAAACGTGTCGGTTGCTCTGGGATATTCTCCAGTTAAATAGGCAATACGCATAAACTTTAAAATTAAGATATAGACGAAGCTTGGCTGGTATGATAAGGCACACTTAACAAATCTTGTTGACTACAACTACGCGCTAAAGCAGCATCTAAATCATACTGTGGTCGCCAGTTCAACACCTGCTGGGCGCGAATATTGGTGTAGCGTAGTGGTTTAAAACGAGCGTGTAATCTTGCTGGTACAAGAATTCCAGGTAGCTTGATTTTACCTGCCAACAATAACTGATTAGCTAGCCAGAATGTCTGAGCCAACAGGCGCGACACAGTCCAACCCAGAGGGATTGTGTATGGTGATTGTGGCATTAGCTTGGTGAGTTTATGGGCATATAAACTCTGGGTAGGCAAATCGTCATCAACGATATTCAATGTTTGACCAACAGCTGTTGGAGACTCCGCCGCCGTGATGATCGCATCTGCACAATTTTCTACATAAGTCAGGGGCATTTGAGCTTGCCCACCAATGCGAATCCACAGGCGATCGCTCACTTTCACTCCCAAACAGGCGTTCCACAGATAATCTCGTCCATACACCATCCCAGGACGGAGAATCGTCACTTGTCCATTGGCTTGCTGTTGAAAATTCCGGACGATATTTTCTTGCAGTAGCTTGGTTTGGGTGTAGACATCGCGTTGTTTGGGTTCACGCTCCAAAGGTGAATCTTCATTAATGATTGCACCTGGGGGTGTGTTCAGGTAGTCAAATACTGAGAAGCTGCTAATAGCTACTAATCGTAGCACCTTGGCGGTCACCATTGCTGCCAAAAGGTTCTCTGTAGCGACAACGGTGTTAGCGTATTGAGTATCAAAGTTACCCTGTTTGGCGGCGGCTAGGTGAATTACAGCATCCACGCTATCCAAAACATTTGCAGGGCTAGACTGTTGTTGCAAATCCCAACGCACTAGTTCTAAGTTGGGATGATTGAGCCAAGGTAGTTGTGTTTGCCCGCTAGCAGGTCTAACCACCGCACATACTTGATGTCCACGCCGCAGTGCAGCTGTAACCACATACTGTCCTAAAAAACCAGATGCCCCTGTTACCAATAACTTCATACAGGAATCGCCTCTTTACTCTTTACAAGCTTCACCTTTTGACTCCATTTGATGGATGGCTTTTCTACTAATTGCCACACGATGCCACCAAAGACAATACTGCCGAGGATTCCTAACTGCAAATATAAGATTTCGCTCAAAATGTTAGGGGGAAGTACCTTTGATGCGACGAAAAATGCTGCACCTAGTACGGGAACGTGGGTCAAATACAGGCTATAGGAAATTTTACCGAGAAACTGTAGCCATCCCCAACTCAACCAGGTCATGCGATTAGCACGTGCCACTTCCAGTAGCAGAGTAGAAGTAATCACACAGGCGATCGTAAAGTCAGATGATTTAATCACCCCTCCAGCCAGTAACACGGCTGCATATAAATAAAAATACTTAGGCTGTAACTGCTTGTGCCATGACCAATAGGCAAAAACTCCCAGCAAAAAGCCATACCACATAGGCAAAAATACGAATGGTCTGCCATTATCGGCAAACACACCTAGGGGAAACAGCGCCGCTAGTACTGCTGCTGGTACAAACACAACTGCTCGATTAAAATGCCAATTCCATTTTGAATTTAGCCACTGTACCAGAGCTATGAGTGTGCAGAAAACTATATAGAACTGTACTTCTAAGCACAAAGTCCAGTAAACATCGTCAATGTGTGTAAGTCGAAAAATGTCTTGTACATAAAATAGATGCGCTAATAGTCTCTGGAACGATAAAGGCTCACCCATAGGTGCGAATGCCTCACCCTTCATGTGGGATGAGATAAACGCAAAACCTAAAGATACTACAATTGCTACATAGTAAGGAGGACTGAGCCGGACAAAACGACGGAGATTAAAATTTTTCCAATAGGTAAAGTCAATCTTCACCTCACGTAGGGAGTGGGCAATCACAAAACCACTGAGGACAAAAAAGATACTAACGCCAAGACCACCCCATTTGAATACTACAGTCACAAACCATTCAGGTAAGAGGTTAGTGAGTTCAGCTAGACGTCCATCTGAATTAATATGAAATAATACCACCCACAAAGCTCCTATAGCCCGTAGTGCATCGA
This sequence comes from Goleter apudmare HA4340-LM2, assembly GCA_019359495.1. Classification (GTDB taxonomy): domain Bacteria; phylum Cyanobacteriota; class Cyanobacteriia; order Cyanobacteriales; family Nostocaceae; genus Goleter; species Goleter apudmare. Next base: position 17,312 of record JAHHHF010000098.1, read on the forward strand.
TGAATTGGAAATGGACTTTAGACTTGGCCACTGGGGTTTGTAATGAGTTGGTCAAATTCATGAGTAAATTTTTTTAGCAATTTCCTTAGTATCAATCACTGCTGATTTCAGCCTGATCGCCATTCAGGCTGGATATCTACGAACTCAAGTATTTGCACCCTCAATCAATTATGGATTGGCGAACATGTATTCTGACGTTTCATTCTGCTGAATAGCCAGATATTACTCATGGTTTTTAGGAATGTGACACTAATAGACAGACTGCCAAATTAATGCATTCTCATATTCCAGAGATGGTTTACCTAAAACCTTAACCGTTGCTTTTTTAACATATTCGTTTTAATTTAAGCATTTCTACTAAGGTAATGCCACTACCTCAAGAATTTACCCATGAGGGAGCCAGACTTGTTTATTTTCCGATGTTTTTTTAGATTAAAGCAGTAATTTTTACTGTTACACGTGACTTAATCTTTACAATAAATTTAAGATTTTGTGCAAACGCTATACTAAAATTACATACGGAAGTTTTTTATTTAATACAGTGATCATGTTATGTTATGAGACACAGTGCATCTCGAATGTGAAGTGATGATTAAAGTAACTTCCCTAGTTAGTTAAGATAAAAGCTATAAGTAAAATCTACTTTTGTATAGACATTTACTCACATTAACCTTTTGTCATTCTAGTCAGAGGTTAATTCATATTTATATTTCGATCTTCAACTAGTATGCACGTCCGAAAATCCTCCTGTTTCTGGGTAATTCTAAAGATTATTAAAAATTTGATTGACTAACGGATTTTACTAAGTAACTAAACTTTTATCAATAAAATGACATCTATAAAAAAACTTGCCATCCGTGGTGCAGTCTGGACAATTGTTGGCTACGGAACTAGTCAAATACTAAGATTTGGCTGTAATTTAATCTTGACTCGGCTACTGATACCAGAGTTTTTTGGGATAATGGCGATCGTCAATACTCTTCAAGTTGGTCTGGAACTCTTCTCAGACTTGGGTATTGGACAAAGTATTATCCGCAACAAGCGAGGAGATGATCCGGTTTTTCTCAACACAGCCTGGACACTCCAAGTTATCCGTGGATTTTTCATCTGGATGATTTGCCTGTTAATTACCTGGCCTGCTACACAATTTTATGGTGATCCTCGGTTTTTCTGGCTCATTCCTATTGTGGGCTTATCTTCAATCTTCGGCGGTTTCTCTTCTACTAGCTGGCACACACTTAATCGTCGCATGGAGTTGGATAAGGCCACACTCTTTGAGTTAGCTGTGCAGGTGTTATCCTTAAGCTTGTTGATTTTTTTGGCTTGGTTATATCCCAGTGTCTTAGCACTCGCTGTTGGAGCAGTTTCGTCCTCAATATTGAGGATGGTGGGTACTCACTGGCTAAATATCAAGTCACCGAATCGATTTGCTTGGGATCAGGAGTCACTAGGTGAGCTGATTTCTTTTGGTAAATGGATGTTTTTGGCTACAGCGCTGATGTTTCTCGCTGAACAAGTTGATCGGCTCATTCTGGGTAAGTTACTTTCTTTTCAAATGCTAGGGGTTTATACGATCGCTTATACTTTAGCTAACTTGCCACGAGAAGTGATTAAACATCTCAGTTACAGAGTAATTTTCCCAACTGTTTCCAGTCAAATAGAATTACCGCCAGCAAGTTTGAGGGACAAGATTCTGCCTCAACGTCGGCTCATACTGTTTGGGTTCGCAGTTTTTCTAGCTGTGCTCGTAAGTATTGGCGATCTGATCATTTCTACGCTTTATGATCAACGATATACACAAGCAACATGGATGATGCCAATTCTTTGCTCTGGTGTTTGGTTTTCTATTCTTTTTTATACTACTAGTCCTATACTGCTGGCAATTGACAAGCCTATCTACGCAGCTCAGAGCAATTTATTTCGCTTCTTAATGATCGCCCTGGGATTACCCATTGCTTTTACTCTCACAGGCACACTGGGAGTAATTATAGTAATTGCCTTAAGTGATCTACCTCTATATGTAGTTAACCTCTATGGGCTGTGGCGTGAAAAGCTTTTGTTTGTAGCCCAAGATATGCAAGCAACTCTATTTTTTATAGGTATATTAGCTTCTCTAATTCTCATTCGTAATTTCTTAGGTTTTGGCTTACCTATAAGCGCAATCTTATAGGTAATTGCTCATAATTAGGAAAGCTAGCTGCGACAAGTTGTAAAGGCTAGAAGCTAGAATTTTTCCATAAGTTTACATCATTTTAGGAAAAGATTCAGAGTAAAATCTAGCCCTATCGTTATTCTGACAACGCTATTGCTGTTTAATTTTTAAAGCATAAAATTATTTTTGCCATCTATTCTCAAGACAAAAAAATGTTTGTCCCCAATTTTAAAGTAGCAAAATATACTATAAAAATAACTTTTGAGTTAGCTACAATCAATAAATACATATTTTATTTGGCAGTATAAATATACTATTTTTACCACAAAAAACAAGTATACTATTTACTTTAAGCCTAGAAGCCTTGTAAATAATTAAAATTTAATAGCTTAATGAAGCTTTACCTTAATTAAGGTATGTTTTTTGACTAAAAACTTTAAAATATAAATACATAGTGTTATTAGTCGAGTTAAAAGTAAAAGTTACATAGGAATCTAAGTATGCAATACCACATAGTTCTGAACCGCAAATTTAGCTTAGAAGACATCAATCAAGATGCAAAAGCTGGTAAACGCCCTGGACATGTCATGTGGGATATTAGCAAGCTTTTAAGAGCAAAAATTCATTTCCCAGGAGATGAGCCATTATTGCTCCAAGACAAAATATGGGCAAAGATTATGGGGAGTCCTGAACATTGGGCTTTAGCTCGAAAATTATCTACTCAACTAGGAGAAGATGATGTCGTATTTTGTACTGGTGAAGATATTGGTACTGCGATCGCTGCACTCTGCGGTGCTCAGACAAAGCGACCAAAAATCGTAGTTTTCAACCATCAAATTCAGAGACTAAAGGGTTATCTAGCATTGAATTTATTTCGGTTAATAGACAAAATTGATGTGTTTATGACCGCTAGCCCCTCTCAAGCTGATTTCTTGCATCGCTATTTGCCTAAAGAACGTGTGTGCCTATTTACAGAACAGCCGACAGATATATCCTTCTTCACTCCAGCCCCTCCTTCGCCAAACAAACTGCGCCCTATAATTGGTAGTGGAGGTTTGGAAAAACGAGACTATGTAACTCTAGCAGCAGCCACCCAAGACCTAGATGTGGATGTAAATATTTGCGCCTTCTCACCTGATGCGAAGGCATTATCACGGTCATTTCCAAAAGTTATCCCAAGCAATATGTCTCATCGTTTTTATGACTGGGATGAGCTAGTTCAGCTTTACCGTGATTCTGATGTAGTGGCTGTCAGTCTATTGGAAAATAATTACCAAGCAGGTCAGTCTACTTTGTTTGAAGCTATGGCTTGTCGGCGTCCTGTGGTAGTTACCCAATCCCCAGGAATTATCCAGGATCTGGTTGATTCGGGCTGTGCAATTGGGGTGAATGAAGGCGATGTTCAGGGTATGAAAAAAGCGATTATCAGCCTATTAAATAATCCTGAAAAGGCAGAAGCTATGGCTCAAAGAGGTTATGAACTTGTACTTAAACAGTACAATAACAAGCACTATATTGAAACCTTGGTTTCGGAACTTACCTCTAGATATGGAAGTCCATTAAGTAAAGTAGAAGTTACTCAATAGTAATGAGGATATAATTTTTCTTTCTTCTGTGTTCTCTGCACTACTTTATGGTCAGATATATTACTTTTTGACCGCAAAGAACGCGGAGGAGAGCAATCTTATAGTCAAGGTTTTTCGCCATGAGCACGTAGTGTGAGATTTCCCATCTTCAAAACCTGGTATTGATTTAGACTTGACAGATCCCTCTTAATTTTAATTTAACGACAGTATGCTTTTATGGTATAATTATTAACTTTATTTAGGGCATTCATCTCATGGCTCACAGTATCCTTCCTTCAGATGATACTAAAAGAAAAAACCAGGACTCACACGGGAATTTTTCTCTGCTCCCAACATCAAAACCTTATTTACTGGCTCTTTGTGCTCACAGCTATCGGGATTCCCAAGGGCGACATTATGTAGATCTACTTTGGTACAAAGATTTAGCTGAACATTTGAAGTACCGTGAGCAGTTAATTTTGGCTTGCCCTTGTAGACAAGAAGAACCCGTTGAGGGCATGATTTGTCTGGATGACGATCCAGAATTTGCCAAAAAAGTTCAGTACGTTGATCTGCCAGCCTTAAAGAGCTTTGCAGAAGCGTTGCTGAAACTGCCGGAAATCATTGGCAAATATTGGCAAGCTGTTGGGCAAGCAGAAATTGTGGAAAGCTGCGTTGCTGGTTGGCCCATCGCTCCTGGCTGGTTGATTACTCCAATGGTACTTGTCCGCCGGAAATTTTACTTGATTGTTGTGGAATCATCCTTTTGGCGGCTGTCTCCCGGTGTTAAGATATCTTTGATCAGAAGAATCAGGGCTAACTTTTCTGAGCTTTTAAATCGCTGGTGCTTAAACAAGACTGATTTAGCAATTTTTGCTCAGGAAGAGTGGCGTAGAACTCTTTTAACTAATAAAAAGGTAAAAAGCGCAGTCATTCATTGTTCTTGGATCAGCCAAGATAATTTGATTTCTCAGAAGGATGCACAAGCCCTTTGGCAGACAAAGGTATCTGCTAACATTCAAGAACTTAATCTGATATTTGCTGGGCGATTAGAAGAGGCAAAAGGTATCAGAGTTCTCCTCAAAGCAGCAGAAATTCTGAATACAAAAAATGTGCATGTAAAGTTAGACATTTTGGGAGATGGCTCTTTTTTGGCAGAATGTATAGAGGCCAGTCAGTGCATCCAAGGTTCAGTCAAAATCAACATGTTAGGCACGGTTCCTTACGGACCGCAACTGTTCGATCTGTTGCGTGAATACCATGCAATTGTGTTACCCAGTCTTACAGATGAGCAGATGAGAATTGTGTATGATGCCTACTCGCAGAGTTTGCCTGTACTGGCGAGTAAGGCGAATGGACTAAGAGATTGTGTACAAGATGGGGAGACAGGAGTTTTCTACGATGTTAACAATCCTGCTGCTTTGGCTGAAACCTGCACATGGGCATTGAATAATTTGAATCAGCTTCAGGAGATGGGCATGAATTCACTACAAGTAGCTAAAGAGCTAACCCATCAAGAAATGCATCGACAGCGTTTTAAACTTCTAGCTGAAATGCTGCAATCAGCAAGTTAAGGAGTCTGGCAAATCAGAAAAATAGCATCCGAATAATAGTGTGTTAAAAACAGGAATTGGATAATTTTTTTGTGTTCCCTATAAATTGGCTAATCAGGATCACGTCCTTCTGGGGGGGTAAAGTTTTTAAACCATAAAAGATGAAGGTGTTCACTAATAGTAATAACTAGAGAGATTTCTTGTTAGCTGTTAAAACCATCGCCTGTAAACCTGTCAATTATTCACGCTGCCAGTTATGTAATATGGGCATAGTAAATAACCCCCATGCCAAACCCGTAATCAAACCAAACGGCGTCACAAGGTAATTATTAAAACTCCATAAACCAAAAACCTGTGCAGCCAATTCTAGCGGATAAGCCATCATCAAAACGCTAGAGAGGGCTGCACCACTCCAGCCGTACTGAGTTAACCAGTAAAAACCTTTACCGCCTGTTGCACCATACAACAGGCGAGTAATCAACAAACCAGTGACCGTACCATAGCACCGCATACACACAGCCATAATAAACGGTGGTGCTAACGCCACTCCCATCTCCGGTTGCGGACAGACATGATTACCCATGAAATAGATGATGTCCGCAATACCAGGTAACAAAAATACTCCAGACGCAGCCAGAAAGGGAGCAAGGGTTGGGCCGAAAACCATCCCCGCCAGCATCACATCAGCGATAAAACTGACCCAATTAATTTGTAACTCCTTTGTGAAAGCTACTCTCATCACTCCCTTTCTCTGCGTCTTTTGCGGTTTATTTTTCTTAACCTACCACTGCTTGGTAAGGGCTTGTCAACTTATCTAACTGCTGTGTCAACAAACTGAGGAACAATCCCACATCTGTGACTACACCTACAGATTCAATCGAACCGCGATCGCTTAACTTGGTCACCACAGCTGGATTGATATCCACACACACCATTTTCACACCCGCCGGGGTCATATTCCCCACCCCAATCGAGTGCAGCATGGATGAGAGCATCAAGATCATTTCTGCGCCTTCGAGGTGTTTGGCATATTCTTGTTGTGCCATAATCAAATCCATTTGGGTATCAGGTAAAGGCCCGTCATCCCGAATAGAACCAGCGAGTACAAAGGGTACGTAATTGTGGACACACTCATACATGACACCACTCTTGATTACCCCAGCTTCCACAGCTTTGGCAATACTGCCATAACGGCGGATGATGTTAATGACCTTCAAGTGATGGCGGTGTCCACCACGGACGGCTACACCGCGCTTCATATCCACACCGAGGGAAGTACCCATCATATTTTGCTCGATGTCGTGGACAGCGATCGCATTCCCGCCCAACAGCGCTTGTACGTATCCTTCCCGAATCAGCCGTGATAGATGTTCGCCACCACCAGTGTGAATTACTACTGGCCCGGCGGTGACAACAACTTTACCGCCTGCATCCCGAATTTTACGTAGTTCCCAAGCCACTTGTTCCACGACTAATTCCACACGCCGCTCGCTGGAAACTCCTGACGACATAAAGCTGAATTCTTGGGAGTTACGTTGTTCTCGTGATTCAGTTTTGCGGATGGTACGGATGCCTAGGACATCGACAATTACCTCTTCCCCGACTTCTAAATCGCGTAAGATTTTACACTTAGCTACTAAACCATCAGGGGTTTGTCTAATAGCGATCGCCCCATCCATGCGTTGATTTTGTACCTTCACCCACTGACCATGAATCCGGACTTCTGTGGGATAGATGGTACTGACGTAGAAATCATCAGGAGCTACACCATTTTGCAGCACTGGCTCCAACTTGGCATCCTGCTCATCTTGAGGTAAGTTTACCGCACCCAAATCAATCAAGAGCGAGATGATTTCTTCCATCACCTCATGGGATGGTGCCGATACCTTCACCTCGGCGGCAGAGGTACTTTGGCGCTGTTCTCCCAAGTTGAAATTCAATACTTGGAAGCTACCGCCAGTGTCTACAATTAAATCTAGGGCACGGTTAATCAAGCCAGAATCCAGCAAGTGCCCTTCTAGGCGAATTACCCGGCTTTCTACGGAAACAATGGCATGAACTTCTTCTCTGACTGGTTCTGTCACGCGCAAAGTCAGACATTTCGCCGCCCCGCCAGCTTTGAGAAATTCAGTTAAGGGTGTTTCAATAATTTGGAAACCTACATCTGCAAGGCGTGTTTTCAGTGCATCACTGGCCTTGTTCATAATCACGATGCTGTCCACATTCACCGCATTACAGGCAAAGTTCACCGCGTCAGCTTCGGCGATCGCAATCCGCTTTTCTGGTGTAACCCGCATCTCAATTAAGCGGTTAGAGTAGGAATCAAACGCCCCTGGATAATACAGCAAATAACCATTTGCTAGGGGACAGAAACAGGTATCCAGGTGATAGAAGCGCTCATCAATTAGCCGTAGCGATAAAACTTCAATATCCAGCCATTTTGCTAGATAGGGATGGGAATCCAATTCTGAGCGGAAGCCGTATCCTGACCATAGCCAGCGTCCTTCTCGATCCAGCAGTGCATCCCCTGCTCCCTCAAAGGGTAAGTCTTTTGGCAATACATTGACCGTGTATCCATTTTGCTCAAACCATCTTTGGAAGTGTGGTTCTTCTCCCTGACGTTCTTTGTGCAAAAAGCGACTGAGTACAACATTATCTCCTAGTACCAAGCCAGCGTTGGCGGTAAACACCATGTCAGGCCAACCTTTTTCCGGTGGTACTAGATCTACTATTGCGTGTTCTTTGAGGACGTGGTAGAGCTTTTGCCACTGTTCGACAGCGCGATCGCGCGATGACTTGTGAATGTTCCCTTCCATCCAGGGATTGATCACATAGTCCACATCGTAATGGTCTGGAGCACACATCAAAAAGCGAATCCGGGAAGTCATAAAAATATTACAACCGTTTAGGTGCTATGAGCCTAGTTAAGCACAGCATTTTTACTGTACTAGTATGTCAAATCCGTCACGAAACGTCTTTATCTTGGTAGTCAAAAGCGGCACAAAATTTTTTCTCTCATTCTATTACCTGTAAGGAATAGAACAATGAGGAAGGCTCGCAGTTAGAGGTTATTTGCTTAGGTTCAAGTTCATGTTATCGTATCACCGTTTGGTTATAAAAACTCAGATGACCAATCTCACAATCCAGGTAGAAGATCATCCTGACTCAAGAGTGATACAAGCCGTCATTGGCAGGGTTTTATAACTCCAAACTGCGCCACAAATACCAAGAGGCGATCGTACAATAGGGACGCCAATTTTTTCCCAACAGTTCTACAGTCTTTTTGTCCGGTAATTCTGGTAGCGAGTAGATCCGGCGAATTCCTGAGCGAATACCCAAGTCATCCACGGGTAAGACATCAGGACGATGCAGGCGAAAAATAAGTAGCATTTGCACTGTCCACCGTCCTATACCTTTGACTTGTGTCAGGGCTTTAATAATGGCTTCGTCATCCATCTTCTCTAGCTCTGTCAAAGTTGGTAAACCGTCGAGGATTTTCTGCGCTAAATCTTTGAGATAGACAACCTTGGGACGGGAAATTCCTACCCCGCGCAAAATTTCATCGCTGGTATTGAGGATAGCGGCTGGTGTCAGCAAGGGTTGATCAGCATAAAGTTGCAGAAATCTTTGATGAATAGCCGTAGCAGCTTTCGTAGAAAGTTGCTGATAAAGAATTGAGCGAGATAGCGAATAGAATAAATCTCCAGTTTGCTGCACTTGGTCAAGTTTACAAGTACCGATTTGCTGAATTACAGATGCTAAGAGGATATCGTTTTGTTTGAGAGTTGCGATCGCCACAGAGTAATCCATGCGACATTTTAACCACGCTCAAGTACACACAAAAATATTCTGGCAATTTGGCAGCCAAAGTTTTTCTATTGGAGTTTAAATAGAGATATCAACAGGACGGGAGACAAGCCACATGAGCCGGATTTATATCCTACCTCAAAACTCCCACCTATCGCCAGTTGTTGATTGAGTGGCTGTAGAAGAACGCTACAGGATAGAACAGCACTCGGTCATCGCTTCACTACAACTGGCTAGTCATCAAACCAAAAACACATATAGCAACAATTTAGATCCACGACTTCTTAAAGAAGTTGGGGATTTGATCATGCAACATAACTTTAATTAAAAACAAGATTTGACAAATTTCATCAGAAAAACTATCAACAACTATTCCTGACAACTACACCAAACACACCAATAATTGAAGTGATTTAGCAAATGAATCACACCCAGAAAAGCTGTGCGCTGGTTGTAGAACAGCAGCAATTACTTAGTATTTTTATTGGTCAAAACGTGGTGCAGTTGGTCGCCAATCAAACTACCTTCGAGGGAATGAAGAGAAACAATATTTTCAAATCATCATTAGTAATGTTGTGTCTGTATATAAAGCCCAATCAACGATCCATTGATTTGCAGAAGTTGCGGAGAAATGGGAGCGATATTATATCTGGATATATACAAGTTAATTAAAAATAGCAATCTCAAACTTATGCGATCGCTTCTCAATTCAACTATAAAACAACAATAAATTTTGCCCTTTCTGACTCAGCGATAATTGCACAAAAAATGTTCTGAGTTGTGCTATTAACCTAAGCTAACAGAGGTAAAATAGACGTGAAATTTTTCTAGAAAGATCTCTCTTAGGGTATTGTTAGATAAAAAGCAATCGCCACTAAACTTGCATAGCAGCATTAATTTTCTCTGCATATAGCTATGTTAATAGATATATATATTATTGACCTGTTTGTGATTGGATTACTATTGTTGATCGTCACATTAGGTTCAGGGTGGATTTCTCGCCTACCACTTTCGTTTGCGCTCATCTACCTATTGGTAGGAATTTTTTTAGGGCCCTATGGCTTAGGGTTGATCCAATTACGTCGTGATGAAGTATTCAACGCTGCATTGCTAGAGCGTCTTACAGAATTTGTAGTGATTATTTCTGTATTTAGCTGTGGTTTAAAAATAGTCAGACCATTCAGGTTAAAGATTTGGGATACCACCATCCGGCTGATTGGGTTTTTAATGCCGATTTCAATTTTTGCCTTGGCTATTGTGGGCAAATTATTTTTAAATCTAGATTGGGGAACAGCTATTATATTAGGTGCAATTCTCGCACCTACTGATCCAGTCTTAGCTTCAGAAGTGCAACTGACTGATATCCAAGATCAAGATGACTTACGCTTTGGTTTAACTTCAGAAGGTGGGCTAAACGATGCTTTAGCATTTCCCTTTGTTTATTTTGGTATTTATGCCTTAAAAGATAGCAATTGGCATCACTGGTTTAAACAATGGGTGGCAGTTGATTTAATTTGGGCGATCGCTACTGCTATTGTTATGGGTATTCTTGTCTCTAAAATAATAGTTTGGCTAGATCAAAGCATTCAAAAACGCCGCTCTGCTGATGTATTAATGGAAGATTTTGTTGCTATCAGTATAATTCTCTTGACTTATACATTAACAGAAATGATTAATGGGTATGGTTTTCTAGCAGTATTTGTTGCCGGGTTAGTTACTCAACGAAGTTATCAAAATTCAGCCAAGCCACTGGCTCAATTAGAATTTATTGAGCAATTAGAAAAGCTGCTAGAAGTCGCTACCATTCTCATATTAGGTTCAATATTATTATGGGAGCCGATGCTCAAGTATGCTGCTCAATCTTTATTAGTCATAATTTTATTATTCTTTGTGATCCGTCCTGTAGGAGTCTGGATTAGTACAATTGGTACACGCTCTGTAAATGCTCAACGCCAAACTTTGCATCCAGTAACACGCTGGTTAATTGGTTGGTTTGGTATTCGTGGTGTTGGCTCTTTATATTATCTTGCTTATGCATTTGGTCATGAATTAAAGGGTGAAACTGCCGAACAAATAGCCTGGATAACTTATACCACGATTGTAGTTTCGGTAATCGTGCATGGAATTAGTGCGACGCCGTTAATGAATTGGTATGAGTCCAGTATTGTCAACCAAAAAAAAGTCTAAGCCTCGCGCTACCATTGATGAATTTGAATAGGCGAGGAAGCCACAGCGCTTCGAGGATGTTTGAAAAGTTTTGAGCGAATATAATTTGCTACTACACAAACAAAGTCCGCTTGCGCGGACTCACCAAAAATTAGGCCTTTTAAATCCACGGAAGTGGGTTTCGTCTGTGTAACCAAGCCATTGCTTTGGGGAGACATCGTCGTGGGCGGGTTTCCCGACTTGTTCGCGCAGCAGCGTCTCCCCTTGGGAGAGGCGACTGTCGTCGGGTTCCCCGATTTGTAGCAGGTGGCGCGCGATTTCTAATCGCCAGGGCTAGTAGTCTGTTAATTTTGTTTTGAGGGATTTTTGGTAGTGTGAGCGTCTCGCTCACGCGGGCAAGATGCCCGCACTACAGTCTATCATTTTTATCTTGACAGACTACTAGTATTAATTTAGACCTTTCAAACAACCTCTTAGTCCATTTCGAGAAAAAGCGATGTCTAGCGGACGACATCGCCTTTGAATAACATTTAAGCAGCACAATAAATAGGGGTGGGTTTGAAACCCGCCCCCATTACTTCTGATATATTTCGCCCAACTGCTGCTGCTATAGGTTTTAAACTATCAACCAGATTCACCATATCTTCTAAAGACAGGGCTTGACGTGCATCAGAAACAGACTTTTCTGGTTTTGGGTGACACTCAATGATTAACCCATCTGCGCCACAAGCCACAGCCGCCTTAGCCATTGGTGCTACCAATTCCCGTTTACCGACGGCATGGGAAGGATCTACAATCACAGGCAGGTGAGTAATTTGTTTGAGAGCCGCAACTGCTGCTAAATCTAGAACATTGCGGGTGTAGTTATCGAAGCTACGGATACCCCGTTCACACAGTACTACATCAGGATTACCGTGGCTCAAAATATATTCAGCTGCCATGACGAATTCTTCAATTGTCGCTGCCAAACCACGCTTGAGCAATATAGGCTTACCAGCTTGTCCCAAAGCCTTGAGTAAGTCAAAGTTTTGCATGTTGCGGCTACCAATCTGCAACATATCAGCGTGAGCAGCAACTACTTCAATTTGGGAAATTGACATCACTTCAGTGACGACAGGAATATTGTAGCGCGATCGCACATCTGCCAAAATTTCTAATCCTGCCTCTCCCATACCCTGGAAAGCATAAGGAGATGTGCGGGGTTTGTAAACACCACCGCGCAAGGCTTGTACAGGTGCCACAGATAGCTTTTGGGCTACTGTCTCCATTTGTTCTAAGCTTTCCACTGTGCAAGGGCCACCGATAATCACCAGTTCTTCACCACCGAAGGCAATTTGTTGTGTCAGTTTGACGATTGTCTGGTGGCTAGAATGAGATTGTGCAGCAAGTTTGGCATTAATCATGATTCAATTCTCCTGAAAAGTTAATTGGGTACGGGTAGAGACGTTGCAATGCAACGTCTCTATGGATGAAAACAAAAAAGCCCAGAAGCTTTGACTTCCGGGCGCGTTATGATTTATCGGCATGACGCTATTTACCCGGAAGTTGCTCTGGGCCAAAAGTAAAAACCATAAAACCAGCTACTAAAATAGGTCATGACGATCAGATTCTCCATAAAACACAAAAACCGCAGAGTTAGCTCTGCGGTTCACCGGGCGGTTTCCATCAGGAAACTTCATTCACTCCCGGTGAACCGCCTTATACCAAAAATAAAAGTAGGATTTGCCGTTTAACATTTGTGGGGCGCTTGACTGAAATACATCTACATATCATACAGACTCACAATAACAGACGCGATCGGTTGCGTCAAGACCTCCACAACACCTAAAAAAGGGTTAAACTCAGAACTATTCTGCCTGTCCACCTTTTTGTTGATTTGGAAACTCTGAAGTTACATTTCTTTACAGCTATTTTGCAGTGATGGCTAATGAGAATAATAAATATTAAGAAATCCGAAAATTCATAATTTATTTTCCTTGTCCAACACCACCATACCTCAATTAAATTTTCAGTACCGCTCAGTTTTAAGCTAGGAAGCCTTCAAGTTCATGATCTCAGAAGCTATAAAACTGATCTACAGACAATTTTTTCGTTTTGAATTTTGTTTTTGAATTGCTTATGATGCCCACTTCCAAAATTTTAACTACACCTTTCGACGATCACGGCGTTTACCCCTGCCCAGTGTGTCATGTAGGTAAGATTGCTCATATGCCATTAATGGAAGCGATGGCTTGTGACTTCTGCCAAGAGATTTTTACAGTTAATCTAGAACAGCAGCAAATCAAAATGCCTTCTAGGCAACCCCCCCTAATTTGGCATTGGAATGGTTTTAATTGGACAGAAGCTCAGTTAGAAGGTGTGGAATTGGGTTGGGGTTATGGGTTAGCCGCAATTAGTTTTATACTTCTACCCACAACTTTGATTGGCATAGTAGCTTATAATTTCCCTCCGAATCCACATGAACCGATTACTTGGCTACCATCAATCTGGACTATTCTGACTTTTTTGTTGCATTTAGCAATTATTGTTTGGATTTTTATAGAGATTTATCAAATTCCAGTAGCGGCATATTTGAGAGCGATGCAGCGATGGAGAACTAGAGAGATAGGGAGGTGGAGCGAAGTCCGAGCACATAGAGGAATGGGCAGATAGAGAGACAGGAGATGGACTGAACGATCAATTCTATTTAACGCTTTTGCTGAGACTAATACAGTCGCCACGAACTCACCCTACTAAAGCACTGCTGCATCACTACGCGTTTAAGCCGTGGGTTTCTGTGTATATCAGGAAAATATAAACACATATTTTGTGTAATCGGCGTCAACAATGATTGATAATCAAGTTAAGTGACAGAAGTAGTTGTTACAATCTTTAAACAATCTCAAAAATGCAAAACTACGTCATATTGTTTTGTAAGTGTCTTTTATTATGCCTGACATATGCAAAAATTCTCATGAGGACTCAGAAAACATATAAACTTATTGCTGCTTTCGGGTAGAAATTGAATCCTGCTTAATTATGGACTCAAGTTAGTGAAGTTGCTCAAAATATTGCCAATGTTACAGAAAAATCTCGAAGTGTATCTAATCTAAAATTAGACAAGACAACAGAGATTTAATATTAAGGAATCAGCCGATAGACGGCTACATCACTCATAATTAGTTGATTGTCCACTTAAACATCTTATGAGCGAGTTGGAGCGGTATTATAGAGTCTTAGAATTGGAGCCAGGGGCGACACTTGAAGAAGTGAACCAGGCTTACAAAGATTTGGTTTTCGTATGGCATCCTGATCGGATTCCCAAAGAGAATCTCCGCTTACAACAAAAAGCACAAGACAAGCTCAAAGCATTTAACGAGGCGCGTGATAAATTACGCTCTCTAACAGTTAAACATCAAACGGCAACTTACTCGCGTCCATATCAACAGAAACAACCACCCCAAACCGCCTATCAACCAGCGCAGCAAAATCAAGATTTGAGCGGTAAAGACTTTAGTCGTGCCAACTTAAGCAACAAAGATTTGTCTGGTAGAAACCTTAGTGGTGCTAACTTGAGTGGCGCCAATCTCAGTGATACGTTTATGCACAAAGTTAATCTCAGAGGTGCAGATTTATCAGAAGCTAATTTGTTTAGAGCAAACTTACTTTTAGCTGATATGCGGGAAGCAAATTTGCGCTCTGCTAATTTGATTGGTGCGGATCTCAGTGGTGCTGACTTGCGGGGAGCTGACTTGACAGGGGCACGGATTCGCTCTGGCGATCGCTTACTTGTTAAACTGATTGGAGCTAACTTAGCTGGAGCTATTATGCCAGATGGTGCAATTCATCGTTAATCAGCACTTCGTCTTGATTTAGTGATGAGGTAATACCAAGCCCATTGCTGAAGTTAAATCAGCTTCGTCATACCTACTTCAAAAAGCAAATAGAAGAAAAATACTGTTGTCATTTGTAATTTGTAAACAACAAATTTTCCCATTTCCTAAGTGATGAACATTAAAATTATTGGTTGTGGCTATGTAGGTTATGCGGTTGCCCAATTTTGGCGACAAAATCAGAATTTTATTGTGACTGCAACTACAACTACACCCGAACGTGTCCCCCAACTGAAAGCCGTAGCTCACAACGTTGCAGTTACACTAGGAAGTGACCTAGAAGGACTAAAAGCCGCATTACACAATCAAGATGTTGTGCTGTTGAGTGTCGGTGCAAAAAGTGCCACTTTATATGAAGAAACTTATCTCCAAACCGCTAAAAATTTAGTTGCAGTTCTGCCACAATTTCCTAGTATAAAGCAACTAATATATACAGGTAGCTATGCTGTATATGGTGATAAAAAAGGTGCAGTTGTGGATGAAAAAACTATAGCTACACCTAGCAATAATAATGGAGAAATTCTCAGGGAAACTGAGGAAATTTTGTTATCAGCAGCAAGTACCAATCTTCACGTTTGTATTTTGCGTTTGGGGGGAATTTACGGCCCTGGTAGAGAACTGGTAAAAATATTTGGTCGAGCGGCTGGCACTACCCGTCCTGGTAGCGGTGATGATATTACAAATTGGGTTCATCTTGATGATATTGTTGGTGCTATTGAGTTTGCTCGTCAACAGCAATTGGCAGGTATTTATAACTTAGTAGATGATGCACATCTCATTAGCCGAGAATTGTTAGGAAATTTATTGCAGATACATAATTTAGCTCCAGTTATTTGGGATGCGAGTCTTAAAAATAATCGTCTTTATAATTCCTGGGTATCGAATCAAAAAATTAAAAATGCTGGATACCAGTTTATTCACCCGCAGATAATTTTTTAGCAAATATTCAATACTGAGTAATTATGCAATCCTCTAAATTAATATCTCCTACTCAGTTTTATCAGTGGCAAAATTATTATTGTGCCTACACAGTTCATCAACAAAATAATTACATATCAGAAGCAATACCTCTGCTATTAATTCATCCCATAGGGGTGGGATTATCGCGGTAATTTTGGCAGCGTTTTTGCCGCGAGTGGAGTCACAAAAATCATCATTCTATTTACATTATGAAGCAACTACTAAATTTGTATCAGCGATCGCACCATTTATTCTTTGTTTAGTATTCATCCTGAATGACACTTCTTTCACGTAAAAACTGATCAAAAGTCAACCTATCAGGTAGAGAAGTTTGTGCGCCTAATTTTGTCGCAGCTAAAGCACCAGCCGCCGCCCCCCAAACCACCATCTGATATAAAGAAAGTCCTTGATATAGTGCGGCGGCTAAACCAGCATTAAAAGCGTCGCCAGCCGCCACCGTGTCAATAGCTTCTACTGGGAATGCTGGGACAAAAAAAGTTGTCTCGGCGTTAGCACAAACCACACCTTGAGCACCCAGTTTGACAAGCGCACATTTCACACCCCTCTGCAATAAAACCCCAGCTGCCTTTTTTGCTGACTCCTCACCATCTACAGCAAAACCCACTAATTGCCCAGCTTCAACTTCATTGGGTGTGATGAAATCTAGCAAGGGGTAAAGTTCATCTGGTAACTCAGATGGCGCGGGTGCAGGGTCAAGAATTACCTTCACTCCTGCTTGCTGTGCTGCTTTAGCGGCTGCGACTACGGCAGGAATGGGAATTTCTAATTGTAAAAGTAGTGCGGAACTTCCAGGTAATAAAGGGGAAAATCTAGCGACATCTTCTTGGTTGACACCCCCATTGGCACCAGGAATCACAATAATTTGATTTTCACCCCGATCATCTACACTGATCATGGCAACTCCAGAACTCATACTTTCATCGACGCAGACATAATCAGCTTGTACACCAGATGTCTGGAGATTCTCAATCAGTTGTGTCGCAAAATTTTTACCTCCTACACGCCCCACCATTTGGGTAGGGATTCCCAACCTTGCGAGGGCTACTGCTTGATTTGCTCCTTTACCTCCCGGTACTTGTAAAAAATCATGCCCTAAAAGAGTTTCTCCTGCATGTGGTAGCCGGGGTACTGTTGCTACTAAGTCTAGATTGATACTGCCAAAGACCAGAATACTCATAAAAGTAATTTTTATTAGATTACAAAGAGGCGATCGCTTCTCTGTAAAAGTATAAAATTCAAGTTAGGGTAGCCTGGGTGTGATTTTGACAAAAGTAGTAAAAACACATACCGATACAGGCTTGTTTGCTGGCTCTAGTACACCTTTATCTGGGTTGATTTGCTGTGGAAATTCCACATTTCCCGGTATTGGTTTACCCGCAGTCGCCGCCAGTAAATATTGCTTGCCAACACTCTTGCACCAATTCAGCAGCATTTAGCCATGCTTGAGGATATTGGATGTATTTAAAGTTTTAAGTGCAAATTCCCCAAAATATAGTACAATCGTATTATTAAAACGTTGTCAATGCGCGTTCCAGAGTTCATCCCTCAGCTCGTCACTGGGGGATTTTTGTTTGGGTAACTACGTATTTGTAACCTTCTTGTAAAATATGGATACAGCCAAAAAATCAGCTAATGACCAGGTTCCCCTACGACCAGTTCGCTAAAGACTATCTTAAAGAATTGTTACAACCATTGGGAGAAGTAGAAACAAGTCGTAAAGTTGCGGCAGAAATTCGAGAAATTGATGTTTATTATGCGCCTGCATCTCCATCCACAACCGCTAATCTAGAATTAGGGTTGCTAGGAAAATTTGCTGTTGAACCTGCATTAATTGAACCATTCAGAAATGCAGCGACAGTTGCAGAAATTCGCAGTTGCATAAACAAATTATTTGATATATTTGCCGAATCAAAACGCCAAGCTAAAATTAATGGAAACCGTATTTTAGAATCAGAACTGCCAAGATTATGGATTTTGTCACCCACGGCTTCTGACTTGATATTAGATGGTTTTAGAACCAGCATAGATATAGAAAACTGGGAATTAGGAGTACATTTTTTAGGTGATTATTTCCGCACAGCAATTGTGGCAATTCATCAATTACCGCGTACACCAGAAACATTATGGTTGAGAATTTTAGGTAAAGGTAGAGTTCAGCAACAAGCGATAGATGAACTAGAAGCACTTCCCTCAGATAACCCCTTACGTTCTAAAGCAATAGATATATTATTGAGTTTAAAGACCACCTTAGAAGTTAATCAAAATATTGACAAGGAGGATAGAGATTTAATTATGCGTTTATCAACTATTTACGAGCAAGTTAAACAAGAAGGTCGGCAAGAAGGGCTACAAGAAGGTCGGCAGCAAGGGCTACAAGCAGAACGGCGCAGCGTTATAGAGAATTTGTTACGCGTGAGATTTGGTTATTTAGATGAAGAATTGGGAGCAATTGTTGCACCTTTATTAACATTAACTCCCGAAGAATTTACTCCTTTATTAGTACAACTGTCGCGGGAAGAATTACTGGATAGGTTTCTTGATAAAAGCTAGAAATTTTCTGAGGTAATTGCTAGTAACGGGTTCACCAAGATGATTTTTGTAATTACTTGATCAAGTTCAGCGATCGCGTTTATTGGCACAATAGGTTGAAAGCTATGGATTGATGTTCAGCCTAAAATAGTTAACACGCTTACTATTTTGATTCATAATGTCTAGTCCACCCTCCAATGGGGAATTTGTTAACCAATGGCGACACGCTTTAGCTCCCTATGACTTAGGGTACAAGCTGAAACTTGCATCCCAACTCATATACCGTGACTTCTTGGAACAACTGGAACCCCATGGTTTGACGCCTTTTCATTACCTGGTTCTGTGTTGCCTTTGGGAAGAGGACGGGCTGCCAACTTCCGGAATCGCCGACAAGCTCAAACAATTAGGGGCAACACTAACTGGTGTCGTAGATCGCATGGAGGAGCGTCACTTAGTTTACCGAGAACGCGATCGCGCAGATCGCCGCATTGTCAGAATTTGGTTGACGGATGAAGGAAGGCGACTCATGACAGTTTTGCCACCAATTGGCGCACAAACAATTCACAAGGCAACTCAAGGTATCTCTAAAGCTGAACAGGAGGCTATTTCACGGATTCTAGATCAAATAGTCTTGAATCTATTTTGAGAATTTAACACGGAAAATCTTGACTCCGGGCAAAATAGTTAATATGTTAACTATTAATGTATTGACTTTTTTTGTATGCAATTATCCCGGAGTCATGGCAAAAGCATTACTCGCGGTGACTTAGTACTGCTCATTCATATAGATACAGGAGGACACAATGCTGAAGCTCAACGTCAAGCAACGGAACTGGTTACTGGCGGCACACGTGAGTTTTGCCGCACTGTGGACAGGAACAGTTTTTAGTATGTTTTTATTGGCACTGAGCAATCAAGACTCAAACAATGCAGATGTTCGCCATACTCTCCATTCGGCAATTAATTTATTAGATGACTATGTAGTGATTCCTGCGGCTATTGGCTCAGTGCTGACAGCAACCTTTTTATGCTGGTTAACTAATTATGGATTTATGAAGTTTTGGTGGGTAATTACTAAGTGGTTTCTCACGATTTCTCTGATTGTCTTTGGCACTTTCTGGTTATATCCTTGGTCAGTGACTGCGGAATCAATTGTGAAAACCAAGGGTTTAATAGCTTTGGCAGACCGAGTGTATGTACTTGATGCCAAAGGAGTGTTAATTGGTGGAGCAGTTCAGACTGTATTCTTACTATTTATTATTGCGATTTCTGTGATTAAACCTTGGGGTAGACGAATCGTAAAAGAGAACAACCAAGTCAGCATTAGTTAACAGGAATTCAAGTGGCATATCCCACAGGGAAATGAATTTCCTTGTTCATGAGTCCGCCCACCGTTAAAACGGCGGTCTCATAGCGTAAGTCCATTTTAATGTACTGAAAATTCAGTCCTCTTGAGAGGACTTCGGCTATGAGACAGGAATTAAAATTCCTGGCGGACGGGAAGTTTTACGTTAAGTTGACACCAATGAACATTGTTCCCTAGCTGTGTACCTCATTTACCTGAAAAACGCTGTAATACCAATTACAATAATCTTTGCGACAGATGCATGGTGGGTGAGGGCAAACGGTTGTTTGCCCCTACAATTTGTTGCATTCTTTTTTCAAATTGGTATAATTTTAAATTTTGAATTCCGCGCAAGGAGTCTACTTCAGTAGACTTTCGCTATTAGATGGGAACTTTATTTCCCGGCGGGTTACGCAGCCAAACAAAAAGCTATTTCTGTAACGGCATTGTAGATGAACTTTGAGGATATATCGCTAAATCCGTTTGTGGGTCAAAAAAGTGGATTTTATCTGGGGTTAGCGATAACCATATTTGCTCACCGAGACTGACTAATCTGTCAGGTGGAACACGTACTTGCAAGTAATTAGCTGTAGTTCTAGATGGAAATTCAGACTCAGCCAGGGTAACAGTCAGAAAACTATCGTTACCGAGATTTTCTACTAAATCTACATGTACAGGTAAATTTTTAGTTGCAGGCACACTCAAAATCAAGTGTTCGGGGCGGATGCCTAAAATTAGGGTTTGCTTATCGTATTTTTGCAGAGCCTCTACCCAAATTTCTGGGAGGGTGAAGCGAAATTGCGGATGGGTAATTAACAGTGGTGCATGAAATTCTACAGGAATAAAATTCATTGGTGGTGAGCCTATGAATTCGGCGACAAAGCGATTGGTAGGGTAATTATAAAGTTCTAAAGGAGCTGCAACTTGCTGAATTTTGCCCTGATTCATAATGGCAATGCGATCGCCCATTGTCATCGCTTCCGTTTGGTCGTGGGTAACGTAAATTGTCGTTGTCCCCAACTGGCGTTGCAGTTTCACAATTTGAGCACGAGTTTCTGCCCGCAGTTTGGCATCCAAGTTAGAAAGCGGTTCATCCATGAGAAACACTTGGGGGTTACGAGCGATCGCTCTTCCCAATGCTACCCGTTGCCGTTGTCCCCCAGAAAGCTGTTTAGGTAAGCGATTGAGCAAACCTTCAATTTGCAACAGTTGAGCAACATTACGCACCTGCTCATCTACAACCCGTTCTTTAGCAGAAATGTAACGGAGTCCCTTCGGTAGCTTTTTTGTCACCCCTACAAGGATATTTTCCGCCCAGCCATGCTGATCAGTTGCGCCACCGCGCCGCCGTAATCCAAAGGCGATATTGTCATACACCGTCATGTGGGGATAGAGGGCGTAATTTTGAAACACCATGGCAATGTCTCGTTCCTTGGGGGGGAGGTCATTTACCAAGCGATCGCCTACCCAAATCTTGCCGCCAGTCATCACCTCCAACCCAGCGATTAACCGTAGTAGGGTACTTTTACCACAGCCAGAAGGCCCTACCAGCACCATAAATTCCCCATCTTGAATTGTGAGGTTAATTTGCCGCAAGACATTATTAACACTATCTGCACGCTCACGCGCGGCGTCACTTTTTTGACTAGACAGAACTGGGGATTGATTTTCTGAGGCGATACTTTCCCCTTTGCGAGGAGGAAAACTTTTATAAACGTTTTCTAAGATAACTTGGGACACGGGTATTAATTATTAATAGTCATTAGTTGTTAGTCATTTGTCATTGGTCATTAGCAAAGAACAGATGACGAAGAACAGTTTAGCGCCCATCATACACGTTCTATTGAAATACGAAAAGTTAAAAAAACAGCTTCTAGGAGTCAAAAAAAACTAACCTTGATTCTAGGGCTTTCAAAAGGTTTCGTTATGACTAGTTATATACCCCTAAGTCATTCCTCAGAATCAAGCGTGAATCCTGCCCATGAAATTGTAGACGCACAAACTACAGATTGCTGCATTGTGGGTGGCGGCCCAGCTGGAGTTGTGTTGGCTTTACTGTTAGCGCGTCAAGGCATTCCTGTAACACTGTTAGAAGCACACAAAGACTTTGACCGCGATTTTCGGGGTGATACCATTCATCCGTCTGTGATGGAAATTATGGCGGAATTGGGTTTAAGCGATCGCCTATTGCAACTACCCCACGCCAAGATGCACCAAATTCGGATTAAAACGCCCCAAGAGACTCTCACCTTAGCAGACTTTAGTCACCTGAAAACATCCTACCCCTACATTACGATGTTGCCTCAAGTGAAATTCCTGGAGTTCATCACCCAAGAAGCGCAAAAATACCCCCATTTTCAATTAGTTATGGGGGCAAATGTCCAGGAATTAATTGAGTCGGATGGGGTCATTCAAGGTGTGCGGTATCGTGGTCATGGTGGCTGGCATGAAGTCCGGGCGATACTAACTGTTGGGGCTGATGGACGCCACTCTAAACTCCGACAACTAGGAGATTTTGAATCTGTTGAAACCTCACCCCCAATGGATGTCCTCTGGTTCCGCCTCCCTCGTCATCCAGAAGACCCTGAAGGTGGTATGGGGCGTATCGGTCAGGGTCACATCATGGCCATGCTTAACCGTGGTAGTGACTGGCAAATTGCCTATGTCATCCCCAAGGGCGGCTACCATGAGATTCGTGCGGCTGGTTTATCGGCTTTGAGAGAGGCGATCGTCGAAATAGCACCAGAATTAAACGAGCGCGTAGAAAATTTACAAGATTGGTCACAGATAGCCTTTCTCTCAGTCGAGTCCAGCCTAGTTAAACGCTGGTACTGTCCGGGATTGCTACTGATTGGAGATGCTGCTCATGTGATGTCCCCAGTCGGTGGTGTTGGCATTAACTACGCCATTCAAGATGCTGTCGTTACAGCCAATGTACTGAGTAAACCACTCCAGAATCGGCATGTAGAAATCTACGACCTAGCAAAAGTACAACGTCAACGGGAGTTACCGACACGCATAATTCAGGCATTTCAGACCTTGATTCAAAAATGGATATTTGCCCAGATTCTCAATTCAAATCAGACTTTTCAACCACCTTTTTTGTTACGCCTGCCAATATTACGCGACATCCCAGCCTGGTTGATCGGCTTGGGTGTTTTTCCAGTTCACGTACAAACGTAAACTTTTGCAGAGAATTGCTTGATCCCAAAAAAACTTACGATACCACTATGGTATAATTGTACTACTAACTTGTAGAATTCAATGATTGCTCCAGTCAGGCGGAGGTTGCTATTGCTTCCATCGCTTGACTTTTATGCTAAAACTAGACTCAATTGAAATTGGGAATGGGTCATAGGGCATAGGGAAGCCACTGCGTTCGGTCGCCAGACTTGTAGCAAGTGGCGTCATGGTAATCAGTGAAGAATTAGAATTTTAATCTGATGCGTTTATTGCCGTAAAAACTAAAGTTGATCTTTAGAGCTCGTCATTTGTCAAGGTTAAAGAATGATTGATGAATCATCAATGCCCAATGACCCATGCTCTATGCCCCAACTAGTTAGGAGAACTTTATGAACAGTTGCGTTTTGTTAGCAGAAATTATTCAAGAACCACAATTACGGTTTACAGCCGACAATCTAGAAGTTACAGAAATGCTGGTACAGTTTCCGAATTCTCTGAAACCAGAAGAGACACCAGCAACCTTGAAAGTTGTCAGTTGGGGAAATTTAGCCAAAGAAATTCAACAAAACTATCATCAAGGCGATCGCGTAATTCTGGTAGGACGTTTAGGGATGCACACCATTGAGCGTCCTGAAGGTTTCAAAGAAAAACGTGCTGAATTGACAGTGCAACAAATTCAATCTGTGGGTAGTGATTTTCATCTTAGTGCATCACCTACAGTAACTCAAACTTCAGCAGTCAGTGAAACTTCCACCCGGCCATCTACCCCTGTAGCATCTCGTCCTCCAGAGACGAATGTTCCCAGTTATGATGCTCCACGTCCCGCCCCTACCCCAGTCACAAGTACTGCTAACGTCGTTCCCCAGGTGAGTAGCGCCACCTATCCAGCACCCCAAGAAGAACCAAACGTAGATGATATTCCGTTTTAGCCTCAACATGGTGTAGTGTATCTATCCCGCCTTTCACAGTCCAAGTCCTCTCAAAAGGTCTTAATGAAGAATTCCATCCAGTCCCCTGAGAGTGGATTTTACTTCTGGGCGGGATATCGGTTCTGCTACGGGTATACATACATACGCGCTTAACTATCCAACCCTGACATACAGTAGTAACTAGAGACAACCTATAAGCAAAACAAAACAGGTATGTTATTTAAAAAACATTTAATGACGTGAAAAACTCGTTACTATACCGTGTAATTAAGTACACGAGATATGGAAGTAAAAGCATATGGTTTTGGTGAAAGATTACGTAGGACACGTCTTAATAGGTACACCTTTGGAGCGTCCTACTCGTGTACTACGAGATATCGCAGGGATATGGCGGCAGTGGCGATATCCTGAGTTGAAAGAGATATATGTTGAATCATCGCGCATGGAGCAGGTGATCGAGCAAGCTGTGAAAGATCCCATGAATTGTATAGATGTGGGATCTCACCTAGGCACAATGATCAACATCATGAAACGGAAATCGCCCAATGGTAAACATATTGCTGTCGAGCCTATTCCATACAAAGCCGATTGGTTGAAACAGAAATATCCAGAAGTAGAAGTATTGCAAGTAGCCCTCAGCGATCAAACAGGGGAAGCAGATTTCTTTTTTCAACCTAGCCGTTCTGCTCTTGGTGGATTGCGTTCACACAGTTTAAATGATGAAAAACCAGAGTGTATCCGAGTCCAATGTCTGCGTCTCGATGATATTGTGCCATCAGAACGCCGCATAGGCTTTATGAAAGTAGTGGCTGAGGGAGCAGAACTAGGAGTAATGCGTGGTGGCGAACAGATCATTGAGCGCGATCGCCCGATAATTCTGTTCGATTGTGTGATTTCGGAAATGGAGAAGTTTGGAGCCACCCCTAAAGACTTTTATGACTTCTTAGTCCAAAAGCATTCATACTCTATATTTCTACTCAAAGATTGGCTGAACAAGGGAGAACCGATTTCATTTGAGAAATTTGAGCAAGCAATGCAGTATCCATTTCAAGCTTTCAGATTCGTCGCAGCTAGAAACGGTTAACAAGAACGTCAACTTCATGCAAATAGATTCAGTGGTGGGTGTCAAGGTGAGTTAATATCCTTGGCACCCACTATATCTGTTAGCCTCACTAGTAGATTTCTTTTGGTTATAGTTATAGTCTAAAATATCAGTTTTATCTGACTGAGACAAAAGAGTGGCTGAAAGTGCCAAAGTTATTCAAAATCAGAACACACACCCACTGCTAAAATACACCTTTTTTTGTCAAAATTAATACCTGATTCCTATGAAAGAAACTGTCCTAGAGGTTCGCAATCTTCAAGTAGAATTTTCCAGCGATCGCAATATCATCAAAGCCGTAGATGGAATTTCTTTTCAGTTGCAGCGCAGTGAAACTCTAGGAATAGTGGGAGAGTCAGGTAGTGGTAAATCAGTCACGTCCCTAGCAGTGATGGGTTTGTTGCAGACTCCCGGTAGAGTGAGTGGGGGAGAAATTTGGTTTCGTCCCCAGGAAAATGGTACACCCCTGAATTTGTTGGATTTGTCACCAGAGGAAATGCAGGTATACCGGGGTGGCGACATCGCCATGATTTTTCAAGAACCGATGAGTTCACTTAATCCAGTTTATAACATTGGATTTCAGCTCACAGAGGCAATTATGCGACATCAAAATGTGTCGATCGCCCAAGCTCGACAAATTGCGATCGCAGGTCTGCAAGAAGTTAAACTGCTTCCTAACGATGAGCAAATCCAACAGCAGTACCTGGAAACAGTCGATTCTCAATTAGAAGGGCCAAAGCTGGCACAGTTGGTAAAACAACATAAAGAAGCCATACTGGAACGCTACCCCCATGAACTGTCTGGGGGTCAACTGCAACGGGTGATGATTGCTATGGCTATTTCTTGCAACCCAACATTATTGATTGCAGATGAACCCACCACAGCCTTAGATGTGACAGTGCAGGCAACAATTATTGAGTTGATGGCAGAATTGCAGCAAAGCCGTGACATGTCCATGATTTTCATCACCCACGACTTGGGATTAATTTCGGAAATTGCCGACCAAGTAGCGGTGATGTATAGAGGGAAAATTGTGGAATACGGCCCTGTGGAGCAAATTTTTAGTAACCCGCAACATCCATATACTAAAGGTTTAGTAGCTTGCCGTCCCACACTCAACCGCCATCCCCAAAAATTACTCACCGTTTCTGACTACATGAGTGCGGAGGAAACATCAAGCGGAGAATTAATCATTGAGGCGAAAGAACCCGCCCAACCGCCGGATATTACCGATGCAGAAATCACCCAACGATTAACAAACCTGGAACAAAAAGCACCTTTATTACAAATCCACGATTTGAAGGTTGGGTTCCCAGTACGGAACTTACTTGGTCGCACCAAACGCTACACTATGGCTGTAAATGGTGTTTCCTTTGATGTTAAACCAGGGGAAACACTGGGATTGGTGGGTGAATCTGGTTGTGGTAAAACTACCCTCGGTAGAGCCTTGTTGCGCTTAATTGAACCCATGAGTGGTCAAATTGTCTTTGAAGGGCAAAATATCACTACCCTCAAAGGTAAACCATTGCAGAAACTGCGACGGGAAATGCAGATAGTCTTCCAAAATCCCTTTAGTTCTCTAGATCCAAGGATGAAAATCGGGGATGCGGTGATGGAACCGTTGGTAATTCACGGTGTGGCTAAAACACCGCGACAACGACGAGAACGGGTAGTTGAACTTTTAGAACGGGTGGGGTTGAGTGCAGATGCAATGAACCGCTATCCTCATCAGTTTTCTGGGGGACAACGCCAACGGGTTTGTATTGCGCGTGCTTTGGCATTAAATCCCAAGTTTATTATTTGTGATGAGTCGGTTTCTGCACTGGATGTATCTGTGCAGGCGCAGGTATTGAATTTGCTGAAAGAATTGCAAGCAGATTTTCAACTCACTTATATATTTATTTCCCACGATTTAAGTGTGGTGAAATTTATGAGCGATCGCATTTTAGTAATGAATCGCGGTCAAATTGTTGAACAAGGTACAGCAGCAAGTATCTATCGGGAACCTAAAGAAGCATATACACAAAAACTCATCGCTTCCATTCCTACAGGTAGTCCCGAACGCAAGCAACAGCGAATCAGACACACCGCCATCAATCAAGAATCTCTAGAAAACCGATTGCTAGAACTACTCCAAGGTAACAGCGAAACCGCCCAACGCCTGATAGCAGCGCAAACAGCCAAAACTCCAAACCAATCCCCAGAGTGGATTTTGCAAAAAGTAATTCAAGATATAGAACGCGATCGCCTATAATTTCGGGGTCTCACTGCTTGTATTTCTCAATATGAATGCTCAACTAACCAGCAATGAAATTAACGAAGCACGGGAGTTCTTGGGAAATTACGCCCTTGCACAGCACTCATTGGATGTTCTATAAAACACAACGGTAGTTTTGACACTTCTTTTAATGAACTGTGGATAGAGACAAATGGCGTGCTAGTAATGCCAGAGGGTAAATTGCTTTGGCAGACGACGTTAAAAGTATTGCGTCGGGAACTCTGCGGTTCTGATTCTTGCCTAGTGCTTGATTAAGGCTATTACAGAATCAACTCCCCTTTCCCAGTATGATGAGTAATAGAGACCTTTTGTAATCATCTAAAAATTTGGGACTATGGAAATTTTGACATTGGGTTGGGTATCGTTACTCGTTGTGTTTACTTGGTCAATCGCAATGGTAGTTTGGGGACGTAACGGACTGTAGAGGCATCGTGGAAAGTCCATTTTTGAGTATATTGGCTTTGGTCGCTATAGTGCTGCTACTAGCAGTCACTGGTGGAGTTGGCTATTTGACGCTGGCAGATTGGCGTGATCGCCGTCGTCGAGAAGAAGAAAAACGCGAACTCAAAACCACCACTCCCAAGAAGCGACGATAATGTAGTCGCAGTATAGACAGCATACTTTGCTAAAGTCAGATTTTTTTTGTAGGGACGCGATCGCCTCGTGTCCCTAAATTGTCGTATTTATGACTGCAAACGGATAATCATAACCTCAATACTGTTAGATTTCTTACTTAAAATACATAAAATTAGTTAGCTCAAGAGTGGTTTTGGGAATTCTGAAATAGAAGAGTTTCAATATTTAAAGTTACATCCATCATGGAAAACTCCTTTACTTTAGATTCCACCCAGTCAAATTCAACACCACAAGAAGACCAGACTGATATTGTGTTCTCTATGCATCAAGGTGAAAAACACAAAGCTTTATCTAGAGTAATTGCCCGTATTCGAGAGTCTCTTGATATTGACACTATATTTAAAGTTACAGTCACAGAAGTGCGTCAGCTAATTAACACCGACAGGGTCGGGGTGTTTCGTTTTTATCCTGAGTTGGGATGGGAAGGAGAATTTATCTATGAAGATGTGGGAACAGAATGGACTTCTGCATTAACAGCTAAACTGCGTGACCACTGCTTTGCTGCGGAGTTTGCTGGACTCTATCAGCAAGGTCGAGTTAAAGTCATGGCTGACATTTATCAAGCTGGTAGCAGTGATTGTCACGTACAAATGCTGGAAAAATTCCAAGTGCGTGCCAACATAGCAACTCCCCTGATGAAAGGTAAAGATTTATGGGGATTATTGTGCATCCATCAGTGTAGTGGCCCGCGACAATGGAAAACATCAGAAATTGACTTTGTGCAACTCATCGCCGAACACTTAGGAGTCGCTTTGCAGCAAGCAGACTACCTCGAACAAGTGAAATTACAATCTGCACAAATAGCACAAGCACAAGCTAGAGAAAAAGCCGCAGAATCGCAAAGAATCATCGCCATCACCATCGAGAAAATTCGTCAGTCCTTGGACTTAGAAAGTATTTTCCGCGCCAGTACTGAGGAAATTAGACATCTGCTGAATGCTGACCGTGTAGCCATCTATCGCTTCCATCCCGATTGGAGTGGTGAATTTGTATTTGAATCAGTAGCAGAGGGTTGGGTAACTCTGATGCAGGAACAGTTACAGCAACCAGAAATGTTTGAAAACATCAGCGAATGTAGCGTTAAACATTTGGCAGTAACCCCAGTAGTAGATACCTATTTACAGGATACGGTGGGGGGTGGTTTTACTAGAGGTGAGGTATACCGCATTTGTAATGATATTTATAGCATTGGCTTTAGTGATTGCTACATTCAAGTATTAGAGAGCTATCAGGCAAAAGCTTACGTGATTCTAGCCATTTATCATGGTCAAAAGCTCTGGGGCTTGTTAGCAGTCTACCAAAACGCTAGCACCCGTGATTGGCAAGAAGATGAAGTATATTTGCTCACGCAAGTTAGCACCCAACTGGGAGTAGCTTTACAGCAAGCAGAATTACTGGAACAGACTCAACGTCAAAAAGAAGAAATCGCCCAAACTCTCAAAGAATTACAGCTAACTCAAAGCCAGTTAATTCAAAGTGAGAAAATGGCTGGCTTGGGACAATTAGTTGCTGGGATAGCCCATGAAATTAACAACCCGATTAATTTCATCTATGGCAACATTGCTTATCTTACAGAACACAGCGAAAACCTATTTAAATTGCTGCATCTTTTCCAAAAATACTATCCCAGACCAAGAAAAGAAATTCAGGAGTTGATAGTATCACTAGATTTAGATTTTATTGCTAATGATTTGCCAAAAATTTTGCATTCCATGATGATGGGTACAGAGCGAATCTCTCAGTTAGTACTATCTTTGCGTACATTTTCTCGACTGGATGAAGCAGAAATTAAGCCGATTGACCTTCATGAAGGTATTGACAGTACACTGCTAATTTTACAAAATCGACTGCAACCACAAACAGGTTCTGTCGCTATTGACGTAGTGAAAGAGTATGGTGATTTACCTAGATTTATTTGCTACGCTGCACAGATGAATCAGGTATTTATGAATATTCTCAACAATGCTATCGATGCTTTAGAATACTCAGTTACCACTGGCAAAAAAACTGAGAAACCTATGATTTGGATTCGTACAGAAGTTATCGAAGGTAATTCTATACAAGTCCGTATTGCTGATAATGGTTGTGGTATTTCTGATGGTGTGCGATCGCGCATTTTTGAACCCTTCTTCACCACTAAGCAACCTGGAAAAGGTACTGGTTTAGGGCTATCGATTAGCTATCAAATTATTGTGGAAAAACATGGTGGTAAAATTGAATGTATTTCTGAACTTGGTAAAGGCTGTGAGTTCTGCATCCAAATTCCTATGCAGCAATCTTCAGCAGTTTAGGTGTTTTGAGGTTTTTATTTCATGCAGAGGCGCGGAGGAAGAGAGCGATCGCTTAGTGGAATACATATCTTAGAGATGTTAAAATCATATATTTATGAAGGAGAAGATTATGATTAATCAATCTGTTCCTCAAAATAATCATCACTATACACAAGATTATCACTTGTGGCTAGAACATACTGCTTATTTATTAAAAAACAAGAAATTCTCCGAATTAGACTTAGAAAATTTGATTGAAGAAATTGCAAGTATGGGGAGAAGTGATAAAAATACTTTAAGAAATAATCTGAGAGTGCTTTTAATGCATCTTCTTAAATACAAACTTCAACCGCAAAATCGCTCCAATAGCTGGTTATATACAATCTATGAACATCGTCAAAGATTGCACGAAGCATTTGTAGATAGTCCTAGTCTCAAAAGCTATTACGTAGAAGTTTTTGATAAATGTTACCAACATGCTCGCAAAGAAGCATCTATTGAAACCGGACTTCCTTTGTCTATATATCCTCAAGAGTGTCCTTTTTCTGTTGATGAAACGTTAGATTCTGATTTCTTTGGGAGTTGATTAAACTCGCGTTTTTATCTCACGCAAAGGCTTAAAGGGAGAGCAGAAGGCATCGCTTACTGCATCTATCATAATTAGATTTATATCATGTTACTGATAAGCGATCGCTGTTCTTAACAACTCATAGAGGGGCGAACGCTTTTTTATCTCACGCAGAGACGCTCCAGGCGCAGAGGAAGAAAAGAGGCGGTCGGTTACTGCTGTTGTAGCCAAGTCACTAAATCAGTTCTTTGAATAGGCGATCGTGGTCTACAAATCTGCCCATCACACAACACCTTGAAAGGGCTAGTCCTATAATTATAAAGATTACAATAAATGAATCTTTCAGTTACTCTCATCAACTGAAGCAATTCCCAGTCAGATAAATTCTCCGATAGGTCATCTATGACATTTGTGATTCCAGCCCGTTACAACTTCTTGCCTCGCTTTTATAAGCTGGCAGGCATTAGTATGTTTTCCAACATGATGATACCCCTAGCGGGTCTGGTGGACGTTGCCTTTCTGGGACATTTAGCAGATATTCGTCACTTGGCTGGAGTGATTTTAGGAACTATTCTTTTCGACTACCTTTACCGAGTCTTAAAGTTTCTGCGCTCAAGTACTAATGCTCTGACTGCACAGGCGGTTGGCGGCGATGACCCCAAAGCCGTCTTACTGGCGGGACTGCGAAGTGGTTTGATGGCGTTGAGTATCGGGTTAGTGATGTTGCTGTTGCAATACCCCCTACAAAAAATGGGATTTACTATCCTCAGTGGTTCCCCAGAGATTGAAGCTTCTGGGGTTGATTATTTTTATGCCCGGATTTGGGGTGCGCCTGCTGTCTTGCTCAACTTTGTGCTGATGGGTTGGTTTTTGGGGCGAGAAATGAATGCCGTAGTGCTATTGATGTCTATTATTGGTAATGGTTCTAATGTGTTACTAGACTATCTGATGATTGTCAGATGGGGCTGGGAAAGCATGGGCGCGGGATTAGCAACAGCCATCAGTCAGTATTTAACGCTAGGAGTTGGTTTGATTTGGGTCGGTTTTACCATTCCGTGGAAAGTATTACTAGCCGCACTGCGAGAGATTTTTGATTGGGCAGCCTTAAGAGATACCATTGCTCTCAAAGGAAATATTTTGGTGCGATTTTTGGCTTTAATTTCCGCCTACGCTATTTTCACAAATTTAAGTGCAGCAATGGGGACGATAACCTTGGCCGAAAATGGGTTGCTGCTGCAAATTGCGCTTTTGAGTCAGTTCACAATTCAAGGCGTGGGGATGACAACCCAAACACTGACAGGAAACTTTCATGGTAAAGGGTCTAGAGAACAGATGATACCCTTGCTTGCTGTTTCTGTATTTACTAGTTTGCTAGTGGCGATCGCTTTTGCGATAGTATCTGTTGTATTTCCACAGAGGGTATTCGGGCTGTTGACTAGTCATGCAGAGGTCAATCAACATATCAGTAGCTATACTATCTGGTTATTGCCTCTGTTAGGATTTACGGCTGTTGCCTTCATGCTAGAAGGATATTTCATCGGTTTAAAGGAAGGCGCAACTCTACGCAATGCCGTTCTTCTGGCTTTTGGACTAGGTTTTCTCCCATTGGCTATCACAGCGTGGTATCTCCACAATAACCACTTACTGTGGATGGCGCTGGTATCTTATATGGCAACTATTATCTTAGTGCTGGGGTTACAACTACCCCGGACTTTGGGTAGCGAAAACATCAAGAATCAGGAATTACTTCCCAGTGCTTAATGTGATGACTGTGTGATTGATGAGGCGAGCGCTTTGAGTTAGGGAAGTGTTCAGCGTCGGCTCAACTGCTTTGTTAGACTGAAAAAATTGATGTCCTAAATATCACCTCTATTGAGTTAGCCACGATCGCGCAATAGACGTAACCTAGGAACTATAAATTACTATGAGGTTCTCCCAACAACACAATTGAACATGTCAACTCGTTAACTACTTGTGTAGTCACTTCACTGACAGCTAATCCACCTGATGTGCGATAACGAACAGCGCGTAAGACTGCTAAATCAAACGCCGAAGCTTCTCGGATAATCACGTTGGCAACATCATCATCTCTAATTGTTTGGATACTGATATTGACCTCTAACTTACTGTCAGCCACAATATCAGACAATTGATTTGTAAAGTTTTTGATCAGTATAGTGGGTGTTTTGCGATCGCATACGTGTAATAACACCACCTCTGCTTGATTACTATGAGCCAAAATTTGGGCAAACCGCAAAGCACCTACAGTTTGCGGCATTAAATCACCCATTGGAACAAGAATTCTTTTAATTGTCTTGGGACTACTCAACAGGCGTGCTACTGCTACGGGACAGTGAGAAGACCAGAAAACACTATCGATCACATTACCAAATATCCGGGCACGCAAACCCGTCGTCCTTGACCAGCCCATCACTACTAAACTAGCATTTTGCTCCCGACTGGTACGGCTAATTGCTAAAGCTATGTCATCATCAATCCGAATTGCCGTTGAAACTTCCACATCCAGTTCTTGACTGATTTCTCTGGCTAACTTTAATCTCTGCTGACTTTGCTCAAGTGCTGTTCCTAATTCCGGATCATCCATATGCACATGAGCCTTAGTAATAGCTAATGGCAAAATCCGCCCAGATTCGTGATGAGCTATTAATGCTGCCATTTCTATCAGATAACGCTGAGTTTGAGGATTGTAGACTGGTACTACCACAGTGAATTCATAGGCATTTTGCTCTAACAAATGCTCCTCAGAATTTCCCCACCAAACTGCCAGATTTTCTGATTCAAAATCTCTCTGAGTAGGCTGTAATAAAGTAGCGGATCTAGCAGTGATTAATGGCCCCAATATTGAAGTCACCAGCATCAGAACAATCACACTATTTAAAACGCCCTCATCCACTAGTCTCTCACCAGCAGGATTTAAAGATTGATAAGCAACCAAGGTAGCTGCGAGTGTAGCTGCGACTTGTGGCAGTGATAATGACCACATTGTCATCATTTCTGCTGTGTTA
The DNA here is from genome assembly GCA_019359495.1 of Goleter apudmare HA4340-LM2. Lineage (GTDB taxonomy): Bacteria > Cyanobacteriota > Cyanobacteriia > Cyanobacteriales > Nostocaceae > Goleter > Goleter apudmare. The sequence goes on from JAHHHF010000098.1 coordinate 51,274, forward strand.
TAGCGGTACAAAAGTTTGGCTAAGAATGCTGCTATAAATTTGCTACCAATCAAAGCCACCACAATTATTACAGTCAGCCAAATCGAAGATAGAGTTTTGATAAATGCAGGGATATTAATTAATAGCCCCATATCTATAAAAAAACAAGGGATAAACAAAACGCTACCAACAAACTCAATCTTTTCTTTTACCGGGCTACGTCCTAAAACATCATTGACAGCTAAACCTGCTAAAAATGCTCCAACAATTTTCTCAACTCCAACTATTTGCGCTCCTACAGACGCTAAAAACAATGCTAGTAAAATGAACAAAAATTGGTTACTTTGTTCATCACCGGAGCGCCGGAAAAATTCTTTACCTGCCCAGTCAAAACCAAATAGAACAATAGCAGAGTAAATCGCTAATCCACCCAACAAAGTTACTAAACTCATGACCGAGAATTCTCCGACATGAATTCCCACACAAATTGCTAAGACTAACAAAGCACCTGTATCTGTAAAAATTGTGGCTCCAATTGTTACTGTCACCGCCTCGTTCATCACAACTCCCAAACGGCTGATAATGGGATATGCCAAAAGAGTATGCGATGCCAACAGGGAACCAATTAAAACGGAAGCATTCCAGCTAAAATCAAATAAACGTCCGACAATAATTCCCGCAACTAACGGTACTAAAAATGTCAGGATTCCAAATCCAATAGAGCGGTTTTTAGTCCGATGAAACTGCTCTATATCAATCTCTAAACCTGCCACAAACATGAGATAAACTTTGCCAATCTCTGAAAGCAGCTTGACAGTTTCAGATTCATGGTCTAAAAGCTGAAGTCCATTTTGCCCTAGAACTACACCTGCTAACAGCAAACCCACTAATCCAGGGATTTTAAGTCTCTCAAATAGAGGTGGAACAGTAAAGATTACTGTCAGAAGGATTGTAAATGCAATAATAGGACTGTTAATTAGCAACATTGAGGCCATGTATATAATAACTCAAGTACAGATGAGCAAATAAACTGAACTTTTTTAGGTAATATGTGTTCAAGAAAACAGATTTATGTGGAAAATCATCGTATTTTTAGTACTCTATAAAAATGTAATCATAACAAAACACGTATGCTGCACTTGCATTTTATGATTTCACCTTGAGTAGAAAATTACAAGAGCAACGGTTTGTAGTCAGGACTTTAATCCTAATTTGTTTTAACACTAAACTGTTGACTATAAATGTAGCAAAACTTTTTATATAGAGTACTAGCTTATTTAGGAGCATCGACTTAAAGATAGAGGGTATCTCTCCGAAACATGTCAAAAGAGAGAAAATTGCTTCTGGCTTAAGTATGCTTTCCCATCACCCTGTAAGGCTTGAGAAGGAAAAATTTTGCGAGAAAAATCTCAAAGAGTTTTTTTGGTGGTTCTGATGAATGATAATTTTAAGGATTGGGAACCATTGAAAACCGAACGTTATGAACGCAGCCGACGATAAAACGATTGTTCGTGAGTATTTTAATTCCACAGGGTTTGAGCGCTGGCGGCGGATTTACGGCGATGGCGAAGTTAACAAAGTCCAGCTAGATATCCGCAACGGACATCAGCAGACTGTGGATACAGTAATCGGCTGGTTGAAAGCTGATCAAAATTTGGCAGAATTATCAATCTGTGATGCAGGTTGTGGTGTGGGTAGCCTTAGCATTCCCCTAGCAGCAGATGGCGCCAAGGTTTATGCTAGCGATATTTCTGAAAAAATGGTTACAGAAGCAAAGGATAGAGCCTTAGAAACCTTGGGAAATAGCGAAAACCCCACATTCGCTATCCAAGATTTAGAATCCTTAGCAGGTAGTTACCACACTGTGATTTGCTTGGATGTCCTCATCCACTATCCCCAAGAAAAGGCAGATGAGATGATTTCTCACCTTTGTTCTCTAGCACAATCGCGGCTAATTCTGAGTTTTGCACCTAAAACCTGTGCTTTGACTTTACTCAAAAAAATTGGTAGTTTCTTCCCTGGCCCTAGTAAAGCTACTCGCGCCTACCTGCACCGTGAGGCTGATGTAGTGAAAATCCTCGAAAGTAATGGCTTTTGTGTCCAACGCCAGTCAATGACTCGGACTCGTTTCTACTTTTCTCGTCTGCTTGAGGTTACACGTAGTTGAAGTGGGGTTGAGAGATGAGGGAGTAGGGGAAGATAAGGGAGCAAAAACTTCGTTATCTTCCTCATCTCCTTTATTCCCTCCTCTTTACTAAAATTTCACGCCTGCTTCACGAAAATATCGGGATCTTTTCACAATTACTGGAAGCTGAGGGAAAGTGAGGTTAAAATCTCAACAAGGTTAAAATCTGAGGTGGAAACTATGAAGACTGCTGAAAAACTGGCCGCAGGTTGGCTACTCACACTCGGATTCATGTTTTTAACTTTGTCAGTCTCAGCTGCAATAGAAAAAAATAGTATCTTGAAACCGATTCCCATATCCACAGAAGAGGAGTATGGCCGGGACTTTCAGAATAAAGAGCGTATTTATGTACTGGATTATACTGCTAGGCAAAGTCTAATTTTTGGCGTTCCTACCCTGATATTGGGAGGATGGCTAAGTTTAGGGTTATATCGTCAGAGTCGGCAAGAGAAAAAGGCGATAAATCAGCAAGTTAATGACCACCTGCAATCTATTTTTTATCAAATGTTACAAGACAACAAAGGGCGCATGACTGTTGCTGGTTTTGCAATTAAGTCACAATTGCCTGCGCTGATTGCCAGAGAATATTTAGACGAAAAAGCTAAAGAATTCAATGCTAATTTTAAAGTGAGTGAAGAAGGGGCGATATCATATCATTTTGAGATCTAATTTAAACCCTAATTAGGGCTTAATATCTCTAACCCGTGAACTTCTCTACCAATTTACGGCTAGATACAATGACGCAGATTTTTTTAAGCATAGCTGCTGTGTTAGGCGGTTTGTCTGTGGCAGCTGGTGCTTTTGCTTCCCATGCCTTAAGGGAAAAAATTAGTGAGCGATCGCTAGAAATATTTGAAACTGGTGCTCGTTACCAAATGTACCACGCTCTGGCACTTCTAGTAGTAGGATTACTACTCAGTCGTACTGAATCGCCTCCATCTACCCTCATTGCCAGTGGTTGGCTATTTATCATCGGCATTGCAATTTTTTCAGGCAGCTTGTACGCTTTGAGCTTAACAGGAATCAAAATCTTGGGCGCAATTACCCCCCTAGGAGGCGTAGCATTTCTGGCTGGTTGGGGTGCTTTGGCTGTTGCGGCTGGGAGTGGGAAATTTTAAGCAAGTTAGGAATTAGGAGTTAGAACTGAAGGCTAATCACTCCTAATTCCTCATTCTCATATGCAGCAGTAAGTCATGCAGTGCTGCTTTTGCTACAGGCGCTTCAGGTAGTGCGCTGGCTTCGTATGTTGCTTGCAACTGACTACATAATCGGTCATATTCTTGCTGATGAAAGGTGATATCAATATTTGACAAAATAGACTTTTCTTTATCGGTCAGCTTTTGAGCAATTAACTCAGGGATATATGGTAAATTAAAAACTTCGTTGAGCTTGACTAAATTGGCTTCAACTACTCCTGTTTGCATCAGGTAAATCCCCGATAACAACACTCGATATACATAAAGTAATGGCTTCAGGCGATGTGGCTGTTCTTTTTCAAAAAGTTTCCATTGTGTTGCGGCAAAACCAAAATAGTGATGGCTGTGGTGACGTGTAATACAGCCTTGAGCAATTGATTTTAGTTCCTCATGTTCTGGTGTAGTTTTTAAAATCAAAGGCGAGTAAAGTTGCTCTAAGACATAGCTATTATTTTTGAGCAGTAGTAAAAAGAATTTCTTAATATCGTGAGTAACTAAATCAAGTTCTAAAGACTCATATACTTTTGATATTTCAATAGTTTCAGCCCCAATATTTAATCCTACAACTTCTTGTATCGGTAAAATATGTACACCGCGTAAGTCATAGTCAGAATCTGGTGATGGAAAGCCATATAAATGAGAACCACTGATGGTGGCAAATAACAAAGGGTAAGATTGTTGAACAACAATTTTATTCAAAGAAATTGGAATTTCCATAAATTAAAGTATTTGTTAGATTGACTAAGAAAAGTTGTATGTGAATTTGTTTTAGGAATACTAAAAATGAGATGATAATTTTTTACGAATAAAGACTTTCAGCCTTACAATAAATTTTATTTGGTGGCTCACTGAAGTAATCTAACAATGCTGGACATAGCCATCCCTCAATTTTTTTTCTACTCCAGTAATACCAGTGGCCATTGTTTTCTACTCGCAACCAAAATAGTTCTACCTGATAACCAGGAAAGGGATTTGCAGAGAACAAAAGTTTGAAACCTTCATCAACATTAGCTAAGTCTTGAACCAAAATATCAATTATCTCAGGGATACCACCGAGAAAGGGTTCTTGGGATAGTCCCATTTGCTCATCATCAAAAACCCATGTTTGATTTAGCTGATAGGGGAAAATCACCATAATAGCCTTAGTCATGAGTGATTAGTCCTTAGTTATTAGTTATGGATTATTATTCCCTTTATTTGTGCCTTTGTTTTACTCCAGCCCCAGAGATTATGATGAAGTTAACATATTAAAAATTTATCACCACATTAGCTAGTAGTCGGTTTTGTAGGGTAAGGGAGTCACAAAAGGACTTAAATCAGTGAATAGTGAGTAGACTGATAACTAATAGTTACAGTAGCTTTCAATAAGGCGAGAATAACGCCAATTTATGAGAAATTCAGGTAATTCTCAGTAAAAAAGTTTATCCTATACAGGAATTGGTAACAACTCTTAAATTATGTGTCGTCTACTTGCATACCTTGGCTTGCCTGTTTCTCTAGAACAGCTTTTGTATAAACCAGAACATTCACTTATTGTCCAGAGTTATCAACCCCGCGAAATGATTTCTGGGGTGGTCAATGCTGATGGCTTTGGAATGGGTTGGTATCATTTGCAAAAGGATACTGCACCGTTTACCTATAAAAATACTCTACCAATTTGGAATGATATCAACTTACCTCATATTAGCCGTTATGTGGAATCGAAGTGTGTGCTGGCTTATGTGCGTAGTGCGACACCAGGACAAGCCGTAGATTTTGCCAATTGTCAACCTTTTGATGATCAAAATTTACTATTTATTCATAATGGCCGAATTGAAAATTTTCGGCAAACTTTATATAAGGAAATTCGCCATATTCTAGACCATAATTTCTACCAAAAAATCAATGGTAGTTCAGATTCTGAACATATTTTTTCCTTGCTACTTTCTCAAGATTACAACAAACTTCAGCCTCTAGAATATGCTTTACGGTCTACATTATTAACGCTTTTGGAGATGGCAAAATGCTATCAAGTAGAAGTTTCTGCCAACACAATTATTAGTGATGGTAAACGTTTGATTGCTTCTCGCTTTGCTAGTAATACACCTGCTCCGTCTTTATATTGGCTCAAGGATGATCCAACTTTTCCAAAATCAGTAATTATTGCCTCAGAACCACTTTTTTTTGGTAATTGGACTGCTTGTCCAGAAAATAGCATCATCACCGTAGGAGAAAACTGTGATATCCAAGTTCAGCAACTCTAATGCCAAAGAGTTTATTTTTCAAGCTTTCCACCAGTGTCGTCTCAAAACTCTGGCTTTATTAGAAAATATTGACGCTACGACTTTTTGTAGTCAGCCTCATCCTGAGTTTAGTCCTGTGGGTTGGCACTTTGGTCATATTGCCTACACTGAGTCTTTGTGGTTGCTAGAAAAGACTGCTGGCTTACCATGCTTTTTTCCGCAATATCGCCAGCTATTTGCTGCTGATGGTTTACCGAAATCAGCACGTAGCCAATTACCAAATCCCCAAGAAATTCGTGATTATTTAGACACCATTAGAGAAAAAGTTCTCTATTACTTAGAAGTTGTTGATATTGAGCCACAAGAGAGGCTTTGGCACTTTTTGATTCAGCATGAAAGCCAGCACTGTGAAACTATTAACTTTGTGTTGGAGTTGCTGAAGAGTCAAGGGTCAAGAGTTTTTACATCTTCTAACTCTCTCACCGAGATGGTTCAAATACCCGCAGGTGAATTTGAGCAGGGAAGTAACTCAATTGCGGCTTTAGATAATGAATGCCCTGCACATAAAGTATATTTAAATACTTATTGGATTGACCGCTATCCGGTAACTTGTAGCCAGTATCTCTCATTTATTGAGGCGGGAGGCTATACAAATCCTCTGTGGTGGTCAGAAGCTGGGTGGCAATGGGTACAAAAGGACAAAGTGAAACTACCACTTTATATGTGCAATGATTCAACTAAAGATAATCACCCAGTTTGTGGTGTTAGTTGGTATGAAGCAGAAGCTTACTCGCGGTTTGTGGGTAAGCGTCTACCTACAGAAGCAGAGTGGGAGAAAGCTGCAAGTTGGGATGTCAAAGCTAATTGTGATCGCATCTATCCTTGGGGCGTTGCAGAATCAACAGCCATATCTGATCATTGCAACTGCGATCGCCAAATCGCTACAACAACACCAGTAGATGCTTATCCTGGGGGACAAAGTGCCTATGGTGTGTATGATATGCTCGGTAATGTGTGGGAGTGGACAGCTTCTTGGTTTGATGCTTACAACGGGTTTCAAAGTTACCCTTACATGGGTTATTCCCAAGTTTATTTTGACCACAAGCACCGCGTTTTAAAAGGTGGTAGTTGGGCTACTTATTCTTGGTCACTGCGTTCTAGTTTCCGCAACTGGTATCATCCTGGTGTGCGGCAAATATTTGCCGGATTTCGCTGCGCTGCTGATGAGGAAGTGGGCTAGTAATTTATCTCAACTATCAGGTTCAAGGATGAAAATTGTTGTATTTCGTCCTTCATTAATTAACTAATACCTGATTTTAAAACTTCGACTTCATGAGAAATGCTTGCTGGTTTGGGAATAGGTAATCCCTCTTCCAGCATTCCTTCTATATGAAATTCAATAGCTTCTGCAATCATCTGCTTTACTTCTTCTAAGGTTTCACCAACCGCTACACAACCTGGTAGGTCAGGGACATAAGCACCGTAGCTAGTTTCTCCTTTCTCAATCACAACTGTATAACGCATTAATCTTCCTCCAACTGAGCCTGTCTCCAGATATTTTTTAGAGTACCGATTGGTACATCAACATTTGGCTTACCAGACACCGTCACTGTACCGGGTTTATCAGGATGTTTAAACTGTCGATGACTACCTCTGGTTCTATCAATATACCAACCATCAGCTTCCAGTCACTTGATAACTTCGCGTACTTTCATGCGATCGCTTATCTGTACAAGTAAAATTTTTATTTAAAAATAAAAGAGGAGTGACGCACATTAGCTTATCACTCACATAAATGTTAACCAATGGGATGATTCCCTGGATTCACCGCATGAATATACTCACTACCTGAGTGGGGTCTACCTCGCTTATAATGGGCTTCTCCTGGTTGACCCCATCCTAACTGTAAGATGATTTCTAAGAAGTTAGAATTTTCCCACTTCCATAGACTTGCCCATTCTGTTCTCTGAGCAATTCTCTTGACATCTGGTATGACAATTTGTTGATGTTGTTTGCTGTTATTAAAGCTGAGGTATAAGTCCATTTCCCTAGTGACTTCATCCCAAAATTCCAAGATAGAATTTTTTGCAGCCTTTAATATTTCCAAGTCACTGGTGAGAGCAATTAACTCACTATCGATGTTGGGATAACGCAAAGTTCTACCTTTGACCTTCACTTCATGCCAGATGAGACCTGAAACATGATTTTCTTGCTGATAGTTGTGAATGGCAGCTTTAAAATCTTGATAGGCGGTGAACTTTTGCAGCCCATCTGTTCTGATAAACTGGTCAATTAGAGGATTGCCAGAGGCTGTCATCTCTAACTTCAGGCGTTCCCCTTTCAGGCAAGCTTGACGTTCGGCTGCCAAAACTTGGATTAGCTCTTCGGTAGTATAAACCTTTGACATCAGAACACACTCTATTAGTCATTGGTCAAGAGTCATTAGTTTGGAACTATGATTTAACTCTTATAGTAGTTATTGAAATTATCTCTTGATGTAACTGAGAATGTAGTATCAGATAGGACTAAAAATTAGGGCAGACCAATTTGGTCTACCCTCGAAGTTACTTACTTAACTCACTACTGAACTCATTAAAGGCACGCCGCTTTAACTGTACTGTTTCGGTACTGGGTAATAAATTAAATATTTCTCGAAATTTACCGTCGATCGCTTCAAAGGGTACTTGACCTTTCTGATTTAAGACTACTTGACCTGACTGATTCAAGACCACTACTTGAGGCACAGATCCAGTATAGTAGTAACCTGGTTCCGTAGGTTCATAGGACTGTTTGGCAGGGATAGTATCAACATTGATGGGGATAATCTCAGCTACCTTGCCATAAAATTCTTGTACTCGTGAAATGGAAATAGCATATTCCTTAGAATCTTTGCTGTCATCTAGATAGAATGCCAAAAAGATGGGTCTATGTTCCTCTAGCGACTTTGCGAGTGTCTCTCTAGGTGGCACTAGTGAACCATTGCCAGCATAAACCACAAAAATGTTGCCGTCGTAATTGTCATCTTTAATACCTGCTGATGCGGGTTGGATGACAATCAACAGACAAACCAGCAGGATAAGTACTGAAGAAATTAACCGCAGCCAGACAAGTTTCTTCTGTAAAAAAAGCAACTTTATACGACTCATAATAAGGAACCTTTAGAGCTATTTTTTGTAAGTGTGTACTGAAGGACGCAAACATCCCTGAATCTATGATTACGCCTATGCACCATTTTGAAACATCGAAGTACCCAAAATCAAAGAAAAACCTCACTCTGTGCTTGCGGTACGGTGTACACAGAAATCTCGCCAAAGGTTTACAACTGTTGTCTAATAGCCAAATTCCTCTAAAAGAGGACTAAAACATTTTTTATTTCTGAGTCTAGTCAATTTCAATGGACTTTTGCTGTGAGGCTCTTATTTACAATCCCAGCCGGGATATGGTTTTTCCCGAATTGTGTTTAAGTAGGTAAGCAAAATAAACCCAACTATGTAAAGAAAAATAAATGAGGCTAAAACCCTCTTCCCTCCTGCCCTCTGCCTCCTGCCTTATTCCAACGATCAATTCTTCCACCCACCTACTGACACCGTAGACTTACTTAGGGGAGAGTGGAGGAAAATAACTGATCGCCTATTCCCTATCGATGAAATCTTCCCGGCTTTTGCGGATATGAGGTTTTGGTTGGTGAATGTTGAATTTTAAATTAGCTATAGCTGGCTTTTTAGGCAAGGATTCGTTAAACTCACAAGATTAAATTAAAACTCAAGGCTATCAGTTACTAATTGCTAGAAGAGTAGGGTACGGATGTGGGAAAGAAAATAGAATTTATAGATAGACTAAGACTGGGTTTGGCGGTGTCAGTAGCCAAAAGTGTGACCTTTGTAGTGCGATCGCTGCGCCTCGGTGCTGCTAGTGTATTACCAGGCTCAATTGCTCGTCGCATTGCACCCCAATTACTGCAATTATTGAGTCAGCAAGTGAAAAATGGGGTGATTCTGATTGCTGGGACTAACGGTAAAACCACGACATCGCTGCTGTTAAAAACAATTCTAGAACGGAAAGGCTACCGGATTGCTCATAACTCTACAGGCGCAAATCTAGAAAACGGTTTGATGACAGCAATGTTAGAAACCACCAACTTGGTGGGGACGCTGGATGTTGATTATGCCATTCTAGAAGTGGATGAGAATATTGTACCGAAGGTATTAGCGCCACTCCAACCGCACATCATCCTCTGTTTAAATTTGTTCCGTGATCAACTTGATAGATATGGTGAAGTTGATACGATTAGTAAACGGTGGACAAAGGTAATCTCTACACTCCCCACAGAAACAGTAGTAATTCCCAATGCTGATGACCCGACTTTATCTTATCTTGGTCAGCAGTTACCCCAAAAAGTGTTGTTTTTTGGTTTGAATGAACCAGAACAATATTTAGAAGCTATTCCTCACGCTGTTGATTCGATTTATTGTCCCAGATGTGGACATTCTCTAGATTACAAAGGTGTTTACTTGTCACATTTGGGCGATTTTACTTGTCCTAGTTGCGGCTTTAGTAAAAGTCAACCAGCCCTTGAGAGTAGTGAATGGCAACAAATTCTGGTGGGTTTATACAACAAATATAATACTCTAGCTGCTGCTACGGCTGCGAAGGAATTGGGAGTTGATGAAGCTAGCATCCGCGATACTGTTAACAACTTTCAAGCAGCTTTTGGCCGTGCAGAAGATTTAGAAATTCAAGGTAAAAAGGTACGGATTCTTTTATCAAAAAACCCTGTAGGGACGAATGAAACCATTCGAGTGGTGACTCAAAGTACAGACAAAACTACATTACTAGTTTTGAACGATCGCACACCCGATGGTACTGATGTATCTTGGATTTGGGATGTTGACACTGAGAAATTAGTCGAACGGGGAGGAACCCTAGTAGTTAGTGGCGATCGCGTCTATGATCTGGCGTTACGTCTCCGTTATAGTGAGAAAGCTGCCGACTCTCAACTAAATTTGATTGTACAAGAAGATTTACGACAGGCGATCGCTACAGCATTAGAGCATACACCAGACAATGAAACCTTACACATTCTGCCAACTTATTCAGCAATGCTAGAAGTGCGGGAAGTTCTCACCGGACGGAAAATTCTTTAGCTAGTTAGTAGTAAGTAGGGTGCGTAACGCGCTTCGCGGTCACACACCCTACTTACTTCAATCACTAACACCGATTTTTTGATTTGTCAGTCGCTAAACTAAATAACTGGTATTCGGGACAATCGGAAAGAAAGCGTATTCATACCAAGCAGTCCAGATAAAACTTCTTAACCACCGTTGACGCTTTTCGGGACTGAATTCATATTCAAATACTCCGCGAGATGCATCAATAGAAGATAGGTGAGAATTGCAACCGCAACCATGTTGATAGGTAAAACCATATTTAGAGGCGATGCTTTGCACTTTCATTTGCATTGCAAAGACTTTACCTGCGTGGAGTATAGCATCCCAAGAACGCTTATGTTTAATATCCCGCTTATCAAACCTTAAAGCCCGTTCTTCAAATACATGATCCCGGTAAATTGGTGCTAGATGTACATGATAAAAGCTAGCTGGTAGTTCATATCCAAATTCTTGAAAAAGTTCCATCCCGATGTGAGCTACTTTTACTTCATTTGCATACTCTGCTCCTTTTGATTCTACATCTTGAAGTATTGCTGCAAAATCTGGATAGCTACTTTTTATCAAGTCATATCCGTAGAATTCTAGGGTTTCCCAGGCTAACTTGCCAAATAGCTGACAGAATGACGATTGAAGATATTCTAGTTCTGGATGTTCGTTAAATAAGTCAACATCACCTTGTTCTAACTTATATTGAAACAACTGTGCCATCTCAACATAACTCTGTGGATCAGAGATGCCGACATTTGCGACACCTTTGGCGATATCTTGCCACACAGAAGGTAGTTGCGACACAGCAACTGCATTTTCAAACGCAATTACCGTCAAATTGGGAGCTTCAATCGCTTGCATACAATCTCCAAGTAGAGAACAATGTATCTGTTAGTTAAACAAAGTTAACTTTTTTTGAAATTTGCACCAAAATAGTGTAACTGTTTACCCAGTATTTAGTAAATTCACAGTTATCTGTGGAGATTATGGCTAGCTTACAATTACAAAACTGTTACGTAAAATACTGAAAACCGATAACGTATACACCGGATTCGGCGATCATCGGGAGAAAAAGGTTATGAATTATTCAGTTATGAGTGAGGTGTTATGAGTTTTCAAGAATTGGAAATTACCATTGGTTGGCTATATCCGACGTTGATGAGTACCTATGGCGATCGCGGTAATGTGATTACTATAGAACGTCGCGCGCAGTGGCGGGGATACAGTGTCAAAGTCTTACCCCTAGACCAAAACGCCACAGCCGCAGATATTAAATCAGTAGATGTAATAGTTGGTGGTGGCGCACAAGACCGTCAGCAAGAAATCGTCATGCGGGATTTGCAAGGCGCGAAAGCCGAGGCCATGCGATCAAAAATTGAGAATGGTACACCAGGCGTCTTTACCTGTGGTTCACCCCAATTACTGGGACACTATTACGAACCAGGTTTAGGACAACGAATAGAAGGCTTAGGGATACTTGATTTAGTCTCCATTCATCCTGGTGAAAATACTAAACGTTGTATTGGTAACTTAGTGATTGAAGTTACAGCCTCTCGTTTGGCGCGGGAACTGGAAGCAATGATTGGTAGCAAACCCTATCTAGTTGGTTTTGAAAATCACGGCGGACGCACCAAACTAGGGAAAGTGGAAGCCTTAGGGCGAGTGATTTACGGCTTAGGCAATAATGGTGAAGATGGCACAGAAGGAGCATTTTATCAGAATGCCATAGCCACTTACTCCCACGGGCCACTGTTGCCAAAAAATCCCTTTGTAGCTGACTGGTTAATTCAAACAGCGTTACGCCTCAAGTATCAGCAGTCCATTACCTTAACCCCGTTGGAAGATAGCTTGGCTGTGCAAGCACGGGAAGCGATGTTTAAGCGGTTAAAGGTTAATTTGCCAAGTGCAACTGCCGCTAAAGTTTAGCTGAAGGGGCACAGCATCAGCTTATACCAATTTGACAAAAGAAGTCGCAAATATGATTCAAATTGGTATTATTTTTAAGTAAGTCGGTGAGAATAAACCAAACTATATTACGAAACCTAAATGCACTTGCAACCCTTACCAATGAAGCCATGTACTACAAGCCGGGGAAACCTAGTCGAGCAGTGGCTGACAAATGACAGATGACAATCCCCGCCAGTTATCTTTATTTGCGTCGCCTTACTTACGGTTTATAGTAACTCTTTTAGTGGTGCTGGGTTGTTTACTGCTCAACCCAACTCACTCAGCACAAGCCACATCTTCACTTACCACTGTTTACGAACAGCGAACCATTCACAGTTCAAATGGTATTGGTAAATACTATATGGGTCGAGAAATTGCCCAAGTTATGGGACACACAGGCGCAGGCTGGTTAGAAAGACCAAGCCGTGAAGCGGAGGAACAGCCGAGTAAAATAGTCAGCGTGCTCAACCTCAAACCTGATGATGTGGTAGCGGATATTGGTGCTGGTACAGGCTACCTCAGCTTTCGTGTTGCGCCGTTATTAACAAAAGGTAAGGTGTTGGCTGTAGACATTCAGCCAGAAATGCTGGAGATTATTGAGTTTTTCAAACAAGAGAAACATATCTCCAATGTTGAACCTATTTTGGCCAGCATGACCAACCCCAATCTACCAGATGCAAGTGTGGATTTAGCGGTGATGGTGGATGCTTACCATGAACTAGAGTATCCCCAAGAAGTGATGCAAGGAATTGTCAAAGCACTTAAACCCGGTGGTAAGGTCGTGTTGGTAGAATATCGGGGCGAAAATCCGTTTATCATGATTAAACGTTTGCACAAGATGACTCAAAAGCAAGTCCGCCAGGAAATGCAAGCTGTTGGTTTGGTTTGGCGAGAAACTAAAAATTTGTTACCGCAGCAACATTTAATGGTATTTGAAAAGCAGGTTTAATCAGGACTTGCGAATTGAAGCATATATTTATTTAACGTAAGTCCTAATGATCCAAAACCGTCTCATGTTGGATTTAATGGAATGATGCTGGCGATTTTATTGACACTATCCCAAACAATCCAGCTACAAGAATTATCTACATCATCTTTGTTATTGGTGACTTTAAAATACAACTTGTCTTTGCCTTTGGTTTCAATAGCAAAGTCAGCATTTTGAGCATAAACGACCTTAAAACCTCGTTCACGTAGACAATACATTACCCAAGCTTTCAATGAGTGCTTATATGGTTCATGGGGAATAGGCGGTTTGGTAATTATTGCTTCTTCCAGCACTGTCAACATCTGCGTTGATATCATAGTGGTCATTGGTTATTTGTTATTAGTCATTTGTTACTGGTCAAAGGTCATGCTGATTATCCATTCCCTATCATGAGACTGGATCACAACGAATCTCGATCATAAAGCCATCGGGATCGTAGAAGTAGACACCTCTACCAGTGGGACGAGTGACTGGGCCATGAGCGATCGCTATTTGATTATCTCTTAGCACTGCCACCGCTTGCTCAAATAACTGGGGGTCGATGTCAAAAGCGAGATGGTAGGCTCTAGTGAAGGTCTTCTCAGGATTAGGATCTGGTGGTGATAATTCTGGTTCGCCGAATAAGTCTAAAATTGTGCCATCGGGGGTGATGAAGTTGGCAACTTTCCCAGATGCTACTAGTTCTAACAGGGTTGCGGGTACTTCTTCGCCAGTGAGTTCATGTAAACCCAATATCGTACCGTAAAAGTATCGAGAAGCTTGCATATCCTTAACGTTAAGGGCGATGTGATGCACTCTTCGCAAATCACCGGGTACAAGCACACTTTTCACAAATTTGGGGCTAGATAACATAACAATTCAAAATTCAAAATTCAAAATTATAGCGGTTTTCAGACGAGTGAAGTACAGTTTTAAATCGCAAAACCCGTAGGGGCGGGGTTTCCCCGCCTTTGATTGTGTTGCGTTCAACCGAGAAAGGCTATAAAGACATTTTCAGGCGTCAGGCGGGGATTTATATTCTGACTGTAGCTTGCTTCCCGCAGGGTAAGGGGACTAGGTGTAGAAGTATCAGTGGAAAAAACAAAACTAAGTTAAGAAAGGTAAACAAAGCTATAGCCATCTTCCCTCTGCCTTGTTATAACGATAATTTTTAACACTGAGCTACTTAAGAGAGAGATTAGCTGGAAGCTGGCTAAAAGCATAGTACTCACTTTTAAATCATATTTGTTTGCAACACTATACTTACGGGTCATGCTTTAGTAATTAGCTAACAACTAGAAGCACAGCTAATAGTCTTAATTTACCCTGTCAGCGTTAATATAAGGGCGAATAAGATGACAGGAACACCAAAAGAGATTATTCAGTCCAGTCAATGGCATCATTTATCTGTACAAGAAGTAATTCGGCATTTAGATACTAATTTAGAGACGGGTTTAACCTCTGCGGTAACGGCAAAAAGAAGAGAGCGTTTTGGTGCTAACGAACTCAAGGGTAAACCTGGCAAAAGTCCATTGCTACGATTTCTGTTGCAATTTAACCAGCCACTGCTGTATATCTTATTGATTGCGGGTGCGATCAAGGCGTTGCTGGGACAGTGGGTAAATGCTGGGGTGATTTGGGGTGTAACCCTGATTAACGCTATTATCGGTTTTGTACAAGAATCAAAAGCTGAAAGTGCGATCGCTGCTTTGGCTTCTTCAGTACAAACCAATGCAACTATCCTTCGCAATGGTCAAAAGTTACAGGTTCCCTCCACTGAGTTAGTTCCAGGGGATATGGTGCTATTGACTTCTGGTGATCAAGTCCCTGCTGATTTGCGGTTGGTGCAGACACGCAATCTGCAAGTGAATGAATCAGCACTTACAGGTGAGTCAGTGGCGGTGGAAAAAAATACCCAATCCCTAACAGCAGATACCCCCCTAGCAGAACGTGCCAACATGGCTTACGCTGGTAGCTTTGTTACCTTTGGCATGGGTATGGGGGTTGTGGTGGCGATTGGAGAAGCCACGGAAACCGGGCGGATCTCCCAACTAATGGAGCAGGGAACCAGCCTCAAAACTCCCCTAACTCATAAATTTGATCGATTCAGCCGCATGTTACTGTATATCATCCTGGGCATAGCAACACTAACCTCTGCCATCGGGCTGGGTTACGGCAATTCCTGGACAGAAATGTTTGAAGCGGCTATTGCCTTTGCTGTGAGTGCAATTCCCGAAGGTTTGCCGGCTGTCGTCACGGTAACTTTAGCCATAGGTGTTTCCCGCATGGCTAGCCGCCATGCGATCGTGCGGAAATTGCCGGCGGTGGAAACCCTCGGCGGTGCGACAGTGATTTGCTCTGATAAAACTGGTACCCTGACTGAAAATCAGATGACAGTCCAGGCAATTTATGCCGGGGGTGAACGATATACAGTTACCGGCACGGGTTATAGTCCAGAAGGGGATGTTTTAGGAGAGCAACAGTCCCCAGTGGTGGTAGAGTGCCTGAAAGCTGGACTGTTATGCAATGACTCCCATTTAGAAAACAAGGATGAACAATGGCAGGTTGTTGGCGATCCCACAGAGGGAGCATTGATTACGGTTGCTCATAAAGTTGGACTAAATCGCCGTCAACTAGAAGGGGAAATGCCTAGGCTGGATGGTATCCCCTTTGAATCTGAATTTCAATACATGGCAACTCTGCATGAAAACGGCAGTGGGGAAAATTCTTCACCAGAGAGGACTGTTTACGTTAAAGGTTCGGTAGAGGCAATTCTCAAACGTTGTCAGCAGATATTAACTACTGAAGGAAATTTGGCCCCTGTAGATGCCAAAACGGTACATCAAGAAGTTGATGCTATGGCTCATCAGGGTTTACGAGTGCTAGCATTTGCCAAGAAATCTGTCCCATTTACTCAAGATATCCTTGACCACGCAGATATCGAAAATGATTTGATTTTCTTGGGATTGCAAGGCATGATCGATCCGCCGCGCATTGAAGCCATCAAGGCGGTAGCAGCCTGTCAAAATGCTGGTATTCAAGTCAAAATGATTACAGGCGATCATGCTGTCACAGCAAAAGCGATCGCTCAAAGTATGGGCTTCAATAAAAATGGTCAAGTTCTCGCTTTTACGGGTAGTGAACTCGCCCACATGGAACAATCGCAACTGGTGACAGCAATAGAAGATGGGGTAGTATTTGCCCGCGTCGCCCCAGAACAGAAACTCCGCATCGTGGAAGCCCTGCAATCTCAGGGAGAAGTGGTGGCGATGACAGGAGATGGTGTCAACGACGCCCCCGCCCTCAAACAAGCAGATATTGGGATTGCAATGGGGGGTGCTGGTACGGAGGTAGCGAAAGAAGCCTCAGATATGATTTTGACCGATGATAACTTCGCCTCTATTGAAGCGGCAGTAGAAGAAGGGCGGACTGTTTACCGCAATTTACTCAAAGCGATCGCCTTTATTTTACCTGTGAATGGTGGCGAATCCATGACGATTTTATTTAGTGTATTATTAGCCAGAGAATTGCCAATTTTATCCCTGCAAGTTTTGTGGCTGAATATGGTGAATTCTATCGCCATGACTGTACCTTTAGCCTTTGAACCGAAGTCGGAACGGGTGATGCAACGAACACCACGCAGTCCCCGCGAACCGCTACTTTCTCAAAGTTTATTCAAACGGATTCTGGCAATTTCTATCTTTAACTGGATTTTGATTTTTGGTGTATTTGAATGGATACGACAAACGTCAGGAAACCTTGATTTAGGGCGGACAATGGCAATTCAAGCTTTAGTTGCTGGTCGAATTTTTTATCTGTTAAGTATTAGTCAATTAGGAATTGCTTTATTTGATAGACTGCGTGGAATCAGACATACAGTGAGTGATACCTCAGCCATCATTGTTGGCATTGTCACTACCATAGTTTTGCAGATAATTTTTAGTCAGTGGAGCTTAATGAATACCTTATTTGCTACCACTCCACTCAATTTAAATCAATGGTTAATCTGCTTTCTTGTCGGATTACCAATGATTGTATTAGCTCCCCTAGTCAATCGCTTTGACCCTCTAGATTGAGTTGTTGTGTTTTAGGCATTGGGGACTAGGAAAAAATTATTTTTACCCTATCCCCCATCTCGAAATTCCTGCTAAAGCAATGGTTCAACTGTGGGTGAACCATCAGACTTGATCCAGGCGATTTGAGCAATGCTGCGATCGCGTGCATATTGCCGAATAGCTGCTTTATCCCTTCCTCCTAAATGCATTTCCACCCGCACTAAGTCAGTGGAATCACGCAATTTTTGGGCGTAGGCAAAAGCGGCGGCGTCAGCACTGGGAGTCTCTGGTACTACCAACCAATCGGTAGCTGGTGGAGTCTGCGGTAATTGCTGAGTAGATAAAATAACTTGGTATAAATCTTCGATATTGAGTGCAAAGCCAATACCGGGAATGTTTTCACCTTGGGGATGATACAGTCCCAAAAGCTGGTCATAACGACCACCCCGTCCTAAAATTTGGGCTTGTCCTGCGGTATCGGTGACGACTTCAAATACAATGCCTGTATAGTAGTCTATGGTTTGAATCAGACTCAGGTCAAGGATTAACGGGAAATTTCCCCTTGATTCTAGTAATTGCACCAAGGATGTGAGGTTATTCACCGCCTCTTGCTGCTCTTGATTGAGATCCAAACTGTTGACTTTTTGTAAGACATTGGCACTATCTCCCCGCAAATCCAGCATAATTCTGGCACGATCGCGCAACTCATCACTGAGAGGCAGAGTATCTATAGTCACACGATCAAGATGAGCGATCGCACTGCGAATTTGATTGCGTAAATGAGCAGGAAAGGACTCTAAAAGCGATCGGGTGATTCCCGCCTCGCCTAGAATTAAATACCACCGTTGTAAGGAAAGTGCAGACAAACAGTCAGCCACTAATAGCAACACTTCGGCATTTGCTAGCAATCCCCCAGCACCCAACAATTCCACCCCAGCTTGATAAAACTCATGCTGGCGATTATGCCTGTTTTCCCAAATCCGCCGAAAGACATTGGCATTGTAATACAGCCGTTGCGGATAGGTAGCGCCTGCCATACGGGTAACAACAGTGCGCGCAATCGAGGCTGTGAGTTCTGGACGCAACCCCAATTCTTCATCTTCGGCATTTTGGAGTTGAATTACCGTTTGACGCCCAATTGCTTCCCCCGCCATCAGGGTATCCATGCGCTCCAGCGTTGAGGTGATAATCCTGTGATATCCCCAACGGTGAAATACCTGTTGTAACCTATCTTCAATCCAGCGTTTTTGAGCTACATCCAAGGGTAATAAATCCCTGGCTCCTGCTGCTGGTTGATACACCATGAAATCCTCCTGTCAATGTAATTCGTAATTACGAATTATGTAAACGCGTACCCCTTTGGGGAAGTAAGCTACGCAAAGCAAAAACCATTGTATCTCGGCACGGGAGACATTTTGATGGGAGCGATCGCTTAAAATGAATATACTCAAGGGAGGTTATAGCAATGGTTTCCCAAATTGAATCTTCTGCACCTGCGGAAATTTTTTACCCTGAATCTGATGGTCAGCCGATGGCGAATAATACAGAACACTTTGAGATTATCGTGCTGATCAAAGGTAATTTGGATATTTTGTTTGCAGATGATCCTCATGTTTTCGTCGCTGGAGATTTATTTTGGTATCCGATCCAAGGCAACAACAAGATTAAATATGCACCTGATGTGATGGTTGCTTTTGGTCGTCCCAAAGGCCGTCGTTCTTCTTATAAACAATGGGAAGAAGGAAATCAAGCGCCCCAAGTAGTGTTTGAAATCCTCTCACCAGTGAACACTACAGAAGAAATGGATCGCAAATTACTATTTTATGAACGCTACGGTGTAGAAGAATATTACATATATAATCCGGAAAATAATCAGCTACGGGTTTGGTTACGGGGTGAGTATGGTTTAGATTTGGTAGATTTTGATCAAAAATGGGTGAGTCCCAGGCTGCAAATTACTTTTGATCTCTCTCATGCACCCTGGAAACTTTTCTATCCAGATGGTCAACCTTTTATGACATTTGGGGAATTAATGGCAAGGGCACAAGCTGCACAACAACAAGCCCAAGCTGCACAGCAACGCTTACAACAAGCAGTACCGCGACTATTGAGTATGGGATTAAGTCGAGAACAGATAGGGGATGCTTTGGGGCTGACAGTGGAAGAAGTAGAAGCGATCGCTATGAATCTTTAGATTGATTATCCAAAATGCGATCGCTCACCAGAGTACTATTTTTTCTTCCCACCAAACAAACCACCAAATAAACCGCCACCTCCAGGCTTATCTGACTGTTTACTAGCAGTATTGGGAGTTGAAGAAGTAGCTTTAGCACTACCAGGTTGTTGCCCCAAAGCTTTGTCTAACTTAGGTTTCCACTCTAAGGCAGCTTTGTCGTTAGGGTCTAATTTTAAAGCATTGTCAACATGAATCTTGGCCATTTTTAGCTGATTTCGCTTCAAGTAAACCAACCCTATCATGCTGTGGCAACGACTACTTTTAGGCGCTAATTTGAGGGCATCTTTTAACTCTACCTCAGCCTGGGCAAATTGGTTTTTGTCTATTAAAGTTTGAGCGCGACGAATATAGTTTTCTGCTACCGAATCTTCGTTGGCTGGCGTAGGTGGCGGCGGTGGAGCAGAGGCCGTTGTATTTGGTTGTGGTGTAGTTGAATTATTGGTGGGTTGAACAGGTGGTGGTGGCGGTGCTGCTAATGATTTACCAGCACTCCGCATCAAGTAAATTAAATTCAACTCACTAATTTGAGCAATGACTTGGGGTACTTGCTGTAACGTATCATATTGAGTTGCAGCAATTTTAGCGATCGCACTTTTATAGAGGTGATCTACATTTGGGGCGCTAGCTAGCTGTTTAGCCAAGTCTGTATTCAGTTCCACCGAAGCCGATTCCTGTGACAAACGCTTGCCCATTTGGGTCAAAACTATGATGTATTCTGAGCGAGTGCGTTCTGCGGTGAGTTTTTCGTAAGCTGGGTTCACCAACTTTGACAACAACTCACCGGCTAGCTGCTTTTGAGATGCACTTGCAGCAATATTACTGTCAGGGTGCAGACGACGAGCAATTGCTAGATAGCGTTTACGGATATCTTTGACATCCGCATCTACGGGAACGCACAAGATTGCGTGATGATCTATAAAATCATATTTAAACAGCCCACGATCTATTCTTAGAGACATAACAGAGATATGCACCGAAGTAGCAGAGAGATTCTTTCTAGTTTACTTCGATACATTGGGTAGTTGTCAGTAGTCGTTATTGGTCATTTGTCATTTGTCATTGCTGATTCTTGTTATCTCAAGCTTTCTCGCTCCTCACTTCCAGGATGATAGTGGGGGGACTTGCAGGAGTTCACGGCTGAGGGTGTTGTGAATATCACCATTAGTGGCGAGGATTCTGCCTGAATCAAGTTTTATGGGAGTACCATCATAGGCGGTAACTTTACCCCCAGCTTCTTGGACTAAAATAATGCCGGCGGCAATATCCCAAGGCGATAGCCCCCGTTCCCAATAGCCGTCAACCCTTCCACAAGCAACATAAGCTAAATCCATTGATGCGGAACCACTGCGCCTTACCCCTTGGGTGAGATGGGTGAGGTGACTAAATTCGGCGTAGTTGTTGTCAGATGTTTCTCGGCGATCGTAGGCGAATCCTGTCACCAATAGGCTCTTGTTCAGTTCAGACGTTGTTGAAACCTTGATGGGTTGACGGTTGCGGGTTGCACCCAAGGCAGTCGCCGCTCGAAATAATTCATCATGCAAAGGGTCATAAATTACCCCAACTTGCGGCACACCATTAATTAACAGCCCAATAGAAACAGCGAAAAAGGGGTATTGGTGGGCATAATTGGTCGTACCATCTAAAGGATCAATCGCCCAGAGATATTCATTTTCTTGATTGCCGATTTTCCCCGATTCCTCAGCCAAGATGGAGTGTTGCGGAAAGTGGCGACGCAAAATTTCTAAAACCACTTCTTCTGAGGCTTTGTCAGCAGCAGTAACTAAATCTCCGGGGCGTCCTTTTTCAGTGATTGCGTCTTCTATTTTACCCAAGTAATCCTGTAACACAGCACCACCAGCCAAAGCCGCTTCTGTAGCGATGTCTAGAAAGATTTGTAATGTCATTGGTTATTTGTCATTTGTCATTTGTTATTTGCCATTGGTTACTCTTGTAGAGACGTTGCAGTGCAACGTCTCTACAAGAATTATTTCTCCCCATGCCCCATGCCCTATTCTCTATCTAAATTGCCGACGAAATTCAGCCGGGGTAAGGCGCATGGGTTTTTTTGGTTGCCAAATTCCTTGCCCCATGAGTCTAGCCCATTGCTGGGCACGTTCTAAACGCTGGTCATATTTGTGGTTAGGCGATCGCCCTACGAATAGTGCATACCCCTGCTTCACTAATTCTTCATTTAACAATACTTTATCTTTCCATACGTAAGCCAAAGTCCTCCCAATCGTGTCTTTGGCTTCTAAATCAAACTCTAGAGTCACAATCTGTTCTGCACCCCCAATCAGTGATCCTAATGCTTGTCTGGCGTTATCTCCCCAAGGACGCTGGCGCATATCTGGTGCATCAATACCAATTAACCGCACTTGGGAAATCAAATTGGGTTGTTCCGCCATCCCCAAAACTTCTAAACTTTGCCCACTTACCACCCGCGCCACTTTCACTTGCACTTCGTTGGTTGTGGGCTGATTGGTGGCTTGACAACTCACCAGAAGTAGTACGCAAGCCAACATGACTATGCTTCGCGCCCAGACGCCAATTTGCTCCTTTGCGTCAACCAAATCTTAATCCTCATCTAAAGGTAGACCTGCCTTTACTTTTCCCCTGGCAAAAAAGCGCCCAAACTGGAGTTCGTAGACTTCATCTTCGTCTTGTGTTTCCACTTCTAAGTCAGAACGGGGATAACTCACGCATAACAGAGCATAACCTTGGCGGCGTAACTCTGGCGACAGTCCGATCGCCTCTGGTTGGTAAATCTCTCCCGACACCACCCTGACAGCACAAGTGGTACAAGCACCATTACGGCAAGAAAACGGTAGTTCGGTTCCTTGTTGTTCGGCACTGTGGAGGATGTAACGGTCTTCTGGTACTTGTAGGCTGTATTCTTTGCCAGTCTGGCGATCGCGGACTCTAATAGTATGTGTTCGGGACATCTTAATTTGAGATTCGGATGTAATGTCTTTTTTTATCTTTGCACTTTCTGGGTTTTCATTGTACAATTGTAAATCGTGACGCCTGGAGAGGTGGCCGAGTGGTTGAAGGCGCAGACCTGGAAAGTCTGTTTGGGGGTGACTTCAACGAGGGTTCGAATCCCTCCCTCTCCGTTTTTGCCTATTGGACTGTTTTTATAGCGATAGTCCCAGGTTAAATTAACCAAAAGTTGTACCGTTCCAACCCCACATAGCACCTTTTGCATCTGCAAACTCTATATAAATGCGGTTTTTAGGTACACCTAAACTCTGATTAATTTGTTGGCAAAAATCCTGACTCATAGACTGAGTTTGTTCTGCTTTCATTGTACCAACGCTCTTAATTTCTATATAGCAAACCGGGTCTGTCGCACCAGCGAATGTCATACTAATTCCCGCTTCAAAAGCCGTCATGACGTAAGATTCTGGTTTTCCCGTGTGTTTAGCTAACTTCGCTGAGAGGCTTTTAAGTAATACTTCAATTTCAGCTTGTTCAGGTGCAGTTACAGATGTTTGGACTTTAATTAATGGCATAGGTATCAATTCAAAATTCAAAATAGTCTAGCCGGATGCTATGGCATCGTCCTATTTAGTTTATCCAACTACAGAGGAGCAGAGGAGTGGACAAGGGAGATCAGGGAGAGACGTAAAGACGTAACACTGCCATATCTTTACAAATACCCCATTCTCTAAGTAGCTCAGTATGAAAAATTATCGTTATAACAAGGCAGGAGGCAGGAGGGAAGAGGATTATAGTTTTGTTTACCTTTCTTAACTTAGTTTACTTAACTGTGAGATGAGCGAAACAGGTGACTATGTTCGGGATGATATAAACGCGATCGCCCGGTTGTTTGTGAGAGTGCTGGACTAATAATGTAAAGTGTGGTACGAATTAGCTGCTCTTTTTGAGTACATTCCGCCATTTGCTTGAGGGAAACAACCCGAATTTTTTCATCAGGCCATCCCAAACGAAAACAAATCGCTACCAGAGTATCGTCTGGGTAATGTTCTAGTAGTTTAGTTTGGGCATCTTCGACATGACGCGCACTCAAATATAGGCAAAGGCTGGCCTGATGTGCTGCGAGGGTGGCTAACTCTTCACTTGCGGGAACTCCTGTGCGGCCGCTGATGCGGGTCAAAATAATGGTTTGGACTAAACCAGGGACAGTCAACTCTACTTTGAGTTTAGCGGCTGCGGCTTGAAAGGCGCTGATCCCAGGTATCACCTCAAAAGGAATGTTTGCTTCTTTTAGAAGATGCATTTGCTCATGGATAGCGCTGTAAAGACTGGGATCACCGGAATGGAGACGAATCACAGATTTATGCGATCGCACCCTTTCAATCATCAATGGCATAATCTCTTCTAAAGTCTGATTCGCAGTCCGAATCAATTCCGCATCCTTTCGACACAGATCAAGAATCTGTTCAGGAACTAAAGAATCAGCAAATAAAATCACATCTCCAACAGCTAGTAGTTTTTGTGCCTTAACCGTCAATAAATCAGGATCTCCAGGGCCTGCTCCCACAATATATACACCTGCTTCAACAGGATAAACTTGATTTACATAACACATATCTTCTGTAAATTCACGCATTTCAGCACGCCCAGCAATTCCTCAGAAAAATTTTTTTGCTATTTTCTCAGTGTCTTTCCGGATAGAGTCTCTTTCTCTAGTAGAGAGTAATGGTAGATGCACCCTGGTTAAGCCCTAGAGAACACTCTGGGGCATTTTTTATGGGAATAGGGAATGAAGTATTGGGTACCTGTGTCAACTGAAGCTAGAAAAGCTTAATTCTATGCTGCATCAACCGCCAGGGAATTAATTCCCTGACTAATAGCTCAAGTCTACTGAAGTAGACTGATAATTTTGGCGGATATAGATATATGGTCATCTACCCTTCGGGAACACTTCGTGTACAGATGACTTCAGCTATGAGCAAGGAAATTAATTTCCTTGCGCGTTCCCAAATATCCTTTCTCCTCATCTCCCTCACTTTTCCTATCCCCCCCTCTCTCCTTCTGCCTTCGGGGTGGATACTACATCTGGCAAAGGGCGTTTAGCCAAGTAAAGCCAAGCTAAACCAGCTAAACCCAAGAGAATTCCCGTTAAACTGACGACTTGTGCAATCCGCAGGGGCCCCAGCATTAAGCTGTCAGTGCGAAACCCTTCAATCCACAAGCGTCCTAAACTGTAGGCTGCCAAATAAACCAGAAATATCGTACCTAATTTAAGACGTGGTTTTCCTTGTATGCCTCGAAAAAACAAGGTGAGTAGCAGGGCAAACACTATCAGATTCCACACAGATTCATAGAGAAATGTCGGGTGGAAGTACTCAAAATTTACCAACTCTGGGGGACGACGCCCCTCTGGAATAAATAGCTTCCAAGGTAAATTGGTAGGGCTACCAAAAGCCTCAGAGTTGAAAAAATTACCCCAGCGACCGATCGCCTGCCCTAAAATCAGCGAAGGGGCCACCAAATCCGCCAATTGCCAAAAGGAAACTTGCTTAATTTTGGCAAAAATTAACGTTGCGACCAACCCACCAAGAATTGCTCCATGAATTGCAATACCCCCTTGCCAAATAGCGATGATTCGCTCTGGGTTTTGGGCATATTCTGACCACTGAAACAAAACGTAATATAGCCTAGCTGCGGGAATTGCCCCAATCACCAGCCAAATTGACAAATCACTCAGCAACTCTGGGTTGACATGACGGCGTTTTGCCAAGTACTGAGAAAGGCTGACACCAATCAACACAGATGTGGCAATCAACAAGCCATACCAGCGAATAGTTATTGGCCCAATTCTCCTTAAGTCTGGGCCTGGGGATGTAAATTGAAACGCCAAGGGCAAATGGGAAAAATCCAGTGCCATGCAAAAATACCTAAATAACTACAATTATCAATAACAGAACTTACGCAACAGCCAGAGACTTTCAGTACATAAACCATTAGAGCAGGTTTTGCTTGGCTGTAATCCATAGGGCTAAGGAAGAAGCACAAGGGAGATGAAGGAGATGGGGAGAACTCAATTCAAAAATCAAAAATCAAAAATTTTGGCTGGATGTGTTGAGATGGGGGAGATGTACCCAATAACCCCTAGGCTGAATCTCGATTTCGCAGGACTTTCGACTACGCTCAACTCACCCGAAGTCAAAGCCTATGCCCCATGCCCTATCCCCTAGGAATAGGTTTAGATATAATCACCTACATAACTTGGATGTATCTAAAATTGTGATTGCTATTTATCCTGGTAGCTTTGACCCAGTCACTTTGGGACACATTGACATCATTCAGCGCGGTAGTCGGCTGTTTGAGCAGGTGATCGTCGCTGTACTACGGAATCCAAACAAGATGCCACTGTTTAGCGTGCAGCAAAGGCTAGAACAAATTCGTTTATCTACCCAGCATCTACCGAATGTAAAAGTAGACAGCTTTGATGGTCTGACTGTCAATTATGCCCAAATGCGACAAGCACAAGTTTTGTTGCGGGGTTTAAGGGCAGTTTCCGACTTTGAAATAGAACTCCAGATGGCTCACACGAATAAAACTCTTTCCACTCAAATAGAGACAGTTTTTCTCGCTACTTCAAATGAGTATAGTTTTTTAAGTAGTAGTGTGGTAAAAGAGATTGCAAGGTTTGGTGGTTCTGTTGATCATCTTGTGCCTCCACACATTGCCCTAGAAATATACCAATGCTACAACCACAACTCTCTAATGTCGAACCAAATTACAACGGAAACAATTCCCCCGCGCAAGAGTATCCCAATGGAAACTCCGATGGAGATGCGAAAGGAGCAGGAAGCTTAGATATTCAGCAGGAACTTAACCGCTTAGAAGAAATAATTCTCTCTAGCCTCAGAGTGCCGTTGACAGGACGTACTTTAGTAGATGAAGAAAAGCTACTGGATCAGCTAGACTTCGTCAGGCTTTCTTTACCATCAGTTTTTCAAGAAGCTGCTTCGGTTTTACAACAAAAGGAGGAAATTCTTCTAGAAGCAGAAGAGTATGGACAGCAAGTTGTGGAAGCAGCTCAAGCGAAAAGAGCACAAATATTAGCTGAAAGCGATATTGTGAGACAGGCAGAGCGAGAAGCTGATCAGTTACGGCGACAGGTGCAACAAGAGTGTGAAGCCATGATGCAAGAAACTCTTGCGGAAATTGAACGCAAACGGCAAGCCTGTATGCAAGAGTTAGAAGAAGTACGACAAACAGCGATCGCCCAGGCTCAAGAAATTGAAGATGGTGCCGATGAATACGCTGACAGCGTCCTAGAGGGTATTGAGCATGATCTCAAAGATATTTTGCGAATTATCACCAACGGACGCCAACAACTCCGAGATGATGTACCACCACAACGTAATGCACCACTAACCAAGAAAAGATAAACTATAGTGCTGGAATTGACTGGTTTTAAGATGCAGGGAAAAGATTTTAATGTTTTTTACCTAGATTTAACCTGAATTTAAATAGTTACTTTCGGAAAATGGCGATCGCTAAATTATTTATTAACAACAAGAACCCCGACTTTGCAAAAAATTCGGGGTTCTAAATCTTGCGAGCACTACCAATTCAAATAATCTTTGCGGCACATAAATTCTTTCTAGGGGTACAAAAATAGTTGTGCCCTATTTGGAATACGACTGTTTTAAATTTCTCATACTTGAACTAAAGAATTACTTATAAGTAATACCAATTCTCCAAAATTCAGCAATGGATGCAAGCCCAGAAACCTATACCATATAGAACTTTCTGAATTACGAATTACGTAACTTGCTTCTCGCCTCCGGCGAGTATTACGAATTGGTATAAGGTCGATTCCTCGCTTGATAGTCCATTAAAGCACCTTGACTAATCACAGTCCGGCCATTTCTCCGGCTAGTGGGAATTTGTCCCTTCTGTAGCGCCATGTATAGAGTACTTTGGTCTACACCCAAAAATCTAGCCGCTTGTACAAGTGAAGTGCCCTGTCTGAGCATACTTTGGTGTCTTTTGGTTTTGC
Organism: Goleter apudmare HA4340-LM2; assembly: GCA_019359495.1. Classification (GTDB taxonomy): domain Bacteria; phylum Cyanobacteriota; class Cyanobacteriia; order Cyanobacteriales; family Nostocaceae; genus Goleter; species Goleter apudmare. The sequence continues at coordinate 79,198 of JAHHHF010000098.1, forward strand.
TGGATAAGTGTCGTAACATGGCTAAATGTAAAGAACTACTTAAGAAATCTCAATTTTTAGCAAAACAAATCACAAAATTAACACTAATTCACAATTGATCAACACAAAGCCTCTGCGCGAGCGGAGGAGGACAGCATAGCTAATTTGATTTCCTTCTAATTAGATCGAAATCGAGTTGATTATAACAAATTATGAAACAAGAACAATTTCAAACACTGCTGCAATTTTTCAAAGCATTAGCTGATGAAAGCCGATTGAAGATTGTGGGGATTCTGGCTAATCAGGAGTGTAGTGTTGAAGAATTGGCGGTGTTATTACAACTCAAGGAACCCACAGTATCCCATCATCTAGCAAAACTCAAGAAACTGAATTTAGTAACTATGCGCCCAGAAGGCAATAGCCGCTTGTATCAGTTAGATAATGAAGCTTTACAAACCATCAGTAAAGAGGTATTCACACCTGAGAAGATAGCATCTTTAATTGAGAATGTGGATACTGAAGCTTGGGAAACCAAAGTTTTGAAGAACTATTTGGAGACTAATACCGACAGTACAGAGGAAGTGCAACGTCTCAAAGATATTCCTGCGAGTCGTAAAAAGCGCTTAGTACTTCTCAAGTGGTTAGCAGATAAATTTGAAGTCGGAATCCGGTATCCAGAAAAGACAGTGAACGAGACTCTCAAGCGTTACCATCCTGACTATGCTACATTACGGCGGGAGTTAATTGGCTACCAGTTAATGCAGCGTGATAATGGGGTTTATTGGCGGATGACAGAGATCAGAGGGGGAAATGGGGGTGATGGGCGAGTAGTATAGTTCAATCAATATTTAGATATGCATCTAATTAGGTATGGGACTAATTAGATGCATACGCAAAACAAGCAATTTAACATCTTGCTATAGTTTTTCAAAGTACTAGCAGATGAGAGTCGATTAAAGATTGTAGGTATTTTGGCTAACCAGGAGTGAGGAGAAACAAACGCTTTATTTGCGGCTGATCTCGCACTCTAGCTCATTCAAATTTATGGCGTACCCCACCCAATGATACTGCGATCGCTTTGTGCGCTGGATGTAGACTGTTTGCTATCAGGCGTTGGAGAATCGTCACATTCACTCGTCGTTTCGCCTGCTTGTAAGACGGCGAATTTATGTGTTTCCAGTTGCGATTGATCAAATGTAAATAGTTTGCCTGGTGTAGAGCACTGTTGCAAATTAACCAACAACTCTTCAGGCTTGTTGGGATTTGCTTCTGTCTTGGTAACTTTAAAAAAAGTATTAGGCGGAAAAGGTTCAGTAGGCTTTGTCAACTTGGTTTGTTTTGTAGTTTTAATCACCCAACCAGGAGCGAGGTTGGCGAGCGATCGCTCTGGCTGCGGCCCAAATTCTGTAGTATTCGCTGGCACAATCGGTGAGGGGTCTACGGGAGTTGTGGCTGCTGGACTCGTAGGAGATGGAGTTTTGACTACTGGATTTACAGGAGGTTGATTTGTCGCTATGGGCAATGGCGATCGCCTCTCTCTCTGTACCCAGAATCCCACTGCTCCAGCTGCTACGATTAGTAGAAATGGAATTATCAAGCCTAGAGATGGTAACCTGAAACCAGTCGGCTTATTTTCAGGAATTACTTGGGTTTTCTGGTTCCCACTACCCAATATTGTGTCTGGGACTCTTCCCGGCGCAGTGTCAGCAGATTTACCAGGAAATTGCTCAGGAATGACTGCCGTTATACTTGAGCTTGGCTCAACATATTTGACTTGACAGTGTACCAGAGCGACAGTGACATTATCATGTCCATTTCTGGTATTAGCAATATCGATTAATCTGGCCGCAACATTGGCAACATCAGTTTCTCCGTTGAGGATTGGTAAGATTTCTGTTTCCCAATATTCCTCTACTCGGTCAAAGTCACTCAAACCATCGGATGTCAGCAGAAAAACAGCATCTTCGTCCAGGATAAATCTTTGGGTAGTGGGATGTAATGATGTGCTGGGACTCATCCCTAATGCTTGAATCAAGGAACCTGCACCACCCTGTTGTGTGGCTTCACGATAGACAGCATAGCCCAAGCGCACCTCACGAGAGGCGACATCATCATCTAGAGTGACTTGATAACAGCCTTGGCGGTTAATCCAGTAGGCACGACTATCGCCGACATGGGTAATGTACATTTCATGGGCAATTGGCAAACCCATCACCAAGGTAGTACCCATGCGTTGACGCCCTTGGCGATTTTCGCCGTCGTTGCGCTGACTGATTTTGTCGTTGGCATTGGCTACTGCTTTCTCTAAATCATCGATTACCTGCCAAGGGTCTATGTGGTCAGCAGGAATTTCTGTAAGTGGTTTGATCTGCTGCTGAATGGTGTCAATTGCTAAGTTTGATGCCACATTACCGCCCTCATGCCCACCAATGCCGTCGCAGACAATGGCTAGGGCTGTATGTTGAGGAGGTTTGCTCACTAAGGTATCACTGGGAGGGTAACAGGCATCCTCATTGCGTTGACGGGTGCGACCAGTATCGGTTTTAGTATAAATTTTAATATTGGGCGTTTGCGATCGCCCTAATCCTGCCAAACCTTGGTCCAAAACTGCAATTAGTTGCTCAGTCGAGCGGATTTCTTCCTGAATTAGAGAATGAATAATTTGATTGATAAATTCTGTGACTGCTGGTCTGGCTTTTGGTAACAATTGTTGTTGCCAAAATTTACCTAATTGGGCTAAATCTGGTAGTGAGGAGTCAGGATGCAATTCTAACAAGCGCACCAATGACCCTTCTACTCTTAACAAATATGGATCAAGTAAGCTAGATGCCACGCTTTCACTTAGAAGCGGTTGCCAAAGATGAGCTATTTGCCACAGCCAATTGATTTGGCTGATTGATGTGGCATTGCCCCAAGCATTGGTTAACTGGCTATACAGTTGTACTTCTTGACCTGTACTATCTACAAAAATAGGCGGTTTTTCTAAGAGTAAAATGTCTTTTTGGGAGTTGCCATCAGTTAAGGGCAGAACTCCGTATAGTTGTGGCGTGTGTAATCTGTAGGGAATTAATCTTAAATAAGCTTTGAGAGGCTGTAAATCTTCTATTTCAGGAATTTGTGGTAGTAATCCCGGCTTGGTGTCTAAAACCACGGATTTGCTGAGGACTAAATAGCGATCAGCTAATATTTCTCCTGGGCTAGCAACACTCACTCCCTCTTTCTCAGCCCAGAGGTAGCGTTTGAGTAGAGGCGTAGAGCAACGCTGACAAAACCTGTGGTTTATAGGGTTGGGAGTTTGACAAAGTTCATTTTGGCAGTAGAGCGTTGCCGTATCATTTTCCATAGTTTTCGCACCGATCAGCGATTGGCAATTTGTTTAATAGTTTTGGCAGCGGCCATCTACCGCCCTTGTTTCGTGAACCCGACATATCCAACTTTGGATCATGATTTTAGCTGGTAGATTCCAGCACATGCTAATACTTTCTACTTATCCCAAGAACACGCTCCTCAGTCAATCCTACAGCCTCATCATAGCTTCTATGACTCTGTTACTCTCTACAAGCAGCCCTGCTAACTTCGATGTTGTCACTAAAGCATAACCTCTGCACAAGCGTAGTGTTTGCTTCCAGTGATTTACTCCATCAGCAAGAGATAGATGATCCTGTTATTTCTTTAGTTTATAAGTTGCTAGCTATTAATGAACTTTAATTAAGAATTAAGATTATGATAAGCCTCAATACAAGGAACAGAATTTTTCTCTTTACACTTTGACACTTTATCCTCTTTGGCAAAAGTTAGTTTTGTCATCAATGCTCATGAATTCCGACTACCGATTGCTGAGTAGGAAATCTCACCAGAGGCGGAGCTTCTTGACATCTTTTGTAGCGTGCGTTGTCGCCGAGCGCTGTACCATTTGAGATTTGAGGTGCGTTACCTTAGGACATTCCGTCCATAACGCACCCTTGTATATTAAGAGAAGTAGTAGACCGTCGCCTTCCCTAGGGGACGCTCTGCGTAGCTTGCTTACCCGCAGAGAACCCTGGGAACCTGTCCAATGCAGGGTTGCACCAATGACAAATGATGAAGCACAAAGTCTGTAGACGGTTTTGCGACTACTATTATGAATCCTCCGCAGGTTATAGAGAAAAGCTTCGCTCAGAACTTGGTATGAGATGACCGCCCTTAGCAGTTAACTTTATTTAAGCCCACCTAACTTATTACCAATAAGAAATTTAGGGTAAGATATTCTCATGAAGTTAAGCTAAAGATGCCAAGTTGTACCAAATCCTACTTCAGCGCCAAATAACTAGCTTAAAATTCGTTCAAGCGCTAGAGATCAAGAAAATATGGCTGGCATAGTGATACTGATTTGAACAGTGCAAAAGTGGTTTTGCTTGGAAGCACACATTTTAAGCAACTCCAGACTCATCACAAATAGCTAAGGGTTGGCTTAACTAGTGAGCAAATTAACTTCAAAAACTTGACTTAACTATCAAATCCAGTGCTGTTTATTGAAGCTACAACATCTCAAAGCAGTTTGCGATCGCCATTCAAGAGTTGTTAGGGGCAGGTATTACCGTACCCCTAAGCAGTTAAGAGTGACAAATTGTTAACTCAGAACTACTGACTCTACTGATTGTCGCCAACGGCAACTTGAGGGAGTCCCATGCTGTAATTAGTAACGCGGCTGGAGAGATTGTAACTGATCTCGCCTTTCTGCAAGAGCGATCGCAAATAATGTTCCAAGTCTGACCCCACACGGCGTAAGTTGTAGTCTGTTAGATCTACTCCACTAGATGCTTCTACTAGTTCATCAAACTTGCGATAAATTTTTTGCAGTGCATCTTCATTCCAGTTGAATTCGTTGTCTGGGTCAACATCTAACGTTAAGACTTGGTTACTGGGAACTAGTTCGCCATCCCGGTCAATTTCTGCCGCAAAAATGCGGATATGCCGGGTTGTGGACTTGAGCAGGGTTGGGTTGTCCATAAAAGGGTGTAAGATTTGGGTTGATTACACTGAAATCATTGTAAACGCTATGCTTGAGCCTGAATGCTCGCAAAAATCAGGAATTGGGCTTGTGATGTGAGCATAAAATGAGGAATGCTGACCAGAGACACTCCGCCTCCGGTTAAAAGACTGTCACGCCACTTGATGCCAATCCAAATTTATCAAGTTATGAGTGTAGAGTGTTTTGTAGCTTACTCTGATTGGAAGCGGCTCGTCTGTGACTCAACACTGAGTGCAGTATAGGAAAAAGGAAGATTCCACTCTTGCCCTTGATCCCTATTACCCTAAACTACAGGAAGCCATGCTATACCCTTCTCAGTGGGGTTTCCCTTGCCCAAATTCTGCCAGAAGTTTATTTTGTTGAGAATAAAAATTCAGGATTTAATAACTTTGCTGATCAATATCCCTAAATTGCAGGTTGAAAAAAACGCACATCACGTAAATTTACGTAATTATGCCCTACCTAAGTCTGGCTTTCATTAAAGGAATTAATTCCAGAGTTTTTACTTACGTAAAATTACCATAACTTCAGTAAAAACTCGAACTGTTATTGACGTTAAGATAAAGTTGATGTAAAAACCTTTAAAAAGCTCGAACAACTTCTTACAGAAACTTTATTGTATAGAATCTTAAAAACTGAATAATAGTTATGGCTTACCTAAACTACCTCTAGTGCAGGAACATCAAAATCTAGACAGTGAAAATTTAACTAAAAAAAACACACAGGAGAGTGAAATGGAATACAAATGTGATGGATGAAGAAAAGTTCTTAATTCAAACACTTTGGATTCAAAAAAAATATAAAGAATTTTTGCCGGAGATTTAACTCCTCACCCTCGTGACCACCAAGTAAAGGAATCCTCAAAACTATGAACTCCAAAGCCTTACCCCGCCAAATAAATAATATCGAAGTAGGTGTTTATGAGTGCGAAATACATCTCAAATTCCGGTTGATTGAGGAAAAGAGTTTATTGGGCGATCGTGAACAACTATTACAGGTGCTACTAGATGCCTTGGCAGAAGGCTCTGATGAGTTTCTAGAGACGCTCCAGGCGTCTGTGAAAGCCCAAGAAGTATCTGAGTTCAAAGCCTCGCCACAAATGCGACGTCAACTGATGCGCTTACGTAATTTCGCAGATAATAGTCAATAATTAATTTTGTATACTTTTGAGTAGTGGCAGATCGTGAATTGGTAATCGTCTGGTGAATTTTTTTAAGTTTGCCCGTGTGCCTATTTGCTTTAACATTGAGTTGGCTTGTGTAACCTCACCCTCAGGCTTGCATCTGACCTTAGTCTCCGAGAAGCCGAAGATAGCGTCTACAGTAGCCCTCACCCTTTGCACTACGGACATAATGGGTGCCTACTAATACATTTTGCCTTACTACCAGGGCAGGTTACAGTCTTTTAAAGATTTGAATTTCAGGGTACATTTCTCACCAGGGTTTTACTTAAAACTGTCAAAGGCATTCGCTAACAACGGTCTCTGTTCTGGTTGCCACAACTCAAACACTTCTAAACTTGAGAATTGCTTCTCCTTTGCAGATTCTCCGCAGGGATAAGGAAATAGAGACATTTTTTCCTGTTTTTCCTATCCTTATTCCCCTGCATTCAGAGTCATGGGGTATTATGTATTATTTTTATTTACAAGTCTTATTGCCCTTGACTGTGGAATTTAACGCAATACGGTTTATTTCAGAAAAATTGTAGGTAAGGCGCATAATCTTTCAGTTCATCAAATAATTTTACTGATATTCCCTAGTAAACATTGCATCTCTAGCCTAACTGAACTGTATTGGAATATAACGCGCACCACAGAGAGGCTTTATTTAGCAAGACCATGTTCTAGGGCAAAACGCACTAACTCCGTGCGGCTATTTGTACCAGTTTTACTAAACAAACGGCTGACGTACTTTTCTACATTACGGACACTAGTTTCTAAGCGACGAGCAATCTCTTTGTTCATCAACCCCTCTGCCACCAAGTTCAAAACACTTTGTTCTCTGGGGGTCAAGTCAATTTTAAAAGGTGCTGGTGATTGAGAAATTGCATTTCTCTGTGTTAATAGTGCCTTAATTTGGGCAATTTGATTAGCTAGTTCAGCAATATCTAGGGTTTCGCCCTCTTCACTCGTAACTTGGGGCTTGGCTGTGCGACGAGTAAGTAAGTTTTCCACGATCGCAATTAACTCATCTGGATCAAAAGGCTTTGGTAGATAGGCATCCACACCAGCTTGATAGCCTTGAATGCGATCGCCTGTCATGCCTTTAGCAGTTAAAAATACTACCGGGAGTGCTTGAAACCGGGGATCTTCTCGAAGTTGCTTAAGAAACTGATAGCCATCCACCTGGGGCATCATAATGTCAGAAATCACTAAGTCAGGTGTATTTTGCTGCATCAGATCCCAGCCTTCACGGGCGTTACTGGCAACTTGAACGCTGAAACCGCTTTCTTGTAAATAGTCTTTGACGGCTTCCCGCAGTCCCGGTTCGTCATCTACCAGTAACAATTGTGCTGACATGAAAAATTCCCTTAAGTCTACCTCTTTCCAATTTAGCGAAAGTTGGTAAGTATTGGACTTTGGACAAAAAGAAAATAGTTCGCGAGTGAGACTCGCGAATAAATGAATGATTAATCCTGTTTATAGTGACGAGCAGAAAAAAGCATAGCCACCAGAGACCCAACAAATAGTAAT
>JAHHHF010000099.1 GCA_019359495.1 Goleter apudmare HA4340-LM2
TATAAACTGTTCTGGTATACAATCATTTTTATTTGGGGTCATACTTCAAACTGCTGAAATTGTTGTGCAATATGCATTTTGGCAGTTTTTGACCCCTGTTTCTTCAAGCTTTGTGAGAAATCCGGGAGACGTTGCTACTCCCTTGTTTCAGAAAGCTATGGATAGCCGAAAAATCTTGTTCACCCAGCCCTTGCTGTATTGCTAAACGATACACTTCTTTGACAGCACTTGTGACTGGTATTGCCACACCTACCTCATGAGCTGCGATCGCCACCATGTGTAAGTCTTTCTGCATCCATTGTAGAGGGAATTCAGCTTGGTAATCTGCCAATTCTAGCTTTTCTTTCTTTGTCGCTAAAAAGGGTGCAGTTACCGGTGCTCCTAACAAAACTTTTAGCAACCTCTCTTGTGAAATACCCAATGCTTCCCCTAATATGAGCGCTTCGGCAAATGCTGCCATTGATGTACCCAGTAATAGGTTAATTGCTAGTTTTAAGGAAGTGCCCATCCCATGCTCTCCAACGTGAACCAACCTGCTTCCCATTGCTTTAAACAAAGGTTGACAAGTTTCTACATCTGTGGCATTTCCTCCTACCATAAATACTAATTCTGCCTTTTCTGCCTGATTTTTTGAGCCAGCTACAGGAGCATCTAAAAACCTGATATGCTTGTTTTGAGCCTCCTTTGCCATCTGACGCGAAAAAGAAGGATTAACTGTACTGCAATCTACCCATAGAGCATTTGATGCGAGGTGATTTAAGAAGCCGTTTTCTCCTAGTGCTACATTCATAATGGCTTCTGGATTTGCCAACATCGTAAAAATAATCTCAACTTGGGTTGCTACAACTCCAGGAGTATCTGCCCACAAAGCTCCATTTGTGATTAAAGCAGTAGCTTTATCTTGAGTACGATTGAAAATAATTATTTCATAACCATGCTTTTGCAGATTAGCCACCATGCGACTTCCCATAATTCCCATGCCAATAAAACCGACTTTCATACTCATCTCCATTGCAAATCGCTAATACAACTTACCTGTGGCGCTCATAAAGTTGCATTAACAAATGATAAGAGAAAGGTTTTAGGCAACTGTACGTTTTATTCTGGATAGGGATACTTCTGTAATTCCTAAGTAAGAAGCAATATGATATTGCGGTACTCTTTTAACTAAGTTGGGATATTGTTTCACAAAATCAAGATACCGCTCCCTCGCTTGTTGTTGCAATAGGCTTCTGGTTCGGAGTTCCTTTCTATTGAGTAACCATTCTGCTAACTTTCGCCCTAGCCTGTCAAAGATTGGATGTTGCTCAAATAACGCTACAAAGTCACTAAAGCTGGCAACTAACAGTACTGTCGGCTCTAAAGCCTGAACACCATATAGAATAGGTAAGTTAAGGTTATAGGCAGCAAAAGAACCTGCAAAAGTGTTTTCAGTAATAAATGCTTTGTTCGATTCAGTGCCATCATCTGTAATGTAGTAGAAACGAAGTAGTCCACTACAGACAAAGTAGAGTTCGTGTACTTTTGCTCCAGGTAAGAGAATATATTCTTGTTTTTGGGCGGTTTTAACTTGAAATTTTGATGCGAGTAGATGCCACTGGGGTTCTGCTAAATCAACCCAATCAACTAGACTTGTTCGCATTTTTTGATATGGAGTCAATTCTGCTGCTGTCTTCATAAGAATTAAATTTTTTATATATTGCCGTACAAAATCAATTTAAAAGAAATACAGCAGATTTTGATAGCACCGTGTTGTTGAAAAAAATTTTGAGCTGCTTTACAAATCAACCTATGGATAGATTGATACATCAACTTGCATGTGTCAACAGCCAGATGGAACGGGAGTTATAGATTTTTAAGCTAGGTTTACCAGGAAAAATATCCTTCCAATTTATGGGTATTCCCTGTTCATAGTTAATAAGTTGCTCAGAAGGTGTGCAAATCACAAACCCAGAGCTAAAACTATGCCGGAAGCAACTAGCACTAACCCAATCAATGTAGTACGTGAGTCTGCATACCCATTAACTGGTGCAGCCGCAGACTACAATCCGTTGATGAATTTGATCGGTGATGCTCATTTCGTCCTCATTGGCGAGGCCTCCCACGGTACCCATGAGTTTTATGAGCAAAGGGCTGAGATTACCAAAAGGCTGATTCAACAGAAGGGCTTTACAGCAGTAGCTGTAGAAGCAGACTGGCCGGATGCTTACCGTGTTAATCTCTATGTTCAGCATATAAATGATGATCCCACTCCTGCGGAAGCACTGGCCGATTTTCAAAGATTCCCTGCTTGGATGTGGCGCAATACAGATGTGCTCCATTTTGTCAACTGGTTACGTGAGTATAATGACGATCTGCCGCGAAATGCTGCTAGAGCAGGCTTTTATGGGCTTGATCTTTACAGTATGTATGCTTCCATCGAGGCAGTTCTCAACTACCTAAATCGGGTTGACCCAGAAGCTGCCCAGCGTGCCCGTTATCGCTACTCATGCTTTGAACATTTTGATGAAGATACGCAACATTATGGTTATGCGGCCGGTTTTGGACTCACCCCATCCTGTGAGCAAGGAGCACTTGAGCAACTGCAAGAACTACAACGCCGATCTGCTGAGTACATTCAAAAAGGTGGACGACTAGCAGCAGATGAGTATTTTTATGCCGAACAGAATGCTCGACTTGTAAAGAATGCCGAGGCTTACTACCGCTCGATGTTGCAAGGGCGGGTGTCATCATGGAATATCCGCGATCGCCACATGGCAGAAACCCTAGACCAGTTAGTTGCTCATTTGAGCCATCAACAGGGAAAACCAGCCAAGGTTGTGGTTTGGGAACACAATTCCCACTTGGGGGATGCACGGGCGACTGACATGGGGAAAATAGGTGAAGTGAGTGTGGGTCAATTGGTGCGGGAACGCTATGGTCGTGATGCAGTATTAATCGGCTTTAGTACTTACACAGGAACTGTCACAGCTGCTTCTGACTGGGGAGAAACCCCTGAACTCAAGGTAGTTCGCCCCGCTCTACCAGACAGTTACGAAGCCCTATTCCATGAAACGGGACGACCGAGATTCTTACTACAGCTACGAGATGACAATCGTGCGATCTCCTTTCTCAGGAAAAAGAGATTAGAAAGAGCGATCGGTGTAATTTACCTCCCAGAGACTGAGCGCATTAGTCACTACTTTTATGCTTGTCTCCCTGAGCAATTTGATGCCGTCATCCACATAGATGACACCAGGGCAGTCCAACCCCTAGACCGCACTGCTTACCAAGAGATGAAAGAACCACCAGAAACATTTCCCTTTGCTGTTTAAGGAAAACAATATTATGGATGACAAAACCAGACCAGCCCAAGCCACTGTTCCCGAACAAGCAGCAGCCGAAGCTCAACAAGCTAACTACGAACAAAGCCAATGAAGCGTTGTCTTGGCATGTAAAAATTACTTTCAAGTGTGCTCAATAGTAAGCGATCGCCGTTGCTTATTTAAACCATGAGCAAGAACACAATTAAGACCATACTCAGAGATAAAGCAAATAACAGCGCATACTCAAATCGGCGACTTAAAAATCCCACAACCAAAATTAAACCCAACAGTAAAGTGGTAATACCAATGTATTGTTCACGTTGTAAACCACGAGCAATTAGTGGGTCTTTTGGTATTGAATTAGTAGGATTTTTTTCTGGAATTGTATTTGGTAATTGCCGAGATATAGATGATTTTTTAGGATCTAAAATTATTTGTGAAATCATCAAACCCCAGTTTTTGATTAAGAATATATATTTAATTATAAACATTAACAGTCTCAAACAAGCAACTTATTTTAAAAAAAAATCATTGGTCTTGTTTCCCAAAAATAATTGAAGAATCCTCAAGGATGATTTACTGTCTTTCTTAAGAGATAAATATTGATTATTCCATAAGAAAGAAGCGATTATATCTACAAATTTCTAAAGTAAACCAAGGAAAAATAAAATAACTATTTGACCATAATCATATATCAACAAGTCACTAACAAGTGAAAGGTAAGGTTTCTAACTATGTCACTTGGGGATATATCTGGGTTATTAGCTAATTTTGATATCAGCAAGATTAACTAGATTCAGCAGCAAATAATTTAGCGATTTTTATGTTATGTACCATTAAATTTTGAGACAAAAATTATGACCACACAAGAGCAATTACAACAATTCCAAGAACTAGCACAACAGCTGCGTGTCGATAGTATTCGCTCAACAACAGTCGCTGGTTCCGGCCATCCTACCTCGTCAATGTCTCCTGCTGACTTGATGGCGGTTTTATTATCTAAATATCTCCACTATGACTTTAATCGTCCCCATGACCCCAATAACGATCGCCTAATTCTCTCTAAAGGTCATGCAGCACCGCTTCTCTATGCCATGTATAAAGCTGCGGGGGTGATATCTGATCAGCAGTTGTTGTCCTTGCGGCAGTTTGGTAGTCCTTTAGAAGGTCATCCAACACCAGTTTTACCCTTTGTAGATGTGGCGACAGGTTCTCTAGGGCAAGGATTACCCATTGGTGTAGGGTTAGCTTTGGCTGGTAAATATTTAGACCAACTGCCTTACCATGTCTGGGTATTACTGGGTGATAGTGAAACAGCCGAAGGGTCAGTCTGGGAAGCTTTTGATCACGCAGCCCACTACGGACTAGATAATCTAATCGCCATTATTGATGTCAATAGATTGGGTCAGAGGGGTCAAACAGAATTAGGTTGGAATACACAAGCCTATGCCAACCGTGCTAGAGCCTTTGGCTGGCAAGCAATTGAAATTGATGGTCACAACCTCCAAGAAATCGACCAAGCCTATAGCGCCGCTTTAGCTGTTGCCGATCGCCCCACGGTGATCATTGCTCGCACCAAGAAGGGTAAAGGTGTAGCGACTTTGGAAGATCTAGGGGGTTGGCATGGTAAAGCGTTGAAACGTGAAGATGAAAAAAAGGCGATCGCTGAGTTGGGTGGTGAACGCCATATTACCATCTCAGTGGAAAAACCAGAAGATCCAGGACAACCAGCATCCACAGGTAATGCTCAACCACTGCAACTACCCACTTATCAAAAAGATGCCCAGGTAGCTACCCGTCGCGCTTACGGTGATGCTTTAAAGGCTTTAGGTGCAGCCCGCCCTGATGTTGTTGTTCTGGATGCAGAAGTCAGTAATTCTACTTATGCTGAAGATTTTGCCGAAGCCTATCCTGAGCGTTACTTTGAAATGTTCATTGCCGAACAGCAAATGGTAGCCGCAGCCGTAGGTTTGCAGATCCGCAAATACAAACCCTTTGCTTCCACTTTCGCCGCCTTCTTAACTCGCGCCTATGACTTTGTGCGGATGGCGGCAATTTCTCGTGCCAACATTAAATTAGTCGGTTCTCATGCGGGGGTTTCTATTGGTCAAGATGGCCCTTCCCAGATGGGATTGGAAGACTTAGCCGCTTTTCAAGCAGTTTGGGGTAGTACCGTGTTGTATCCCAGCGATGCCAATCAGACCGCTAAATTAGTAGGTCAGATGAGCGATCGCCACGGTGTGGTTTATCTCCGCACCACCCGCGAGAGCACGCCTGTAATCTATGGTGTTGATGAACAATTCCCCATTGGCGGTAGCAAAGTAGTTCGTAGTTCTGACCGAGATCAAGCTACTGTGATTGCTGCTGGTATTACGCTTCATGAAGCACTCAAAGCGTGCGATCGCCTGCAAAATGAAGGTATTACTGTACGTCTCATTGATGCCTATTCAGTTAAACCCATTGATGTCCAAACTCTGCATCAAGCTGCACGGGATACCAACGGCAATTTAGTAGTCGTTGAAGACCACTGGATAGAAGGTGGATTAGGTGCAGCCGTGCTAGATACCTTTGCAGGTCGTGGCTATCCTCCCCACTATCATGGGCCCCAACTCCGGCTAATTAAGTTGGCGGTTCGAGATATGCCAGGTTCTGGTACACCAGAAGAACTCCTCCATGCTGCCAACATAGATGCTGATGCCATTGTTGAAGCTGTGAAATCCCAAGTCAGACAGCCAATTGGGGCATCTGCTTAGTACTGTTTCCCACCATATTAGAAGATTTCCCACATAGAAATTACCACGCAATTGTGAATGAACCGTAGGGGCAAACGGTTATTTGCCCTCCAATTGTTAATTTAATCGACAACCGATTGCAAGGCACGTAATAATTCTTGCTTGGTAAAAGGCTTGGTCAAATAGACATCAGCACCTTGTTTCATAGCCCAAATCCGATCAATGTCTTTATTTTTAGAACTACAAATAATAATCGGTACTTTCTCGGTTACTGGATTTTTTTTAAGTTGACGGCAGAATTCAAAACCACTCAGTCCAGGCATCACTATATCGGTAATAATCACATCAGGGTGCTGTTCAACTGCCTCTTCTAGACCATCTTTAGCATTGTAAGCTTTAATTACCGTGTGACCGCTCTCTCGCAAAAAACTATTAATTAATTCCAACTGAGAAGGTGTATCTTCAACTACTAAAACTGTAGACATATAATTTGCCCTCACTATCCCCAAGTAATTTCATGTCTGGTTAATCAAGCCAAATGCATAAAGACTATCTTCAGTAATTCTGCGCGAGTAAAAGGTTTAGTGAGATAACCAGATGCTCCTACTAATCTGGCTCTTACTTTGTCTACAAGTCCCTTATTTCCTGTTACGAAGATAATAGGAGTATTTTTGAACAGTGAATTATTACGTATAATTCGACATAATTCATAACCATCAATACCAACCATGTTTAAGTCCAGTAAAATCAGGTCTGGTTTGTGCCTGATAATTGACATCACAGCCTTAAGTGGGTCGCCAATGGTAACTACAGAGAATTTTTCATCTTCTAAAAACCGACTAATTTCTTTAAGAATTGTCGGACTATCATCTACAGAAACAATTTTGTAAGTTTTTTTAGCGGTAGCAGTAGCAGTGGTTACTCTTTCACGAGAGGACTTTATGTTATTTGATATTGTTAATTCCTGAACCTGATTTATTGGCGGTGCGAAAATCTGTGGTAATTGCGGAATGGCAGCTATATTTTCTACAGGAATTTTTGCAGAAGTTTGAGGTGGAATGCTACTTGGTTTTTCTACTGCTTTAATTAATTCCTTTTTTATAAATTGTGTTGTATATTGGGGGGATGCCGATGAGCCTTTACAAGTCTTAGGCAATTTATCAAAGGGTGGATCTGGTTCATGCAAAATTATCCCTCCCTTCAAGATGTAAGGTGATAAATTCCGAGCCATCTGGATTTCGTCCTGATTCATGATCACGGCCAGATGTCGCAGGCTAAAACCCTTCATCCAGTTAGTTAAAGTTGGTTGGAGATCTGGTAAATTCTTCGTTTGGAGTGTGTTGGTAATCAACAGGTGTGGACGCTGGTAGGGAGAAGAAATTTGCGGAGCTAAAGACTGCCAACTCTTTAATCTTGCTTGGCAGCGCTCTAGAATTTTTTCGACGTCAAGCCTGCAAATTCTGGGCACTCTCTGAAGTGAATCGCTTAATTCATAAACACCTGTATCTATTAACAAAAATGATTCAATTACTTCTTTAACCAATTCCTGAATCAATACTGCTGCTTGTGTAGAATGCAAATGTTGTTGACTGACAAGCCAGTAAATCGCTTGATATTCAGGATGCTGATGACTCACGTCGCTGTGCTGTGCGAGGAACTGATTTTGTGAGTCAGGCTCAAACATCAGACGTAATTGAACACGAATTTCGCTAGTCAGCAGCGGAACTTGATGACTCAAACGACGCAAATGACGTTCTAATCGGTCAAAGGGTTCGACCGAGTGGGTAGCATAGGTGATTTTTCCTTGTTCTAGGTAGATTGACCAAGAAACTGAGTTGCTCAATGCTTGTAAGCAGGTACTGTCAGAACTGCCAGATATCTGTCTTAATAAACTCTGGGGACGTAGTTTGGTGAATGTGCCAGTAATATTCATAAATCTTGGAGTTTTCCGGGGAATCAAACCTAATCTAGGTAAATCTAAAAGTAGTGGAAATGAGATATTTTTTATGTCTGATTATTTCTCTAAAGACAAATTATCTACGGAAAATATATTTTACAAGTTATAGAATTTCCGGCATAGGTGGTTTGTTAAATCTGCCACTATCTTCTCCAGCCAAGTATTTGCCGGGTAAATCTGGGTTACAGTTTGTGTGTTTACAGAGGTATGTTGCTTATGCTAAGTTCCTTGGCTCCAATTTATTTATTTCATATAAAAACCCACCTTTCTACACAGAATCTTTAATTTTGTTTGACCGGAGATGTACGTAACTATTGTATTCTAGTGTTGCCCTACATAAGTATCAGTAGATGTACTAGATAGAGGTAATATCCACCCCCGCTAAATTTCCTGTGATGAAACTAGTCCTTGATGGCGATTTTTTAAATGTGTAGAAAATTTAATGAAAATAATCTATTTAATAAAGATTCAGACTATTTACTGCCGAAAGATAAACACATAGTCGCGTTGGCTGTGTAGACTATATACTTTGAAAAAAAGGAAAAAGCTTTGGACTATAACATAACACAAAACGTTATGACTGATACATTAAGACTTGATGAAGTTGTGGAGTTTGCGGAGAACCCCGAACCCCGTTGTCCTTGTGTGCTGTTGCTGGACACATCCGGCTCTATGCAGGGAGAAGCAATTGAAGCTTTGAATCAGGGCTTGTTGAGCTTGAAGGATGAATTAGTAAAAAATTCCCTGGCATCAAGACGGGTAGAAGTAGCAATCATCACTTTTGATAGTAATGTCAATGTCATACAAGATTTTGTGACTGCCGATCAATTCAACCCGCCCATCCTGACAGCACAGGGATTAACTACTATGGGTGCAGGCATTCATAAAGCATTAGATATAATTCAAGAGCGCAAGTCTCAATATCGTACCAATGGCATTGCTTACTATCGTCCTTGGGTATTCATGATTACTGATGGAGAACCTCAAGGTGAGCTAGAGCATGTTGTAGAACAAGCAGCGCAGCGCCTGCAAGGCGATGAGACGAACAAGCGTGTAGCATTTTTTACGGTGGGTGTAGAAAATGCGAATATGACCCGCTTAAATCAAATAGCTGTGCGGACTCCGTTAAAACTCAAAGGACTGAACTTTATTGAGATGTTCGTCTGGTTGTCAGCTAGTATGTCAGCTGTTTCTCACTCACAAGTGGATGAACAGGTGGCACTACCGCCCATTGGCTGGGGGACTGTTTAATTAAGAGAGCAGCTTAATACTCACACAGCGAGCTGTTGGAATAAAATCTATGAACACATCAAAACAGATCCCAGAATGGCGTGTACTAGCCGCATCCGTATGTGGTACGAGTCACTTAAAAAACAAGCAGCTGTGTCAGGATGCTCACCACTGGCAGATTTTACCAGACAATATATTAGTGGCTGCGGCTGCTGATGGTGCTGGTTCTGCCAGTCAGGGGAAAGTAGGAGCAATGGTGGCTGTGGAAACAGCAATAGAAACCATCTCCGCGAAAGAACTCACTAGAAATGCCTTAGCAGATGACGCTGCTGTGCAGTCGTTATTAACTGAGGCCATGATCGCCGCTAAAAAAGCGGTGGAAGCTGAAGCATCTGCTTGTAACAAACAGCTTCAAGATTTGGCAACCACATTAATTGTGATGGTAGCCACACCGGAGTTTGTCGCTGTAGCACAGATTGGTGATGGTTTGGCAGTAGCAAGAGATAGCACAGGCAATTTACTAGCATTAACCATGCCCGACAATGGCGAATACATCAATGAAACTACTTTTTTGACTTCGTCTGGTGCATTAGAAACAGCGCAAATGAGATTGTGGCGTGAAACTATAGTCAATGTTGGTGTGCTGACCGATGGACTGCAAATGCTGGCTTTGAATATGGTTGTCAGTGAACCTCACAAACCATTCTTTTTTCCATTGTTTGACTTTGTAGCCAATACAGAGGATAAAACAGTGGCGAAAGAGCATTTGGTGAGGTTTTTGCGCTCTGATCGGATTACACAACGTACAGATGATGATTTGACATTGATTATAGCTGCATTCAGCGAACAATAAGCATTGCTTTTGGTTAGCTGGTTCAGCATTTTAAATAACCCCCGTTAACTGTGACCCTATCATGCAGGTACTACGTTGTCTTCCCAAGCAAGAAATTCTCAACCTCAGTGTCAGTCTAGGCCGTGGTGGTGAAGCTTGTATCTATGCAGTGCCATCTGATGGCAATTTAGTGGCGAAAGTTTATCACAAAGCAACTGTTGCCCATGCCCACAAACTCCAGGCAATGCTTGCCAATCCCCCAGAAAATCCTACGGCTAGTTTGGGACACATTTCCATTGCTTGGCCGCAAGATCTGATATTAACCGCAGATGGTAGCGATCGCATTGTCGGCTTTTTAATGCCGCGCATTCGGGGGATGCGTCCCATTATCGACTTTTATAACCCCAGAACCCGCCGAGAACATTGTCCTCTATTCAATTATCAGTATTTGCTCCGCACAGCGCGCAACCTAGCCGCAGCTTTTGCAGCTTTACACGCTAGCGGTTACTGCATTGGCGATGTCAATGAATCGAATATTTTGGTCAGTGACACGGCGCTGGTGACATTGGTAGACACCGACTCCTTTCAAGTAAACGATCCAGACAGTAATGTTGTCTACCGTTGCCCAGTCGGCAAACCAGAGTTTACCCCACCAGAACTGCAAAATAAAATTTTTGCCCAGCACGATCGCCAAATTACCCATGATGTGTTTGGGTTAGCAGTGCTGATCTTCCAGCTATTAATGGAAGGTACTCACCCATTTTCTGGGATCTTTCAAGGCGCTGGGGAACCACCAGCCTACGAAGCCCGAATCAGTGCCGGACATTTCACTTATAGTAGAAAGCGGCGAGTGCCGTACCTACCGACGCCCATTGCGCCAGCCTGGGAAATCCTCCACCCTAGCTTACAAGAACTGTTTGTACGCTGTTTTGAGGATGGACATCAAAATCCTCAGCTACGCCCCACCGCTCAAAATTGGCTCTCAGCCGTAGCCGAAGCCGAAGACAACCTAGTTACTTGTACAGCCAATCCTCAACATCGCTACAACAACCACGTAGAAGTATGTCCCTGGTGTGAACGTAGTGTCCGCTTGGGTGGACGTGATCCTTTTCCCTCGCTAGAGGCGATCGCTGCTAAAGAACATCTCAAACCGCGAGTCCCCACTAGAAGACGCCACACCCAAACTCCGCGCATACCCTATCCAGTAAGTTCATTACAATCAACTAATCATTGGCAGCCAATATTCACTCAAAATACCAATTTTTATCAACCTGCCAAGAAACGGAAATATTACCCTGTGGCTTTGTGCTTGCTGGGCTTTGGTTTGTTGGGATATTTGGATGTGATGGTGAAATTTACTCGCCCGTTTGTCAATCAAAATGTCTATACTCAACAAACCTTGATGTCTCCGCAGAAAGATAAAAATCCCAATCTGGGCTTTGCTGATTACTACAAACAGGGTCATGCTGCGTACAAAGTCAGAGACTACGAAAAAGCCATTGAGAATTTTAACCAAGCGATCGCCCAATCACCCCAACATGCTAGAGCGCGTGTCAATAGGGGGAATGCCCGTTACAACTTGAAGGACTATGAAGGCGCACTGAACGACTACACCGAAGCCTTACAAATCAATCCTCAAGAAGTCAAAGCTTTTGTGAATCGCGGTAACGCCCGCTCCATGTTAGCCGAATATAGTAACGATCCTGATCGAGAATATAATCAGGCGATCGCTGATTTTAATCAAGCTCTGCGCCTTGATTCCAAGGAAGTCGAAGCTTATATCCGGCGGGGTATTGTCACGGCTCAAGTTGCTAAATATAGCGGTGATTCTCAAAAAGATTATCGCCGAGCCATCCATGATTTTACCCAAGCAATTCAACTGAATGCATCTAAAGCAGAAGCTTACTTCCAGCGAGGTGTGGTTTATTCTCAAATCGCCCAATATAGCAGCGAATATGCTCAAGAATACAAACGGGCGATCGCTGACTTTAATCGAGCTTTAGCTATCAATGCCAAGCTAGCAAAAGCTTATCTTAAAAGAGGCATAGTCCGCTATGAACTTGCACAATATGGCGGTAGAGAATCTGAGGTAAATCGGTTGAAAGCAATTGAAGATTTGCAAATATCAGCCAAAATTTCCCTTGAACAAGAAGATATGGATAACTACCAACAATCACTCAGTAGCATCTGTGTCATCGTAGAAAATAAATGTGACAGTTTATTTCAAAGTACAGGTATCTTGGATTCACTGGAAAATCTAACTGAAAAAGGTGGATATTATAACTAGTTTCTTGCTAGTAAATAGATGCTGATAATTACATAAAGCCAAGGTTCTTTAAAGCTAGCTGGTGCTAGCTTTTTTTTGAGAATATTCCAAAATGTATTATCTCTCTCAATACGGTTCGGTTAAGCCTAATATTAATTCAAATAATGTTTGCAACACATACATTCTTTGTAGGGGCATGGCATCCATGAATCAATTCAAAATAAAAAATTAAAATGTGATTGACTAAGTTTTTTGGCGATCCATCCATCTGTCGTCATCATTTTTTAAGTTGGTATTAGTTTAGCTATCAAGCTTTGATGTCAACTCATTTTTCGCCTCCAGACTAACGTTTTTGTTTTTTGTTAGTAACATCTCTGTGATTGCCGCAGATATTCATCAAGCTTTCACATATAAAAGATTTATATTTACTTATTCTTTACAAATAACTGCCAAAATCTAGTTAGATTATTTACGTGGAAAATTATCAGAAAAATAAGTTTATTTTTCTGAGTTCTATGTGTAACCGCTTCATCAAAAAAAGTAAAATAAATACTAAATTTGGCTGAAAATCTTTGAGGTAATTACATGAAAGCAGTGATTTTGGCTGGAGGTCTGGGTACTCGTCTTAGTGAAGAAACTAGTGTCAAACCCAAGCCGATGGTAGAAATTGGTGGTAAGCCGATTTTGTGGCACATCATGAAGATTTACTCTGCCCACGGCATCAATGAATTCGTCATCTGCTGTGGATATAAAGGCTACATCATTAAGGAATATTTTGCCAACTATTTCTTACATATGTCAGATGTCACCTTTGATATGCGATTTAACCAAATGAATGTGCATTGTGGTTATGCTGAACCTTGGCGTGTCACCTTAGTAAATACAGGTGATAATACAATGACAGGCGGACGTTTAAAGAAAGTCAGAGAGCACATTGGTGATGACACTTTTTGTTTTACCTACGGTGATGGTGTCAGCAATATAAATATTACAGAATTAATTAAATTTCATCAAGCACAAAAGACTTTAGCAACCTTAACCGCCGTGCAACCAGCAGGACGCTTTGGTGCTATATCTTTAGGACAAGAGCAAACTAAAATTGCCAGCTTCCGGGAAAAGCCAGAAGGTGATGGAGCTTGGATTAATGGTGGTTATTTTGTTTTAGAACCAGAAGTAATCGACTTAATTGCTGATGACTCTACTGTTTGGGAAAAAGAGCCATTAGAAAAGCTAGCTGATATGGAACAATTATCAGCTTTCAAACATGATGGTTTTTGGCAACCAATGGATACATTAAGAGATAAAAACTACCTTGAGGATTTATGGAAGAAAGATAAAGCTCCTTGGAAGGTATGGTAAAACAAAGATTTTCAGCATAAAAAATAATTTACTCTCATTTCAGGTGCAAGAATACCAATGTACGATTTTGCAATTATCGGTGGTGGCATAGTTGGACTCTCGACAGCAATGGACTTAGGTAAAAGCTATCCTAATGCTCGCATTTTAGTATTAGAAAAAGAGAGTCAATGGGCTTTTCACCAAACTGGCAATAATAGTGGTGTAATTCACTCTGGTATTTACTATAAACCAGGCAGTTTCAAAGCTAAATTTTGCCGCGATGGTAGCCGATCAATGGTTGAGTTTTGCCAAGAGCATGGTATTGATCACGATGTTTGCAGCAAGGTAATTGTCGCAACTGAAGCAGCCGAACTACCACGACTGGAAAACCTTTACCAGCGAGGCGTAGAAAATGGTTTAAAAGTAGAAAAAATTACTCCAGAAGCAGTCAAAGAAATTGAACCACATGTTAATTGTGTAGCTGGTATCAAAGTATTCTCCACAGGCATTGTTAATTACAAGCAAGTTTGTCATAAATATGCTGAATTAATTCAACAGCAGGGAGGCGATTTACGTCTCAATACAAAAGTTGAAAAAATCCGCTTGGCAGGTAAAAATCAGGTATTAGTAACCAACCAAGGTAGCTATGAAGCTCGCTTTGTAATTAATTGTGCCGGATTGCACAGCGATCGCGTTGCCAAATTAGGTCAAGTCGAACCCCAGGCAAAAATTGTACCCTTCCGGGGAGAATACTACGAACTCACCCCAGAGAAACGCTATTTGGTCAAAACCCTCATTTATCCAGTTCCCAACCCCGATTTTCCCTTTTTGGGTGTCCACTTTACACGGATGATTGATGGTAGCGTTCACGCAGGGCCTAACGCTGTTTTGAGCCTTAAACGTGAAGGATATCACAAAACTGACTTTGACTTCCGGGATTTTGCTGAGGTGATGACCTACCCTGGGTTCTGGAAATTAGCCGCCAAACATGCTGACGAAGGTATCCAAGAAATTATTCGTTCCTTCAGTAAAGCCGCCTTCACCAAAAGTTTGCAAAAACTCATACCAGAAGTCCAAGCACAGGATTTAGTTCCTACCCATGCAGGAGTTCGTGCTCAAGCTTTAATGAATGATGGCAAGTTAGTGGATGACTTTCTAATTGTTCAAGGTCAAAACTCTGTCCATGTTTGCAATGCACCCTCTCCAGCTGCGACTTCTTCTCTAGAGATTGGTAAAGCCATTGTGGCACAAATTTCCCAACATTCAGATATATACTCTGTAGTTAATTCATAGCATGGTTAGCTTTCATGTTCACGGCTCACCCTGCTATCAAAAAAATTAGTATGTCTAAACAAGTGTTCAACAGTACACCTGTTAAACCTTACTAATTAATACCTCGTTAATTATCTAACAAAAGCTACTTGAACCATAAAAAAATCCAATTTAGCAGTTTTTTTCATGCTTAAATTAGTGTAAAATTTTACATGATTAGAGTATTGCAATTAGATAAAGAGGTAAAAGTTAGCACAGGCAAAGTTGTGAATCAAACATTCCTCCTTACCTAGTAGCAGTTGCTGTACCAAAACAGAGTTATTCTTCCACAAAGTGGCATTTAATTAATTCGTAAATAGAGGCTTTGACAAAAATGAAAATCCTAGTAACAGGAACAGAGGGTTATCTTGGTTCATTATTACCTCCCCTATTCATCGAACGAGGACACGAAGTTACTGGTGTAGATACTGGGTTCTATAAAGTTGGTTGGCTGTACAACGGTACTGAAGTGACGGCTAAAACTCTCAACAAAGATATCCGCAACATCACTCCTAAAGATTTGCAAGGTATTGAAGCAGTAGTCCACATGGCGGAACTCTCCAACGACCCCACAGGACAATTAGCGCCCAACATCACGTATGATATCAATCATCACGGTTCAGTTCGCTTGGCCACATTGGCTAAAGAAGCGGGTGTAAGGCGCTTTGTGTATATGTCTTCGTGTAGTGTCTATGGGGTTGCAACCGAGGGTGACGTGACCGAAGAATCACCTGTTAATCCCCAAACAGCTTACGCAGAATGTAAAACTTTGGTAGAAAGAGATGTCATGCTATTAGCTGACGATAATTTCTCGCCTACCTTTATGCGGAATGCTACCGCTTTTGGTGCTTCGCCCAGAATGCGGTTTGATATTGTTTTAAATAACTTGGCAGGGTTGGCATGGACTACCAAAGAAATCAAAATGATTAGTGATGGTACACCTTGGCGGCCATTAGTCCATGCTCTAGATATATGCAAGGCAATTGTTTGTACAATTGAAGCTCCCCGTGACATTGTTCACAAGCAAATCTTCAATGTGGGAGATACAGCAAATAACTATCGAGTTAAAGAAATTGCTGAAATTATTGCTGAGGTTTTTGTTGGTTGTCAACTGTCCTTTGGGGAGAATGGTGCAGACAACCGCAGCTATCGGGTATCTTTCGAGAAAATCAATACAATGCTACCCGGTTTTAAGTGTGATTGGAACGCCCAACTAGGTGCTCAACAGCTATTTAATTTATTCAATCAAATTGATATGACTGAAGATACTTTCTTATTTAGAGGATTCACTCGGTTAAAACAACTAGAGTATCTGATTCGCACACAGCAAATCGATCAGGATTTCTTCTGGAATAAAAAATAGCTAGAAGATGCGATTTACAGCCTGAAAATATCAGGAACCTTCCGGAGAAAATATTTTTTGTTTGGAATTATCTCCTATAGAAGATTTTTTGCAAAAATGTTGTATCTTCTATACCAGTCTTAAATCATGGCTGAACAACAAGATACCCGACTTTTGAAAAAGTCGGGTATCTGAATCTCACAACAGAGAACTAGTCCGTACACCAACCATAATTAACAATTAGTGATTAGATACTAATTGCGAGAATGGTGATAGTTTTTAATGTCTGTTTTTGAGGAACTTGACATGACTAAATCTCCTAAAGTATCAACTCCAGGAATACAGACTAAACAATAACAAACAAGTATCAAAATTAATCAAGTATTCAAATAATAATCATGACTATCCAAGAGAAAATATTTTCCCTTAACTCCGATTTACGTTACATATTAGCACGTCAGCAACATGTTAAAAACTTGCCTGTTTTAGCAAAAGGCGATCGCTTAATCGTTGATGCTCTGAAACGTGACGGTATTTACATCACAAACCTCTCAGAATTAGGTTTAGGTTCCACATCACAACTGCTAAATGCTGCTCATCGTCTATTACCAACGATGGGGACAACTCAATATAATAGTTCAGTCAACAATCCGCCAGAAATTTATATAGTTACAGATTTACCGTCATTTTATGACTGGGGAAAAGAACAAAGACTACTCAACATTATTGAGAATTATCTTAGTCTTCCCGTTGCCTATCATGGTGTACACTTACGCAAGGATTTTGCCAACGAAAATCAGTTTGCTACATTGCTATGGCATCGAGATGTTGAAGATCGACGAGTTCTCAAAATCGTTGTCTATTTAAGTGATGTAGAAGCAAAGCATGGGCCTTTTGAATACGTGCCACTATCGTATACTTCTAAAAATCAACTAAATTATTATCGCATTCAGCAACAGATTCACAACACAGCAGGAATCGATGACGAAGCACTAAATAAAATTGTTCCCAAATCCGCTTGGAAATCATGTCCAGGCCCAGCAGGTACTGTGATTTTCGCGGATACGAGAAGACTTTTACATCATGGTACTCTCCGCCGTGAAGAACGATCCACGCTGTTTTTTGTTTACACAGCCAACCCACCTAAACGTCCAGAACTTTGTACACATTTTTGGGATAATAGCTATCCTCGCCCAAATTTAAATAGTGAATCTGAGGAAGTAAAAGTTGGTGCATCAGTGATTTAAAAAACAGGGGTGTCATGTTATATTGAAGACACTCAAAGGTAGAATATCAATATTTATCTCAGAGTAAAATACACGGCAAATTTTGCCAGTATTAGCATTAAGCGATCGCTGAATTTAGTTAAAGTCCCTGGCTAATTGGAATTGAATATTAAGTTCATCAAAAGTTATCTTGAGGCTATCGATGATTTTCACAAAAACCGAACTCAAAGACGCATTTATCATTGACTTAGAAGAAAAACCAGACCACCGTGGTTTTTTTGCCCGTTCTTTCTGTGCTCAAGAATTTGCCGCCCACGGATTAAAGCCAACAGTTGCCCAATGTAACTTATCTTTTAATTATAAAAAAGGCACTCTGCGGGGAATGCATTATCAAATTTCCCCAGCAACGGAAACAAAATTAATTCGTTGCACGAAAGGTGCTATCTATGACGTAATTATTGATATGCGCCCTGAATCTCCTACCTTTTTATCGCATATTGGTGTAGAACTTACTCCTGAAAATCGCCGTGCTTTGTATGTGCCAGAAATGTTTGCCCACGGTTATCAAGCATTAGCAGACGAAACTGAAGTTGTGTACCAAGTAGGTGAGTTTTACACACCAGGTTATGAACGGGGATTACGTTACGATGACCCGTTTTTTAAGATTGAGTGGCCGTTAGAAGTAACGGAAATTTCCGAGAAAGATTTAAACTGGCCTTTAATGTCAATGATGACTGTTGGAGGTACAGAAACTAGATAAAAATACCAAATTTTAGCAGAGTGCCAATTTTTATTTTGGTTGGCGCTAAATAAAATTATCAATAACAAATAAATCACCAAAAAGGGAATTAAGCCAATGATTATTATCGATCGTGCCTTACAAGCCCGTGCCGCCGCAGGTAAACCCATCAAAGTGGGGATGTTTGGCGCAGGCTTTATGGGTCGAGGCATTGCTAATCAAATAGTTAACTCGGTACCAGGAATGGAGTTAGTTGCAATCTTCAACCGCCAGATAGACGCCGCTAAACGAGCTTATTTAGAAGCGGGAATAGAAGATATTCAAATTGTGACCAATGTCAGCGAATTAGAAGACGCGATCGCTCAAGGTAAATATGCAGTTACAGAAGATGCCCAATTACTTTGTCGCGCCGAAGGGATCGACGCCTTAATTGAAGTCACGGGTGCTGTAGAATTTGGTGCTCATGTAGTCATGGAAGCGATCGCTCATCGTAAGCATGTAATTATGATGAATGCCGAACTCGACAGTACAATCGGCCCCATCCTCAAAGTCCACGCCGACAAAGCAGGTGTCATTCTTAGCGCTTGCGACGGCGATCAGCCAGGGGTAGAAATGAACCTCTACCGTTTCGTTAAAAGTATTGGTCTCACACCACTATTGTGCGGTAACATTAAAGGACTCCAAGACCCTTATCGCAATCCTACCACCCAAGAAGGGTTCGCCAAGCGTTGGGGTCAAAAAGCCCACATGGTAACTAGCTTTGCCGATGGTACAAAAATATCCTTTGAGCAGGCGATCGTTGCCAACGCTACAGGTATGCAAGTCGCCCAACGGGGAATGTTGGGATATAATTTTGGCGGACATGTTGATGAAATGACCAACATGTATGATGTAGAACAACTCAAGCAGTTAGGCGGCATTGTTGATTATGTAGTGGGTGCCAAACCAGGCCCTGGTGTCTTCGTCTTTGCCACTCACGACGACCCCAAACAACGTCACTACCTCAACTTATATAAATTAGGTGAAGGCCCACTTTACAGCTTCTATACTCCTTATCACCTCTGTCATTTTGAAGTTCCCCTGTCTGTAGCCCGTGCAGTAATATTCCAAGATGCTGTGATGTCTCCCTTGGCAGGCCCACTCGTGGATGTAATTACCACCGCCAAAATCGACTTAAAAGCAGGGGAAACCTTAGATGGTATCGGCTACTACATGACCTATGGTCAGTGTGAAAATTCTGCGATCGTCCAAGAACAAAACCTCCTACCAATGGGTTTAGCCGAAGGATGTCGCCTCAAACGAGACGTCTCTAAGGATAGAGTCCTAACCTACGATGATGTAGAGTTGCCAGCAGGTAGACTTTGCGACCAACTACGAGCCGAGCAAAACACTTATTTTGCCTCAGAAAAAACCCTAGCAACAGTTGGTTAAAATCTTGACTTGATTAGTTAGTAGTAAGGACTCTAGTCCTGAATTTCTCAGCACTAAATTGCTTACTACTAACTTGTTATTTCTTCAGATACTTGACGATCACAAAAAATTCACATAGCATGTAAAACTAAGTTAAAGAAATTGAAATATTGCCTTAAAGAACCTAAAATGTAAAACAAACAGAGTAATTAGCAACTTTGCTAAAGTGATATTGTGAATTCATGTAACTATGATTAGATTATGATGACTAATGCTGTTTCAAATCATAGAACCTGGTGAATTCAAAAACTGTGCCAACAAAAACTTGAGAAATTTAATCGTCGATTCATTAGCTTCAATAAATCACTTACCAAGTGTTAATCGTCGTTTCTCTGAGATTTTCTGCCATATACTGCCAAACCAAACTGAGAAGTTAAGTTAAATTGCAATTTTACGGTATAGATAATTTTGGGTAATTATTTGCAATTTCAGCGCTTGTTTGGGTTATTGAGAATTTTTTGTTGTCTGAATGAACACGGCGAGTATATCCATCTTTGAATTTTTGGTTGCACTTCATCTTAATTTTCAAAGCAATACAGTTCAGTTAATAATTACCATCAGGTAGCTAATCACAGAATATTAACACCCAAGCAATACATCAGAATCTTGGGTTAACTTCTTCGATAGCACCTACACATCTTATGTTTTGGTTTTAACTGAACCGTATCAATTTTCAGGCTACCGCTTTTGCTTACTGTCCACAACTGATCTGTGATTGCTACATAGCGATTATTGTGAATTTTCCAGTCAAGTAGAGATATTTATCAAGACTCTTGATTATCAGACAGCACCAATAGGATAGGAATTTTGTATCCCAATATAGTTTGGATATATCCCCTCCTCACAGGCGCGGCTGACTAATGATATATAGGATATTTAATTAGGAAACAAGCTAGACCAAGCCTATTGGTTATCCTCCTGAAGACTCAAGTTATTGATAGAAACTGGGGAGCATTCAAACCAATCTCACAGAAATTTTGGGTCTTAAATTTATGAAAATTGCTCTAGTCCATGATTACTTAACCCAGCGCGGTGGGGCAGAGCGCGTGTTTGAATTGCTTTGTAAACGCTACCCAGAAGCGGACATTTTCACTTCTATATATGATCCGCAAAAAACTATTGATATGGGCGAGCGTATAGTCAAAACTACTTTCTTGCAAAAAGTTCCGGGTGCAGCTAAATATTTTAGGTTGATGGCTCCTGTCTATTTTCCAGCCTTTCGCGCCTTGAATCTGCAAGATTATGATCTGATTATTAGCAGTAGTACTAGCTTTGCTAAAGCAGTGCGAAAACATCCCAATGCACGCCACATTTGTTTTTGTCATAATGTGACCCGTTTTTTGTGGGATACCCAAACTTATTTACGCGAGTACGGCGACTATCGATATTTTGCGCCTCTGATCGAAAAAGTGTTCCAATTCATGAGAGATATAGACCTAAAATATGCTCAAGAACCTGATCTTTACATTGCTAATTCGAGTATTGTTGCCCGTCGCATTCAAAGTATTTATGGTAAAAATGCGATTGTAATTAACTATCCAATTGATACCAATAACTTTGTTTTTTCTGACATCAAAGACGAATACTACCTGGCATCAGCGCGGATGATCAGTTATAAGCGGTTGGATATAATAATTGAAGCTTTTAATTGGCTAGGGTGGCATTTATTAATTTCAGGTGATGGGCCAGAACAAGAAAGGTTAAAAGCCAAGGCCTTAGATAATATAGAGTTCTTGGGTCATGTAAGTGATAGCAAGCGTAAAGACTTGTTTTCTAAAGCTAAGTCTGTCATAGTTGCAGCCTTAGAAGATTACGGATTAGTTCCAGTAGAGGCTAATGCTAGCGGCACACCAGTCATTGCTTACGGAGCAGGTGGAGTATTAGACACTCAAATACCAAAGAAAACAGGAGTTTTTTTTAAAAGACAAACTCCTGAATCTCTGTACACTGCACTACTAGAAGCTGGCGAAATCAATTGGAACTACGCAAATATCCGTAATCATGCAGTCAGCAATTTTTCAGAAACCGCATTTTTCAGCAAAGTCGAAGCAGTTATTGGCCCAGCTTGTTGAGTGCATCAATTATCAAAGAACGGAACAGAGAATAGACAATACTAAAAAATTAACCTCTTCCTGTTGCCCGTTCCTTATTCCCTTGTTATGTGTGTGATTTGTGAGGCAAAGGATAATCAACGTGGTTCAAGCTAGTTTAAATCCCAGTCTAAATCCGTCCCCTGATACAGAACTGGGTTACGGACAAATATTTGCGATATTTATACGCAGATTCCCTTGGTTTTTACTTATATTCTTTACATCAATTACTTTTGCGGCTTTGATCACGGCGAAAACGAAGCCCACTTACAAAAGCATAATGCAGTTGTTAGTAGAACCTAACTATCAAGTTAAACCAGGAACAGCTGAGGCCGGAACTCCGTTTACTGACTCTAATGTTCAGATAGATGCTGCAACCCAACTCAACCTGATGCAGAGTTCTGGACTGATTCAAAAAGCAGTTGATCAACTTAAATCAGAATATCCGGATATAACTGTAGCTGAGATTAAAAGCGCTTTGGTCTTACATCAAATTAGGATCAAAGAAGATAATGTCGCTACTAAAATCTTCCAAGTTGAATACACTGCTAAAAATCCACAGAAGACACAAAATGTTTTAGCTGCTATTCGGCAAGTGTATGTGGAATACAACAAGCAACAGCAGGATTCACGTTTACAAAAAGGTCTACAAGTTATTAGAGAGCAGTTAAAAAAGGCCAGCGATGAGGTCAATGCTTCTGAAACTAACCTCCAAAGGTTTCGCAGGAATCAGAATCTCATTGACCCAGAGTCACAGGCAAAAGCTCTAGAAACAGCTTTAAATAATCTTGAACAGGAACGACGTACAACTCGTTCTCAATATGAAGAAGCTTTGGCACGCCAACAGTCTTTGCAAGAGCAACTGAAGCGTTCTCCACAAAATGCCCTCGTTGCTTCTCGCCTGAGTCAATCTACTCGCTATCAAGGCTTACTGAACGAAATTCAAAAAACCGAGCTGGCTTTGGCTCAAGAACGCTTGCGCTTTACTGACGAAACTCCTAGCGTGCAAAAGCTCAAAGACCAACTCCAAGGACAGAAGGAGTTATTGCAACAAGAGGTAGGTAGAACTTTAGGTGGGTTGTCGGCAACTACCGTCGCCTCTGGAGATACTCTCCTAGAACAAGGACAGTTTGGTGAAATTGACCTGAATCTTGCTGGTCAGTTAGTGGAGACGCAAACAAATATAGTTGCCTTAATTGCTCGTGACCAAACTTTGGCACAAAAAGAGAGCGAGCTGCGGTTTGAAATCAAACGCTTCCCACCTTTGTTGGCTTATTACAATCGCATCTTGCCCCAGTTAAAATTTAGCCGTGAAAGGTTAGAGCAGCTTTTGCGGGCAGAACAGCAATTGCGGCAAGAACTTTCTAAAGGAGGATTTAATTGGGAAGTGGTAGAAGAACCCCAAGAAGGCATGTTGTTAGGCCCCATTCTCCAGCAAAATCTCTTGTTGGGTGCGGTAGTAGGATTGATGTTAGGAGGTATTGCTGCTTTTGTAAGGGAAGCAGTTGATGATGCGGTACATACTACTGCTGAGTTAGAGAAGCAAGCTGCTCTGCCATTGTTGGGAACAACTCCCAAGTTACCACCTGCCAAAACCAGGGAATCTATGATCAAATTGCCCTTTGGCAAGCCAGAAGTGCTTGCCCCTTGGACAATTCAGGTATTGCAGTCTCCACCACGTTGGGAATCGTTGGATTTAATTTATAAAAATATTGAACTGCTCAACTCAGTTGCTAACTTAAAATCCTTGATGATTACTTCGCCTTTACCTGATGAGGGTAAGTCAGCTTTGGCATTGGGTTTAGCAATGAGTGCGGCACGGTTGCACAAAAGGGTGCTACTAATTGATGCCAACTTACGGGAGCCTAGTTTGCACAAACAGCTAAATCTTCCTAATGAGCAGGGGCTGTCAACGCTATTAGCTAGTGATGTCGCTCTACCAAGCCAAGTTAGTGTTCAATACTCCGGCTCATCCTACATTGATATCATGACCGCCGGGCCTAAACCTGCTGATCCTGCTAATCTTCTGAGTTCACCACGAATGATGCAATTAATGGCAGCATTTGAGGAAAACTATGATTTAGTAATTATTGATGGTTCGTCAGTTCTGGGTTTAGTTGATGCCATGCTGACAGCATCCTCTTGTCGGAATGTGCTGATGGTGGCAAGCATTGGTAGAGTGACTCGCAGCCAAATTGCCCAAGCTACTGGCATGTTGAGCAGGTTAAACCTGATTGGGGTTGTGGCAAATGGAGTATCAAACTCTAATAGCACATATGTACCCTATACAACAACACAAAGATTTGCTCTACAACAAGCTGTAGAAAAATAGCTCCATGAATTAGCTGTGACGAATCGCGTAGATTGTGGGAGCTAGAGCCTTTAGCCCCCACCCCTCAATCCCTCTGCCAAAGTTGGTTACGGTGTAAACATAAGTCTTGGTGCAGTATATTTATCCCGCCTCGGAATCAATTCCGAGTCTAATAGTGCAAGTCCTCTTTAGAGGACTCAATGAGAAATTCCATTAGACATCTGGTGAAAATGAAGTAAGGGCGTAGCTTCTCCGTCAGGAGTACCGCCCCCTACGCCCCTACAAACGCTTTCGGCTAACGCATATTTATAGCCTTTCTCGGTTGAACGCAACACAATCAAGGGCGGGGAAACCCCTACGGGTTTTGCGATTTAAAACTGTGCTTCACTCGTCTGAAAACCGCTATAAATTCGGTCGATGTCTATTCAGTCCACTTGAGTGGACTTTCGCTATTAGCTTGGAACTTCAGTTCTAAGCGGAATATAGGTTCAGCGTGAAAATTTTCGACTTGTGTGTACACCGTAGCCCCTTAGTAAGGGGAGGTTTGGGGAGGGGTGTACTTCATTTACTTGCAAAGTGCTGTACATGCAAATTATGATACCTGCATCCTGAGAGCAAAAAGTTGTTGAAGTCTCAGTAATTTTGGCATGATTCAACGCAACTATGTTTTTCCATGCCCTCTACTTTACTTCTAGAAGTAATATTTATTGGGTCTACTGAATAATGAGTTTTTTTATGAGACTTGACTAGATTTTTGGTGATATGGGGCTAGTGTTTGATTTTTGAAAAAACTCAGTACAAATCCAAAAGCCTGATTTCCTATTACCTGCCGATCGCGCTGGCGCACCATGCAAATAAGTTTAAAAATCAAAGTGGCTGGCTATAGTTAAGCTATTTTGTTGCCACACTATAACTGTGTTTTTATCGAATAGAACCAGCTTAATTCATGATAACTTAATAATTTTATCGAAAAAGCACGTACTATTTAAAGAGTAAATAAAGAATTTATCTGAGCAATGGTTATTCGTGAAGTCTCTTATATTCTAGAGATTAAAGCTGATTCCAAATAGCTAAAAGACAACTGTGGACTGGTTTTGGCAGATTTATCTCCAGATTAAGTAGGTAAGTAAGATTAAGTCTAGGTATTGAGTGATGGAGTAACTTCTCTCTGCACCTCCCCAATAAAACTAATCACCGGAGGAAAATCCGAGTTTTCTGCATCACTACTTATCTTTTATTTATCTACCTAGTATTGCTGTTTTTTGTACATCTTGACCACATGGTTTGTAGTAAGGACTTTAGCCTTGGCCTTCTAAACACTAAAGTGCTAGCTACGAACTTTCAAAACTAATTTGACACAATACCAGTAAGATGCGCGATCGCCTAGAGTCTTGAAGGCTGATCATAGCATTTGTTTGTGCAACCAATTATCTTCAGTTTTTTGTCACCACAACAAGATTTGGCTCAGATCTGTTGATATCAGTCAATAATCTACTACTTGATCAATCCAAAGATATATGACTACGTCAATGATTCCCAGTTTACAGAATTATTATGCCGTGAGCGAACAACAGCAAGATCATCGTTCTTCTTATTGCACACTAAAGTGGCGACGTGGTCAGTTATTAGTCAAATCTCCGGGAATAGGCAAACAGCCATATCTACCTACTTTACATAATAAAAAATCGTTAGTAGAGTGTTTAAAACATTCTCCCATCACCTTAGTTACTATAGATCCTAAACTAGGTGAAGCTTGGTTGAGATTTTGGGCTGTAGCCTGCGAACAAGCAAATAAACCAATATTCTTACGTATACCTTCAGGTAATCAATTCCCAAAACATGGGAGTTCACTGTTAAGGGGTTGGAATCGGCTATTTGATTGGTTTTTTGCTTTAGTATTGCTACTCATAATTAGTCCGATTATGCTGGGATTACTTTTGGTGATGCGGATTTATTCACCAGAATCACTTTTTGCCCGTGAATGGCATGTAGGAGAACGGGGTAGACTCTTTCGCACCATCAAGTTTCACACTCAAAATACTGGGCGACTAGAAGCGTGGATGCATAAGTATGGTCTACAAAATCTGCCACAATTATTGAATGTAGTGCGTGGTGATATGAGATTGATTGGATCTCATTGCTGGACTTTAGAGGATGCAGTCCAACTCAGTTTAGAAGAACAACGATTGCTAAATGAACTACCAGGAATTACGAGTGGATGGCAAGTAAGCACAGAGTCTAATCTTTTACATTTAGATGGGCAAACAATGTAATTTTTTGATGATATTTCGAGACTATCGGATGTATAAAAGTAAACTTTTATACATTTTTATCAGCTAAATAACACCTGTCAAGTAGTCTTTGATAGTTTTATGGATAATAGCTATGCAGCTATACTTTAAACTAGGCAATTAATCATCATAATTCATGTCTAGCCAGGCTATTATCCATATTCTCAATTCTGTAAATAATTTCAGTGTTCAAGGCGGTAATCAATTCGCTGCTCGATCGCTAGTGCAAAATTTGTTTACATAATATCTATAGCTGCCTATCTGTATTGCCAACATATTGTTAGAAAATATCCATGCATTTTCAGTTTTCCCAAGCAATTAGAAATTTACTCAAAGCCACTAGCTTTTGGCAGGACAAGCGTTTAATAATCAGAGAATTTAAGCATTTTCGCAAAATTGCCATTTTGGCAGTGATATTTTCCTTGTTAGCGGCAAGTTTTGAAGGTGTTAGTATTGGTTTTTTACTTTCCTTTTTACAAAGCTTAACTAGTCCTGACGCTCAACCTGTACAGACAGGATTTGATTGGTTTGATATTCATATTCTAGGGATTAAAACATCGGCATTTAGTCGCTTATATCGCGTTTCTTTGCTAATCTTATTTAGTACATGGATGCGGGCAACCTTCAATTATTTTGGTACTGTTTACACGGAATTAACTCAGTTATATTTGGGCGATCGCCTACGTAAGCAGATTTTTGAAAAGTTACAAGCTTTACCGCTAAGTTACTTCGCCACAACTAAATCTGGCGAACTGATTAACACCATTACTACAGAGATTGAAAGGATAAAACAGGGTTTTAGTGCCGGAGCATTCTTATTTACAAGAGGATTGACAGCGCTTGTCTACTTTATCTCTATGTTTGTGCTTTCTTGGCGACTGACGATCATTTCTGTAATGTTATTTACGCTTTTAGGAGTTGCGTTATCCAATCTGAATGCTAGAGTGCGAGAATCTAGTTTTGGGATGTCAATCGCTAACGGTAACTTTACATCAACAGCAATTGAATTTATTAATGGTATTCGGACTGTGAATGCCTTTGGCACTCAAGAATTTGAGCGTCAGCGTTACTATAAAGCCAGTGATCAAGTAGTTAGCACTTCTACTAAAGTCATATATACCTGGACATTGGTAAGACCAATTGCTGAAGGGGTAGCCACTACAGTGCTAGTGGGAATGATCATTTTAGCATTTACTATCTTTGTTGCTAATGGAACACTACAAGTTGCTTCTTTGCTAACCTTTTTCTTTGTACTGTTTCGCCTTGTACCATTTGTTCAAGATATGAACGGCACGAGAGCATTTATTAGTACTCTTCAAGGGTCGGCTGAGAATATTAAAAAACTGTTGTTAACTGATCATAAACAACATTTTCAAAATGGAAATATTGAGTTTCGAGGCTTACAAAGGTCAATTGACTTGGTATCTGTTGACTTTGGTTATGATGGCAATAACTTAGTATTGCATAATATTACCTTAACTATTGAACGAGGCAAGACGACAGCACTTGTGGGTGGTTCTGGTGCTGGTAAAACAACACTTGCCGATTTGATTCCCCGATTTTATGATGTAACAGAAGGCAATATTTATCTCGATGAAATTGATGTTAGAAAGTACGAGATTAACTCTTTACGTCGTAAGATAGCTGTCGTTAGTCAAGATACATTTATCTTCAATACTTCCGTTTACAACAATATTGCTTACGGTACACCAGAAGCCAGTGTAGCCGAAATTTATGAAGCAGCTAGACTAGCGAATGCACTGGAGTTTATTTTGGCAATGCCCGGAGGTTTTGACACACAACTAGGAGATAGAGGTGTCAGGTTATCGGGAGGACAAAGACAACGAATTGCGATCGCCCGTGCTTTGCTGCGAAACCCAGAAATCTTGATTTTAGATGAAGCTACCAGCGCCCTAGATTCTGTGACTGAGCGCCTAATTCAGGAGTCTTTAGAACAGATTTCTGTAGGTCGAACCGTAATTGCGATCGCTCATCGGCTTTCGACAATTATCAAAGCCGATAAAGTCGTAGTTTTAGAACAGGGACGGATAGTAGAACAAGGTAAATATCAAGAATTGCTAGAGCAACGCGGCAAGTTTTGGCAATATCACCAAATGCAGCATTAAGTAGTTGGTAATCGATAATAGTTTTGTTGTGTGCAATTGATTCAACTCAAGATTAAGAATATAGGATTATTAATGAACAGTCCAGCACCAAAAATTGTAGTACTTACGCCTGTTAAAAACGAAGCATGGACTTTAGACCGATTTTTGTCTGTTACCAGTCAATTTGCTGATTACATCATTATTGCCGATCAAAATTCCACTGATGGCAGTCAGGCTATTTGCAAAAAATATCCTAAAGTTATTCTGATTGAAAATAAGTCTGAAAATTTCAACGAAGCCGAGCGACAGTTATTATTAATTAAAACAGCTAGAGATTTAATCTCAGAGCATAAAATTCTTTTAGCTTTGGATGCTGATGAAATATTAGCTGCTAATGCCATCAAAACCCAAAGTTGGCAAACCATGCTCACAGCCAAGCCAGGAACAGTACTATATTTTGAAAAGCCAGATTTATTTGTCACAACTCATCAGTGTTTGAGAAGTGGGATCATGACACCCTTTGGCTATGTTGATGATGGTGCAGAACATCAGCCACAATCTATCCATAGTGTGAGAATTCCTACACCTGAATATGCTACAAGATTGCATATCCATGATGTGAAGGTGCTGCACTATAATGCAACTCGCTTAGATGCACATGCCGCCAAAATTCGGATGTATAGTGTCATTGAGAATGTATTGGGGGTTGGTAATGCAATTGGTAGACGTTCTCGCTATGCTTCAAAACAAGATTATTTAAAGATTGGTACACTAGAAACTACTCCTGTTGAGTGGTTTACAGCCTGGGAAGAACAGGGAATTGATATGCATACTATTATCAAACAAAA
The DNA here is from genome assembly GCA_019359495.1 of Goleter apudmare HA4340-LM2. Classification (GTDB taxonomy): domain Bacteria; phylum Cyanobacteriota; class Cyanobacteriia; order Cyanobacteriales; family Nostocaceae; genus Goleter; species Goleter apudmare. The sequence continues at coordinate 29,394 of JAHHHF010000099.1, forward strand.
GTATTACTCTTATGACTTTGAAGTGCTGCATTACTTTCATAAACATGGTTTAAATCGCTTTTGGTTAGAAGATATTTGGAAGTTTGATTGGGAAGCCTGTCGTCAATATGCTAAATCACAAGGTATGAGCAATATACCTGATGACAAAATTCCCCAGCAATCTAAGTTTATAATGCTATTAAGCAATATATTGGACAAAATATTTAAGTATGTCCGATTAATTTTAAATTTTTGAATGATTGGGTTTATAACCAGTAACAAATGACACCCAAATCCTATTAATTTGGCAATATGACTGAGCATATTCAATCAGATGAACCTCTGGTCAGTGTGATTATTCCTACCTATAATCGACCTGAGTATCTCAAACACGCGATCGCTAGTGCTGTTAATCAAACTTACCAGAATATTGAGATTATTATTTCCGACAATTGTAGTACGGAAAATACTCAAGCTATAGTTGCATCTTTTGGTGATTCCCGCATTCGATTTTGGCAACAACCACAAAATATTGGTATGTTGGCTAATCAGATGCACGCCTTTAAGATGGCACGGGGTAAATACGTTGCTAGCCTCCACGATGATGATATGTGGAACGAGGATTTCTTAGCAAAGCTTGTGCCACCTCTGGAAGCAAATTCAGAGTTAATCTTAGCTTTTTGTGACCACCATATTATAGATGCTCAGGGAAACATTAATTATCCTGGTACAGAAGAAAATACACGTGCTTATAAGCGGGATAAACTGGCACAAGGAGTTTATCAATCTTTTTCTAAGATTGGTTTAGTAGATCAAAGTATATCCACCGCCATAGCTTGTGTGATTCGCAATCATGTTCTTGATTGGGATAATATTCCCGCCGAAGTTGGTGGTTTGTGGGATTTATATTTAACCTATCTTTGTCATGTATCTGGCTATGGAGTTTACTATTTTCCAGAACGATTGACGCGATATCGTGACCATCTACAAAGTGATACGATGCTGAGTGGTAGTAGAAATGCCCAGGCAAAAATTCGTAAAGCTAAAAGTGAAATATTTTGCTACAAAATTTTCATGGAAGATAGCAGTTTACAGGAAAATAACCCATACTTCCAACAAAGATGGTTAACTGCTCATACGACCTTAGGGATTGGTTTAATACGCAATCAACAGATACTAGAAGCGCGTCCTTATCTTTGGTGGGCATTGAAAAAACAAAAGTTTAATTTAAGAACTCTAGTAGCTTTAATCCTCAGCTTTATGCCACAACCTCTAGCTAATCCATTGCTAGGAGCATCGGTTGAATAGTATAGCAGGGAACAGAATTGAAAGTCCTTTAGTATCCGGTTTTTATATTCAGTTGATATCCTAAACTACCTAGCGGTAGCTACAGTAACTACGAATTACGGTTTAATTTGGAGGTGGTGTATGAAAATTGGTATTGTGACCCATAAAATCCAAAAAGGTGATGGTCAAGGTCGGGTAAATTATGAGGTAGTTCTAGAAGCAATTCGCCGTGGATATCATCTCACATTATTAGCCAGTGAAATAGCACCGGAATTAGAAAAAAATAGTGCAGTAAACTGGATTCAGATTCCTGTTAAAGGGTATCCCAGTGAATTTATTCGGAATTTCATATTTGCTAAAAAAAGTGCTGATTGGTTGCGGCGATATCGCTCAGAATTGGACTTATTAAAAACCAACGGCGCAATTACGATGGTTGCGTCCGATGTGAACGCCGTACATTTTGTCCACAGTTCCTGGTTGGGATGTCTGGCGACAAGCCGCTTTGCGTCTACGCCTATGCATATTTCCCGTACCCGTCGTGATGCCTATGGTTTTTACCAGTGGCTGTACACGGCGTTGAATGCTTATTGGGAAAAACAGGCTTTCCAACAGGCGCAAGTCGTAGTTGCAGTATCTGAGAAAGTAGCCCAGGAATTAGTCAATATTGGCGTCCCCCGTTCTCGGATTCAAGTGATTGTCAATGGCGTGGACTTAGAAGAATTTACTCCTGGTGTGAGCGATCGCCAAATATTAGGTCTACCCAAAGAGGTAACTTTGGCACTTTTTGCCGGAGATATTCGCACAACCAGGAAGAACTTAGACACCGTCCTACATGCCTTGGTGCAAGTCCCTGATTTACATCTAGCAGTTGTAGGAGACACCGAAGGTAGCCCCTTTCCCCAGCTAGCGGCTTCACTGGGGTTAAGTGAACGAGTCCATTTTATGGGATATCGCCGGGATATCGCCGAGATTATGCGATCGGCAGACTTATTTGTCTTTCCTTCCCGTTATGAAGCCTGCACCCTTGTATTGTTAGAAGCCCTCGCTTCTGGATTACCTGTGATCACCGCCACCGCCACCGGAGGTGCAGAATTAGTCACGCCAGAATGCGGGATAGTTTTACCTGATTCTGATGACGCCGATGCTTTAGCAACAGCCCTAACAGCCTTGGTGAACCAGCCCACTCTCATGCAACAAATGGGACAAGCAGCCCGTGCTGTCGCCGAACAACATAGCTGGACAACTATGGCAAAAACCTATGTGGATTTATTTGAGGAGTTAAGCAACCATGAGGAACACTGTTCTCATCCCCACCTATCGCCGTCCTCAGGATCTCTCACGTTGCCTTTTGGCACTGCAAGCGCAAACTAAACCAGTTGATCAAGTTATAGTAGTTGTCCGCGATACAGATACCCAAACTTGGCAATTCCTCGACCAATCATCGCCCCACAACTTACCATTGCAAATTGTCAAAGTCACTGTTCCAGGGATGGTAGCAGCCCTGAACGCCGGATTAGTAGCCGTAGAGGGAGACATTGTTTCCTTGACTGATGATGATGCCGCACCCCATCCTGATTGGTTAGAGAGAATCAATGCTCATTTCATCTCTAATAGTTGCATTGGCGGTGTTGGTGGGCGTGACTGGGTACATCAAGGCGATAAGCTAGAAAATGATTCCCGTAAAATAGTTGGTAAGTTGCAGTGGTTTGGGCGCATGATTGGCAACCACCATCAGGGAGTCGGTGCAGCCCGTAAAGTTGATGTTCTTAAAGGCGTCAACATGAGTTTTCGTCACATAGCTATCCGTCAGTTGCGCTTTGACGAAAGATTGCGAGGTACAGGCGCGCAAGTACACTGTGATATGGCATTTAGTCTAGCCCTCAAGCAGACTGGTTGGGACTTAATTTACGATCCGCAAGTAGCAGTAAACCACTATCCAGCACAGCGTTTTGATGAAGACCAACGTAATAATTTTAACGATATTGCCTTTATTAACTCAGTTCATAATGAAACCCTAGTTTTACTAGAATATCTGCCACCTCTGCGTCAGTTTATATTCTTAATATGGGCAATTTTGGTAGGTACACGCGATAGCTTGGGTCTAGTACAATGGCTGAGACTTTTACCCAGTCAAGGGCAACTAGCAAGTAAAAAATGTTTAGCATCCTGCCGTGGACGTTGGCAAGGATGGCAAACATATAACAATTCAAAAACCAAAATGACGCTTGGGGACTCGCTAACAAACTGCAAAATTCAAGATATTTGATGAAGAAACAAAATATAGGAATTCGATTTGATTTTTGAAAAAATTATACATTTGCTGTCCAATAGCAATTTACCAAAGTAGTAGGGACGTAGCTTGCTTCTCGGTCAGGATAATAGTTCTTCGCCCGCGTTTATTCTACTAAAATATAAAATCTTAAATTGAATGACTGCCAAGCAGATACTTTTTAACAGTTTCTTACAAGAAGACTTCTCACCCAAAGAACGCGCTGCACAAGCTTGGATTGTAATCTTTGGCTTCATATTTTTGACAGTAGCCTGCTATTTTGCTGGTGCTGCTGCTATGTTACGGCTAGTTTTTCCAGTCACCGCTTTACTCGTAGGTGTATTCTTATATTTGCGGCATCCAATTCTTTACATTGGTTTTACTTGGTGGATCTGGTTTCTCACACCCTTACTTGGGCGCTTAATTGATTATCGGGTAGGTTGGGATCCAACCCGTCAAATATTGATAGCACCCTATTTAGTGGTGTTTGTCACTATAGGTACTTTTATCAGACATTTACCCGGCAGCTTACGCCAAGGAGGCTTACCTTTCTTTCTTGCTTTCTTAGGGGTATTTTATGGTTTTTTAGTAGGTCTAGTTTATAATGCTCCTGTTCCCGTCGCACGGGGTCTTTTAGACTGGCTAAGTCCCATTGTTTTTGCCTTTCATTTATTTATGAATTGGCGAGATTACCCTACCTATCGTGAACATATTCAGCGTGTATTTCTCTGGTGTGTATTACTCACCGGAATTTATGGGATTTATCAATTTGTGGTAGCCCCTGAATGGGATAGATACTGGCTGATAGAATCAAAAATGTTCGGTAGTTCTGGAGATCCGGAACCTTTTGGGATGCGTATATGGAGTACGCTGCACTCAGTCGGGCCTTTTGGTGCTGTGATGCAAGCTGGTCTGTTGTTATTATTCACCAGAACTGGATTTTTAATATTTCCTGCCTCAGCTGTTGGCTATGTTTCGTTCTTGCTAGCACAAGCACGTACCAATTGGGGAGGCTGGTTATTAGGGGTAATTATTATTTTGGGTTCAGTCAAGGCTCGACTACAAATGCGTTTAGTTACCATAATTTTGGTAATGGCAATGTGTGTGGTTCCTTTGGTAACTCTTGAGCCAATTTCGGAAGTTGTAGCTACTCGTCTGGAAACTTTTTCTGAGCTAGAAAAAGATAACAGTTTTAGAGAAAGATCAGAAAGTTATGATAAAAATTTGAGTATTGCCCTTTCTAATGTTTTAGGTAATGGTTTAGGAAATATCTGGAAGGTCAACGAAAAAACTGGTCAAATAGAAGTTTTTGTGATTGACAGTGGCATTTTAGATACCTTTTTCACCTTGGGCTGGTTTGGTGCTATCCCTTATTTAGGTGGATTAATTTTGCTGGTTGTGACTGTTAGCAAATATGGTGAAGGTCGCTTTGATAGTTTTATGAGTGCAGCTCGCGCTATTGGGATTAGTTCCTGTGCCCAGTTAATTATTGGTAGTGGGATGCTGAGTGTTGCAGGTATGATTTTGTGGGGATTTCTAGCGATGGCTATGGCTGGACACAAGTACTATCAAAATAATTCAAAATACCCCTTGTAGTGAGGACTTTACTCCTTGATTTTACTACGAACCTAAAAAAACTTATATCAACTACTAAATTAAGTAATTGGGGAAATATCATGAAAGTTATGGTAATTATGCCGCTAGCGGAACAAAGAGGTGGCGGTGAAATGATGTTTTGGGATTTAATGTACCAGGGTCGCCAAGGGGGTATTGAATGGTTAGCGATATTTTTAGAAGACGGCCCAATGGTAGAACAAGTGAGGTCGTTGGGGATTGATACGCAGGTGGTTAAGAGCGGTCGCCTGCGGCAAGTCCATCGTTTTATCAGTACTGTTGTGGGGATAGCAACGATCGCTAAACGTGAAGGTGTAGTCGCGATCGTCAATTGGATGTGGATCACGCAGATATACGGAGGACTCGCCGCCCTGATCGCAGGTTTACCAGCTTTGTGGTATCAACTGGAAGTACCTGACAATCAAAATTGGTTGGTACGTTTAGCAACTTTCATACCTGCCCACACGATCATCACACTCTCCCAAGATGGCAAGGAAGCACAAGGGCGGATTTGGCCTTGTAGACCGAGAGAGTTAGTTTATCCAGGTGTGGCTTTAGACAGGTTCGACCCAGCAATTCTACCCTCTCCCAGAGAAGCAAGGTTAAAGCTAGGCCTACCCGAACACGGGCCTTTGATCGGTATTGTGGGGCGCTTACAACGTTGGAAGGGTATGCATGTGCTGGTGGAAGCTATGCCTCAAGTTCTGCAAAAGTATCCCGATGCCCATTGTGTGGTAGTTGGGGGTAAGCACGATTTAGAGGCGGATTATGAAGAGTTTTTAAAAACACAAATAGCTACTTTAGGGTTGAGCGATCGCGTGTTAATGGTGGGGCTACAGCGTAACGTTCCTGAATGGGTGCAGGCGCTGGATATATTTGTTCATGCTTCCGACAAAGAACCATTTGGGATTGTGATCATCGAGGCAATGGCTTTAGGCAAACCAACAATCGCCAGCAATGTGGGCGGCCCTACTGAAATCATTACAGATAGCGTGAATGGACTGCTGACACCTTATGGTGATACCGATGCTTTGGCGATCGCAATTCTGCGCTATCTCGACAATCCAGAATTTACGCGTAGTGTAGGCATAGCAGCACGACAACGCGCCTTGGAGTTTTCTACTCAACGTTATGCCCAAAACTTAATTAAGACCGTTTCCTCTGCTGTAACTAAATCTGCTCAAAACTTGATGGTCAATGATTATCAAGGAGTTGATTAACCTCAGTTTAAATACAGCAGATCAAAGAGGGTTTATCTATTTGACATTGCTAGTTTGCAGTGGTGGATACTCTGAATTATACCAATTTGAAAAATGATGGCGACAGTTGGATTCACAGTGCAGACAGGGATTGCCAATCTCAAATCCGTTTTGGAAAGTTGAGCGGGACGGAAACCGACATCGCCTACTTTCCGCACAATCCAAAATGGTATGGTTATTCCGACATTCTTCCCTTGATTAACAGATATATAGAACCAGGTAGCCAGAGAGTAAAAATTAATCCTAAGCGCGCAACAATTCCTAGCCAACCAAATTCCGGATGACGGAAGCTGTCAAATATCGAAAATATACAACCTGCGATACCAATTACACCAATCAACCGTAATGTAACTGGATGACTTTGTGGAAACCAACAAGCGATCGCAATTACAACACATAATCCTACTGTAGGACTAGTATAGGACTCATATTTGATTTTTGAAAAAAACTCAGTATACGTAACATTGTTTGTTCTCTGTTGCCTATTGCCTACCCTCACGAGTTGTTCATGAATCAAATCGGATTCCTTTATGCTGCAGGCAGCATAACATAATTATGTATCTCTTAAGGTAGAAGAAATAGCAAAATGCAATTCATAACCTAGTAGTTAGTATTTCGCTAGATGCATATATGAATATTATTGCGTGGATAATTCTTGGACTGATTGCTGGAGCGATCGCTAAAGCTATTTATCCTGGTCGTCAGGGTGGCGGAATTGTGGCAACTATGGTTTTAGGACTCATCGGTGCTGTTATTGGAGGATTTTTAGCAACTCTCTTAGAAACAGGAAGACTACAACTCACTGCGGCAACTCTGAGTATTCCCGGACTAATTATTGCAGTTATTGGTGCAATAATTGCCATTTTTCTCTGGGGATTAATAACTGGCGGTAGTACCAGTTATTAATTAAAAATTAATAAAAATAATGGGGAAAACCAGTTGTTAGAAACTGATATTGGTGCAGGAAAAGTCAATAAAAATACTCCACTTATTTCAAGATAGTGGAGTATTCAAACTCAACTAGATTCGCCTAAATTATTCTCAAATGCTAAACTAAGTAAAGCATTTGTTCAACAGTGGAACTATTCTAAAATCTTTTTTACTTCATCCTTGATATTTTCTGTAGTGTGAGTAATTTGCGCGTCAGCTTGCTTGGCTTTACCTTCAGCTTTATCTGATGGATTGCCAGTTACTTCACCAATTACCTCTTGTAACTTACCTTCAATATTTTTTGCAGTTGCTTCTACTCTTTTTTCAATGCTCATAGTCTTAATTTCACCTGTAGTTTAATTGAATTACAAAAACGATTTTATAATTTTGTACTATTTAATATATCTAGCATTAGATAGGTTATCAATTTTAAAAAACTTAACTTAAGATAGATGCAAATAGTCTAAAGATATTTAAAATATCAGAAATTAAGTGAAAAAGAAAAATAAGATCCCCGACTTCTATTCTACTGGTATCTACAAGGAGTCGGGGATCTGAACTTTAGGACTTAAAATGGTATCAGACGTTTACCTTAACTTTCGACCAAACACCATTTTCATCTTCATCAAATTGTTGCCGAACAGCCTCCCAAGCAGCTTGTTCAGCTGTGAATTCATCGCTGGTTTCATCTAGTACAGCGTTATAGCGCTCTATGAAAGTACGTTGAGCTTCCCCAGAAAGATGAGCGCGAACTTCTGGAGACAGATCATCTGGACTATTGCAAGGGCCAGGACAAGGGTGAGCTAAAGTTTTCTCAGTAGTGTGAATTTCTTCACCACCAGAACTTTCCAGCAGTAGTTGAAATTCCCCAACGCGATCGCTGGGAACCTCTGCCATCAATAAAAACTCTCCAGCTTGCAAGCGAGTTTGATAGACAGCTGCTTGATCCTCTGGCATTCCCAAAGCAGTAAAAACCGATACTAAACCGGCACCAGCACTCCCGGCGATCGCACCAGTAGCTGCTCCCAGTAACACTGCACTGATCGGGCCTGCGGCTACAATTGCACCCACAAAGGGAATGAACAGCACCCCAACACCCGTAAGTAAGCTTAAGAAGGAGCCAAACAAGGAACCAAAAATTGCCCCTGTTTTTAAACCTCCTAAAATTACATCTTTCTTAGTAATGAAACCAGAAATTCGTGTCTCTGACTGAAAGTTTTTGCCCAAAACCGAAATATGATCCCTAGGCACACCCCTATCTAGTAAACGTCGAATCACATCATCAACTTGCTTCTGTTCTCTAAATACAGCTGAGATAGTACGCTCTGCTTGATATATTTCTGCCACTTACATACTCCTTAAATTGTGCTTTCTTATTTCGTAGGATAGGCATTGCCCACCTACCCTAATTGAGGAGGTGCAAAATATTAGTTAGACTACTTAGCTACACACCTACAGGAGTTTGAGCCTCTTCTGTCGGCTGTCTACCATCTGGTTCTATTGCTTGCCCTTCAATAAATGAACGCAGCATCCAAGCCATGTCCTCATGTTCTTCCATTAGTCCAGTCAAAAAGTCAGCAGTTCCTTGATCATGGAATTGCTCGCCAGACTGATCCACATGCTCTCTTAAGTTGCGAATAATCTGCTCGTGATCTTCCACCAACCGAGCTACCATTCCTGTTGCTGATGGCACATCCCCAGCATGTTCCCTGAGAGTCGCAACATTCAGAAATCCCTCCATTGTGCCAATAGGGTAACCACCTAATGCACGAACTCTCTCAGCCAAAGCATCAATATTTTCAGTCAGTTTTTCGTAATGTTCTTCCCAAAGCTCATGCAGAGAGCGAAACTGCGGGCCGACTACGTCCCAGTGGTATTTTTTAGTTTTCACTAATAGCAGATAGGAATCTGCTAAATCTTGATTTAAAAGACTAATTACACCTTGACGTTGCTCTTCTGACAAACCAATGTTGATTCTAGGCATTGTTTTCATTCCCTAAACGAACTTATTTATTAACTTCCCAAATTCAATCATGAATCAACATCAGCCCAAGGAAAGATAGTGAAGGTGTAATAATTCTTCTGGAGACGAGTATGTTTATCTACTAATAGACAGTTGTCGAATAATACTAGCATTTGGATTTTAATTTTTAACTTTAAAAAAATAAGGTTTTTATGGGTTTAGTTAGTATTTTATATTCAAAATATTTTTGTTTTATCAAAATATATGAGCAGACATCTTGAATATGATAAATAATCAAGATGTCTCATGCCAAATGTCAGATAACTTGGAGCACTAATGTCAGTATGGGGATGGAGTAACAAAGTTAAGATATTAACGTTTAACGATTACTTTAACCCCTGATTGATAATCATCCTTACCCCTTAATTATTACCTGTCACTTTCTCCAAAAAGTTTTTTACGTTTTCTTCAACTGAAGTTGCACTTTGTGAATTTTCAGGACGTTTTTGTTTATCAATGTCAGCATCTCCCTGAACTTCATTGAGTCCTTTGTTAGATTCCTCTTGCACCTTACTCAGTCCAGGTGGTGCTGACTTAGCGATTTCGTCAGTTTTACGCTGAATTTCTAGCAGTTGTGCAGGTCCTTCCCTGGTATCACTTTGGTAACTCTCAATTGCAAAAGCGGGGGAAGTACTAGACAAAAATAGTAAAGTACAGGTAAAAGCTACCATTAAAAACCGTACTCGACGCAAGATAGATTGGAAAAAAGCATTAACCTTCATTTGAAACCCTCACTAACAGCATTAACAATGTAGAACTTATGAGAGGAAAAACAAGCGTATCCTTGATTCATTAAACATCAAAGTTGTCAAGTTTTTCTTCCTTCAATAAAGTTCCTATTAAATGAACCTTTGGGAAAACAAATAGCCTTTGGTAGTTACATTGAATTTATGAACATTAATAAGCTAATCTAATATTCATAGTTCCGCAAACACATTAGGCTTAGTATGTAATTATGTTCTGCATTTTAGGTTCGTCTAGTCTATTTTTACTTTGAAGTTAATGATGCCCGAATCGACCTAGAGAGTGAGGTTTTACATGTCTTGATTTTTTAATAAAATATCTCTTTAGATAGTTTAAGATAGTTACATTTTGACAGGTTCATTACGCTCATATATATGACCTGTAGTAATTAATTTACTTCATTGCCATTAAGTTATTGATGATTCAGTATTTGTCGTGGACTCATATTTTATTTTTGAAAAAACCTAGTTTTAAAGGGTTTGATGCGTTATAAAGTCATAACGCACCCTACAAATACTTAATTTCTGAAGGAAATTAAACCGGATTCCTGTATTCCAGTTCCGTATCAGCCAAATATTTTTTGAAAAAAATACATTTTGATATGAAATGCTACTGTTGTTTAACCAGATTTTTTTGTTTATAAATAGTTTGTTTATGCTACTTTACTTCTCTTTATAACAGGAGGTAATCATCTAAAACTTAATGTTTTTTTAGTTGTTCAGATAGGTAATTCATGTCAGAATGAATCGTGATTTATTAAGGGCTACTTTTGATTTACTCAGTGCCCTGTTGTTAATGTTGTTTGGTACTCTTGCAATTGGTGTACCCACTATCAAATTAGTTTATGGCAGTGTAGAGTCTATTTCAGGATTTAACGCCTCATATTCTGGCAGACTCAATACTCTATTTGCCAATAACTCTTCGGTGGGAGTGCTAGCTATTTGTGTGGCTGAAGGAAATTGTCGGGCTGATGGGAGGAAAACCAGGAACTATCTTAGCAACCTTGATCCGGGTAATGGCGTGATCAATAGAGGTTGGTGTTCGGATCAAGGAAGAGGTGGTACTAATCTGCAAAAAGCAGATGCTGGATGTCTGCGGCGCACACAAAGCCGCATCCCTCGCCTGGTGCAGAGAATGCAGCGAGTAGGGCTAAACCCTGAACATTATGTAGAAGCATTTGTGAATGCGGCTGATTTGTGGAACCAAGCATCTCCGAGAGTTAGTGACGCTTTTCCTAATGCTTATCGCATCGCCCTTACACAGGGATTTCAGGGACAAGAGGCTATTTTGTGGGCGCGAGTAGAGGCTTTTCGTGATTATTCAGGAAACCTTTCAGCCGGTAATATCAATCTGAAGAGAGGTGTGTATAGAGGTTTGTTTGGTATTTGTGCAAACCGACGCAACACTTATTACCGAAGTCGGTTAAAAGCTTATCCTCTGATGTCAGAACGCTGGCGTTGGTCTTGCATAGCTTTGGATCAAAAAAGACGGGTGCAAGCTATTAAAAGTGTTTTCACCAAGACTTCTTGATTCAATTTCATAATGATGTCATTGTGATAACAACCAAAAATGCACAGAGATTTTGAAATCAATCTCTGTGTATTTCCATATATAAAATCGAAGCTTTTAGTTAATACCGTTGATATTGTTTCACAGGCAACACCTGACTACTATAGCAATCCTAAATGATTTGTAAAATCTTACATGTAGGGTTGTTGACTGTTAACCGTTGACAGTCAACAGTCAACAGCCAAAACCGATATTTTTCACAACTGAAATAGGATTGCTATATTAGTCTCAGAGTTGTTTAACATCATAGTCTCAGCAACTGTACCGAAGGTTGTACAACCACCATCTTTACCGACATATTGCTTTTGGCTGGTGATGGAACCGAGTAGTGTGAGCGAGACGCTCACGCGGGCATCTTGCCCGCACTACAGTCCATCATTTTTATCCTGACAGACTAATAGTAGCCATGATTGAATCTCCTTGATTAATTAGTGGAAAAGTTTGAGTAATGTCTGCTTTTGAGCAAAGCAATGCTGGACATGTCTTGCATTTACAAGTCAGTCAGTGAATTGCTGCACTCGCTGCGATTGAACGCAGATATAATGCTTGGGGTGAATGGTTGTGTCCTGTTTGTCTGGTGCGAGTGCATCCGTTTCTCAGGACTCCTATACTGTATGGGTTAATTGCCGCAGGGTCGATAAGGATAACTTAAGGAAAGTTAAGGAACTGTGGCGTTGCTAAATTAAGGTATTAATTCTCTGTATCAGCCTCTGTCATGAGAGACTAGGTTATTGAGTCTACAATTTGCTAAACTCCAACTTCTGGAGCGCAAATAAACACAAATTGAGCATTGGGCGGAGGGGTCGCAAAGTGACTCAGAATCAACACAAAGCAACAGCAGCATCTATTAATCCGAGGGATTTTTCCTGGCCCTTTTGGTTCATTTTGCCAATTTACCCGTATGGGAAGCGGCGCACAATTCGCCAGGAAGTGGTGAAGGACACAATCTGGACTTTTGACCAACTGCAAGGCATCTTGTATGTTGTGGTACCGATTCGGATGACTGTTGTGAAGTTAGAAGCGGGTGGACTTCTTGTTTATGCACCTGTTGCACCCACCCCAGAATGTATCCGCCTAGTCAATGAGTTAGTTGCAGAGCATGGGAATGTTAAATACATCATTTTGCCCACTATCTCAGGGCTAGAACACAAAGTTTTTGTCGGCCCTTTTGCGAGAAACTTTCCCGACGCACAGATATTTGTAGCACCTCATCAGTGGAGTTTCCCCTTAAATTTGCCATTGAGTTGGCTGGGTTTACCCCCTAAACGGACTCAAATACTCCCAGAAGACAGTAGCAAAGCACCCTTTGCTGATGAGTTTGATTACGCAATGCTGGGGCCCATAGACCTGGGGCCGGGTAGCTTTGCCGAAGTGGTATTTTTGCATAAGCGATCGCATACACTATTGGTAACGGACTCGGTGCTGTCAGTACCAGCAGATCCACCTGCGATCGTGCAGTTAGATCCATACCCCTTACTATTCCACGCCAAGGATAATGCCTTTGATATAGTGGCAGATCATCAGGCAAACCGTCGCAAAGGATGGCAGCGCATCTCACTGTTTGCTTTATACTTCCAGCCCAGTGCGCTAGATATCATCGGATTGGGTCAATTGTTTCGTGATGCCCTCAAAGCACCAGAGCGTTCATATAAAGCTTATTTTGGCTTGTTCCCCTTCCAATGGCAACGAGATTGGCAACGGTCATTTGATGCGCTGCGGGGTAATGGTCGTTTGTTTGTCGCCCCAATTTTACAAACACTCATCCTCAACCGCGCCCCCCAAGCCACCCTTAACTGGGCCCAAAAAGTGGCGAGTTGGGATTTCCAGTGGATTATTCCCTGTCATTTTGACTCACCAATTAAAGCAACGCCACGAGAGTTTAGACAAGCATTCTCATTTTTAGAAAAGCAGCCTGCTGTTAGTGCAGGTTTATTTGAAAGTAGCACCTATCCTTTACCCGAAGAGGATTTTAAAATACTTAGGGAAATTGATGCGGGTTTAAATAAGAGTGGAATTGTCCCCCCAGCGAAGGAGAAGGTTTAGGTAATGGCGTCGCCCCTAATTGGTGTTGACAGCCACAAAAGTGCGATCGCTTCTCCACTAATCTAAATATCTAGAACTAACTCGTTGCCCTGAGAGATTCCCCACTTCTACAGATGGATTCTCTGATTGTTGTGGCTGCACTACCATTACTCATCAACTTGTACCAGCCGCTTCAACACTTTTTTTGTATTTATGCGTCGCCCACTCACCTATGCTTTGCTGCTTTTACTTTCACTGAGTATTGTGACAACATTGTGGCCTGTAGATGGTTCTTATTGCAACTCAGAAGCCTTTTTGACATCACAAACTCAAAAATTCGCCGTACAGGCGACTAAGGTTGTTGTAGAGCCTTGGCGTGGAAAACACCACGTCTATGGTATCTTTATGGTTCCCAACAAATATCAACAAACACCATTTTTTGTGTTGTCTGTTAAAGGTTTTGGTAGTAAATGTTCCAAACCATTTGGTAATAGTCAAAACTATGATGATGTCTTTGCCAAACCGGGAACTCATTTAGTGAGACACTACTTGAGGACTCGAACCGCTCTGTGGCTGATGCTGCAAGGTATGTATAACCAAATTAGTGATCAACAAAATTGGATTTTGACCTTCCCGCAAGCAACAGCTGATCAGGATGTTGGTTGAGTTTTCAGTTCTCCAAATCAAAACGGATTGCTATAGGACTCATATTTGATTTTTGAAAAAAACTCAGTATCTGTAACATTGTTTTTTTTCTGTTGCCTGTTGCCTGTTGCCTATTGCCTGCCCTCACGAGTTGTTCATGAATCAAATCGGATTCCTATATATAAACCATCAATACTGAGGGTTTGCAGTGAGTAGAGTTTTAAGATAACTTGCTTGCGATCGCTCTTGCATAATTGCAAATCCAGTTTTAGCAATCTGCTTTCTCAAAAGGGGACGCTCAATAAAATTTAGACATGTGCTCACCAATTTGTCGTAATCCGCCAATACCAAGCCTGATGATAACGGTACTTCTGCGGACAGATCAGAGCCATGTTCAGAAATCACAAACTTTTGATTAGCTAATAAGTAGAATACACGGGCTATTTCAAACACTTTACTAGCATATGCATGGATATTGATAACAATTTTGGCACGACTAATAAACTCATCTCTTTCCTGACCATATACACCATGCAGTGCAACAGTTTTTAACCCATGTGCTTGCAGTGATTTGATTATAGATAAACGTTCTTGAGTCAGCGAACCATAGAATAAAACATCAATATCTTGCTGCTCTTCTGGAACTTGATGGATGCGGGTTAATTGTGGTACATAGCCAATTTGTAAATGGCTGACATTAGTAATTCCCAGTTTGGCAAGTTGTACAATATTTTGCTGGCTGTAATCCCAGAGACGATGTTGGCTAAATAATTTTAATAGCTCCGGAGTTAGCCAAGGTGAACCTGGATGAATCTGTTCTAGGTTATAGATAATAGCATTGGTAGGGAGAATGATTTGGGAAAAAGGGATAAGATTTGCACCGAGAATGATTAATTGTCTGTCAGGTACATTTGTTTCTGTAGATAAAACAGAATCATGACCTAATTCTATTAAACCGTAGTGAATACTCTCTCCCACTTCTTGAAAGGCTGCACTATGAGAATAGTTTGGGGGATTGATAATAGAGACAGAAAATTTCATGAATCTTGTTTTTTTATTAAGTGTAGGGCGGTCCATTACCTACCCTGGTAATTTGATTAATTAAGAATTACGAAATTTAATCGTCTGCGGTGGTTTACCGGCAGCATAAATCTCCCATATCATTCGGTAGGCTTGTTCTAGATTGCAAGTGAATTGTGTTGTGTCAAACAGTGGATACATGATACGATTTTGCACTAATTGCTGCTTCAGTTGCTGTAATTTTGTGGGAGAATTTGCTAAGTTAATCGTTAATTGTTCATACTGTTCTAAGTTATGAGTAATTAACTCTGGTAAACCAACTGCTGTCAATAAACTAGCCGCAACACGAGATGCAAAAGTTTTTCCCAGACAGGTAATTACAGGTAAACCCGCCCACAAAGCATCACTAGCAGTGGTGTGAGCATTGCAATATAAAGTATCTAGGAATAAGTCTGCTAATTGATGTCGTGCTAAGTGTTCAGCTTTGGGGTGGTATTGAGCAAAAATTAAGCGATCGCTATTAATTCCCCGCGCTTCGGCTTCTCGTTTCAGATTTGACTCAGCCGCCGGGAATCTTACCAGTAACCAGAGGACACTCCCTGGTACTGCGGCGAGAATTCTCATCCACACGTCGAAAATCTGCGGTTCTATTTTATAGTTGTTGTTGAAGCAGCAAAAGACAAAACCCGATTCTGGTAAACCATATTGAGCACGGGTGACGGGGGTAGACGCGATCGCTTGTTGATGATCGTTGACTTGATAGCTGTGGGGTAAGAGGACTAACTTTTCGCTAAAGCCATCAGCAAATTCTGGTGGTGTGACTACAGCATCACCAATTATATAGTCGATAAACTCAGCACCCATCGTTCCCGGATAGCCCAAATAGTTGACTTGGATGGGAGCCGATCTTAAAGCTAGAATGGCGCTGCGAGATCCAGCAGTGTAACCTTTGAGATCAACTAATATATTGATGCCATGATCGTAAATTTGCTGGGCGTTTTCTTCTATAGATAAGGTGGTTACATCGTGGAAGTGTTCACATTCAGCAGCAATCTGTTGACGGTAGGCGCTGTTGTCATCTACGCCAAAAGAGTAGGCGAATATCTCAAAATTAGTCTGATTGTGCAAGCTAAATAAGCTTTTCATCAGATGACTGGTAGCATGGTTGCGGAAATCATTAGATAAATAGCCAATACGTAGCCGCCCAGTTAAGGAACGGGAATGAGTAAAGTTGAGAGATGTTTGCACACTCGCCCATTGTTCCTTGATATTGTCTCCATGCGTCCGAGCGATTTTCAGCAGCAATGTCCGATCCCAAGGCTTGTATAAGGTATCAAAAGGGCCGATGGTTGTGGGTTTTCCTTTCTCCACCTCCTGGAGAGTTGTTTCCCAAATGCGCGTTAAATCAGACTGACGCATCCGCCAATCGCAAGTCATTTCTTTGAGGTAAAACAGGTAATTGAATGCTTCGGCGGAGTCTGGTTGGAGAGTTAAAACCTTTTCAAATATTACCCTCGCTTCATCTACTTGACCATTCCCCGCGATCGCTAAAGTTAATAAAGCTGAACCCAAGCGGTTGTAAGCTTTAATATAATCTGGTTTGTGCCCAATCGCTGCACGATAACAAGCGATCGCCCCTGCTAAATTATCTTGAGCCTCTAAGACAATCCCCAAATTCAGATAAGCTTCGGGATAATGGGGATTTTTCTCTAAAGCTTCTTGAAACTTCCCGGCTGCTGCTGGTAACTTTCCTTGCATTTGCCAAGCTAAACCCAGATTATTATGAGCAAAAGCATAATCAGGATTACTGTCAATTGCTGACTGAAAACAGGCGATCGCTTTTGCTAAATTTTTCTCAGCTACCCACAGGATACCTAAATTGTTGTGTACTTTATCATATCGAGGGTTAATTGTCAATGCTTTTTCATAAGCCAAAACAGCTTGTTCTGTTTTTCCTTGATGGCTGATAATTACCCCCAGTTGATACCAAGCGGGAGCATATCCGGGGTATTGGGTAATCAGTTGTTCGTATTGCGCGATCGCTTCTGAAAATTCTCCTTGTTTTTGTAAAGCTAATGCTTGCTGGTAAAGCTGTTCTACAAGGAGCGGAAGCGGTGAGGAGGGTGAGCGAGTATCTAAGACTGGTGAACGAGTATCTGAGACTGATGAACGAGTATCTGAGGCTGATGAACCAGGTACGGGAAATGTTATGTTTGCTCTTTTATCTCCCCCACCTCCCCCAAATAGCAAAGAACTAGGATCGAGGGTAATCATCTGCTGAATCTCTTCAGTTTGGAATCCTAATACTTGCGGGCGACGGACTCCTGATAACACCTGGACATCAGCAAGTTCGGTGATTTCTCCTTCTAAAAGTACCCAGTGGACAACTCCCCCGGTTTTCAAGTCAATCACCATCAACCCACATCGGGGTGCATCAGTGAATCCAGGAAAATTTTTATCCTGGGGTTTCGATAAACTAACGATCGCATAATCTCCTGTAAATGCCAAACCACGGGGAAAACCAGGACAGGAAGCCACAGGCTGAAATCTCCCATCTTGATCAACATAGCCAAATTCCCCTTTCCCAGCATTGAGTAGCCAGAGCTTGCCCTGATAAAATCGTGGGGAGAGGGGCAGAGATAAACCCCCAGCAATCACCTCATCAGATGCAATATCAATAATACAGCCCCCACTTTGCCACTGGTTTTGCCAACCATTGAGGACGTCAGATTGTGCGTAGAGACTGACATAACGGGGTTTACCGTCCACCATCGCCAAACCATTTAGGTGACAGTGATCCTCATTCACCAAACCAGAGATAAAAGACGGTTTCCATAAAGGAATGCAATTATAGCGATCGCTCACCGTCGCCAAACAATTTAATATAGTACTGATAAAAATAATCCGGCTGTTATCTGCTTCCACAGCCAAATCATGAATCCCTAAGTTCCCAGTAGTGTAGCCAAGGCGCGGAATGTAAAGGCGATCGTAACCATCATAAAGTTGCCCTGGCGTCAAAGCATTATCTAACTGCCAGATTTGATATTTAGCACTTAAATAAATCCGTTCTGGAGTCGTATATAAACCCATTGCGCCGTCAAACATGCGCTCAAACACCGACAATTGCCCTTGAGCATTCACCCCTAACAACATCAGGCGAGAACTTTGATAGGAAGTGAAAGCCAAACTTATCTGCTGGGATTGTAGCCAGTCAGAGAAATTAGGTGAAGCCAGGATTTCTACCGAGAGCGCAGCTTTAGCTATAGATTGTATGGGCATGGGGTTAAGTAACTTTTGACACTTATCATTAACGTCGCCTAGAATGTTGGTCGTTTAGTTACTAACTATACACACTTAAACTCTGCCGTCAATAATGTATGGCTACAACCTTGTTCATATCTACTTCCTCTCTTGTAGTAAGGAATATATCCTCATGTGAATTCTCTGCAAAATTATATTTTTTTGCCTGTAACTAAACGCAAACAACTCCAGCAAGATTACTTAATTTACCCAACATCAACTTATTTAACTCAGTAATTTCACCAAGAAATGGTGGGTGAGAGCGTAGGGCATTGCCTTGCCCGCAGATAACAAGGGCAAGGCAATGCCCTACTCCATTCAAAGAAGCAAGCTATACACCTTAATTACGAATTACGAATTACGAATTACCAATTACCATGACCACTACCATTGCCAGAACTGCGAATTTAGCCGCTACAAAGCAGACCCTAGTCATCATCGACTCAGCAATTGATCACCATCAATTGCTAGCCCAAGGCATTTTACCCACAGCCGAAGTCATTATCCTAGACCAGCACCAAGACGGCATCACCCAAATCAGTGCCCTCATCAACAATTGCCCCGTTGCTAGTCTCCAGATAATTGCCCACGGTAGCCCCGGCGGCTTGCAACTCGGTAATAGCCAACTCAATTTAGCCACCCTCTACACCCATCGCCAGCAACTACAACAATGGCAAGTAGCCGAAATCCTCATCTATGGCTGTGAAGTCGCTGCTGATGAGAGGGGAAAAACTTTCATAGAACAGCTACACCAACTCACCAGGGCAAATATCGCCGCCTCAACTAAGAAAGTAGGCAACACCCAACGTGGGGGAACCTGGGAACTAGAGGTGAACATCGGGCATATTGCCACCACCTTAGCCTTGCGTCCACAAGTGATAGCAGCTTATCCAGGCATCTTTCCCTCCTTCGCTACTGCCACCAACTTCGCCATTGGGTGTACTGGGATTACTACCTATAGACTAGCAGCAGCAGACTTCAACGGCGACGGCAAGCAGGACTTAGTTGTGGTTAACCATAACGGTAATAACGTCTCTATTTTACTGGGTAACGGTACTGGTGGCTTTGGCAGCCCCACCAACTTCAGCGTTGGGAATGCTCCCATTTCAGTAACAGTGGCAGACATTAACGGCGACAGCAAGTTGGATTTGATTATCCCTAACGAGAATAGCAATAACGTCTCCATACTTCTGGGTAACGGCATAGGGGGCTTTGGCACTGCTACCAACTTCACCGTTGGCAATAGTCCCCAGTCAGTAGCAGTAAGAGACTTCAATGGCGACGGCAAGCTGGACTTGGCCGTAGCTAACCTTTTCAGCAACAACGTTTCCATACTCTTGGGCAATGGCACTGGGGGCTTCGGCACTCTCTCTAACTTCGCCGTTGGGAGTCTTCCTGTATCAGTAACAGTGGGAGATTTTAACGGCGATGGCAAACCCGACTTGGCTGTGGCTAACTATGACAGCGACAACGTCTCTATCCTGCTAGGCGATGGCAGTGGCAGCTTTGGCAGTGCCACCAACTTCACCGTTGGCACTAATCCCTATTTAGTGACAGTGGGAGACTTCAACGGTGACGGTAAACCCGACTTGGCTGTGGCTAACTCTGGCAGCAACAACGTCTCCGTGCTTCTGGGCAATGGCAGTGGCAGCTTTGGCACTGCCACCAACTTCACTGTTGGGAGTTCTCCCTATTCAGTGACAGTGGCAGACTTCAACAGCGACGGTAAACCCGACTTGGCTGTGGCTAACCGAAACGATGGTAACGTCTCTGTGCTTCTGGGCAATGACAGTGGCAGCTTTGGCAGTGCTACCAACTTCACTGTTGGGAGTTCTCCCTATTCAGTGACAGTCGGAGATTTCAACGGCGACGGCAAACCCGACTTGGCTGTGGCTAACTTGAGCAACAATATCTCCGTACTGTTGAATACCACACCTATTCCCCCAGTCATCACCCTATCTGGTGACAATATTTCCTATACAGAAAACGCCGTCGCCACTCTTTTAGACGCAGGTGCAACTGTCAGCGATATTGACTCAGCCAACTTCAACACAGGTAATCTCACAGTCCGCTTTAGAGGTGGGAGGCGAGGCAGTAGGGGGGGGACAGCCGATGACCGTTTGAGTATTCGCAATCAAGGCACTGGCACTACTGAAATTAACCTTGATGGCAGAGAAGTTTATTATGGTAGTATCAAAATTGGCGAATTTAGTGGCGGTATTGGCACTGAAAGTTTAGTAATTAGCCTGAATGCTAGCGCCACAGTAGAGGCAACTCAAGCTTTATTACGCAACATTACCTTCGCCAACACTTCTGAAAATCCTGCTACCAGTGACCGAATCTTAGAGATATTTTTAACCGATGACACTGGAAACAAAAGTACAGATGTCACCAAAACAGTCCAAGTAATTGCCGAGAACGATGCACCCAATATTGGTAATACGCTAGTTCTCTATGACGGTAGTACTGGTAAGAAACTAGAAGAAGCAGGTGCGGCAGCTAATGCACCTTGGTTTACTTATCAACCTCTGACGTTCTTTGGCCCTGAACCCACCACATCGGCGACGAATAACGCCACTAATCTTGTCACCAATAACAACGACTCAACCTATGCTGGTTACTTCAACTACGGTATCAATGGCACATCTCTCACCGCTACCCCTTTAAATCCTCTCTTCCCCACCCTGGATAGAAATACTGGGTTTGTCATCTCCTTTGGTTTACAGGTAAATGCTCAAACTTTAACTGCATCTGCTAATAAGAATAATGATGGTAAAACAGACCGCGCTGGGTTCAGTTTCATTGTTCTCGGTGAAGATAAAAAGGGTATTGAATTAGGTTTCCTCACCGACCGAATTTTTGCCCAGGATGACGGCACAACACAAAAAAATCCTTCTCTGGAACCTGATACTTCTGGTAATCCCAACAAAACCCTATTCACCCAAGCCGAAGGCGTAGATTTTAACACCACCAAACTAGTTAACTACAATTTGGCAATTTTAGGCGATCAATACACCTTATCTGCTGATGGTGTCGCCACACTCACAGGGAAAGTCCGAGATTACAGTGCTTTTGTGCCGCCAACTATAGGCGCTTTCACACTGCCTAATGTCTACGAAAAACCCAATTTCCTGTTCTTTGGAGACGGGACACCATCGGCGGGGACAAATAGCAACTTAGCGTATGTGGAAGTTACTACTAGTGGTGGTATTCCCGACCAAACCATTGATCAGGATACATCAACCATAGCCATTCCGTTTGCTATTGCTGACTTTGAAACTGCTGCTAGTAATCTAACAGTTACAGCCAGTTCATCCAACCCAGATTTAATTCCCAATGACGGGATTTTAATCGGTGGTACGGACAGTAATCGCACTATTAAGATCACACCTGCTGCTAGTAAATTTGGACAAGCCACCATTACTCTCAATGTCAGTGATGGCGACAAAACTACTTCTCGCAATTTTCTTGTCAATGTCAACGGTGTCAAGAAAACAGATATTGTCCCCATACCCAGCCGTTTAACCAATATTCAAGATGATGTCTTTAATATCACTGGTTCTGTAGATATCAAAGTCAAAGTCAAACTGGAAATCACACTCACAGAACGCAATTCTAATCTGTTGAATGAATTGGTTTTGTTCACTGTTGATGATACCAAAGGCACAATTAACGGCATTGCCCCTGGTGCGGCAGGCTACGCCCAAGCTGCCCTAGAACGCTCAAGAGTGGTTTTCTCTGCGATCGCTAATAGTCCCAATGGCTTTAATGGTAACAATCTCTCTAGCATCCTGGAAGTAAATTCTACTGATAATTTGCGATTTTTATTAGTGAAAAACGGTACTTTGGATGCTGTCCGTTCTGGTGCGATTTCCATCAGTGAATTGCTGTTTGCCAGTGCTACTACGCAAAAGATTACTGCCTTGGGTGGCGATGAATTCTCCGTGGCTTGGCAAGATGGTTCTAGTAGTAGCACGACTGAATTTAACAGTTTTGTGGTGAGAATTAAGCAAACTAATCAAGCTGTACCCGTAGGTGCGAGTCTGCAAAGTCAATCCCAAGGGGAAGTAATTGATTTACGCGAAGTCAAACAAGCCGTGAGAGCAGAATTTTCCGTCCACAGAGAAGCAGCTTATGACAACTTTGTTGGCTTCTATCGAGTAGCTGATGAAAATGGTGGCATTGACACCAATGGCGATGGTGTGGCTGATTTGCTGCCAGGACAGGCTGGTTATACTCAAGCTGCGGTGCGTGGCAGAGTTGCTGGTATTGGCTTGGCGGTGAGTAACCAAGGTACGGCGACATTTACAAGCACTTTCCAACCTGGTTCGATCTTTGCACCATTTCTAATTGTGAATGGCAGACCCGATGCGTTGCTCGATACCAATGCTAATAATGATCCGGCTGTTTATTTCCCCTACTTGGGGGCTAATGCCGATAAGTCAGATCATATCCGCCTGTTAGGCAATAATATCTTTGGCTTTGAGGATTTACCTAATGGTGGGGATAAGGACTTCAATGATTTGATTGTCAAAGTCAATTTGACAGCTACAACTTAGAATCAATTTAGGAGGGCGAACGGTTGTTCGCCCCCACGTTAAACCCACTACTAGTCAAGTACCCCAGTTAAGTAGTGAAGAAATGCCCACAAACAAATTGGAAATAGTAAAAAAACGTGTTGATTTAATTCGTCTCAATGGTCAACGGGT
The DNA here is from genome assembly GCA_019359495.1 of Goleter apudmare HA4340-LM2. Taxonomy (GTDB): domain Bacteria; phylum Cyanobacteriota; class Cyanobacteriia; order Cyanobacteriales; family Nostocaceae; genus Goleter; species Goleter apudmare. The sequence goes on from JAHHHF010000099.1 coordinate 52,764, forward strand.
CAAACTCATTGGCCGTTATACATCAAAAACCTGGAAACCCAACCCACAATCTACTGGCATTCCAGATTTTCAAGGACTTTATACAAAATCGCAAATTGTGCTTGAGGATGACACCAAGGTGAGCATTTTCCCATCTGGGAATAAACCATCTTTGCGGCCGCCAGATGAGGTAGAAAACTATAATCATCAAATCGTTGAAGCAATTGGAGTGGTGCAGTTTGAAGCCCCACTTGCTCCCAATTCCCAAACACGCGAATCCTTCATTGACTTAGAGCAATTAAGGCTGTATCTGGAGTAAAGCTTTTTGACACTCTGGCTTTAAAAATCGAGCGATCTAGCGAGTCGCTAAATACTCCCAATTAATTAGGGTCTGCTGAATAATCTTAAAACATTGATTTGTCAATGCTTTGCGGCTATTTCCTCCCAAACAGGTGCAACCAAATAGGGATATGATGCTTCAGAATCTTGCATTCATCATTGATGGGAGCGCAAAAAACCAGAAAAAATTAGGGTGAAACTATTGCCTATTGCCTATTCCCTATTGCCTACCCCCAACGATCAGACTTTTTCAGCAAGCCCTAATTAGGCAGGAATAACTTGAGCAACTAGTGAACGTTTATCAAGCGACTGGACTTTACCAACTTGACCCAGAGCAGTGACAATCCGCTCTAACATTTCTCCAGCCTGTTCACGATATTGGTTTTCTCGACCTCGTAAACGAATAACAAACTTGACTGAATCACCTTTACTCAACCACCCAATAGCTTGCTCGATGCGTAAGTTGTAGTCGCTCACACCTACATTCGGACGGAGCCGAACTTCCTTTACCGTAGGTTTAGCACTGTGTCCCTGACGCTTTTTCTTTTGATACTGAAGCTTACCATAGTTGACAATCTTGGCGACTGGGGCATCTTTACCTTCAGATACTATAACTAGGTCAAGCTCTAGGCTCTGTGCTAGCTGTAGAGCCTCATGTGTATCTATGAGTCCCCGGTTATTATTTTCATGGTCAATCAAGAAGATCTGAGGTGACTTGATTTGTGAATTAATTAGTTGCTTTTGGATTGCGATAATGATTTGCTCTCAATTATTCAATACTTTGCAAGTGCAAGTATTGTCACTATAACACAACACTTGATTGAAGTTTTAGTTTCATACACAGGGCGTTTCCTTTTGGAGTTAAGCGGAGGATCATAAGTCACATGGCGATCGCATCCTTTTTTGATGCATTGAAAGCATCCTTTTCAGGCGCTACGTGGCGGCTCATAGGAGCTTCGCTACTTTTGCCCAATTTACGCCTAGACATGGATATTGAATTAAAGCCAATTAGTATGTAGAAATGATCCCACAAGCTCGACTGTGCGAAACTATTGTGATTTAAGACTATCGCAAAGCAAAATACCTCATCAGCCTTAATTGGTTAGTGGGGTATTTTAATATTCACTATTTTGCTAATTAAACAAAGCTAAAGATTCTAATACAGATATTGACTTGGATTTAGAGTTTTTTTGAACAGGTAAAGTAAAAATCTACCCTACCCAAAGAAGTCGGTGCCAGCGCTCAAGCCGCCGCCGCCCAAGCTACCAGATAAGCCGCCGTCAGTAAAGCTGCCAGCGCCCAAGCTGCCACCGCCGAAGCTGCCAGATAAGTCACCGTTAGTAAAGCTGCCAGCGCCCAAGCTACCAGATAAGTCTTCGTCTTTCAATGTGCCGTCAGGGTTCTTCAATGTGCCGTCAGGGTTCTTCAAGATGCCGTCAGGGTTCTTCAAGATGCCGTCAGGGTTCTTCAATGTGCCGTAGTCAATTAAGCCGATGTTGTAGTCAATTAAGCCGATGCTACCAAATACGTCAGCCATATCTCTTTTTATTTAAACGTGAAATTTGTTGGCAACTAAATTTAACATGGATAGCACTAGTACACAACGATACTTAGTAAAACTACTGAATTTCATAAAGTGAGACTTTTGCTCTACGCGTTGGTATGAGGGGGAGGTCTGAAAATAGGTTTCGCTGGTTGGGTTCCAAGGGTATTACTGGGAGTTACAAACTAGTAGATTATCCCCTAGTACCGAGCTTTTGTATTACTATTCCTCCAAATACTCTGCCACAGTTGTCAAATCTTCCATTGCCCGATTTAGGCGATTTACCATTGCTTGGGCTACTTCTGGTTGAGTGCTGACAGTTTCTAGTTTTTCTCTGAGATGACGGTCTATGGCTTCTATCCATAGTGACAATTTCGTATGACGAATTGCTGTAAGTACTCCCATATTTCTTAAAACAGCCAAATGAAACCCCAGTTGGTTTTGTCCGCCGTAGCCCAGATATCCGTCCCACAGTTCCAATTTTTCTGGAGTAAATTCTACATATTGGTCAAAGGTAATACCCGCCGGCTCTAGCTGGGGTTGTGGCAGTGGAGGTTGAGAGTTAGTCATAATCTGCACAAGAAGTAATTTTATCCTTGCTTACTACTTTAAATTCTCAAGAGCATCTAACTGTATATAGGAATCATATTTGATTTCTGAAAAAAATTCAGTGCACCTCTGTTCCCTTTTTTCCTGTTCCCTGTTCCCTGTTCCCTACCTACGCAAATAATTTCAATAATCAAGTCGGATTCCTATATTAACTAACAACATAATGCTAATACAGCGCGGCGGTACTAGTTCATATCATTTATCAAATTGTAAACTAATGATTCGTTACTGGTGGAAATTTCTTATTTTGATATGTATATTCTTCCTAATAAGTGCCTGCAATCAGGTGAAAGTAGGTCAAACTAATTTGAGTGCTAATTCTCACAATACACCAAATCAAATAATAACTTCTATTGCTTTACCAACTTCATAACTTAATTTAAATGGTCAAACTTTCATGGTTCCATTGCGGATGATTAGAATAGGCGATCGCTACTCTTACCAATGCCCAATGACCAAAAGCTGATCAGGATGTTGGTTGAGTTTCCAAGTTATTACTGGATTCTAATAATTTAGTCGTAGCATTGAATACAATCTGGGCTGCACCAACAAAGAAGGGGCGGTCAATGGTGGCTGGTGTATCGCTGGGTTGGTGATAGTGGGGAGTACGGAGATTAGCTGTATCTGTTAATAACACAGCCCCTACTCCTTGATACCAAAAGGGGGCATGGTCACTACGTAAGGTGTCTGGTGAGAGCAAACCTTTGAGGGGAATTGGCAGTGTCAGTACTGGCGGTAGGTTGGCTGCATTGGAGTTGTGAAAGGTATTGAGCAGAGGCAAGTGTTCTGTGTCTCCAATCGCTACTAAAAAGTCACCCTGATCAGTAGGCGGAGTCACGGGCAACCCTGTAGGATACTGCTGACAACCGACAGTGTAGCAAGCGTAACCGACCATATCCATAACGATGACACCACGTAGATTTTTTAACCGTGCTGTCTTACCCACAAAAGCCTTACTCCCTAAAAGTCCGATTTCTTCTAAGTCAAAAAACGCTAGCTGCAATGTCCGTGGTGTGGAACTTGAACTGAGAAGACGAGCAGTTTCTAACATCACGGCAATACCGCTAGCATTGTCATCTGCGCCAGGGGAAGCAGGCACAGTGTCATAATGGGCGGCTAAGAGAATAGCACCTGCGGCTGTGTCAGTTCCCTGTCGTTCGGCAAAGATATTAATTCCATTGGCAAACTTTTCTAACTTGGGCTGCCAGCCTAATTTTTGCAGTTCTGTTGTAATGTAAGTGCGAGTACGCGATCGCTCTTCATTGGTATAACGCTGAAAATTTAACTTTTGGATATGAGCCAGTAGCCTATCAGCAGATACTTGCACTTGCGGCTGATTCTTGACTTCTGGAGCTTTTGGCTGCTGTTGGGGTTTGACTGTGGGTATACTCTCCACAATTGCTGGCTCATTATTTTGCTCAAAAAACGTACTCCCCCTACTACCAAAAGCCACAACCACCAGCAACATCAACAACACTAGCCACAGCCATTTTTTCATCTGAATTTACTCCTGCCTTCCAGATTTTAAATTAACGCGATCGCTAAGTTTGACGGCTTGTCTTTTGACAGATACCGCAATTTCACTTAAAGTTCCCCACTAGAACACTATGAAACGTTCAGTACCCAAACCCTATTTCCAGCAGGGGCATAGGGCGCAAAAGGGAAAATTTTTCTCCTCTCGACCCCGCCCCTTTCTCTTCTGCCTCTTCCACAATTCCCCATGCCCCATTTATGCTAGATTTATCGCTCATTATGCTCCTGGGGTTTCTGGGTAGTTTTGGTCATTGCTTTGGCATGTGTGGCCCCTTAACAATGGCGTTTTCACTGTCGCGTCAGCAAGAAACACCGGATTGGCGACAACAATTAAAATTTCACATCTTGCTCAACCTAGGGCGAATGTTGAGCTATGCTCTAGTCGGTGGGGGGATTGGGCTACTGGGGTCAGTATTATTGGAGAGTGGACAGCTAACGGGTATTGGTAGTGACTTACGTCGTGCGATCGCAATTATTACTGGTTTAATGTTGATTTGGTTGGGGCTAAAACAAGTCAAACCCGACCTCTTACCGCGCCTTCCAGTGTTACACCCATTGTTACAGGGTGGATTACACAATCGCCTGAGTACAGGTATGGTCAGGCTTTCCTTACAAACTAGATGGTGGACACCAGCACTGTTAGGCATGACTTGGGGTTTGATGCCTTGTGGTTTTCTGTATGTTGCCCAAATTAAGGCGGCTCAAACTGGTAACTTGTGGATGAGTACGGCAACCATGCTGGCTTTTGGTTTAGGAACCCTACCCACAATGTTAGGTGTAGGTGTCTCCACTTCGTTAATGAGTCAAAATCGGCGTAGTCAGTTATTTCGCCTGGGGGGATGGGTCACACTCACCATTGGCATCATTACCCTGCTGCGGACTGGCGATACAATGGTAGACTACACCGGACACGCCGCGCTGATCTGCTTGATATTAACCCTGATTGCCCGTCCCATCAGCAATTTCTGGGGTTCGCCCCTGCGTTACCGTCGAGCTTTGGGAGTGGGGGCTTTTGTGTTGTCTGTGGTTCACACTACCCACATGATGGAACACACATTGCAATGGAATTTAGCGGCTTTTTCTTTCTTACCACCACAATTTCAGTGGGGGATGGCTGCGGGTGTTATAGCATTGATATTGATGACTCCCGCCGCTTGCACTAGTTTCGACCTGTTGCAGAAGTCCTTGGGCAAGCATTGGCGACAGATTCATCTATTGGGCGTGCCAGCTTTGCTATTAACTGCCGTTCATGCTCTGCTGATTGGTTCCCATTACCTGGGTTCCTTACAATCAAATTGGGGGAATAAATTAGCGGCCGTGCTGATGGGTGTGATTACCCTCAGTGTTTTGCTGGTGCGTTGGCGCTGGTTTTGGTCAAAATTAACTCTAGAAAAGTTCTATGTTCCCCCAACTAAATCGCGGTAAAGCTACTTTCAAACAACACAGTTCATATCTAGCTTTGCCAATTTTATTACTGACATTAGTTGCTTCTCCTGTACCTAGCGCTTCTGCCCATAAAGTGAAAATAGGCCCTGATGTTGGGGCTACTCTGCATATTGAACCGAATGATAACCCCCGTGCTGGAGAAAGAGCAAAAACTTGGTTTGCCCTCACCCTCAAAGGTGGCAAGGTAATTCCTCTCCAAGATTGTAATTGCCAATTGGCTATTTATGCCCAACCCCATACAGCAGGCGAACCAGCGCTACTGAAGCCACCCTTAAAGCCTGTAGTTGCTGAACGCTATCAAGGTACACCAGGGACAGAAATTACATTTCCTCGACCAGGAATTTATCAACTGCAACTGACTGGTAAACCAGCATCTGGAGCCAACTTCCAACCTTTTAAGTTTGATTTTGAAGTGACTGTGGCAGCAGGTTCATCTGTAAGAGAGGAGCCAAAAAATGTGGAAAATGTCAACAGTAATGAAATCCAAAATTCACCTCAACCGTTTCCGTTTTGGGTACTCTCCATCCCACTGTTAGGCTTGGCGGGCATTTTATTTGTCGTACAACGCGGGCGAAAAAGAGATAGTGATAATTAGAAATACCCTCCGGGAAGCCGCTTCTATTTGGTCATTTTCTCTAGTAATAGGGGGTTGGGAAGAGTAATTCTGGCCCCATGACGCCACTTGCCACAAGTCTGGTGACCGAACGCATGGCTGCCCCCATCCCCCATGCCCAATTATTTATGTCGCTGCTGATGCCATTGCCAAGCGTGAACTACGATATCTTTGATGTCTGGGTATTGGGGTTGCCAGCCGAGGATTTTTCTGGCTTTTTCACCACTCCCAATTAAAGCAGGTGGATCTCCGGGACGGCGATCGCATTCTTTAACCGGGATATCTAATCCTGTCACTTGTTCGGCAGATGCAATGACTTCTCTGACGGAGAAGCCTTGGCCGTTACCTAAGTTGAAAACCTCGCTATCTCCGCCTTTTAATAAATATTCCAAGCCTAAAATATGGGCGTCTGCCAAGTCGCTGACATGAATATAATCCCGAATACAAGTGCCGTCGGGTGTGGGATAATCTGTACCGAAAATTGAAATCGATTCCCGTTTACCTAAGGCTGTCTGCAACACCAAGGGAATCAAATGGGTTTCGGGATTGTGATCTTCCCCTAATAAGCCATTGGGGTCAGCACCAGCCGCGTTAAAGTAACGAAAACGCACTGACTTGAAATCATAGGCAGCATCAAAATCTGCCAGAATCCGCTCTACCATCAGCTTGGTAGCACCATAGGGATTAATGGGATTTTGGGGATGATCTTCAGGGATCGGTACAACTTCTGGTACACCATAAGTGGCGCAGGTAGAAGAAAAGACAAATTTCTTAATAGATGCCGCCAGCATTGCTTCTAAAAGCGTCAGAGTGCCCAGAACATTATTGCGGTAATATTTCGCAGGGTCTGTAACCGACTCACCTACGTAGGCATAAGCAGAAAAGTGCATGACTGCGGCAATATCGCGGGTTTGAAACAGATTGTCTAAAAGAGTGCGATCGCTAGTATCACCCACCACTAATTCCACCTGCAAAACCTTTTCTACTAAGTCACGATGTCCATAGACCAAGTTATCCAGGATAACTACGTTATATCCAGCTCGTGACAAAGCCAGCACTGTATGGGAACCAATATAGCCAGCTCCTCCTGTAACTAAAATAGTCGGTTTTCCGGACGACATAGTTTTTCCTGATAAATCATTAACTACTATAAGTCGGTTATTGGACACTGGGTATTTTGCTGAGTGCTAAATAACTCAGAACTCGGAACTGTGAAAGCCTTATGCCCATAAATTTAATTTACTGGTGCCTCATTACTCATCTGGAAAATTACAAATAATAGACGCACTAGCAAAAAATTGCACTAAAATCACTACGACGGTAGTCTTTGGGTGTGAGGTTTGATGTATTTTAAGTCAGGTAATGGTGCGATTACAATTTGACAGTAAAATAAATCGACTCCCCGATGCTGGGGAACCCTTTTGGCAGTTACCTTCTGAGGTTTTCCTCCAGAAGCAACTGCTTCACCACCGCACAGGCTCACCGCAAAGGAAAATTTGAGAGTTATCCTATGTTTCTACTCCTAAGCCGGGTACTGCTGTGGCTGTTGATTGGTGCAGTTGTCTACTCTTTGTTCCAAAAATTCTATCCCACAGGGAATTTTGTCGGGCGATTCGTGATTGTCATTTTGCTGGTTGTCATTGCGCTGGCGTTTATTAACCCCAATGAGCCAGCTGTGGCGTCGTTGTGGAGGTTAGTCTCATTTCCCCTCAAACCTTTGGGAGCATCTGTTTTGTTGTTAATTTTTGCCGCCCAGAAGATTAAAGGTGGTGGGATCGATAAACCAGGAGGATACTTACTGGGTTGGGCACTAGGTGTTTTGTTGTTATCAAGTACACCAGCGATCGCTTATTTTTTGGTGAGAGCGCCCATCGCTATGATTGGTGTCCCTCAGGTAGCAAATCAGCAAGTTATCCAGAATTTTCAGGTGGCGTCTTCTAAATCTGGAACCTTGGTAGCGTCGACACCTGTAAACCCAATTAAGGGTGTCTCAGATATCTCTGGGGATGAAATTATACCACAAGAGCAGGGTCTGTTAACTCTGGCGTTCAATTCCTTAGAAGTCAAAGTCCCTCCCTACTTGTTGCAAAATCCCCAGGAAATTCGCACACGCGGGTTGCGATTGGAAGACTTTGTACCAAGTGCAGAAACGCTACAATTAACAACGCGAGTCTGGGAAAGTTATCTTAACCAGATTTACTTTTTCTTGCGTGGTCGCTAATAACCAGGCTAAAGAGGTGACAATTAAACTAGAGAATGGGGAATGGGGAATGGGGAATGGGGAATGGAAGATCAGGGAGTTAAGGGGTAAATAACTAATGACCCTTAATTCTTGACTCTTGACTCTTGACCCCTGACCCTTGACCCCTGAATTTTTTTAAATGGCAAAATCTCGACGACTTGCTAAACTCGGTGCTTATCTGCGTCCCCATTGGCGGGAGACGACATTCGGTATTATTGCTTTGTTGGTTGTGAATGGTTTAGGTGTTTATATACCCTGGGTGATTCGCGCTTGTGTTGACGAACTCTCAACTACCTTTAGCTGGCAGCAATTAATAAATTATGTAGTGATCATTGTCCTGTTCAGTTCAGCAATGTTATTAATCCGTATGGCCTCACGCATGTGGCTATTTGGTGTGGGGCGGGAGGTAGAATTTGACCTCAAACAACGGATTTTTGAGCACCTACTCAAACTAGAGCCTGCTTACTTTGCCACTAATACGGCTGGTGATTTGATTAGTAGGGCTACCAGTGATGTAGATAATATCAGGCGGTTGTTGGGTTTTGTCGTACTGAGTTTGGCAAACACTTTATTTGCTTATGCTCTAACACTGCCAGCGATGCTGGTAATTAGTGTGGATCTGACATTAGCTTCTTTGGCAGTATATCCCTTCATGTTCTTGTTGGTGCATCTATTTAGCGATCGCCTACGCCAACAACAAACAGCAGTACAAGAGAATCTCTCTGACATCAGTGAACTCATCCAAGAGGATATCAGTGGGATAGCCTTGATTAAAATCTACGCCCAAGAAGAAAATGAGCGGCGAGCCTTTGCTCAAAAAAATCAGCAGTTGTTGACGGCTAACTTAGAACTTGCAAAAATTCGCAATACAATATTTCCATTAATTGGTGGACTAGCTAGTGTGAGTTCCCTAATAATTATTTGGCTGGGGGCGACGCGGATTTTAGCGGAAACTCTGGCTATTGGTGACTTTCTGGCGTTACTGATTTATGTAGAACGGCTGATTTTCCCCACAGCTGTGTTAGGATTCACCATCACCGCTTACCAACGAGGTGAAGTTAGCGTTGACCGTCTAGAGTCTATTCTCTCAGCGACACCAAAGATTGATGATGGTGCTGATGTTATACATCTTGCGGCGTCTGGAGTGAAAGGGAAACTCACAGCTAAAAATTTCAGCTACACTTATCCAGGTTACCCACGCCAAGCGATCGCCAACGTTAACTTTACCATTAATCCTGGGGAAACAGTGGCCATTGTGGGGGCAATTGGTTCTGGGAAATCCACCCTAGCAAACGCCTTACCCCGCTTACTAGATATTGCACCAGGGCAGTTGTTTTTAGATGATTTGGATATTACCAAAATAGCATTGGCAGATTTACGGGGTGCGATCGCTTATGTCCCACAAGATAGCTTTTTGTTCAGCACCACGATTAAAAATAATATCCGTTACGGCGACCCAGTTAGTGAACAACAGGATATTGAAGCGGTAGCCCATCTCGCCCAAATCCATCCAGAAATTATCAACTTTCCAGCCCAATATGAGACTATAGTCGGAGAACGTGGTATCACTCTTTCTGGTGGACAGCGTCAACGTACCGCCCTATCAAGAGCAATGTTAATCGATGCCCCAGTGTTAATTTTGGATGATGCCCTCTCCAGTGTCGATAATCAAACAGCAACAAAAATCCTCAAAAATATTTCCGGTGATACGGAGCGTAAAACTGTAATTTTTATCACCCATCAATTATCTGCGGCTGCTACTGCTGACAGGATTTTTGTCATGGATAAAGGTGAAATCGTCCAAATAGGTACTCATTTTGAACTTGTGCAGCAGAATGGGCTTTACAGAAATTTATGGAGCCAGCATCAGGTAGAGGAATTACTGCGCTAATGCTAGTTTTGTTTGGTTTGTAGTGAGCGCTCAATTGCTCACCACAAATCCATAAATTTTGTATATTAAAGTACTAGGAAAAATTCTCTTAATAAGCGTATAATTCTTCAACTACACAAGTGCGACAATTGCAGTCAGTAAATCAATGCTGGAGTTTTTGCAAAGCTTTTTTGTTGATGGCATATTTATTCCACATGGACATTGTTACCTGTGGAAACCAAATTTGGTATGGTTGCATATCATCTCAGATTCTTTAATTGCTCTAGCTTATTATTCCATACCCATTACTTTGGTTTACTTTGTCCAAAAACGAGAAGATTTGCCCTTTAAATGGATACTCCTATTATTTGGAGCTTTCATCGTTTCTTGTGGTACAACCCACATCATGGAAGTGTGGACACTGTGGCATCCAACTTACTGGTTGTCAGGTATTATCAAAGCTATTACTGCTGCCATCTCAATTTATACAGCTATTAATTTAGTGCCCATCATTCCCCAGGCATTAGCTTTACCTAGTCCAGCGCAATTAGAACTAACTAACCAACAACTCAAATCCGAAATTATCGAGCGTAAAATTGCTGAAGCAGCACTTTTAAAAGCTAAGGCAGAGTTAGAAATGAGAGTGGAAGAACGTACTACTGAATTAAAGCAAGCAATGACGCAATCTTTGATTACAGCCGCCAAAGCTCAAGAACAAGCTACACAATTAGAAATTACCCTCAAGGAACTTGCAAATACACAAGCGCAACTGATCCAAACAGAAAAAATGTCTTCTCTAGGTCAATTAGTTGCCGGTGTCGCCCATGAAATCAACAACCCTGTTAACTTTATTTATGGTAATGCTGTCATTGCTAATGAGTATGTGGAAAATTTACTCAAATTAATTTCACTTTATCAGAGAGATTATCCTCATCCATCAGCAGAAATTGAAAAATATATAGATAAAATTGAACTAAATTTTATTAGTAACGACTTACTAAAAATTTTATCTTCCATGAAAATGGGATCTGATCGTATTAGTGAAATAGTATTATCTTTGCGAAATTTTTCCCGTTTAGATGAAGCAGAAGTCAAAGTAGTTGATATTCATGAAGGTATTGATAGCACACTGCTCATTTTACAAAGTCGTCTCAAAAGTAAAACAGGTTATCCAGATATCCAAGTGCTCAAAGAATACGGTGATTTACCTGAAGTTGAATGCTACCCTGGGCAACTAAACCAAGTATTCATGAATATACTCACTAACGCCATTGATGCTATAGAAGGATTAGGATCTTCGAGGGCAGAATTATTAAACAACTATCAAGGGAAAATTATTATTCATACTGAAGTTGTCGCTAAACATCAAGTGCAGATTCAGATTACTGACAACGGTTGTGGGATGAAGGATGAGGTTCAGCAAAAAATGTTTGACCCCTTCTTTACCACCAAACCTGTGGGTTCTGGTACAGGTCTTGGTATGTCGATTAGTTACCAAATTATCAACCAACACGGTGGTCAGTTATGGTGTACTTCCGTACCATTCCAGGGTACAGAGTTTTTCATCCAGATTCCGATTCGTGTATCCTCTCCTAAAAAAGGTAATGGAGATGAAGAATTAGGGGAACATGAGATCATAACTATTAACTCTTGACTGTTGACCCTTAACCCTTGAATATTAAACTGATTCATAAACACTTATTGACTAATGACTATTGAATATTTACTAGAAGTGCAAAACGTCCATGCTGGATACATCAAAGATGTAGATATTCTGCAAGGTGTGAATTTTCGGGTTGCACCAGGTGAATTGGTAACAGTGATTGGCCCTAACGGTGCGGGTAAATCTACTTTAGCAAAAACAATTTTTGGACTTTTAACCCCCCATACAGGCACAATTACCTTCAAAGGCGAGAATATCGCTGGACTAAAGTCCGATCAAATCGTCAAAAAAGGAATGTGCTACGTACCGCAAATCGCTAATGTCTTTCCTTCACTTAGTGTTGAAGAAAACTTAGAAATGGGTGCTTTTGTCCGTAATATTCCCCTAAAACCCATCAAAGATAAAATTTTCACCATGTTCCCCAGATTAAGCGATCGCTGTCGTCAGCGTGCTGGGACTCTCTCTGGAGGGGAACGCCAGATGTTAGCTATGGGTAAAGCTTTGATGCTAGAACCCAGTTTACTGCTCTTAGATGAACCCTCTGCGGCTTTATCTCCCATTCTCGTCACACAAGTATTTGAGCAAATCAAGCAAATTAACCAGGGCGGTACGGCAATTGTCCTAGTAGAACAAAATGCCCGCAAAGCTCTAGAAATGGCCGATCGCGGCTACGTGTTAGAATCTGGACGCGATGCGATCTCAGGGCCTGGTCAAGAATTATTGCATGATCCCAAGGTGGGGGAACTGTATCTAGGTGCAGGGAAGAGACATTAGGGGAGACGAGGGAGAAAAATTAATGAAAACACCAAATAATTAAATGACTCTTAAACAGTGTCAGACGGTACTCTTATATCCTGCTAAAGTCTGATATCTTCCTGGCAACAACAAAACTGTTGTCAGGTAGATTCATGAGTCGAATTAATGGATTTCTAGGACGGCGTGATTTTTTTAAATTGGCTGGTGTAGCCAGTTTTGCAGCTACAGGATTGAGTTGCAACTTGCTATCTGATAACAAACAAACAGTAGTTGCTGATATTCCTGCAATCAATCCTAATCCTCTCAGTGCCAATGCTGCTTTAAAACGCTTACTAGACGGTAATCAAAGATTTATCCAACAAAACCGTCAATATCCTGACCAAACATTAAAACGATTACAATTAGTTGCTAAAACTCAGTATCCCTTTGCAGCTATATTAGGTTGTGCAGATTCCAGAGTACCTACAGAACTAATTTTTGACCAAGGAATTGGCAATTTATTTGTGGTGCGAGTGGCTGGAAATGTGGCGAGTGAGATGGCGATCGCTAGCTTAGAATATGCTACAGCAGTACTGGGTTCTCAGTTGATTCTAGTTCTGGGTCATAGAAGATGTGGTGCAGTTTCAGCAGCTATCAAAAATAAAACACTTCCCGGTAAACTTGGCCTAATTACTGAGAGTATTCAACCAGCTGTAGAAAGAGTTAAGTTAGCAACTGGTGATCTTAATGAAAATGCAATCATATCTAATGTTAAATATCAAGCTGAAAAATTGCGTGTAAGCTCTACGTTAGAGCAACTTATCCGCCAAAATAAACTCAAAATTGTCAGCGCTATCTATGATATTGATAGTGGTAAAGTCACTACTATTAACTAGTTTTTATTAACCTAAATATTACCACTGTCCCCCTCAGAGTTTCTGGGTTCTTGATTAGCTTCTTTTTGCTCTTCTCGCTCTACTAATTTTTGGATCTTATCAATAACAGCAATGGAAACAATACTGAGGGTGGCTAGCCGTTGTTGCCCATCAATAATTGTAAACTCTTTGTCTGATCTACTAGAGCTTTGCAGAACGAGTGCTCCCATGTAATGACTAGAGTCAGAGTTAGCTTGGAGTAATAGAATGTCTTGCCAAAGATCTTCCCAATTTTCCTCATTCCAAGAGTAATCACGCTGGAAAGGTGGTACTCGGTAAATCTTGCCATTGCCAATCAAGTCACCGAAACTAGTAGTGCGAGTATCCAGTAGATTAATTCGAGCCATAAATCACAGATGAGTAGACTAGTTTCAACCTATAAGGTAGCAGGAGCTAGTACCACCGTGAATTAAAAGTTCAAAATGAATACAGCGTCAGTGTTCTGCTCAGTTGACATGGGTGGTTTATTTACTCCGTGCTGTAGTAAGCAAAACTGTAGTCGAGGGAAATGTGATGCATTCCAAATCATTTGAGATTATCCCCCAACTCTCGTATATAATAGCTTCCGTTCAAATCTCACCAGCAGCAATTGCAAACATAATTTAACAACTTATCAAGACGGATATCATTTTCCGTTAGTATTAATACTCTTCGCTCCCACAGCAAACTCATATGCTCAATCCCAATCTGGATGATATCCAGTTGACCAAAGACGATTATGAACGCTACTCTCGCCACCTGATTTTGCCAGAGGTGGGGCTGGAAGGACAAAAGCGTCTCAAGGCTGCTAGTGTCCTGTGTATCGGTACAGGTGGACTAGGTTCGCCACTACTCCTATACTTGGCAGCCGCAGGCATCGGACGCATCGGCATAGTTGATTTCGATGTTGTTGATACTTCCAATTTGCAACGTCAAGTGATTCACGGTACATCCTGGGTGAATAAGCCCAAGATTGAATCAGCAAAACACCGCATTCACGAGATTAACCCCTATTGTCAAGTTGATCTCTACGAAACTCGTCTGAGTTCGGAAAATGCTTTAGATATCCTCAAGCCTTACGATGTCATAGTGGATGGCACAGATAACTTTCCCACTAGATATCTTGTTAACGATGCTTGTGTGTTGTTGAATAAGCCCAACGTCTACGGTTCCATTTTCCGCTTTGAAGGGCAAGCTACTGTATTCAATTATCAAGAAGGCCCGAATTATCGTGACTTATATCCCGAACCGCCACCACCAGGGTTAGTTCCCTCTTGTGCAGAAGGTGGGGTATTAGGAATATTGCCAGGAATTATTGGCGTCATCCAAGCCACAGAAACAGTCAAAATTATTATTGGCAAAGGTAACACCCTGAGTGGGCGATTGCTGCTATACAACGCCTTAGAAATGAAATTCCGGGAGTTGAAACTACGCCCCAACCCCATCCGCCCGGTGATAGAGAAGTTGATAGACTACGAACAATTCTGCGGTATTCCCCAAGCTAAGGCAGAGGAAGCGAAACAGCAGACAGACATCCAGGAAATGACGGTGGTGGAATTAAAGCAATTGCTGGATAGTGGCGCAGATGATTTTGTGTTGCTGGATGTCCGCAACCCCCATGAGTATGACATTGCTAAAATACCTGGTTCGATGTTGGTGCCTTTACCTGACATTGAAAATGGCAATGGCGTTGCCAAGGTGAAAGAAATACTCAACGGCCACCGTTTGATTGCTCATTGTAAGATGGGCGGACGTTCTGCTAAAGCCCTTGGCATCCTTAAGGAAGCGGGGATTGTGGGGATAAATGTCAAAGGCGGGATTACGGCTTGGAGTCGGGAAGTCGATTCCTCGGTTCCAGAGTATTAAATTGGGGCATTTGTATTTTTGCAGAGACGTAGCACTACTACGTCTCTACAAATACCTCATTACCCCATCCCCCGTCTACTTATGACTACTTCTCCATCGCAGTTGAAAATTTTGTGGTTGCAAGTGTGTAGCTTGGCGGGGGTGCAGGGTGCAATTACTCTGAGTTGGCTAATTTATGGGATTTACTTACCGCAACTTCTAGCTCAGTTTGGTTTTCCCCCATCATGGGTAGTGGGGATATTAGTTGTAGAAAATGCTCTAGCGGTGGTGATGGAACCACTAATAGGTGGACTTTCAGATCGATCGCTTTACAGATTAGGAACTAGTTTTCCGTACATTTCCGTCGGTGTGATTTTGTCTTCAGGCTTGTTCATCAGTATACCGTGTGTTGTGACTTTTACGCCGCCTTTAGAGGTTTTCCGCTTGGTTTTACCCGTGGTGTTGGTGGCGTGGGCGTTGGCGATGACGGTATTTCGGACTCCGGTAATGGTGCTTTTAGGAATATATGCTACACCAGCCCAAATACCGTTGGCAGCTAGTGTTGTTACTTTTACAGGTGCAGCACTTGGTGCTTTGCGACCAATTTTTACTAAGTGGGTGTTAAATTTTCCGCCAATTTTGGCGTTTGCGATCGCTTCTTTTGTACTTTTGGGTGCAGCAGCTGTGTTGCGGCATGTTCATCCTCCCAATTTACTAAGCGATCGCACCCGTGCCGAAAAAATACCAGTCATACCTCTACAAAAATTGGCGTTGATTTTGGGTACTGGTGTTGGCGTCGCGTGGGGTTCCCGACTACTTATGGATGCTGTAGGAAAGTTGTTGAAGGTGCAGATCAATGCTGACAATGTGGATTTACAGATGGTAGGTATTGGCATACTAATTGCTGTCGCTACTTTTCCTACCAGCTTATTAGCTGTTCGCATCACCATTAAACCTGCAATGCTGTTAGGTATCAGTGCGACTATTCTTTCAATGTTGATGATGCTATACCTGGGCACACCAATTTTAGTTATTTTATTGATGGCAACAGGCTTTAGCTTGATTATCAATGCTGCCATACCATTTCCTTTATCTTTAATGCCTCCACATTGGGCAGGTTTAGGAATTGGTACATATTTTGGTGGGATTGGGTTAGCGATGAGTGTATTTGGCGTAGTATTTCCGCAACAGCAAGTAATTACACCCACAACCGGGTTAATTGGTGGTGCATTAGCGTTTTTGTTTGCTGGTGTTTGCATCGCCGCCAGTGGTAATTTGATAATGCCCAGGGACGCAGAGGTTTAACACCCAGGGATGCAAAGGTGTTTCAAACCACCGTCGAATCAACTCTACCTGAAAGCGATATCCTCCAGCAATTTTTTCAATTAACTCACGTTGCAGTAATAGGTTGAGGGTGTTTTCAATGTCAGGATTTACGAAGACAATTGCACCTTCACCGTGAACTGCAATGTGGTGGAGAATTGCTAAACCAGTGCTATCTACTTGGTTATTTTGAATATCGGCAAAGAAAAAACTACCACTGCTTAAAGCCAGTGGTATCGCAGCTTCTACATCAGTTACAGTCACCACCCGACGCATGGAGGGTACTTGCTCATTCTTGAGGGCGATGATTTCTGCACATATTAGTTGCACGAGGAAGGGATGACAACGGGTGAGTTGTAAAATTTGCTCAACAGCATCAGGTTTATAGTATAGGTAAAAATCCTTCACCGGATGCTCAATTAATCGTCGCGCTGCGGCTGTACTCAAATAGGAAAGATGCACAACTTGGACATCAGTCAAGTAATTTGCCCAACGCTGATATTCTGCTAAGGTATGGGAACCAGCCAGCAGCAACTGGAAGTGGGGACGATGTTGAATCAGGTGGCGTAGCATTCCCAGGACATCCTGCTCATGTAAACATCCTTTGCTGATGGCATTATCTAATACCTCAAACTCATCCAAAGCTAGTAATGCAGTGCTGTCACCTAGTAAGATTTCCACCTGATCCAACCATTCATGAAAACAGATACAAGGGTTAGCAGCTAAGACTTCACGAGTGAGGGGCGGCAGAATTAAACCTCGTGTCTGGGCCGAGTTTACCATGTCCTTGGCAATGTGATAAAGAAAACCTGTATATTTGCAAGCTGATGTGGCTGCTCCTTGCAAATCCACAAACATGGGAATGATGTTATTGGGTAGTAGTCTGCCTAAATTGTTGAGCAGGGAAGTTTTACCCATGCGTCGCTGACCGTACAGTAACAAAGGTATGTGGCGGTGGTCTAAAAGTAATTGCTCGATACATTTACTGATATTGTTGCGTCCAGTAAAGATTTCTTGCTCTGGGGTTACGGGTATGCCGATGATGTAAGGAGAGTTGATGTTAGTAGTGGAGTCAGTTAGAGTTAGATATTTACGCCACTCACATAGCGATCGCAGATTACGCCAAATTAAATTTGGGTAATGCTGTGTGATATTTAGCAGACTTGAGGTCATAGCTGCACCTCTCTGGGTACTGTTGGGTTGGCTCAAGGATGTCGAGAAATTACAGAGACGGAAATTCCCTGACAGAGACTTTCTGCCAGAGTGAATGAACTAGCTATGATGATTAAAATTGAGGTTTGGATATGTGGAACAATATATTTTGGAGATTCCCAATCCACCACAGGTTGGATGATCTTAACAGATGACATGACTGTTTGGGGGATTTACAGTCCAGATGCCCCGCTTCAAGGATTGAGAATAAATCCGCGTAAATACTTTTAATACAAACGGGCAAAGTATAGCATCTTGCTAATTTGTTTCACGCAAAGTCCCGAAAAAATCAGGGCGAACGGTTGTTCGCCCCTACCGGATTTCAATGATATTAAGGGAATGGTACTAGTAAGGCCATTTCCAATCGCGGATTTCTGGCATATCTTCGCCGTATTTGGCGATGTAGTGTTTGTGTTCAATTAGTTTATCTTGCAGCTTTTGTTTGACATAGGCTGCTTTATATCCTAATTTAGGGACGCGATCAATTACGTCCATTACTAGATGGAAGCGGTCAAGGTCATTGAGGACGACCATATCAAAGGGAGTGGTGGTGGTTCCCTCTTCTTTATAGCCGCGCACATGCAGGTTGTTGTGGTTGGTATGGCGGTAGGTGAGGCGATGGATTAACCAAGGGTAGCCATGAAAAGCAAAGATGATTGGTTTGTCGGTGGTGAAAATAGTGTCGAAGTCTTTGCTGCTTAAACCGTGGGGATGTTCACTCTTTGGTTGTAGTGTCATTAAATCCACCACATTGACTACTCGCACCTTTAAATCTGGGAAGTGCTGACGCAGAATATCTACAGCCGCCAAGGTTTCTAAGGTGGGAATATCCCCTGCACACCCTAGCACTACATCTGGTTCGCTATTTTGGTCGTTGCTAGCCCATTCCCAAATACTAATGCCTTTGGTGCAGTGTTTAATAGCTGCATTCATATCTAAATATTGCAGAGCTGGTTGTTTCCCGGCAACTATAACGTTGACATAGTGACGACTTCTGAGACAGTGGTCTGTAACTGAGAGCAGGGTATTGGCGTCAGGGGGAAGATAGACACGAATAATCTCAGATTTCTTATTCATGACATGGTCGATAAAACCAGGGTCTTGGTGAGAGAAACCATTGTGGTCTTGTCGCCAAACGTGGGAGGTGAGGAGGTAGTTAAGGGAAGCTATTGGTCGTCGCCAGGGAATATCTAGGGTAGTTTTTAACCATTTGGCGTGTTGGTTGAACATGGAGTCAATGATGTGAATAAATGCTTCGTAGCAGGAGAAGAAGCCGTGACGACCTGTCAACAGGTATCCTTCTAACCATCCTTGACAACTGGTTTCGCTGAGAATTTCCATTACCCGACCATCGGGGGATAGATGGTCATCTTCGGGGAGAATTTGGGCTACCCAGGTACGGTCTGTGACTTCAAACACAGCATCTAGGCGATTTGATGCTGTTTCATCGGGGCCAAAGATGCGGAAGTTGCGGCTTTCTTGGTTGAGTTTCATCACATCGCGGAGGAATTTGCCAGTGACTTTAGTCGCTTCCGCATTTACCGTACCTGGATGGGGAACATCAACTGCATAGTCCTGGAATTCAGGCATTTTCAAATCACGTAGCAGGATACCACCGTTGGCGTGGGGGTTGTCACCCATGCGCCGCTTGCCTTGGGGTGCGAGTGCTGCTATTTCTGGAATTAGTGTGCCGTTGGCATCGAAGAGTTCTTCTGGTTTGTAACTTTTGAGCCAGTCTTCTAGAAGTTTTAAATGTTCTGACTGTCCACTGATATTACCAAAAGGTACTTGGTGCGATCGCCAATAATCTTCGGTTTTTTTCCCATCCACTTCTTTCGGGCCTGTCCAACCTTTGGGGGTTCTGAGGACAATCATCGGCCATCGGGGACGTTGTTTAAACCCATGTACACGGGCTTCTCGTTGGATACCTTGAATTTCGGTAATGATAGTATCTAAAGTTGCAGCTAGTTGCTGATGTACATCTGCGGGATCAGCACCTTCTACAAAATAAGGCTTATATCCATAGCCCACAAATAGACTTGCTATTTCCTCGTGACTTAACCGTGATAGTAAGGTTGGGTTAGCAATTTTATACCCATTGAGGTGTAATATGGGCAGCACTGCACCATCATGAACGGGGTTGAGAAACTTGTTGGAGTGCCAGCTAGCCGCTAAGGCACCAGTTTCTGCTTCACCATCACCCACAACCGCAGCCACAATCAAATCGGGATTATCAAACGCCGCACCGTAAGCGTGGACAAGGGCGTAACCCAGTTCGCCGCCTTCGTGGATGGAACCTGGGGTTTCCGGTGCAACGTGGCTGGGGATACCACCAGGGAAGGAGAATTGTTTGAAGAGTTTTTTCATGCCCTCAGCATCTGGGGAGATGTTGGGGTAGTATTCGCTGTAAGTGCCTTCCAGATAAGTATTAGCAACCAGTCCAGGGCCGCCATGACCAGGCCCGGCGATGTAGATTGTGTTCAGATCATACTTTTTAATCACCCGATTCAGGTGAGCATAAATTAAATTCAGTCCTGGTGTGGTTCCCCAGTGTCCTAAAAGTCTGGGTTTGACGTGTTCTAGCTTGAGGGGTTCTGTTAGCAGTGGATTGTCAAGAAGATATATTTGCCCTACTGAAAGATAGTTAGCTGCACGCCAGTAAGCGTTTATTTTCTGTAAGTCTTCATCTGATAGGGGCTTTGTTTGTGGAGTAGCTGCTAATGTCATATCAAACTCCATAACTAAAAGATTGTGACAAGTTCATCAGTATGCAACTATACGTAACGTATCTCTAACACATCAGTCATCATACTCGTGACTAGTTTTGCTAGGTGGCTACAAGAAAAAGTAGATTGAATAGCCATGCTATAGCTTGGCTCAAGTGTAATTTAAATCTGAGTAACTAGAGATTTTTACTATTTTGCAAGAGTAGCAAACTTGATATGGAACTGTTGATTTTTAAGATTATAGGACTAGCCCTTTCAAGGTGTTGTGTGATGGGCAGATTTGTAGTTTGGTAAAAACAGGTGCAAATCTATTGGGTGGAGAAAAAAATGTTGCTAGGGTAGGTGTTTGAGCGTTTTGTGAAAGAAAGTCCAGTGTCGGTTACGGTTCGTGGGCTTTTAGAGAAAGCTCCCAAGCCACAACCAATTACTAACGCTTTTTGCCCAGAAGTGAACAGTTGATGATTTGTCAACCAATCTTGTAGATAAGGGTGAGGAGCTAACTTTGCCCAAGGAATTTGTGCTGCATCACCTTGAGCTTCGGCATATAAAACTTCAAACCATGCTGATGGTTCTGATCTTTGTAAAGCTTCGGTAGCTAACTATTTAACATGAAGCTGTAAACTTTCTCTTTGTTGCTCAAACATAAAACCTGATATTACTAAGTGGTTGAACAAAATTAAATTCGTTGGCAAAGATAGGGAACAGGAAGACAAGCTCGTCATCACCCAAATCCTAAGTAAGAAAAAGTCTAAAAAGCCATTACCACAAAAAACAGAAAACTATCTGTAACCTATCACTTGTAATACCTTTGCTGGTATTCTGAAAGCGACAAGACCATTGCCAAAAAAATTCGCAAAGCAAAAGTAAACAATGGAAATCGCTACAACCAGAGTACCCCGTTGGTTCGTTCGCAGAGATATTGATGGTTTATTTGGGCTGGCGCTGGATAATTTTATTCAAATTTTATTGATTGTCAGTTTGTGCCAAGGAGTACTTGGCTTTCCTGCTGTGTTAGTTTACGGACGCATTTTGCCAGGAGTTGCCATAAGTTTGATTGTCGGCAACTTCTATTACGCATGGCTAGCCAAAGAGCAAGGCAAACGTGAGCAGCGGGACGATATTACTGCTTTGCCCTATGGAATTAACACTGTCAGTCTTTTTGCTTATGTTTTTCTGGTGATGTTGCCTGTAAGATTGGCGGCAATTTCTGGTGGTGCATCTGAGGAACAAGCTGCGGAATTAGCTTGGCAAGCAGGACTGGTGGCTTGCTTTGGTTCCGGTTTGATAGAACTTGTCGGGGCTGGAGTTGGTGAGCGGCTCCGTCGCCTCGTCCCCCGGGCCGCACTACTTTCCACTTTGGGCGGGATCGCCATCACTTTTATTGCCATTGGTTTTCTCTTTCGTACCTTTGCCAATCCCGTAGTTGGCTTGGTGCCTCTGGGCGTAATTCTGCTGACTTATTTTGGGCGAGTGCGATTTGCTATACCTGGTGGATTGTTGGCTGTTCTCTTGGGAATTGCCCTGGCCTGGGGAACGGGTTTGGTCAGTTGGGATCAGACAAAGTTTGCCACTACTCTGCAGCCAATGGGAATTTATCTACCTTATTTGTGGTTGGGAAAATTGTGGAGCAGTCGTTCAGTCTTGGTCGAATATTTCGGCATTATTTTACCAATGGGGCTATTTAATCTTGTTGGCAGTCTCCAGAATTTAGAAAGTGCAGAAGCTGCGGGTGATACTTATCCTACTGCTCCCTGTCTGGCGGTCAATGGTATTGGTACTTTGGTTGCAGCTATTTGTGGTTCCTGTTTTCCAACTACTATTTATATTGGTCATCCTGGCTGGAAAGCTTTGGGAGCCAGAGTTGGTTACTCTGTCCTCAATGGCATCATTATGGGCTTGCTTTGCCTAACTGGAACTGTGGCTATGCTGGCTTACTTTGTGCCGATTGAAGCTGGGATGGCAATTGTCTTGTGGATTGGGATTGTGATTGTCGCTCAAAGCTTTACAGCTACCCCATCGCATCATGCACCTGCTGTAGTTATTGGTCTATTACCGGGGATTGCTGGTTGGGGTGCAATCATCGCGAAAAACGCATTTCGGGCAGCAGGTTTGGGCACAGTGGAAAGACCTTTCACACCCAGCTTGATAGAGCAGTTTAAGTTGAGCGATACCTATATTGATGGAGCTTTTGCTCTGGAGCAGGGGTTTATTTTTTCCGCCATGATTTTAGCTGGGATTACAGTCTACATTATTGAGCGCCAGTTTCGCCAAGCTGCCTATTGGTCTATGGTGGCTGCTGTCATTTCTTGGGTTGGGTTAATGCACAGTTATAGTTGGACTGTGGCAGATACAGTGGTTAATTTCGGCTGGGGAACCGGTATGCCTTGGGCTATTGGCTATATTTTGCTGGCAATTCTCTTTTTTTATGTTGATTGGCAAGAAAGAGGTAAGACTTAATGCGATCGCTCCTTTGTCATCAACCTTGGATAAAAAAGCCCCCCATACCGGGAGGCTCAAAAGGTTAGCGGAGACAGCTTGTTAACATAGCTAGTTAATGACGAATTACAGCGCTACTACAGCGATCGCACCTCCTAAGGCTGAGAAAATAGCTGAGACAACTGCTGTCGCAAATAACCACCAAGAGGCTGTAGCGGCGGCTTTGCGGGTTTCTTCCGCTTGCCGTTGTGCTTGATGCTTCATTTCTTCTAGGCGGTGTTGTGCTTCATGCTGTAGCCGTTCTGCTCGTTGTAGTACTGTGTGCCGGGCGCGTTCAATTTGGTCTACAATGCGGTTGGCGTCAGCCTCAGAAATATCTTCACGAGAACTCAAAATAGCAACTACAGTATCACGGTTGAAAGTAGATAGGCGATGGCGTAAGGATTCAAACCCTGCTTGGGGATCTGCAAATAGCTGACGTACATCATGCTTGATGCCATCATAGTTGAGTTCTGGGCGATCCAAGGAGTTGAGATAATCGCGGATACGGGCAAAAATCCCGTCAATGACATCTTGTATTTGCCGTTGGATACCCCGCACTTGTTCGACAAATTGATCCCGCACGGAGACAATATTGTCTGCTATGCGGGCGGCTTCGTCATCGGTGATATCTTCTCGAATTTTCAGCAGGGCGATAATTGTGGAACGGTCAAAATGAGAAAGGCGATCGCTAAAACTTTCTATTCCTACTTGCGGATCATGTAACAATAATTGCACATCCCGCTTGATACCTTCTGGGTTAAGTTCTTCCTTGTCAGTCCGCCGCAAATACTCTTCCAAATAAGTTTGGAAATTCTGCACTTTTTGCTGTGTTCTGGTCGCTAGACGGCGAGGCGCACGCACAAAATTACGAATTGAGGTTTGCACAGAATCAATCACTTGATTGACTTGTTCCTCACTCAAGTCTCGACGTTGACTCAGTAATCTGACTAGGGTGTCCCGGTCAATATGTGACAATCGCCGCCGCAATGCGACAACTCCTTCTTGGGGATGAGCCAACAGTCTATCTAAATCCCGTTGAATACCTTCGGGGTTGAGTTCTTCTCTACCAGTTTTCCGCAAGTAGTCTGCAATGATTTCAGTAACAGAGTCGTATTGTTCCTTTGCTTTCTGGGCTAATGCTTGCGGTGCATGGCGGATATCATGCCAAGATTCTTCAACGGTATCGATGATTTGATGAGCTTGATATGTACTCAAATCTTGCCGTTGACTCAATAACTGTACCAAGGTATCGCGGTCAAAGCGAGACAGGCGGGACTGAATTGCTGTAACTCCGGCTTGGGGATCTGAGAGTAGCCTTTTGAGTTCAGCGCGAATGGCATCAGGATTTAATTCCTCTTTGCCAGTGTTACGCAGATATGATTCTACATTTAACCACAGGGTTTCTGCTTGATATCTGGCTTGATCTGCCAGCCCTTTGGATTCTACCAAGACAGCAGTACGTTGTTTTTCTAACTCGTCCAGAATTCTCTCTAATTCTTCTGGTTGAATATCGTTGCGTTCCCGCAGAATCTCCCGCAGTTCTTGGCGATCAAATTGTGCCAGTCGCTGTGACTGTGTTTCATAATCGGCATCTGGGTCGGTTAACAGGGGTTTAAAATGCTGCTCAATCTCTTCTGGAGACAAATCTGCTTTATTGGTGACCAGGAGATAACTCTCAACTCGACGTTGCAAATCTTGGGCTATTTCTCTTTCTTCCGCAGCTTTGACTGTTACCAGTACTCCTTGGCGGAGTGCTTCTAGGCGATCGCTAATTCGCTGAATTTGAGTTTGCGTCAACAATCCCCTCTGTTGCAGAATATTCACAAAATCCTGGCGGGAAAGCCGTTCTAACTCTCGGCGGACTATGCCAGGATCGGCGGCGGGATCGTAAATCACATCCCGAAATTGATCAGCCATCTGTTCTTGACTCAGTTGCCAAGCATAAGTATGCAACAGGTAGTTTTCGATATCAGCACGAATTGGGCTATAGGGTGCTGATGGTGTCGGTAAGCCTAACTTATCAGCTTGGGCAGTAACTTTTTCTTTAGCAGTGGTGAGGGTTTTCCAGATTTTTTCGACATCAAAATCTGACAAATCTGTTCTACCCAAAACAATCCCAGTGAGTGCGGATATTCCTTGTTGTAGTGTCTGTTGTACTAGGTCAGGCTTTGCTTGTGCAGCCTGATCAGTAGGGCGAGTCTCTGCAATCAGTCGGTCTAGTTTGGTACTGAGTTCATCTGTCTTTGTTTGTCCTGGTGGTAGGGATTTGAGATATTCCATCAATTCACCGAGACGGTCTGTGCTTGGTTGTTGTTGACCGACAACCTGACGCCAAACATTATATAAGGTGTCAGCGATGCGATTAGCTTCTTTTTTAGAAATATCAGTGCGATCGCTCACTAAATCGATGAATTTCTGGCGATCAATGTTGCGGAGATCTGCACTACCGGCGATCGCCTGAAACTTTGGTTCACTAAGTAACTTTTCAAACTCAGCCCGAATTCCAGATGTATCTAGTTCTGGGGGACGCAGTCTGTCTAAGTAATCTTCAATGTTTTCTGCAATACTTGTTGTATCAATAGCACCAGTTAATTCTCGACGCACGGCGGAAGCGGCGGCTTCGGCTGTTGCTACTACTTGTTGATTGACAGCTTTTGCTCCCAGTGCGGCGGTAGCGGTTCCCATCAGTGCTTGAAACCCAGAGGTTGCACTGTGAAATACTGAGCCAATTAAGGAGCCTACAGTTGTAGAACTCAGCCACATCAACAGTAAAAAGTATGCACCCCAAATCACCAACCCTAGAATTGCTCCGAGTCTGGCGTCTAAAATCACCAGGCTTAATCTCACGGCGAGAAAGCTAGCGATTAATAAAGCGATCGTCACAGACACTAGTGTCCAAATTCCCAGTGCTGTACCAATTTTGCGAATCGTACCACCCAAATTCACCCCTTCGCCAACACCTGTATCTGAGTCAGACGGACGCCCCAAGTAAGAAATTCCAGCAGCAATGGAGAGATTCGTTAATACTAATTGGAAAGCAAAGGCGAGAATTACACCGGAAATTAAAGCCACAAAAAACCGCGGCCCTGAAACGAGAACCGATGCTTGCTCTGGAGTTAGTCCTGGTGTAGCTGTTGGTAGCTGTGCTATCCATAATACTGGGTTGTGAAGCTCCAGTATGTTTTTCATACTCTGAAACATTGTATTTCCTTTGTCTAAGCTTAAATGTGAGGAAATTAAATTAAGCAGGTTGCAACTCTGTATTTATGACAATACCTAACTCTTGTTGCTCTCAGAATCATGGAATTTAGCTGCTTTGAGCATCTCTCTAAAGTTTGAACCTCTAATCCAGCATTAGATAGAAGTTGGATACTGAAAACTCATAATTTACAGGTAATACTCAGTAAAAAAGTCTGATTAACTATCTTGAATTTTGCGAAAAGTTGCGTGCAAAGAGAAGTTGTCAGGAGGGAAACCCTCCAAGCAAACTTCGGAGGGGAAGCCCCGCAGGCAACTGGCTCAACTTTTCAAGACGAATTTTTAATTGTTAACACTCTCTCAAGAAAGATTTGTTAGCATTAAGGAATACCTGAATAATCGTCCACAAGAAGTGCCTGTAGTTTGTACCTACAGGCGGAAAGAAGCTTGCTTAGGAGTAGTTAAATTAAAGCTAACAAGCAAATTATTCAGGACAAAAAAATGGAAACTCGAGAAACTCGCTCCTCTACAGATTTACCACCAATTGCTCCAGAATATAACGGCAGGGACCGCAATGCTTTTCTCTTTGGCTGGACTCCTCAGTCTGAAATCTGGAACGGACGTTTTGCCATGATTGGCTTCCTGGCTTATTTACTGTGGGATTTAGCAGGCTATAGCGTTGTACGAGACATACTACACCTAATTAGATACTAAAAACTAAACGCCATCAAGCCTGAAAAGCTACTAAATTTTGGAGAAAAAAATGGAAACTCGTCCTTCTACTAATCCACCATCTGTTGCTAAAGCTTACAACGGTGTAGATCGCAATGATTTTCTATTTGGCTGGACACCCCAAGCAGAAATTTGGAACGCTCGTTTTGCCATGATTGGCTTCATAGCCTATTTGCTTTGGGATTTAGCTGGGTATAGTGTGCTTCGTGACGTACTGCGTCTTATGGGCTACTAATTAATATTGGCATACAGTCTAGTTAAGGCTAAGGCTCAATATCGACGTAGCCACTATCTGGGTGGTGGAGAATGGCAAAATGCGATCGCGCTTTGATTCTCTCACCACCTAATTACTGTAAGAAATTCCTCTTGTATACATTAATCATTACCTTAATTTGAATTCTGGTGCAGACGCAGGTAACGTTTTAACGTCTACATGGGCTGGGAAAGAATAAATATTTAATAATTATCTATTGGGGAGTTTCTGGGGATGGCAGGGGTTGGTAATTATAACTATTTTTCAACTTACAACCAGTATTAACAGATGGATCATAAGCGCATTCTCCTTCCACTAGCTGCCCATTTTTATCTTTAAATGTACAGCTAACATAGTTATTTCTATCTGAATCGTTACCCGTACAGCTAATTAAAGTGAATCCTAATCGTTGTACAAATATTTGTCCTTCTTTCTCCGCATTCTCTTTCATCTTTTGGGGATTCAGACCACAGTTATGTAAACCTAAAGATAAGGTCAATCCCATTGGCACAATAAACAGAATCTTAGAGGATGTTTGAAAAGTTTTGGGCGAATATAATTCGCTACTACACAAACAAAGTCCGCCTGCGCGGACTAACACAAAATCAAGGTTTTCAACCCACGGAGGTGGGTTTTGTCCGTGTAGCCAAGCCACTGCTTTGGGCGGGTTTCCCGACTTGTAGCAAGTGGCGCGCGATTTCTAATCGCCAGGGCTAGTATTAATTTAGACTTTTCAAACAACCTCTTAGGAAATTTCATATTAGTTAAATAGAACTAGCCCTTTCAAGGTGCATCAAAATTCTTGAAAATAAAGACCTGTATAACCTCTTACTTCCGTGTCCTCTGTCTTGAAAAGTTCTGATGCCTGTGGCAAGCCACCCTCCGGGTGTCTACCTATCCATTATAAACATCTTTCTTAATAAGAAAATTGACAAAAAAGAGTAGTTATGTAGGAGAGGATGGATGTCAAAAAATCACTAGTGAGTAGAGAAAATGGGCATGAGAATTAACAGAGTTTG
>JAHHHF010000100.1 GCA_019359495.1 Goleter apudmare HA4340-LM2
TGTATGTGTCAGAAAATCAGTTATGTTCACTGGTTTGAGGAGATTATGTTTTGTTGACTAATTTCAGCTTTTTAGGCTTAGTCTTAATAAAAATGTAAAGTTTTATATCAGCATTCAACATTTGTGAAATAAAACTTAAGTTCACATTAACCTGATCTTTGTAAATTATTAATCTCCAACTAGTAAGTTCTGACGTGCAGCTATCAAACCCAACAAATTTATACCAGTTATAACAACTGGAGATTGAAACGTAAATTTGGTAAGGAAGCAATACTAATTATTTAAAAGAAAGCAACAGATTTCAAGCTAACATGACCGATAAAATCTGACTTGCTTAATTTTAAATTGGTATCAGACCACCTTGCCTTATTTGGGTTATCTGTTGCACTGCTTAAAATTATCTGTTGTCAGGAGTAGAAGATGGTAGATCATTCTAATGTTCAGAAGTTCCTGCAAAGTCGCATCAAACGACGCAACTTAATTATCGGAGCAGGAGCATTTACTGGTTTAGCTATTGCCAGCCAATTTCCTCATCAACAAGCGATCGCTAGAGTGAGATTTTCTGATTATCCATTTAAACTAGGTGTGGCATCAGGCGAACCCTATGACACCAGTGTAGTCATTTGGACTCGTCTCGCCCCCGATCCCTTAAATGGTGGTGGAATGCCATCTGTAAATGTACCAATTCGTTGGGAAGTGGCGAGCGATCCCAATATGCGGCGCATAGTTTACCGAGGAAACGTCTGGGCAACTCCAGAACTGGCTCACTCTGTACGGATAGTGGTAGAAGGACTCTTACCTGATACTTGGTATTGGTATCGGTTTAGGGTTGGTGCAGATGATAGTCCCATTGGTCGGACACGTACTGCACCTAAGTTTGGTAGCTATGCAAATAGATTGAAGTTTGCTCTAGCATCCTGCCAAAACTACCAGCAAGGTTATTACACTGCTTATAAATACATGGCAGACGATGACCTAGACTTAGTAGTTCATGTTGGCGACTACATCTATGAGGGTGGAATTTCTACAACTGGGCCTAGACAGCACAATGGCCCAGAAATTTTCACCTTGGATGATTACCGCAACCGTCACGCCCTCTACAAATTGGATGCTAATCTGCAAGCAGCCCATGCAGCTTTCCCTTGGATTGTGACTTGGGATGACCATGAGGTCGAAAACAACTACGCCAACTTAATCTCAGAAATCGATACTGAACCAGACCAAGATCGAGCTATCTTCGCACAACGGCGCGCAATTGCTTATCAGGTTTACTACGAACACATGCCTCTGCGCCCCTTCTCCCAGCCTGTAGGCCCTGATATGCAGCTTTACCGTCGGTTGAACTTTGGGAATCTGGCTACATTCCACGTCTTAGATACCCGCCAATACCGCACCGATCAACCCTGTGGCGATGGCACTAGAACAGGTTGTGAAGCAGCTCGTGATCCCCAAGCCACCATCACAGGTAAAGCTCAAGAAGATTGGCTCTATGATGGACTAGATAAATCCAGAGCTACATGG
The DNA here is from genome assembly GCA_019359495.1 of Goleter apudmare HA4340-LM2. Lineage (GTDB taxonomy): Bacteria > Cyanobacteriota > Cyanobacteriia > Cyanobacteriales > Nostocaceae > Goleter > Goleter apudmare. The sequence goes on from JAHHHF010000100.1 coordinate 1,522, forward strand.
AATGTTTTAGCACAGCAAGTTCCCATTGCTCAAAGAGATTTCACGCCAGGAGAAGGTCAATCTTTCAGCATGGATAAGTGGGATGGGTATGTGGCTTCGCGCGATCGCCTCTTGAATTTTATCGCCCAACGCAAACCATCCAACCCAGTTTCCTTAGCCGGTGATGTGCATAACAACTGGGCAATGGATCTCAAAGCCGACTTTAATAATCCAGACTCTGCTACTTTAGGTAGTGAAATCGTCTGTACCTCAATCAGTTCCGGTGGTAATGGTGCTGACACCAACCCTACAGTGCAAGCATACTTACCAGATAACCCCCACATCAAGTTCTACAACAATCAACGGGGATATGTGCGCTGTACATTAACCCCCACCACTTGGAGATCAGACTATCTAGTAATGTCCGAGGTCACAACCCAATCTGGCACTATTAGTCAACGTGCTTCCTTCGTTGTTGACAATGGTATTCCAGGAGTTCGGGAAGTAGTGTAATCACTCTTCAAACCTCTCTCGCTCAAGGGAGAGGTTTTAGTATCATGTCCGGCGAAAGACTTATGATTAAGGCCACAGGGGAGCAGTGTGCAAGGGGAAAGATGGATTGAGATTTTGTTGTCCTACAAGGTACTGTGAAGGTAGCAAGAGCGATCGCTGATCATTATCAGGCTGGTTTTGTCTTGCTGGATCATCAGCCTACTACTGCGGATTGTAGACATACTTCATATATAAACCACCTATAATTAATCCTCCACCAACACCTACCAGTGCAATTGTGGGGAACCATAACCCTGCTGGCGTGTCAATAGTGGTCTGGAATCGAGCCGGGTTTTGAGGATCATACAAATAAAGGACATCAATTTTGTCACCCATTTTGAAGTGATGAGGAAAACCCATCTTCTGCGAAAATTCGATCGCTTCTTCTCCTTTTGGCACAAATCGAATCACTGGATGACTACCACCTGCATAAACTCGAACGACTTGTCCTTTTGCTTTTGATGCTGTGTTAATAAAGCGGTACGTTAAAAGGGTTGAGATAACAGCCATCAGCAACAATCCTCCACCCATGAGAGGGAAGACAAAGCTTACTATTTTTGCTTGTTTTTGTTTTATTTCTTGCATGGAGTAAGATTGAAACACCTGCTTTACAAGGAATCTACCCAGGCGATCGCACTATCGTAGTAATCTTTCTGACAAAGCACTTTGAATAATTCGTCTGAGTGAATCTGGATCTTTTGACCTTAGTTTAAGTTCAGCCATCATCTTTTCCTCATTCTTTTGCCGGAGTGGGAGTAAGGTGAGTAAAAGGTTAATAGGGTTTTGGCGATCGCCTTACCCCCGCGAAAAATTCAAGTATGCTCGGTAAATTTAAACACGCTTACTTGCATGAGGAAACGAAATGTTCAATTTTAAAGGTGCTGCTATTAATGGATCAGAGTGTAACAGATTACTTATAGCCTTTCAAGTTGGCACTAATTCGCCGGGACGTAATTTCGACCACTTGCCGGTTTCTTGCTTAAAGCTGAGACAACCAACTACATCCCATTCCATTTCAATGACATCTTGTTGGGTGCGGATGTTAACGTTGATTGAAGGTTCATTCGGGTCAAAAGTGGGTGTTTCGGTCAAGTGGGGCTGTTGGTGCTGCGCTTCTACGGCATGATAGGTAACGCAGCGATCTACATAGTGGCAGTTCACGCAAATACACATAACGGAACCAACTCCAAGAACCTTTATTGTTAATCTAGCTTAAGCCCAACCTATATTCATTAGCTATTGGGTTGATTTTTATTACAATGGATGATTTTGCTCTTGCTCAACTAGCTCCCCAAAATTGGCCTTTTAGCCGAGAATTATTACCACAACCTGCATATATGGTTGGTGGTGCGGTGCGGGATGCGCTAATTGGCAGAAGTCGGGAATATTTGGATTTGGATTTTGTTGTCCCCCAGGGTGCTGTGAAGCTAGCAAGAGCGATCGCTCATCATTATCAGGCTGGTTTTGTCTTGTTGGATCGTGAGCGACAAATTGCGCGGGTGGTGTTTCCCCAAGCTACTGTGGATATTGCCCAACAGGAAGGGGCGAGTTTAGCCACTGATTTGCAAAGACGTGACTTTACAATAAATGCGATCGCCTATAATCCCCATACTCAAGAAATCATTGATCCTCTTCAAGGTTTGACTGATTTACAACAGGGTGTGATGCGAATGGTCTCACCTGCTAACCTCAAAGATGACCCTCTGCGGTTAATGCGTGCCTATCGCCAAGCTGCCCAACTGGGTTTTACTATTGAACCAACTACCAAGGCAACGATTCGTGATTTAGCACCGCATATTACTCAAATTGCAGCTGAACGATTCCGCGCAGAAATCGGCTATCTGCTGGCTAGTTCCCAAGGTACGCCTTGGATGACAACTGCTTGGGAAGATGGTTTAATTACGCCTTTCTTTAAAAATGCTACACGGGAAAGTTGCAACAAACTCGCAAATGTTGATATCGCAGCTACATTCCTGGCAAAAACTTGGCCGCTTCTGGGGGCGAAACTACAAGAGTCTGTCCGTGATACCATCAAAACTACTTGGCTAGGAATTGCCAAACTCGCTTGCCTAGTTCATCCCCAGCCAGAGACTGCGGAAATTGAACTACAGGAACTCACATATAGCCGTGTCGAAACTCGCTCTGTGACTACTGCCCTAAAACTGTTCCCCCAGTTTGCAGTACCAAACATGACATTAAGAGAACAGTATTGTTTCTTCCAGGAAGTAGGTATTGTGTTTACTGCAACGGCAGTACTGGCCCTTGCACATGATAATCTGGTAGAGGCGATATCTGGTTATCAGCCTATGAGCGGCTTTGCACCCTTGATTCGCCGCTACCTTAACCCCGATGATCTGGTCGCTCATCCCGCTCCATTAGTGAGTGGGAAGGAGATCATCATAGCATTAAAAATCCCAGCTTCACCAGTAGTTGGCAAGCTACTGACAGAAATTGCGATCGCTCAAGCCGAAGGAACAGTTGCAACGCCCACAGAGGCGATCGCTTTAGCACGTCGGTTATTGAATTAGGCAATAGCTATTCACCAAATAACTCTTGACCCTAGACCGGAGGCGGAGTGTCTCCGGCTCCGCTCTTGACTCTTCACAAATAACCAATAACCAATAACCCTTGACACATCGGTGATCAAAAACTTATTATTTATAGATAACGAGCGTTCGATATAAATAAGCTGAGTTATGCCTAAGATTGTTGACCATGAACAATACCGCAAGGAACTACTCAGCAAGTGCTTTGATTTGTTTGCTCAGAAGGGCTATGGTTCCATCACCATGCGCCAAATTTCCCAAGGTTTAGGAGTTTCTACAGGTACGCTTTATCACTATTTTCCTAGCAAACAAGCTCTGTTTGAGCAATTAGTTGAAGAGACATGTCAGCAGGATGTAGTGATGGCATTAGCGGAGTTAGAAGGAACTGAAACGCTAAAAGAATCAATGATAGCACTGGGGAGATACTTAGCAAAAAACGAGGATTATTTTATCAAATGGACTTATCTTTGGATTGATTTTTGTCAGCATCAAGATTCCAAAGAAATACCTGGGAATAATATATTTAAGAATTCAAATCAGCGATATCGGCAGGCAGTCTGTGACTTTTTTGAGATTCAAGACCCGATGTTAGCTTCTTTTATCTTGAGCTTTATCGATGGTTTGTTAGTCAGAAAATTACAGGGTGATGAAATGATTGATTTCACTGAACAATGCACTTTGTTAGGAGAGATTTTAACGGCATATTTACAGCAATATGAGTCTAGCAAGGTAGCTAATTACTAAAATATGAAACGTAAGTAAACCTGAAATAACAAATTATAAATAGAGGGGAAAATGGTTCAAAAGCTGTTATTTAAACCAACAAATCAACGCTTAATTGGACTAGTAATTGGTGCGACTGCAATTACAGGTGGTATTGTTTTTTATGGGATTTCTCAGTTTGGGCAAGTTGGGAGAACTGCATCACCAGAAACGGCACAAACCTCACCCACTGTACAAAAAGTGACAGCCCTAGGGCGACTGCAACCAGAAGCAGAAGTGCTGAAATTGTCTGCACCTCTGGCTTTAGATGGCGATCGCATTGCCCAAATTTTGGTTAAAGAAGGCGATCGCGTCAAAGAGGGACAGGTGGTAGCAATTTTAGACTCACGCGATCGCTTACAAACTGCGGTACTAGAGGCGAAACAACAAGTTGCGGTAGCCCAAGCGAAACTCGCCCAAGTCAAAGCAGGAGCCAAAACCGGTGAAATTCAGGCACAACAAGCAACCATTGAACGCTTACAAGCCCAGTCCCAAGGTGATAAAAAAGGGCAAGAGGAACTGATAGCCCGCATCGAGGCGCAATGGCGAGGAGACAGAATAGCCCAAGAAGCAACAATCAGAAAGCTGGAAGCAGAATTAAACAACGCCCAAGCAGAGTATGAACGTTATCAGCAACTATCTCAAGAAGGGGCTGTTTCTAACTCTTTGTTTGACAACAAGCGCTTGAGTAGGGAAACAGCTAAACAACAACTAGATGAAGCCAAAGCCGTACTCAACCGCATTAACTCCACCACCACTAGACAGCTAGCCGAAGCCAAAGTTGCACTCAACCGGATTAACTCTACTGGTAACAAGCAAGTCAGCGAAGCCAGAGCCACACTTAACAGTATTGCCGAAATTCGTCCGGTGGATGTAGCCGCCGCCCAAACAGAAGTTGAAAGTGCGATCGCCGCACTCAAACGTGCCGATACCGACCTAGCAGCAGCTTATATTAAAGCACCAACGGCCGGACAAATCCTCAAAATTCATCGCCGAGTAGGAGAAAAAATTAGTGACAATGGCATTGCAGACTTCGCCCAAACTGACAACATGATTGCAGTCGCAGAGGTTTATCAAACTGACATTGCTAAAGTGAAACTGGGACAGCCAGCAGTAATTACCAGTCAAGCCTTTACTGGCGAACTCCGAGGTACTGTTTCCCAAGTTGGCTTGCAGGTAAACAGGCAAAACGTTTTCAGTAACGAACCAGGGGAAAACCTTGATAGCCGAGTCGTTGAGGTGAAAATTCGCATCAATCCCGAAGATAGCAAACAAGTTGCAGGTTTCACCAACTTGCAAGTTCAAACAGCGATTGAACTGTAAATTTTTATTGCCCTAAAAGATATCGGACGTTCGGTATAAAGTAATCAGACTTTTTTAAATTTCTGAGGTCAATTCCAACATGATTAAAGTGATTTATCTGCTGCTTTGTATCCTTGGTTGTGTACTCCCTTACTCTCAGTTCATTCCATTTCTCATAGAGAATAGTTTGGATATCAACCTATTTTTTAAACAGCTATTTGCTAATCACATATCCGGCTTTTTTGCTATGGATGTGATTGCTTCATCGTTAACTTTATGGACATTCGTCTTTTGGGAAGGAACACGTCTAAAAATGCCAAATCTTTGGGTTTATATTGCCTCTAACCTATTAGTTGGTGTTTCCCTAGGGCTACCCTTCTTTTTGTTAATGAGACAGTACCATTTAGAAAAGCAAGCAAACACAGTAATCTATTAAGGGGCTATTGCCACCATGTTACCGAAAATGTTTCATAAAACTCCGCTAGCGTGGCGGCAGTTAATGAAAGAAAAAACACGTCTGGCGATCGCAGTTGCAGGGATTACCTTTGCCGACATGTTGATGTTTATTCAGTTGGGATTTGAAAGTGCGCTGTTTGATGCAGCTATCAAACCTCATCGCAATTTACAAGCAGATTTAATTTTAATTAATCCCCAACTGCAAACCCTATTTTCAGTCAAAAGCTTTTCTAGAGAGCGACTATATCAAACATTAGCTAATGACGGTGTGCAGTCAGTGAATTCCGTCTACATTGGTACAGGACAGTGGCGAAATCCCGAAACCCGTTTAGAAAGGGCTATCTTGGTGTGGGGTGTTGATCCTGTAAAACCCCCATTTAAATCTGAGGATACCAAAGAAAATATTCCCCAACTCAAGCAGTTATATCAAGTGCTGTTTGATCAGGCGGGGCGTCCAGAATATGGCGTAGTTGGCGAGATTTTTCAGAAAACAGGCAAATATGAGACTGAACTGAATAGTAAAGCGATTCAGGTGAAGGGCTTGTTTACTGATGGTGCTTCCTTTGCTGCTGATGGTAACGTCATCACCAGTGACTCTACCTTTTTACAACTATTCCCCGAGCGCCAAAGCAGTCAGATTGAAGTTGGGTTAATTACTCTAAAACCAGGTGTTGATCCAGAAACCATGCGATCGCAACTAGCCGCCAGATTACCCAATGATATCTCAGTCCTGACTCCCGAAGAATTTGCCCAAATCGAGAAAAAATATTGGGAAGCTGGTACTGCTATTGGTTTTATTTTCGGTTTAGGGACAGCAGTCGGGTTTATTGTTGGTATCGTTATTGTTTACCAAATCTTGTATTCCGATGTTTCGGAACATATGCCCGAATACGCCACCCTGAAAGCAATGGGTTACAGCGATAACTATTTACTATTAGTCTTGATGCAAGAGGCATTACTGTTAGCTATTTTGGGTTATCTTCCTGCTTTCTTCCTTTCTATCGGTCTTTATCAGCTTACTTATGCTGCCACTATGCTGCCCCTATTCATGAAGCTAGAAAGGGCAATCTATGTCTTGATTTTGACGATTATCATGTGTAGCTTTTCTGGAGCGATCGCTATGCGAAAACTCCGCTCGGCTGACCCTGCTGATGTATTTTAGGGAAGTTCCATCCTATGTTACCAGAATCTTTGCCCGTACTTTCCAACTCCACAGTTTCTGATTTAAACCCTGTAATTGCTATCAGTAACCTCAATCATTATTTTGGTGAAGGTTCGTTGCGTAAGCAAGTATTATTCGACATTAATTTAGAGATTAACGCCGGCGAAATCGTCATTATGACTGGCCCTTCCGGTTCTGGGAAAACCACATTACTAACCTTGATGGGTGGATTGCGTTCTGCTCAAGAAGGTAGCCTAAAAATCTTAGGAGAGGATATCTGCGGCGCGCGCAAACAGCATTTAACCCAGTTACGCCGGCAGATTGGCTATATTTTTCAGGCACATAACCTGATGACCTTTTTAACGGCTAAAGACAATGTGCGAATGTCTCTAGAGCTACACCAAGCATACCTGAATCAGGACATCAATGCTAAAGCGATCGCCATGTTGGAAACTGTGGGTTTAGGCGATCGAGTAAATTACTATCCAGAGAGTTTATCAGGGGGACAAAAGCAACGAGTAGCGATCGCCCGTGCTTTAGTCAGCCATCCTAAAATTGTTTTAGCAGACGAACCCACCGCCGCACTTGATAAAAAATCGGGGCGGGATGTGGTGGAATTAATGCAGAAGCTGGCTAAAGAACAAGGCTGTACAATTTTGTTAGTTACCCATGACAACCGGATTTTAGATATAGCCGATCGCATCATTTATATGGAAGATGGACAACTTAAGAGTGATGGGATAGATATTGATCTAAAAATGCATTAAAAGCTCACAAAATCATATAAATGATGCGCCATTTGTAATTTAGAGCAAGGTGGGACTTCTGCCTGTCGCCCTTGATGATCTAAAAATACGGCTTGATTATTATCGCTACCAAAACCACTATTGGCCTGATCGATAGGATTAGCAACGATCGCATCTAATTTTTTACTCTGCAATTTCTCCCAAGCAGGCTTGACAATATTACCTGTTTGTGCAGCAAAGCCAATTAAACACTGATGGGGTTGTTTGAGTCGCCCCAGTTGGGCAACAATATCGGGTACTGGTTCTAGGGGCAAGTTTTCGGGGAGCGATCGCTTGGGTAATTTATCGGGGCTATAATTTTTAGGCTTGACATCCGCCACCGCCGCCGACATCACAATCACGTCAGCCTTGGGGAAATATTCCACCATCACCTGCTGCATTTCCTCGGCATTAATTACAGGAATCGCCTGTACCCCCAAAGGTGCATCCCAACTAGCTGGCCCATGTACCAGGGTGACGTTTGCCCCCCGGTGGAGTGCAGCTTGTGCTAAAGCCAATCCCATCTTACCTGTAGCAGGATTACCAATAAACCTGACTGGATCAAGATACTCTTGCGTTCCTCCAGTACTAATCAATACTTGCTTCCCGACTAAATCTCGTTGTCCTTTGGTGTGCAACAGTGATTGGATATGAGCCAAAATTTCTGGAGGTTCTGCCATTCTGCCAGCACCAATGCGATCGCACGCTAATAATCCTGATGCTGTGCTCATCCCATGATATCGGCTATCTAGTAATAGCTGCTGCCAATTGCGCTGCACCGTCAGTTGTTCCCACATATCCGTATTCATCGCCGGTGCCAATAACACAGGACAAGTGGAAGCCAAAACAGTATTGGTGAGCAAATTATCCGCCATCCCCCAAGCTAACTTTGCCAATGTATTCGCCGTCAAAGGCGCAATCACTAACAAATCTGCCCATTCACCCAATTCAATATGCAACGGACGAGAGTGAACTGGTTGCCAAAATAGATCATCTGTATAGGCTGGATGACGGGAAAGGGTGGCTAAAGTCAAAGGCGTGATAAATTCTTGTGCGGAACGGGTGAGAATGACGCGTACTTCTATCCCAGTTTGAAACAACCGCGAAACCAATTCACAAGTTTTGTAGGCAGCGATACCGCCACCTACAGCTATCAGAACCCTTTTTTGGCCATGTTCAGTTTCAGGATGAGACATTGGGAGAAAAAGATGAAGGCTGAAAGATTTCAGACTTCATACTTTATACTTTATCTAAGCTTCATCGTAGGGTTCTAAATCCAAGAGATAGATATAGGGTTCAACTAACTCAGGACGCTGAAACGCGATCGCGCGTAGTAGATGCCAATCATTTAAACCCTCAAAAGCATTGCTGTAATTGTCTAGTTCCAAACGTGTAGCTAAATCTTCCACTTCTGCCGCAGTTATGGCAGCAATCTCTTTCTTGGAAATGCTTAGAGTTTTCATAATGCTTGCCCCTCCCTTTTGCAGCACTCGCATCAAGCATGGGTTAAGTTGCAGTAAATGCAACCACCCAATCTATATTACTCATTAGCAGGCGTGGATTTTGTAAAAATATTCGGGATTTATACCAGAATTTACAAAAAAATTGCACCTACGACTAGCCAATGGCATTCTCTACGAAATTTCGTAGCACTACTAACATTTGTGGACTAATTTCATGCCCCATATCAAATTCCTGGTACTGTACGGCAACTCCTAGAGATTCTAGGGTTTCTCTGGCTTTAACGGCTGCTAACAGGGGCACAACTTCATCTTGTGTTCCATGCATGATTAAGGTTGGTGGCAAATTATTTTGATTTACCTTTACTTCACCAAGATGCAAATAACCACTCATGGAGACCAAACCTGCCAGGGGTAAATTTAAGCCTACATCTAAAGTCATGGCCCCACCTTGAGAAAAACCACTCAAAATTGTGCGTGATAAAGGCACACCAGTGATATTTTCTAAAGATTGCAACCAATCTATTAGCGCTTGCCGACTTTCTATCAACCCCTGATACATATTTTCTGACCTCAGGTCATACCATGCCCGACCAATCGGGGAATAAGGATAAGGGAAAGGCGCGTTGGGAAAAACAAAATGGTAATTGGGTAAGTTGAAAAATGGTAATAGGGATGCAACATCCTCAGCATTAGCTCCCCAACCGTGTAAAGTGACAATTAAACCTGTGGGAGGTTGAGAATTTGCCGGGGGAAAGGTAACAAATTGCAAAGACAGAGGTCTACTCCTAAAATCTGACTCTTCTAGTAGATCCTATCTCTAGGAGTAGACTTGACACACTATATTTAAAATCTAAAAGTTGTCCGTAAAACTTCTACCAACAGGGAGTCATTGGCATCATTGTGTTCTGAGTTGAAAATCAACAAGACACCAAGAGTCAAATCAATATTGTTGCTGACCGAAAAAATGGGATTCAAGCCCCGTCCTTCTAGGACGGCTTTTCCTGATTTTTGATATATTCTTTCAAAACTTCTAAGGGCGCACCTCCTACAGAAATGGCAAAATAACTAGGACTCCACAAAGATTCTTTGTGTGGCTTTTTATATCCTGCTTGCCCATAACGACGGCTAGAAACGCCTTTTAACGCATTCACTATTTGAGATATAGACAATTTTGGCGGGTACTCAATCAGTGCGTGGACATGATTTCCATCTCCATTGAACTCGATTACTTGAAAGTCCATCTTTTCAGCGACTTCTTTGAACGATTTTTCAATCAAATCAAGACTTGCAGATGTGAACACAGAACGTCGATACTTTGTCACGCAGACCAAATGTATTTTTAAATCTGTAATGCTGTGTCTTTCTCGTCTAAACATAGTTTTTAGTTTACGCAGACCAATATATAATATGGATATAGACCAATTGTAGTATTAATCATGAAGGCTAGATATCAATATCGTTTCTACCCTACAGACCAACAGCAACAGAGTTTGCGATCATTGTTTGGTTGCGTCCGTGTGGTTTGGAATGATGCCCTGGCTATCTGCAAACAGTCAGAAAAGCTACCAAGTAACAACGACTTGCAAAAGTTGGTAATTACCCAAGCAAAGAAAACTGTAGAGCGTGAATGGCTGTCTAAAGTTTCTAACATCCCGTTGCAACAGTCTGTTGCTGATTTGGGAGTTGCCTATAAAAACTATTTCGACTCCTTGAAGGGCAAGCGTAAAGGTAAAAAGGTTGGAAAACCAAAGTTCAAAAAGAAAACCAATCAGCAATCAGCGCGTTTTAGAATTGGTGGATTTTCAATCAAGGGTCATGAGGTATATCTAACTAAAATTGGTAATGTTAAACCAATTTGGTCTAGGGATTTACCGTCATCGCCTACATCCGTCACAGTCATCAAGGATTGTGCTAATCGCTATTTTCTCAGCTTTGTAGTAGAGATTGAACCTGTTAATATTGATGCTAAAAACCAAAGCATTGGTATTGATTTGGGAATCAAAGCTTTTGCTGTAATGAGTAATGGTGAAAAAGCGGAAAGCCCTGATTATTCAAGGTTAGACAAGAAAATTCGGAAACTTCAGAAAAAACTAGCACGTCAACCCAAGGACTCTAAACGTAGAAACAGAACTCGGATTAGAATTGCCAAACTGCACAATCAAGTCACCGATACTCGTAAAGACTTCTTGCATAAGCTATCTACCAAAATAGTGAGTGAAAATCAAGCTATTGTTTTGGAAGATTTAAACGTATCTGGGATGGTTAAAAACCGCAAACTTTCTAGGGCAATTAGTCTACAAGGGTGGAGAGAGTTTAGAACTTTGTGCGAAAGTAAGTCTGAAAAACTTAATCGAGATTTTTACGTTATAAGTCGATGGGAACCAACAAGTCAGATTTGTTCTGAATGTGGATACAAATGGGGCAAGCTTGATTTAAAAATTCGGTCGGTTCAGTGTTTAAATTGTGGAACTAAACACGACCGTGATGAGAATGCAGCTAAAAATATAAACAAAGTCGGGATAGGGCATTGCCACGACTCTAAACGGACGCAGAGACGGAGTAAGACTATTTCGGTAGCATCTGTCAGCGAAGCGTCAAGAATCACCTCGCCTTCAGGCAGGTGAGTATGTCAATTGATAACGGTAAAACCCCTCTATGTGGCACGAAGTACCTGTATTTTGACACAACCATAGCGTTCCACCAAAGATTGTAAAGCCTGGAATGCCCAATCTGTGGGCTGGACATCAGACATTTACGAAATACTTGTAACTTGACCAAGGTCATCAACGCCTGGGTCGAGACTGAAATTTGATGCTATGAGTTTTTCTGTTGGTTGGCTATCTTTGACCTCTGTAGCGCTGGCTGTTTCAAACCAGACTTGTACAGACAGGGTGATGGCGATTAACAGCCAGAAAGAAATCTTATTTGACAACATTGTTGCTACCTCACACCAATTACCATGAGCTAATAATTTATTAGAGCTTTATTAATAGTAATTATTAAATAATTGGTTAAAAATATTTAAAATATAGAATTCAAGGTTTATTTAAGTTGATTTATGGATGATTAGATACTGATCCAAGTCAATTGTTAACAATAGTATTTGCCTAATTATTTAAAAAATTTTATAAATAAGTTGATAAAAAATTTTAATTCTTCTAGAGAAAAAATGTGCGCTGCTTGCAGTTTGTTTAGTCGTTGAGCGATCGCTGAAAGCATCTGCATGTATGAGCATTAAACCCTCAAATGCTGAGTCTTTCACTCGGAACGAGAGAAAATTTAAAGTTTCTGAAAAGTTTTCTTGCTTACAAGTACCAGTTAATGATAATAGTTATAAATAGTAGAAACTATTGCTAAATATTCCTTTTAAGGAAAAACAGAGGTTAGGAAATTGAAAACTTTGCCATCGATGAAAGTTGCAGCAGGCGCTCTAGCTTTCATGCTCTGCTCAGGAACAGTTCTTAGTGTTGAGGCACAAACCAAAACCATCACAATCTATTCAGGTAGAGGGCAAAAGCTAATTGAGCCATTGCTCGAACAAGCAAAAAAAGACTTGGGTATCAATATCCAAGTGCGTTATGGTGATACCGCCGAGTTAGCCATAGCCCTGATAGAAGAAGGAAAAAACAGCCGTGCTGATTTGTTTTTTGCTCAAGACGCTGGTGCTTTAGGCACTCTGCAAAGACAAAAGCGCACACTACCAATTTCATCTAACTTGCTCAATCAAGTAGATTCTCGCTTTCGTTCTCCTCAGGGCCATTGGCTAGGTATCTCTGGACGCGCCCGTGTACTGAACTACAACACTAACTTAGTCAAAAAGAATCAACTGCCAAATTCTATTTGGGACTTAACAAAACCACAATGGCGCGGTAAAGTTGCCTGGGCACCAACTAATGGCTCATTTCAGTCATTTGTCACCGCCATGAGAGTGTTAGAGGGAGAACCCAAGACTCTACAATGGCTAAGAGGCATGAAAGCTAATGGAGTCAAAGATTACCGCAACAATACAGCAATTGTCGAAGCACTAGGACGCGGAGAAACTCAAATCGGTCTAGTAAACAACTACTACCTAAGCGGCTTCAAAAAAAGTAACCCTAACTTCCCTGTAGACCGGCATTACACCAAACAAGACGCAGGATCAATGATTAACATTGCGGGAGTTGCAATTATAGACTCCACCAAGCAAAAAGCAGACGTAGAAAAATTTATTGCCTACCTGCTCAAACCAAGCTCACAAACTTACTTTGCCAAAGAAACTAACGAATATCCCTTAGTTTCAGGAATAGCAGGTCCAGCAAACCAAGTACCATTGAGCAAGATTCAGACACCAAAGATCAATCTCACTAACTTGAATGACTTGCCAGGAACTCTGGAATTACTACAAGAGGCAGGAGCTTTGTAGCAATTGAAAACATCGGTTCGCCCTCCATTATTTTTGATTCTAGCGGCGGTGGTAGTCGCAGTTGCGATTACCCTGCCGCTAGCATACTTGGTGATTCGTGCTGTTGGTATTGGTGGGGAAGAGTTTCAGGCACTAATTTCCCGTCCCCGCAATATCAGTATTTTCTTCAATAGCGCGGCAATGGCGGCAACAGTAACTTTATTGTCAACACTTATTGCCGTACCATTGGCATTCTTAACAGTGCGGACAGACTTACCAGGAAAAGGCTTTTGGTTAATAGCCACAACCCTACCCTTAGCGATTCCCAGTTACGTAGGTAGTTTTGCATTAATTGCCACCTTTGCGCCCAGAGGTAGTTTTTTACAATTATTACTGCAACCATTGGGGGTAGAAGAATTACCCTCGATTTATGGCTTTCCGGGGACAGTCCTCGCCATCACCTTGTTTACCTATCCTTATCTCCTGCTGAGTGTCCGTTCTGGTTTGCAAGGTATAGATCCAGCGACAGAAGAAGCTGGACGGAGTTTGGGCCACAGTAGTAGAGCCACCTTTTTTAAGGTAGTTTTGCCTCAGCTAAAACCATCAATCATTGCTGGGGGATTATTAGTAGCTTTGTACTCTTTGCGCGACTTTGGCACACCCTCGCTGATGCGGTTTGATACCTTTACACGGGCAATTTTTTTGCAGTACAAAGCTAGTTTTAATCGCAACACAGCCGCAGTTTTAGCTTTAATGCTAGTCACCCTAGTACTGTTGATTTTATGGTTAGAGTATCGAGTGCGATCGCGCGCTGCTTATTATAGTCGTGGTTCCGCTTCCCTACGTCCGCCCAAAATCGTCAAGTTGGGAATTTGGAAATGGCCAGCTTTGGGCTTTTGCTTACTGATCACTAGTTGTGGTGTCATCTTACCAGTAGGTATCACCTTATTTTGGCTGATGCGCGGACTCAACGCTGGCTACAGCTTTCCTAACTTGTTACCCAGCATGAGCAACTCCCTCTTAGCCGCAGGGCTAGCAGCTTTGGCTACTACTATCTTTGCCTTACCCATAGCAATTTTATCAGTCAGGTTTCCTACTAAAGTCACCGCCATAATTGAGCGCTGTTCCTATGTGGGTTTTGGTGTGCCAGGAATTGTGGTAGCGCTGTCGTTGGTATTTTTTGGTGCAAACTATTTACCAGTTTTATATCAAACTTTGCCAATGCTCATATTTGCCTATTTGGTGTTGTTTTTACCCCAATCAGTAGGAGCGGTACGTACTTCTTTGTTACAAGTCAATCCCCAACTGGAAGAATCAGCGAGAAGTTTGGGTCGTTCTGCTTGGCAAACCTTAAGAGAAATCACCCTACCTCTAGTAAGACCTGGTGTCTTAAGTGGTGCAGTGTTGGTGTTTCTCACAGCTATTAAAGAACTACCTGCGACTATGCTGTTAGCACCCATAGGCTTTGACACTTTAGCAGCACAAATATGGCAAGCCACAGAAAACGTGGATTTTGCCGACGCCGCCGCCGCTTCATTGGCGATGCTTTTAGTTTCTGTAGCTTCAACTTTATTCGTGTTATCGCAAGAAAACATCAAGCAAGAAAAAGTAATTAAAAACTCAAAACTGACAATTTTTTGATGTGAAAATAAGGAGATCACAAAAAAATCAAAAAGCCTGTATTAGTTAGTGTGGGATAAATCAGGTTAACTGGCTAGGTTTGTTATTTGTTATTTGTTCTTCTCCTCCTCCTGCTTTTATTTGCCAGTAAAACTATATTATTTAGCTACACCTAAAATTATAATTTGGAGATAGTTATCTTCCTAATCATTCTTAAGATTTCCTCTGTTATTCAAATTATGCAACAAGCAATTCTTCAACTACAAAATGTCACCAAGCAGTTTACTAAAAATACTTTACCTGCTGTAAATAACGTATCTTTGACCTTACAACAAGGCGATATCTTAGGATTGCTTGGCCCCTCTGGTTGTGGTAAAACAACCTTGTTGCGAATAATTGCTGGCTTTGAGCGCCCACAAACAGGAACGGTGGAAATTTGCGGACAGATAGTATGCGATGCGTCGGTTGGGCTACGCCAACACTCTCATTACATTCCCACAGAACAGCGTGATGTCGGCATTGTGTTTCAAGATTACGCACTGTTTCCCCATCTGAATGTCACAGAAAATATGGCCTTTGGGCTGAGAAAATTCAATAAACAGCAAATAAACAAGCGAGTAGCTGAAGTTTTGCAGCTAGTAGGGCTAGAAGGCTTAGAAAATCGTTATCCTTATGAACTTTCTGGTGGACAGCAGCAACGAGTCGCTCTAGCCCGCGCTTTAGCACCCCAACCGCAACTGATACTTTTAGATGAACCCTTAAGCAATCTGGATATTCAAGTCAGGTTGCGTCTGCGAGAAGAAATGCGAAATATTCTCAAAGCAGCCGGTACTTCAGCAATTTTTGTCACCCACGACCAAGAAGAAGCACTAGCTATTTCAGATATTGTAGGCGTTATGCAGCAAGGGCATTTAGAACAAATCGGTACGCCAGAAGAAATTTACACTCATCCCACGTCACGCTTCGTTGCTGAATTTGTCACTCAAGCTAATTTTCTCCCCGCCCGCCGTCAAGGTAATTTCTGGGAAACAGAAGTTGGTAGCTTTAAACTCACAGTAGATCTAACCCACGATACTGGCGAAATCATGATCCGTCAGGAAGACCTGATTTTAAAGCCAGCTACTGATGCGTCTGTAGTTATCCGCACTCGACGCTTTTTAGGAAGAGAATACCAATATTGTTTGCAAACTCCCTCTGGTAAAGAAATTCATGCCCGAACAATGACCGATACGGTCTTACCCGTAGGTACAAGGGTAAAGTTATCTATAGTAGATGATGCTGTACAAGTTTTTCGGACATAGATTTTAGTCCTGATTCTAGAAGCACTGAAATGCCGACTAAAAATTTAATTTGTTCGTAGTCAGGACTAAAGTTCTGATTCAGCAAGCACTGAAGTGCTGATTACAAACTTGTGTACAATAAACATCTGCTGGTAATTTAAAGAAACTGGGGAATTATGGTGCGTCTAGCCCTGCTGAGTGTATCTAACAAAACTGGTATTATTGATCTAGCCCGTAGCTTGGTTGAAGAATTCGACTTTGATTTAATCAGCAGTGGGGGAACAGCCCAAGCCCTCAAAGATGCAGGAATTCCAGTTACAAAAGTTTCTGATTATACAGGTTCACCAGAAATTTTAGGTGGTCGAGTCAAAACGCTACATCCTCGAATTCATGGCGGGATTTTGGCGCGGCGGGATGTTCCCCAAGATATTACAGATTTAGAAAATAACCAAATTCGCCCGATTGATTTAGTGGTGGTGAATCTATATCCTTTCGAGGAAACGATCGCTAAACCAGGGGTAACATTATTAGAAGCCGTTGAACAGATTGATATTGGTGGGCCAGCAATGCTACGGGCATCATCGAAAAACTTTGCCCATCTGGCGGTGTTATGCGATCCAGCACAGTATGACGAGTATTTGCAGGAATTGCGCCAAAATAACGGCGAATCATCCCTAGAGTTTCGGCAAAGGGCAGCTTTAAAAGGATTTTTGCATACGGCTAGTTACGATCGCGCGATAGCGCAAGCGCTGAGTTGTCAGTTCGCCTCTTACCTGGCAGAAGCACAGCAATACACCCTTAGTGGCACACAATTGCAATCTCTGCGTTACGGCGAAAATCCCCATCAACCCGCCGCCTGGTATCAAATTGGTACTACTCCAACGGGATGGACAGCCGCGACAAAACTGCAAGGCAAAGAACTTAGTTACAATAACTTAGTTGATTTAGAAGCCGCACGCCGAATTATTGCTGAATTCACTGATACTCCAGCAGCAACTATAATTAAACATACAAATCCCTGTGGTACGGCATTGGGAAGCACTATTTCAGAAGCGTATCAAAAGGCTTTCAACGCTGATTCTGTTTCTGCTTTTGGTGGAATTGTCGCTCTCAATCGTCCGATTGATAATGATACAGCAAGCGAGTTAACCAAAACATTTTTAGAATGTGTGGTTGCACCGAGTTGTGAAGCGGATGCTCAAGAAATTCTGGCTGCTAAATCGAAAGTACGGGTTTTGACTCTAGCAGATTTGAGTAGCGGCCCTAAAGATACAGTGAAAGCGATCGCAGGTGGTTTCCTCGTCCAATCTGCTGATGACATACTTGCTGACACCAGCAAATGGCAAGTTGTCACCACACGTCAACCCACCACCGATGAGTTAGCAGAATTGCTGTTTGCTTGGAAAGTTTGCAAGCATGTGAAATCTAATGCCATTGTAATTACTAGCGATCGCACTACCTTAGGCGTGGGCGCGGGACAAATGAATCGCGTCGGTTCAGTCAAAATCGCCCTAGAACAAGCAGGAGATCAAGCCAGAGGAGCAACTCTTGCCAGTGACGGATTTTTCCCCTTTGATGATTCCGTGAGAACCGCCGCCGCCGCCGGCATTACTGCCATTGTCCAACCAGGAGGCAGTTTGCGAGATCAAGATTCCATCAAAGCTGCCAATGAATTAGGTTTAGTGATGGTATTAACTGGTGTGCGTCACTTCTTACACTAAGAAATAGGCTAGTAGAAAGGGGAAAATTCCTCTCGCCTGCTACCTCAACCCATCTGGTGCAGTTAGTAAAGTGTCACCGCCCATACTGGCTATACTCTAAAAGCAGTGCTATTCTTTGGTTGTGTGAGGAGCAAGTTGAAATTAAAAAGCGCTGGGAGTGGAAACATGGCAACACGCCCCGGCGCTTTTTAGTTGGGTCAGTTCTACCTCCTGGTAACAGCCTTTTAAATTCGATGTGGCAAAACTTTACCAAAAACTTAATAAAGAGCTACATAATATACTTGTTATTTTATAAAACAAGTGGTATTGTCTAGGAGTGTGAGGAGCAAGTTGAAGATAAAAAGCGCCTGGGGTGGAAACACGGCAACACTCCCAGGCGCTTTTTAATTTAATGCCAGAAAATCGCTAATTTGTCTCATAAGCTTGCCAGTTGCTAGTGCAAGTGATATAGTTTGAGAGTGTGAGGAGCAAGTTGAAGATAAAAAGCGTCTGGGGTGGAAACACGGCAACACTCCCAGGCGCTTTTTAATTTAATGCCAGAAAACCAAGGATTTATCGACTTGACAAACTTTCGTTTCATTCACTTGCCAGTCATTAGTGTCAGTGATATAGTTTAAGAGTGTGAGGAGCAAGTTAAAGATAAAAGCGTCTGGGGTGGAAACACGGCAACACTCCCAGGCGTTTTTTGATTGGTATAGACAAATTTATCAAAGATTCAGTCAGACATCTGTGCGCGTTTTTAGTCTGATCCCCAAAAATTTCTTAAAACTTTCAGAATCTTTTCACTTTAGGGATATGTATACATTTTACTAAATGTATCCACTACAACTCATCCCAAATAAATCTATGAATCTGAATCAGATTACTCAAGTTGCACTACAATTACTGACTGAGTTTGGACTCAAAGTTATTGGTGCGATCGCTCTCTGGCTTATTGGTCAAAAACTAATTGAATTTGTACTGCGCTTATTAAAGCGCGGTTTCAGAAGCCAGCATGTAGACGCCACCATTGTTACCTATCTTGTCAACATAATTGCTGTAACACTAAGAGTCATTCTAGTTGTTGCACTTTTAGGCTTTTTCGGCATTGAAACGACTTCCTTTGCAGCCTTATTAGCAGCTGCTGGTGTTGCAATTGGTGCTGCGTGGGGTGGACTGCTAGCAAACTTTGCCGCAGGCGCATTTTTGATTATTTTTCGACCCTTCAAAGTTGGTGACTTCATTACCGCCGGAGGTGTCACAGGGACAGTCACAGAAGTCGGGCTATTCACCACTTATATCAATACACTTGATAACGTGTTGACTATTGTGGCAAATAATAAAATTTTTGCAGATAACATCCAGAACTTTTCTGCGAACCCTTACAGACGGGTAGAGTTGGTTGCTCAACTTCATCACAGTGTCAATCACAATGAAGCTATCCATCTTTTAAAGGAGCGGGTTAGTCAAATTGCCAACGTTCTTACAGATCCAGCTCCAGATGTAGAAATTTTAGAGTTTAACCTAGCTGGCCCTGTACTAGCAGTAAGACCATACGCCAGCAATGACCATTACTGGCAGGTGTATTTCGACACCAATAGAGTCATTCGGGAAACTTTTGGAGAAGCGGGCTATCCAGTTCCCGAACAACATTACGCCATTACTCGCTAATTCCATCAATTGTTGACTCAGTCAAGTTGATATCAACAGAAAATATTCCCAGTTCACGTTAGCATTAGCTTAACGTATTGAAATACAACTTTTCGGTGCGTCAGGACAGAGATCCTGACGCATTTTAGATTAGACTTCTTATAGAAATCGGGAACTAAGTGACAGGGAAGGTATTTTCTTTTTTCTCTTAAGATTTACCCCTATTTCCTAAAACAAGGCTACAGATAATTCTCCTAGAAGCGAAACGGTACTAACCTTTCTTTCCTGCTACCATCTTCCTTATGTTGCTTCAGAGTATTGGTTTCCCAAATCCCTAACTTAACTCTTGACAAATGTCCACTCCAGCACATTAATGGGGGCTGTTTGGAGTGCTTGAGTTAGCTCGGCATTGCTTGCAAACTTTACCTGAGAGAGGTTACAAGCTTCAACGTTGACCGTAAACTGATCATCTTCAAAAGGCCAGGGTTTAACTGTAACTAAGCCATCACTACGTTCCATAATGTCATAACGCTGACCATCAGGCCCCTGACTAATTTCTAAAAACCGCTCATCAGCAGGTAGTTCCTGCTGACAAAGAATCAGAGACAGGCGATCGCACCATTTCATGAATGCATAAGCTGCATCCACATCTGTCTGTTGCAAACCAAGTTCCTGGCACCAATACTGCTGGTTTTGCAGTTGCTCATCAAGAAAATTGTCCAACTCTGAAGACTGTCCCCTTTTTGGCTCATGCAAGTAGCTGATGTGCTTGGAAATCAATAGTGCTACCCATCTTCCTCGATATTGAGCATTTTTCGCTAGATTTACTAGTTGATTGATAGACGTTTCTTGATGCATGGTGAAATCCATAGGCGCGCCTGCTTCAGTTAGATTGTTCTCTTGCCATTCTTTTTCTAGGTCATCATGATGGGAAATAGCTGCTAACGTTTCATATAACCGTGCTGGAGCGTTTTTGCGTCGCCACTGTCCCGCTAATTGAGCCGCTAACAAAGCATGAGCGCGATGATAAATGATGTCCCAACCATTACGTGTAGCATTGACAATCACAAATCAATCTCCCAGTTGTCAGTTTTAGTATTTGCAGAAGTAAGGACGAATAGCCATTCATCCTTACTTGCAATACTGCTATAGGTTTAGCCTCTTTCAAGTTAATTAGGAACGACTTTCTAGCGGATTGGCAATGTATTTGAAAGTTGGTTCAGAATTCCAAGGGCCACGCTGATCTTGACCACTACCATTTGTAGATAAGTTGTAGTAAAGAGCGACTGTTTCATCAGGTTGGATATTACCAAAAAACGGATCGGTTAACTTACCCAGTGAATCTAGAGCCTTCATAAACATTTGGGTATGAGAAACTTCTCGTGTCAAAAGATGCACCAAAGTTTCTTTAGTTCCTTGGTCGGTAGCTAACTTAATCAACTCTTCGTAAGTTTGACGTGCGCCAGCTTCAGCTGCAATATTAGCTCTCAGGTCACGTACAACATCTCCACCCTCATTCAAGTAATTTGCATTCCAAGCGTTACCTTGACTATCTAGAAAATGAGGGCCGATTCCTCGGATAGCAAACAAAGTACTTTTATAAGCCTCAGTTTGGTCTGTATTTTTGGTATGAGCTTCGATGAGTTTGCCAACCATTTCTAGATGACCAAATTCCTTGATCGCAATATCCTGTAGCATGTCTTTAATCCCAGGATTTTCGACGTGGAATGACTGTACCCAGTATTGTAGTGCAGCTGACAACTCGCCAGTAGCTCCACCAAATTGCTCTAGTAGTAACTGAGCGAAACGAGGACTAGCCTCACTCACTTTCACTACATGGATGGGTTCTTTTTTGTGAAAAAACATACCGTAACTTTTTTAGTAAAATTGATTGAGTTGTTAGGTTTGATAATGTTCACCAGTTTGAGAGCAAACTAGTAAATCTACATACTCCTCATCTGATTTTCCAGTTAGGCGTTACTGCTTCTGCTCAACAGTCCCCACAGATAAATAGCAATAATCGAGCCGAGTACCGCAACAAATAATCCAGGAATACTTAAACCCGCACCAGCAGCAGTCAGTTGTAGAGTCCCTGTACGAAGCAATGTAAATAAACTACCGCCGACGAAAGCACCGATAATACCCAAAATCATTGTCGAAAGAATACCGCCACCTTGATAACCTGGATAAATAGCTTTAGCGATCGCACCAGCAATCAGACCTAATACTACCCAAACAATAATATTCATAATTACCTCAAAAATTCCGATTGCGTCTGTATACAGATTACTAAGTCTGCTTTACAATTCTTTCTTCCAAATGAGATAAAAGCAAAAGCCAGAAGACAGATATAAGTCTCCTTCAAGAACCGTTTAGACTGTTTTCGTTCTGAACTATGTAGTTTAATAATCTATAGTAATATGGTTAAATTTTTGAAAAATACTAGTATTTATAGGATAAAATTTCACTGAAAATAAGCTGGATTTAGCTACCCGACTTCTTAAAAAATTCGGGTAGCAAAGCCGCAATAAAATTCAGCCCAGACGGAGATGACAAAAGTATTCTTCTGCTCATGTGTCTACGTATTTATATGTACTATTTGGTCGTAAAGCTTCTTCAAAATACTGTCGATATAGCTCACAACTCGATATCACCCGATTTCCTTGCAGCTTAACTAACCCCATACTGTGGAGCTTAAATGCTAAAGTCTGTTCTAACTCTACAGGCGTTGAGCAATGGATTACCTCCTCGTATGCTGCGGCTAATTGAGGATGTTCTTGTAAGCTTCGTAAATGTCGATGCAAATGATTGCTATAAATACCTGCATCTGTAGCTGCGGTTTGGACTAACTGCTTCAAAGTCAAGTTTTGCTGCGCTAAATGATACAAAGCTTGTTGCACCAAATATGGATGTCCATCTACAAGCTGCATCAATTCTGATAATTCACCTTCAGATAAATGGATTCCATAACGTTGGGCTACATTAAATACTTGCAAGGGTGTAAATGTTTGCAATTCAATTGCCAAACCCACATTAAAAGGTGACTTATTAATATCCAGAGGAATATACACCTCTGTGGAATGGACTATAACCAAATGGAGATTTTGCCACAGAGGATTACCACTATCTCCGTATGCTGCTTCTTCATACCAAGAACGTAAGAGAGTAAAGAAATCATCGGCAATTTCTGGATGTAAAAACACCTCATCAACTTGATCTAAAGCTAATACCAGAACACCATTAATATCTGGTAATAAACAGTCTTCAAAATACGCAGTACAGTTGCTTTTACTCCCAAAAGTTTCACTCCAACAATCCTCGACTCGATGAGGTAGCTGAAGCTTGCGAGTAATAGAAGCACAAAACCAACGCAAGAATTTATCTAAGTCATTAAAAATAGAACGTTCTGCTCGCTGCAAGCTCAGAGCCACAGTACGTACTTCCGCAGAATTATGTTGTTTGGCATGAGCCAGAATTCTCACCATTAAAGAAGTCTTACCCATTTGACTAGGTGCTTTAATGCGAATCAACGCCCCCGGTTTGGTAATTTCTTCATAACAGCGAGATTCTACAGGAGGACGTTCTACATACAAGGCAGATTCCAATGGTATGAGTCCAACAGGTGATTCTAATTCTGGGGAATGGGAAGTAAAGTCTAGGGATTGGGGATTAGGAAATGAGGAATAATTCTCAATTTTAACTTCTTCAGAAGCTCGTTGTGCGAGGACAGCCATCAAATTAGTTTTATTGACTTTTTCCCCTAGACTAGATGAAAGAATCTGCCATAATTTTGGCCCCACATCATGCTTGATATACTCAGGAGCATAGTCACATTCTGCGGCAATTTTGTCATATCTCTGACCAAGTAAAGCTCCCTGAAGTACGGCTACTTCAATGTTTTTTAGATGTCTTTTTGTCTTAGCAAATACTGCGGCATCTGCTATTTTTAGAGCTATTTCAAATGTTATTGCTTGTTGTTGGATACTTTGAGTCATTTTTATTTATTTCACTTCAAGCTTGATAGGTTTATCCAAATATTTTTGATTCTTCAGTAGTTTATACTTGCTTTTTGTGCCACCTGTTGCAGGATTTGAGTCAAGGAATGCTCAGGATATTGCAAACAAAATATTTCACTACTGCCGAGTTGTGCCATATCTTCTGAAAGTGGAAATATACCTGCAACTGGGACGTTATAAGTTTTTTCTACTTTTTGCTGTAGCGATGAAAAGTCCATGCGGCTTGGTGTCTTATTAATGATCATCATCATCTTACAGACTTGAAGCTGACGAGCAATATTAACTGTTACAGATGTGCCTTGAAAGTCTTGCCGATCTGGACGGAGAATCACAATCAACAGGTCGGAAATAGCTATGGAAAGTAAAGTTTCTCGACTCAGTCCGGGGTGAGTATCAATAAATAAGTAGTCTAACTCTAGCTCTTTAATTAATCGTTGGAATCCACTATTGAGTAGACTAACGTTGTAGCCTTCGCTCAGAATTTTCGCAATTTCATCAGCATTGATGCTAGAAGGTATGAGATAAACCTTCCCTTGAGGAATTGCGAGAAAAGAAGTTACATCACAAGCGGTGTCAGCAATGGAACTACGATTCCATAAATAGTCATTTAATGTCTTGCCTGTAATTGTCTCATCAATGCCGAATAGAGCATGAATACCTGGAGATTGCAGGTCAGTATCTACAATAGCAACTCGCTTGCTTTGGAGTGCCATTGTTACTGCTAAATTTGCTGTTAAGTTAGATTTACCAGTTCCGCCTCGGAATGAGTGAACCGCAATAATTTTAGACATAGAGGGATAATTCGTAATTAAGATATCTTGGTATTACGAAGGGATGCAATTTCTATTTGTAATTGTTGAAAATAATCAGTTTGAGTAATTTCTGCTACCTGATGTGCAACTTTATTTAAGTCAATCTCTATTTGCATCTCTTGTAGTTGGAGTTTTTTAGTCTCTTCCTGCTGTTTCAGTAGACTTTCTAATTCGGCTTTTTCCTGCTTAATTAAAGCCAATTCTCGTTGTAATGCGGCAACTTCTGCACTTAAAATCTCTTCGGTATCTTGCAAGTAAGAGTTAGCCTTGTGTTTTACCTTATCCTTCCTCACTCGGTTCTGCCGGGTTAGCCTGGAAGGAAAAGGCATGAAAAAATTATCATTCGCTGCCTTCTTGAAAGCAATAAAGTTAACAATATTTGTAGGGACTAGTTCGATACCGATATTGAGAGGATATTGGGGCATGATTTACTCCATGTTATCAACGCCTATGTTGAGAGTGTGTGGATTTATATCTTTACTAGAATTACGCGATCGCACCACTTATATAAAAGATCAGTTTTTTTGCCCAGCATCCCTAGAAAAACTGACCTTGACAGAAAATACATTTTGTGATTTTGGAAAGAATGCAGTAATTAAATTTAGAAGTATATAGCCAGAGCGTGCTTAGACGCTGCATCGGCTTGTCGTAAGACATCGCTCCCATAAAAGTTAAGTCGCACATGATGCAAGCAAGTCCTTAACTTTTCTATATTGCTCAGGCACGCTTGAACTCATATAACAAGATTAGCGATCGCGAAATCCACAACCCCAATAGCAAGGGATTCCTACCGCACTCTTATTTTCAAATTCTATAACCACGTTTAGCACTCTAACGGTGCAGATAAAACCAACTGCCATTCCAGGGCATTGCTTGACGTGCAATTTCCACAAATAACCATACAAGTAAATTTAGGAGAAAATCAAATGGCTACGTTTACAGTGACTCGATACGACGATGTTGTTGACCCAAATGACGGATTACTCAGTCTGCGGGAAGCTGTCAGTCAGGCGATCGCTTCTTTTGAAGATGACACGATTAATTTGTATGGGATTGCCCAGCTTAACCAACCGATCGTCATTACCCCCAATCTGGGCAGAATTACCTTTCAAGGCAATGGGATTAACACCAGCGGTTTCAATGGACAAAATCGCACCCAAATTATTTCTGTGGATCGAGCCACAGCCGACTTCTCTAACTTGAGATTTATCAACGGCTATGCCTACGGTGGGGATGGACAGAAAAGCGGCGGCGGTGGTTTGGGGGCGGGCGGTGCCCTGTTTATCAATCGTGGCAATGTGACGGTCGATCAAGTGGCTTTCGTCGATAACCGGGCAGTAGGTGGCAATGGCGGCTTTAACCTCCAGGATGGTGGCCGGGGCGGCAACGACGCTGAGTCTGGTCAATCTGGCTTTAGGGGAGGTGCCGGTGGCGGTAGGAGGTTTGGTGCAGTCCCCGGTAGTGGCGGACTTGGGGGGCGGGGTGGTTACGTTAATGGCATTGATATCTTTGCCGGTGGTGCTGGTACCAATGGCTCTTCTGGCAACTATGGTGCTGGCGGTGGTAGTGGCGGTGGTAGTGGCGGCGGTCACGGTGGAATAGGTGCTAGCGCGGATGCTACTCGCGGCGGTAATGGTGGCACTGGTGGCGCTGGTGGTTTTGGTGGTGGCGGCGGCGGCGGCGGTGGTGGTGGCGGCGGCGGTGCCAACGTCCTACTGGGAAGGACTGGAGCGGGTGGTTCTGGTGGCAGCGGAGGCACGGGAGGGGCTTTTGCTGGTAATGGCGGTGCCGGGAGTGCGGGTGGCAGCGGCAGCGCTACCTTTTTGGGTGACAGCCCTGGAGCAGGCGGTTTTGGTGGCCGGGGCGGCGGCGGTGCCGGTTTGGGTGGTGCCGTATTTGTGACGGAGGGCGGACGCTTTAGTGCCGGGAACAGTGCCTTTATCAACAACTCTGCTACGGGTGGAACAGGCAACCAGAATGGACAGGGTCGAGGGGGTGCTATCTTCGTCCAATCTGGTGCGGTTATAAGTGAAAGGGGTAATAACACGTTCGCCAACAATAGTGCATCCACTGGAGATCGAGATAGCAACGTCTATCCAGTCAAAGTCAACCGGGGTGATGGCACTATTGTTGTTGAAGACTTCACTGGCGTAGGTCGCGGTAGCAATCCCTCTGAAGAAGTGTTGTCTACTTTTGATGAATTGGTGTTTGAAGGAGCCGATTTAATTGCTAAAAATCTATTGCTGACTCAAGTTGGTTCTGATTTAGAAGTGAGTTTTGAAGATGTGGATGATACCAAAGTTATCCTGAAAGATTTTGCCCTGGAGAATTTAGATAACCTACCGATTCCTGGTGGTCAGCATGGACAGGTAGGCAATATTGTGTTTAGCGATAGTCCCCGACTGAGCGACAACTTTGATGTCTTCAATGCCGACTCCACTCAACATCAAATCTGGAATCGTAATACTGTCACCTTCCTGAATGACCTCGACAACGATGTGCGCGGCTTTGCCAACTCCGACGATGTGATTAATGGTCAAGGTGGTGATGACATCATTCGTGGTTTGAGTGGTAACGATCTCCTGCGTGGTGGGGATGGTGATGACATCCTCTATGCTGGAGTGGGTGCAGATATCGTAATTGGTAATGCAGGCAATGACACTCTGTATCTCAATCATGACCAGGATGTCGATACTGTTATCTACCGCAGTGGCGATGGTAGCGATGTCATTCATCAATTTAATCGGCGTGGCGGTGATTTACTTCAGTTTGAAGGAATTGAGGCGATTGATGTATTGGTTAAGGGCAATAGCACCTTTTTGAGCCTCAGTGATGGACTTGAAGGTAATAGCGGATTTGGTTCCAGTCAAGTCCTGGCTGAATTGCGCGGGGTGACTGGCTTCACCAGCAACAATATTGGACTGAATTTAGCTGCTGGTAATACGGCGCAGTTCTTGTTTGCTTAGAAGCAATTTTGGATTGAGAAAGGTCAATTTGGCGATCGCAGTGGTTAAGGAGCGATCGCTTTTTTATCTGATCTAGATGACGATAACTTTGATAGTATTGAATAGAGATTTAATTAAGTACTTAATTCAATATCTAATTTATGATTAATCTAGAGCATATTCACTCGCTTACAGACTTTAAGCGCAACGTCAAACAGTTTTTAGAGAGGATCAAGGTAACCAAATCACCTCTCGTGCTTACCGTCAACGGCAAAGCAGAAGTCGTTGTCCAGGATGCAGGTGCTTTTCAAGAAATGATGGATAGACTTGAGCGTGCAGAAGAAGAACTGCGTCAACTGAAGTTAGAAACATTACAGCGAGATATTGCGATCGCTGCCGAACAGATTAAGAATGGAGAATATACTGAATACGATGATCAGTCTTTACCCAGTTTGCTGGAAAATATTAAGGCACGAGGCCAGCGTCAGCTAAAGCGGGATAGCTGAAAATGAATCGCTATAGAATTTCTCAGCAAGCTGAACAAGACTTAGAAGATATCTGGACTTACCTTGCTCAACAGAATCAACTTGCAGCCGATAAACAGATAGCTCAAATTCTGAATCGTTTTCCAATGCTTGCTCAGTTTCCTGATATGGGCAAAAAGCAAGATGATTTAATGGATGAACTTAGAAGCTCCCCTGTTAAGCCTTATGTTGTATTTTATAAAAAAATAAATGATGGCATAGAAATTTTCCGAGTATTTCATCAATCAAGAGATGTTGAACGCGAGTTTTTATAAATCGTAGCATTTGATTGCTATTGGCATAAAGAATTACCTCTCATCCAGGATTCACTGGCGAATATTCCCCAAATTGCCAACGCAGAGAACAAGCATTTCTAATTTCCAAAACCTGCTTAATATCAAACTCTACTATACGCTGCGCCCCAGCAAACTCAGTTAATTTTTCTGCATCCCAAACTACCTTTGCTTTTCCAGTCAATTGCAATGTGTGACCTTGACCAAAATCGATAAACAATAAACCTGCTTTGGGATTTACACTTAAGTTACCGAATGTCTGAAACATATTATTACCAGAGTAATCGGGAAACACAAGTTTATTACTATTCACAACTTGCACAAAACCCGGAAAGCCCCCCCTGTGGGAAGCATCAGCCCCACTTTCTGGATGATAACTGGCGATGAAAAATGTGTCAGATTGGGCTATCCAAAGTTGATTTGTCTCACTCAAAGCATCTCTAATAAAAGCTTCAGTTTTTCCTAATGAATCAGTCACAGTTTTTTCTATGTGACGTACCTGGATGTATTTAGGACAGTTAAAAAATGCTTGTTGAATTTGTACTTTGATATTCTCATAATTTATCTCTGCTTTGCCATTTAAACGTAAACGCCTGCGGTTTGTTAAATCAATTATTAATAGCCCAATATCATTGTTATTTTGTAAATTTTGGTGTATCGGATCGATATGTATGAGGGTGACATTAATCTGTAAGTTCTGTTCATTCAATACTTGTACAAAACCAGGTTGTTCTGTTAATAAAGATGCCCAGACTTTACCGTTTACATCCACTGTACTAGCGACTGCTAATTGTTGCGTGCGAAGGAATTCTTGAGCAGATGGCTTGATTGTGCTGCTGATGACGTGACACAGACGTTGCGCCTCATCTCTCACCCCCGCCTGGGTTTGGACTGTAATTTCTCCATCATGAAAAGACATTGTATTAATTCGTAATTTATAATCAATGAATTTAGACAATTTGTTAAAGATGTATGAAAAAGTAAAAATAGATATTGAATTCATCTTTATTTTTACTTTTAACGTCGAGTGAAGTGACAGAAATTTTCAAGTTTTAAAGTCCTGGCATTCCAATGTAACCAGGTAGTTGTTTTATCCGCTCAATCCATGCAACCACATTGGGATAGGGATCGAGAGATATTTTGCCATCTGGAGCTAGCGCAATGTATGGGAAACAAGCTATATCTGCAATTGTTGGGCGGTTGAGTTCTAGCCATTGGCGATCGCTCAAATGTTCGTCGAATACTTTCAGAACTTCAGCAGCTTTTTCTGTAGCTAGTTCCACATCTAGAGGAATTTGAAACAGATGATAAAGCCTAGCAAATTCTGATCCCTGACGAATGTAGTTAGCTGCGGTGAACAACCATTGCATAACTTTGCTCATGGACTGGGCATCAGTTGGCAACCAATTTTCATTCCCATAACGCTGCGCCAAATAAATCAAAATTGCATGGGAATCTCGTACCACAATATCCCCATCTACAAGTATAGGAAGTTGACCAAAAGGATTGAGTTTCGTGAATTGTGGAGATTTGTGTTCTTTGGTTGCAAAATTAAGCAATATCTGTTCATGCTCAACACCCAGTAACGACATCATCAATCGCACTTTGTAGCAATTTCCAGAAAGTTCAAAATGATACAGCTCGATCATGACATTTCTCCCATGCGTAAATAGTTTAATTTCACTATCTCAGTCTTCTGTATCTGTAAAGAAATAATATTGTGCAACTTCTATACATTTATTAAATATTCTTCATGTAGCCTGAACTTTCCAAGATCAGTTTTGGGTTGATTGCGATCGCCATAACTGATCTTGGCGATCGCAGAATTTTATGCTATTGCAATCAGCATTGTGATTCTGCAAATATATCTATAAATAATTCAGGTATATTTAGGACGCATCCAGAAATTGTGGCTACTCTCAAAGCTTCTCAACAGGGACTCACAAAGATTAAACAAGCTAGAAGTGATAAGGGTTGGTCTGTTGATGATTTTCGATGGATAGAGTTAGCCAGTGAAGTTTTAGGTATCTGCTGGAAAACACATGGCGTTCTCGCTGTTGGTGTATCAGAAGGAACTTGGAAACGTTTCTTAGCAGGAAAGCAAGCGATTAATGCTGAGGCGTTTAAAGCCTATTGTCAGGTGCTGGGGCTGAATTGGGAAGAGGTAGCACAAGAGAAAGAAGCAAGGGAGCAGGAAGAGAAGTTGCCAGGAGGGTTTCCCTCCAAGCAAACTTCGGGGAGCAGAGGTGCAGAGGTACAGGAGAAAAATTCCCCCCATCTCCCTATCTCCCCATCTCTCCCTCCTCTTACAGACTGGGGTGAAGCACCGGATGTATCAATTTTTTACGGACGTTGTGAAGAACTGGAAATTGTTAAGCGATGGGTGACAGAGGAAAATTGTCGCCTGGTGACGTTGCTAGGAATGGGTGGGATTGGGAAAACGACACTTTCTGTCAAGCTGGCGCAGGAAATTATTACCAGCAGAGGTGAAATATCAATTTCTCAGTTTCCTCAATACATAATCTGGCGTAGTCTCCGCAACGCGCCACCTGTGGAAGATATTTTGGCTGAGTTAATTCAGTTTTTATCTCAACAACACCAAACAAATTTACCCAATCAATTAAACGGTAGAACCTCGCTGTTACTCAAATATTTACGTTCGTCGCGCTGTCTAATTATTCTCGATAATGCTGAATCAATTTTACAAGCAGGCGATCGCACTGGTCGTTATCGTCCTGGATGTGAAGGTTACAGTCAACTTCTGCAATGTATGGCTGAAACTTCTCACCAAAGTTGTTTAATTCTCACTTCGCGGGAAAAACCCCAAGGACTCGCTAAGTATGAAGGTGATAGTTTGCCCGTGCGTTCTCTACAACTTACAGGTTTACAAGAAACAGAAGGGCGGGAATTATTTAATGTTAAAGGTAAATTTACTGCTTCCCCAGACCAATGGCAAGTTTTAATTTCTCGCTATGGTGGTAATCCTTTGGCTCTTAAGATTGTAGCCTCTTCTATCCGCGATTTTTTTGACGGTAATGTTTCCCAATTTCTCGAAATTTCTCAGCAAGGTACATTCATCTTTGATGATATCCGTGACTTGCTTGACCAACAATTCTATCGCCTCACAGCTTTGGAACGGGAGATTATGTACTGGTTAGCCATCAACCGCGAACCTATTTCTTTAGCCGAGTTACAAGCAGATTTTGTGGCTCATATCCCACCCCGCGAATTGCTAGAATCACTCTCGTCACTGCAAAGGCGTTCTTTCATCGAAAAAAGCGCTAGTGGGTTTACTCAGCAACCTGTAGTCATGGAGTATGTCAGCAATCAATTAATTGAGCAAGTTTGTGAGGAAATTAGGGAATGGGACACAGAAAAAGAATCCAAAATCCAAAATCTAAAATCCAAAATATTTACCAGTCATGCACTCATTAAGGCACAAGCTAAAGATTATGTGCGGGAGAGTCAAATTAGTCTGATTGTTCAGCCGATTATCGATAGATTAATTACAGAACTTGGTAGCTTAGAAAACATAGCTAATTGTCTGACTCAAATCATTTCCACTCTACGCGGAAAATCGCCACAAGTAACGGGCTATGCAGGCGGAAATGCCTTAAATCTGCTGCATCAGGCGCAAATTGACCTCAGTAGCTATGATTTTTCGGGTTTAACTGTATGGCAAGCTTATCTTCAGGGCGTAAACTTGCATGATGTTAATTTTGCCGACTCAGATTTATCTCGCTGTGTTTTTACGGAAACTTTAGGTAATATTTTATCTGCTGCTTTTAGTCCAGATGGTCAACTTTTAGCTACCTGCGATACTGATTGTCATGTCCGTGTATGGGAGGTGAAAACAGGTAAATTATTGTTGATTTGTCAAGGACATACTAACTGGGTTAGGTTTGTGGTGTTTAGCCCGGATGGTGAAATTTTGGCGAGTTGCGGTGCTGACCAGAATATTAAACTCTGGAATGTCCGGGATGGTGTTTGTATAAAAACGTTAACAGGGCATGAGCATGAGGTATTTTCTGTAGCATTTCACCCGATCCCCCCTTCGCCCCCCTTATTAAGGGGGGTTGGGGGGATTTTGGCCAGTGCAAGTGGTGACAAGGCTATCAAACTTTGGGATATCCACGAGGGTAAATGTTTGATAACCCTTACAGGACATACAGATTGGGTACGTTGCGTTGCTTTTAGTGCAGATGGACAAACCTTGGCGAGTAGTAGTGCTGACCACACAATTAAACTTTGGGATGTAACTCAGGGTAAATGCTTGAGAACTTTGCAAGCACATACAGGGTGGGTGCGTTCGGTGGCGTTTAGTTTAGATGGACAAACCCTAGCTAGTGGAAGTGGCGATCGCACCATCAAACTCTGGAATTATCATACAGGTGAATGTCTGCAAACTTACACCGGACATACTAACAGCGTCTATTCCATTGCTTATAGTCCTGATAGTAAAATTTTAGTCAGTGGTAGTGGCGATCGCACTGTCAAAATTTGGGATTGTCAAACTAATACTTGCATCAAAACTCTACATGGACATACCAATGAAGTTTGTTCTGTCGCCTTTAGCCCAGATGGTCACACAATCGTATGTGTCAGTTTAGACCAAAGCGTTAGATTGTGGGATTGTTTTACTGGTCAATGTTTAAAAACTTGGTACGGTAATACAGATTGGGCATTACCTGTAGCTTTTAGTCCCATTTCTTCGCCCACGCCAGTTCCTACAACGGGGGAAACCCCCGCAACGGACTGGCTCCCCTTAATAAGGGGGGTTGGGGGGATCTTAGCCAGTGGTAGTAATGACAGAACAGTGAAGTTGTGGGATTGGCAAGCTGGTAGTTGTATCAGAAGCTTAGAAGGACATACAGACTTTATTTATGGAATTGCTTTTAGTCCAGATGAACAAATTTTGGCAAGTGCAAGTACAGATTCTTCAGTGAGACTGTGGAATATTAGCACAGGTCAATGTTTCCAAATTTTACTGGGACATACAGATTGGCTATATGCCGTTGCTTTTCATCCGATCCCCCCAACCCCCCTTGGAAAGGGGGGCGAAGGGGGGATCTTAGCCACTGGTAGCGCCGATTGTACAGCCAAACTATGGGATATTAGCACAGGTCAATGTCTCAAAACCTTGAGCGAACATACCGATAAAATACTGGGTATTGCTTGGAGTCCAGACGGGCAAATGTTAGCTACCGCCAGTGCTGACCAATCTGTAAAACTGTGGGATTACAGCACAGGTAGTTGCATCAGCACATTACAAGGACACAACAGCCGCGTATATTCAGTCATCTTTAGTCCCGATGGCAAAATCATCGCTACTTGCAGCACTGACCAAACAGTGAAACTATGGGATTGGCAGACTGGTAAATGCATCAAAACACTAACCGAACATACAAACTGGGTATTTGCAGTTGCACTTAGTCCAGATGGAAAAACCCTTGCTAGTGCATCCCATGACCAAACTGTGAGAATTTGGAATGTAAATACAGGAGAATGCAATCATGTCTGCGTTGGTCATACACATTTAGTATCTTCCGTAGCTTTTAGTCCAAATGGGGAAGTTGTAGCTAGCGGTTCTCAAGATCAAACCGTGAGGATTTGGGATGTGAAAACGGGTGAGTGTATGCGGATTTTGCGGGCGAAAAGACTCTATGAGGGGATGAATATTACTAGAGTGAAAGGGTTAACAGATGCGACGATTTTGACGCTGAAATCCTTGGGTGCAGTGAGTTAGGAAATTTTTCTTCAATCAACTCAATTACCACTACTGATATAGTTAATACCGCGATATGTAAGTTGAATTGGTTGTTGAGTTTTAGCTTTTGTATCCTTGGTAATCTTGTAACTAACTCCACGATACTTTGCAGTTGTAAAATCCTGTTGCTGGGGCAATTGTGGAGTGATAGTTGCGTAGGTTTTGTAGTATGAACCGCGATAAGACAGCAGCATATATTAATTCCTGTGTTTAACTAGATGTTTACTGTTATCACGATAGAGTTTATGTTTTCTCAAGTCGATATATAAAAGTTATGTACCTTTCGCTCCAAACAAGTCCTTAACTTTTCTGTATCGACGGATAAAGGAATTGTCTTGGATAATCAAGCATAGCGAAAGTAACAATTAACTTTGAATTTCTCCATAAGTACTGTAATTTTAAATTCCCTGAAAAGGGTTGACTTTTAGCTGCTTTCATGAAATCCAAAAAACCTAAATTTACTAATTCAAGGATACTCAAATGGCAACTTTTACCGTTAATACATTAAATGATGTTGTTAATTCCACAGATGGGCTTTTGAGCCTACGAGAAGCTGTCACAGCAGCAGAAGCCTTACCTGGAACTGATACGATCGCTATTAATGGCATTGCTCTCTTAAATAGTCCCATTGTTATCAGACCAGGTAATAACATTAACTTCCAGGGTAATGGGACTAGCTTTACTGGCTTCAATGGACAGGGGCGCACCTCCCTATTTCTTATTGATAACAGCACCGTTAGATTTAATAATTTGCAGATTAACAGGGGTCTTGCTCAAGGAGGAAACGGCAGTCGGGGCGGTGGTGGCGGTTTAGGGGCTGGAGGAGGCCTGTTTCTGAATCCAGGTGCTAATGTCACAGCAG
This sequence comes from Goleter apudmare HA4340-LM2, assembly GCA_019359495.1. Classification (GTDB taxonomy): domain Bacteria; phylum Cyanobacteriota; class Cyanobacteriia; order Cyanobacteriales; family Nostocaceae; genus Goleter; species Goleter apudmare. The sequence goes on from JAHHHF010000100.1 coordinate 36,379, forward strand.
ATAATGTCGTGTTTTTTGATAACCGGGCAGTCGGAGGTAATAGTTTTGCTGGTCGTGGCGACGGTGGGCGGGGTGGCAATGATTCCTCGGCTGGGAGCAATGGCTTTCCTGGTGGTAGTGGTGGCTTACCAAGTTTCTTCGCCATTGGAGGTATAGTCCCAAGTAGCGGCGGTAGCGGTGGTGCTGCCGGTCGGATAGTCGGAACTACAGGCTTGGGAGCTGGTGGCGGTGTAAGTGGTAGCTCAGGAGGCTTTGGTGTCGGTGGTGGTAGTGGAGGTGGTGGAGGTGGTGGTGCTGGCGGTGCTGGCTCTTTCCGAGATGCTACTGGTGGCGGTGGCGGCGGCCGTGGTGCTTTTGGGAACTACGGTGCTGGCGGTGGCGGTGGCGGCGGCGGTGGCGGTGGTGGTGCCAATGTGTTGGGAGGAAGTGTTGGCGCTGGTGGTGCAGGTGGTCTTGGCGGTGCATCTGGCGCATTTGCTGGGGCCGGACGCGCTGGGGCGAATGGAAGTAATGGTCGCTCAACCTTTAACGGTAACAGTCCAGGTAACGGCGGTGTGGGAGGACAAGGCGGCGGTGGTGCAGGTTTAGGAGGCGCAGTCTTTGTCTCTAACAGCGCCACCTTCAACGTTAGCAACAGTACATTTCTCTTCAATTCTGCTGTTGGTGGTACTGGCTTTCAGAATGGTCAAGGACGGGGTGGTGCAATCTTTGTGCAGTCGGGTGGTAGATTGCGGGATATGGGTGGAGTCAGTTTCATCCAAAATTCTGCATCAACGGCGAATGCTGATAGCAATATCTATCCAGTCAAAGTCAACCGTGGCGATGGCACTATTGAGGTAGAAGACTTTACAGGTGTAGGTCGGGGGAGCAATCCCTCACTGGAAGTGAAGGAAACCTTTGACGAACTCATATTTACAGGAGAGGGTTTAGTTGCCAAAAACTTGCTCCTTACCCAAACTGGTGATGATTTAGTCGTCAGCTTTGAAGGGGTTGATGATACCCAGGTGATTCTCAAGGACTTTGCTTTAGAAAACCTGGACAACTTAGCCGTTCCCGGTGGTCAACATGGTCAGGTTGGTAATATTTTGTTCAATGGCGACACTACCCTGCAAGACAGTATTGATGTCTTCGATGCCGACTCCACCCCAAGAACTCTTGAGAAACGCAACACTGTCACTTTCCTCAATGATTTAGATAATGATGTGCGCGGTTTTAATAACTCCGATGACGTAATTAATGGTCAGGGTGGTGATGACATCATTCGTGGATTCAGTGGCGATGATATTCTCCGTGGTGGTGAGGGTAATGATAGCCTGTATGCTGGAAAAGGTGCGGATGTTCTCGTAGGTGGGCTGGGAAACGATTCGCTGTATTTGGGAAGCGATCGCCAAATTGATACAGTAATATATCGCCAAGGTGATGGCACTGATGTTATCCATCAGTTCCGGCGCGGTGCTGGTGGCGATTTATTGCAATTTGAAGGTATTGAGGCGATCGATGTAGTGGTGAATGGCCGCAATACTTACTTATACTTGGGTGATGGTGTGACTAGAAATACTGGATTTGGTTCCGGTGAGTTATTAGCCGAGTTACGCGGTGTCAGGGGATTTACTTCAGATAACATCGGGTTAAATCTGGCATCTGGTAATACTGCACAGTTCTTGTTTGCATAAAGCACAGGAGATTTTTTCAACATATATCTCAATTCTTTGCGTACCTCTGCGCTGACCTTTGCGTCCCTCTGCGTTTAAATTTCACTCCTCAATTCGCCACGCTTTTATACAAGCCGGGTCAGCCGTCCGAAGTTTGCGTGATGCGATCGCATTTCACCCGTCCCAGGCGATGATAACTGCCTCTCAGCCTCCAGTGCTGCCATGCAACCCGTACCAGCTGCGGTAATTGCTTGACGATAAACGTGGTCTTGAACATCTCCAGCCGCCCAAATGCCGGGAAAATCACCAGATCCTCGACCATGATTAACCTCCCACAAACCATTGAGTGCCGGTAAACAGGTAATATGCTCCAGTTAGAATTAATGCCAGACTACCAAAGCGAATAATTCCCTCGGAATGTTTCAACAACTTGTTACTTTGTTTCGCCAGTCCCGTAAATAAACTCGCTAGGAAAATCAAGATGGTGTAACCAAGTGCATAGCTAACCATAGTCAGCGTCCCCAAAACTTGCGAACCTGTAGCCGCCGCCGCCGCCAGCACCGCAAACAGTACCGGACTCGCACAAGGGGAACTCACCAGAGCAAAAGTCAAACCCACTCCATAAGGCCCAGCCTGGGGGAGATTCACATTCATCTGCGGTAGGGGTATTTTTACCACTCCCATCAACCACAGACCCATTACAGCCATGATTAATCCCACAACTATATTGATATAGCCCCGGTATTCCACCATGACGGCTCCGGCGAAGGATGAGACTAAACCAAACACACTTAAAATCGTCACTGCACCCAGAACAAACAAACCCGCCTTACTAAAAGCATCCCAACGGGATTTTATTTTCAGTGTCCCGATGTAACTAAGGTTGACTGGTAAAAGTGCCAAGATACAGGGAGATACACTAGCCAGGACCCCACCGACAAACGCCAAAGCTATCAACACCAGGGGATTTGCCGTGTCCTGTTGATTAAACCACTGTTGATAACGGTTTTCCACAATGGAAATCACCCGTTCAATTGGATGACTGATTACAGGCCCCAAAGTGAGAACTATAATCAGGGAGAGCAATCCCAATCCACCGTAAATTAGCAATTTTTTTGAGATTTTAGAACGGCGACAAGAGGGTTGCTCAGTTGATAACTGAGATATTGGTTTCATGAAATTAGCCTTAAGTTATGAAGAGATGGAGACTAACTTTTTGCTAGAGCAGTATCGAGTATTTTGCTATAGTCAGCCTTGTTAGGATTATTTTTGAAGATTGTTAAAATATTGCCAGTAGCCGGGTCAACGATCGCCACTGTACTTGTCTTACTCTTGTTAGCTTCCAGAAATTTCCCCAAGCCTAATTTTTCGGCTTGTGCTTGTGTTTCTTTGAGTTTGCCTTGATCAGTGACATCCAAGACCACAAAATTCACCTTACCAGAATATTCTTGTTTTAATTCCGACAAAGTAGGAGCAATATTCTTGCAGCCAGCACACCAGGTAGCAAACACATCCACCAGTACAGGTTTACCTTGAAGTTCTTGGGCTAGAGGGTTTCCTACAGAGGTTAATTTAGCAGCATCTTTAGCAGCGATGGGCTTTTCTTGAGCAACATCTGTAGTAGATGCAGCTTGATTTTGAGAAATATTATCTGATTTCGTGGGAGTGCATGATATCAAAACCAGGCTGCTCAAACACAGTAGACTGAGCAAAAATTTATTATGTTGGTACATGATTTTTCTCCTTACATTTTCATGGTGTATTGCAGGTTGACTGCTGACAGTTAACAGTTATCAGTCAGTAAAGGCGAGTTTTGTCATATATTCATCAGGAAAACAGATATTTTAGTTAAACCCGCCCGTAAAACGGTCAATCAACCTACTTTTTCGCCAAAGCGGTTTCCAATATTTTGGTGTAATCAGCTTTATTGGAATTATTTTGGTACAGGGCTAAAATGTCACCAGTAGCAGGATCAACGATCGCAACTGTGCTGGTTTTACTCTTATTAGCCTCTAGAAATTTACCCAAACCTAATTTTTGCGCCATTGCTTCAGTCTGTTTGAGCTTGGCTTTATCTGTTACATCCAAGACTACAAAATTCACCTTACCGGAATATTGCTGTTTCAATTGGGATAGGGTAGGAGCAATATTCTTACAGCCAGCGCACCAAGTCGCAAATACATCCACTACAACTGGTTTACCTTGAAGTTCTTTAGCTAACGGCCCGCCTACAGAGTTGGTAGTAGCAGTAGATGGATTTACCTGAGCAATCTTTGTAATTGATGATTGAGCTTCGGTTGCAGAAACACTAGCTGAGGTTGTTACTACCATTGATGCAGTAAAAACCAGGCTGCTCAAACAAATTTTGAGCAAGAGGTTCGCGCGTTTGTGCATAAAATTCTTCCTGTTCTCAAGCTGAAATTGTTTAACTTGCAATATGCTGCCACGATGCTGACCTGAGATTGATCCTGGAGTGGTCAATTGTGGCGCATCTGTTTACTAAGACGACTGAGAATCAGGATTGGATTTAAAATGATTTTTTAAGATCGAAAATTTAGAGCGATCGCTATATTTAAATAGCAGTGAACTACCTATGAAACAAATTGCCCAATATCGCGCTATTTTGAATCGTGTAGGTATTGTGTTGATCGTGGCTGGAGTTCTCGATCTTGCATATATGGGTTATTGCATATCACAATCAAAAGACTATTCATCCAGCTTGCATATTCCTGCTGTGGTGGCAGGTGTGTTTCTCCTTAGGGGCAACCTGTGTACCGTTTCCATAGTCAGATGGTACTCTGCTTTCATCAGTTCTTACTTGATTAGTACCATATTCATACTACTTCCCTTTTCAAAGCCAGCAGAACTCTGGGTAACTGAATTTCGCCTTGATCTGGTCGGTCTTTCTGTGTCGCTTCTAGTTAAAACTGTGGCGATCGCCCTTTTTGTCTGGATCTACACACAACTCCGTGCTGCACCTGTCGTTTCGGCAAGTGTTAGATCGGGTGATTCTGTCTCCATTCCCAAATCTGCATTCATCTTGGGGATAGGACTTGTAGCACTCATTGCTGGTATCAAACATTTCACAATAAATGGTGCAGCTGGAGCTAAAGCAGTGCAAATAGCCCGCGCACAATATGGAGAAAACTACAAGTATCATGTCACAGGTATGCGCTGGTCGAATGGGAATGTATCGGCTCAACTTACTGCATACAACGAACAGGAGATAAAACCTGCTCAAGTAGAGTGGAAATAGTGGAAAAACTGAAGGAACGATAATTTCTGTAGATTTGGAATTTTCATTAAATATCCAATCCAATTTGCTTTGCCAGTCGTCATAAGAATAGATGGCATTGTCCAGAGGAAAGAGTTGTTTGTTTTAATCTGGGAGAGAGGTAATGGCACAAAGCAGAACGATAACTTGCTCCGGTAGATATTTAAACCTGTTTTTGACAAAGCATGGAGCCTAAACTTCCCCAGCCAAATTCTCAAGACCTTCAGATCGCTACGGATGAAGCTTTATTTGTGGCTCTCAAAAATGGCGATTCTGCCGCATTAAGCGTCTTATTTAATCGTCATGGTCGTTTAGTTTATGGATTGGCTTTGAAAATTCTGGCTGACTCCCAAGAAGCCGAAGACTTGACTCAAGAAATTTTTCTCACACTGTGGCGCAAAGCATCTAGTAATCCTGATTGTCGCTTTTTTGTGCGCTATTTGGTGACGATCGCGCGATCGCGGGCAATTGATAAGCTACGCACTCGCACTAGACAGATCAAACTTGTGGAAAAGTGGGGACAAACCATGACAAATGATGCAACTCCAGAGCCAACACCCGTTGAACAGGCCAGTTTTGCCGAGCGATCGCAGCGAATTTACGATGCTTTAGCCCAACTACCCGAAAAACAACGCCAAGTCATCGAACTGGCTTATAACCAAGGATTAAGTCAGTCAGAAATTGCTCAAAAAATCAATATCCCTTTAGGTACAGTCAAAACCTGCACCCGCCAAGGACTACTCAAACTTAAACGCATCTTACTAGATTCTGATTTGTCAATCTATGAATAAATCTTTTGATCCCGAACATATTAAAAATCTGGCTGCGGGGTTTGTCGTCGATGATCTCACCCCTGAAGAAACCCAAAAGTTTCAGTTGTTACTTAATGAACATCCAGAACTAATTGCTGAGATTGATGATTTGCAAGAAGTTCTGCGACAAGTGCTAGACGGCTTCACTGAGGTAGAAGCACCAACCCATTTACTGCCAAAAATTCTGGCACAAGCTGAAAAATCGACTACACAGGCTCCTGTAGTTAAGCAAACACCACTGCGATGGAGAAGGATAGCGGGTAGCATTGCTGCACTATTTGTGGTAGTTTTGGGGGTTGATTACTATCGGCTACGTCAAAATCTAAGTATTGTCACAGCAGAAAATCAGCGTTTACGCCAAGATTTTGTCCAAGCTCAAGCGGTTAAAAGCCTACTCCAAAATTCCCAAACACGATTGTTTACCTTTGAATCAGTCAACTCTACCAGTAACAGTTCCGGAAGTATAGTGATCAATCCTCAACAACAAAAAGCGGTAATGGTGTTTCAAAATCTTCCCGCCCCACCTCCTGGTCATGTCTATTTCTTATGGACAATAGTTAAGAATCAGAAGTTACCCTGTGGTGAAGTCAAGCCTTATTCTTGGGGAACTGCTTCTCTTGAATTACCATTTACTACTCAAATGTACCAAGAATTTTCTCACCCACAATTTTCTGGCTTAATTGTGACGCTGGAGACAGATACAAACGTCTCTCGTCCCACGGGAACTGTAGTTATGCAAAGTTCGCAGATTTAATCATCAATTGATTAGTAATTATCTTGCTGAATTACTATTCACTTACCTGATTTACCACTGCTTATATAGGTAACACCACGATATTTAAGTTTAGTTAGATGTTGGCTTTTAGCTGTGATACATTTGACACTTTTGTAACTAAATCCACGATACTTTGCAGTTGTCTAATCTTCTTGCTTAGGTAATTGTGTGGTGATTTTTTCGGAGGTTTCGTAGACAGAACCTCGATAGAAAAGTTTCATTGGTGAATCCTTTGATGTGACTAGTGTTAACTGTGATCACAGTACAATTTACCCTCTTTTAAGTCGATACATAAAAGTTATGGATTTGATGAATTAAACTAAACTTAATTTTTCATCAACTGTAAGTTCCATAGATTAAGTCTAACTTAGAGTAATCTTTGATAGTTTAATTTAAATATTTTTTCTGCTGATGAATTATCGTAACCAAGTATGCGTGTAAAAGCAAAGTAAATTTTCGTAAGAGTATAGCTCTCATTTTTGTCAACAGATAATAGTAAATATATATTTTTACAAGTCTCAGCAAACTATAGAGCGATCGCTAGATTCTCATCGGGCTAAAAATCTGTTTTTGCCAATATTAAGTTGGCTGCGTTAAAAGTTAAGTGCAAAGTCCTTAACTTTCCTGTATCGACGGTTGCATCGGCAAATTCTATAAAAGAATTGTCTTGGAGAATCAACCATGCTGAAAGTAAAAGATGTAATTGAAAAAGGTAATACAGGTCTAGTCAGAGGTCTGAGTCTGCAAATCATTGCAGTGATGAACTCAATCTCGCCTAACATTTTAGTTGATATCAGCGATCTCAATATCGATGTGACTGGCAATCAAATTAATCCCTTTGTGCAACCAGCAGCTAAAGAGTCACTTCGACTAGCACTCAAGCAACGGGGTACTAAATTAGTTGTGAACTCGGTCTATCGCACAGTTGCTCAACAGTACCTACTGCGAAAACAGTTTGAGCGTAAGCTGTTTGGGATTACTGCGGCGGCTTTACCTGGTTCTAGTAATCATGAAAGTGGGTTGGCGTTAGATATTGAAGATGCTGATGGGTGGGAACGATTTTTTCAGCCCCATAACTGGATTCGCTTGGGGCGAGATTTTGACTTTCCTCACTACGACTACAGGCTTCCGGGTGCAACCAAGCGAAATTTAGGCAAAATTGGTATCAGTGCATTTCAACGCTTGTGGAATCAGTATAATCCCCACGACCTCATAGCAGAAGATGGTAGCTTCGGGCCACAAACAGAAGCGCGTTTAGCAAATTCCCCGGTAGATGGTTTTAAACTTCTGTTCCCGCGTACTCTAAGGCTTCAATCACCTCTCTTACAAGGTGATGATGTCACCAAGGTACAAGAAGCATTGCTGAGAGCGGAAATTACGCAAATCAATCTCCAGGTTACGGGAATATTTGATTCCGAAACTGAGCAAGCTGTTAAGCAATTTCAAGCAGCAACTCAGAAATTGGCTGTGGATGGAATTGTCGGCCCGATGACTCTGCAAGAATTAGGACTTGAGAATGACTAATACTATCAATACAACCTCGCAAGATGGTCAAAAATTTCAGATGAGCCATGTCTTCAATGATTATCTGCAAGCATTACTAGCAATTGAGGAAGCAAAATCAGATGTATCCCAAAAGCAAGTTTTAGCTGTTTTGTTGGCGCGGGATGCAGTTCACGCAGAACTGATGTTGAAGGTGACTCGAATACCCCCAGATGAAGTTACCAAAGTCATGGAGTTGGATAGGCGACTGAAGGCTCAAACCAACCAGATTGTCAAAGCTGGACAACTCAAAGATTGGCGTAGCAGCATCCATCCGCCCGCAGAAGCTTGGTGGTGGTTTTTGGAACAGGATGAACCAGATCCTTGGAATCGCTTTGATGCGATTTGGGATGGGCTGACAACCATTAATCTTACGGCTGTGGTCAGTTTTTTAACAATGTTCAGTTCGCAATTTATTGTCAGTGGTTTGGATTTGCTGACAACCTTTGGATTGGTTGGAAATGGGGCGGTTGCACTGCTAGTTTTTGGTAGCCTGACGCAATCAGGACGAGAGAAGTTAAAAAAACTGTTGCATCAACTAAAATTACCTGAGCGTTACTGTAGTGAAGTATCTTTCGGTATTTCGGCACTTTTGTTACTAGGGGCGATTTATTTGCAAAATTCATTACCCCAGTTAGGTAAATACTACTTTCAACTTGGGTTGCAGAGTTTTGCCAAAGCTGAATTTACCCAAGCGAAAAAGGATTTGAAGCAAGCGATCGCATTTAATTCCGGTAACTTTGATGCTCATCTTCTTTTGGGTAAAACCTACGAGAATTTGGAGAACTTAACCAACGCCCGGACTCATTATATGCAGGCTTTACCTGGAAATAACGCTGAAACTTACAATAATCTGGGTCGCTTGTATCTTGGCGATCAAGATTACTTGACGGCGGAAAGCTTCTTTTTGCGCGGGTTAGATTTGGTCAAAGCTGATAATTTTCCGATCAGATACTCTTTATTAACAAATCTCGGTTGGGTACAAGTTGAACAGAATCGTCATGCAGAGGCGCGAAAAAATTTGGTAACTGCGATCGCGCTGAACCAAAAACAATCCAGTAATCAACAGCGATGGGAAGCGAATTGTATATTTGCCAAGGTACTGGAGATTCAGAAGGATAGAAAAGGTGCGATCGCTCAATCTCAAACTTGTGTAAATAATGCCGCTAGCTACACCACATTTGATTACCGTTGGGCGATTATGGCAAGAAGACGACTAGAATCTGTCGGGACGGAAGGTGGAAATTTTAAGCAGAAATAATCAGCATTCACCTCGATAATTTGTATTAAATTTTGATTTTTATTGATTGCGCGTAAAACTCCAACCCAGAAGCGAGTGGGTTAGTTCCCATCGATAAATTTCTTAGTTGCCAATTAGCGACTCATGGCAAAAATCTGTTCAGCCGTTAAGGGAATGTTGGGAAACAATCTTGAATCAAAGTAATTTTCAAGGTAGGCACACAGCCTCTGGATTAAATCTTCGTGATTGGCATTTGGTTCTGATAATGGCACAGGAATCCCATCCAATAGCTCAAACTCTCTGCCTGAACCATCATCCCAGGCAAGAAACTCTTCAAAAGTCAGTGGTTGTGTGACGGTTGCATACATCGCACTCGCTCCATTGCTGACGGGTACTTGACTCAATGCTACCAAGATGTACAGCTTTGTCTACCATAATCATCAGGTTGTAGTGCATAAAGCGATCGCTCCGCCAAAGCCTTTGGCTAAGGCAATTGGTGAGTGTAGTGCGATCGCGGAAAATTTATAGTTGATTTTCCTATAGCATGATAACCGTGTAGTAGATTATTAAGAAATGAGAATTCCAAAAAATAGACCCCCCTCACATCCCGGTGAGATATTACTCAAAGATTTTCTAGAACCATTGGAAATATCTCAACGAGAACTTGCAGATGCAATTCATGTTCCTTATCAGCGAATTAATGAGGTTGTAAATCAAAAGCGGGGTATTACGCCTAGTACAGCATTACGGTTAGCAAAATTTTTCGGGAATAATTCAGAGTTCTGGTTAAACCTTCAACAGAATTGGGAACTCTACCATGTTTTGTTGGAAGAAGAAGTGGAATTAAAAACTATTGTACAGTTTAAAAGTTCTGAAGCGACTGCTTGAAGTTGGGTAATGGAAGGCGATCGCTATTGATTCGTTAGGGCGACCGACACTTAATCCTGCTGTTAGGCAGCTTAACGAATGCCTCTGCCTCGAATTTAGCATCAAAAGCTCTCCATGCACCGACTCTCAAAAAGTTATTATTACTTGGGGCGAATATTCGTTCTATTCCAAATCTTCTATATTTAATAAATGATTCAAATAGCATGGTAACGAGTTCTAACCTCACTCGTCCTGGCTTACTTTCTGCTCAATATTGGCGGTTCCAGAAGGAGGGGCACTACGCAATCCATCTCTCAAGCCATTTCTGAAAACATTACCACTACCAATTCCAAAACCTGAGATTATGACTGTGTGCAGACGCAATGGGGGAAAAGCAGCATGAGGCAGCAGCAGGCAGAGCAGCTTTTTGCGGGCGTGGGTGAAATGGCGCGGTTGATGCGGTTTTATGACTGGTCACAAACGCTGCTGGGTGCTGTGGACACCTGGACACCCAGCTTACGATCCGCTTTAACAATTTGCTTGAATTCTCGCTTTCCGATCGCCATCTACTGGGGTTCAGACTTCTCGCTGCTGTATAACGACGCTTGGAAACCAATTCTGGGAGATAAGCATCCTTGGGCATTGGGTCGCCCCGCCCGTGAGGTCTGGTCAGAAATTTGGACAGGAATTGGGCCTGAACTCAAGGGCGTTTTAGCGACAGGCGAAGGCACTTTTCACAGCGATGAGCTACTGGCGATGTACCGATTCGGATACATCGAAGAGTGTTATTTTGATTACACTTTTAATCCCATTCGGGGTGAGACGGGTACAGTCGAGGGTATAATAAATATTGTCAGTGAGACTACCTATCGCGTGTTAAACGATCGCCGCGCTCAACTGCTGCGAGAGGTGGCATCTCGAACTGGAACGGCGAAAACGGCTGATTCAGCAGGCACATCGCTGGTGGAGGCTCTGAAAACCGATCCGGCTGATATTCCGTTCGCACTGCTTTATTTAGTCGATCCAAATAGTAATGCGGCTCGTCTTTACGGTAGCACTGAGTCTGGTTTAGATCCTGCTGTTTGTCCGGCTGAGATTGACTTAGCAGATACCGACCCTTGGTCGATCGCACTCGTGGCTCGAACGGGGCGATCGCAGATCATTGATACCGTGGCAACTCGGTTTGGCACATTGCCGGGAAGTCCTTGGACTGAACCTCCGCAAGAGGCAATGGTGTTGCCAATTTTAGCACCGGGACAGAGTAAAGTGACGGGTGTGCTAGTTGCAGTTGCCAGTCCACGCCGGAGATTGGACGATCGCTATTGTGATTTTTTCGAGCAAGTTGCTGGGCAAGTCGCCTTGATGGTTGCCAATGCCCAAGCTTACGAAGAAGAACGCCGACGGGCGGAAGCATTGGCGGAACTTGATCGCGCCAAAACTGCTTTTTTTAGTAATGTCTCTCATGAATTTCGTACACCCTTAACCTTGATGCTGAGTCCTTTGCAAGAACTCTCAGCAAATCTCAACGGGCGCTTACAACCCGATGAACGAGAACAGTTACAGCTTGTACAGCGCAATGGGTTACGGTTGCAAAAATTGGTCAATACGCTGCTAGATTTTTCGCGCATTGAAGCTGGAAGGGTGCAGGCTTCCTATGAACCAACGGATTTAGCCAGCTACACGGCGGAACTGGCGAGTGCGTTTCGATCGCTGATAGAATCGGCTGGCATGACTTTGGCGATCGACTGTGTATCATTGCCAGAACTTGTATATGTTGATCGCGAAATGTGGGAAAAGATTGTTCTCAATCTGATTTCCAATGCGTTCAAGTTTACGTTTGCTGGCACAATCACGGTTTGTTTACAACTCGTTGATAATACGGTTGAATTTAGTGTTGCGGATACAGGTGTGGGAATTCCGGAAGCAGAGTTACCGCGATTGTTTGAGAGGTTTCATCGGGTGAACGGGACGCGATCGCGCACTTATGAAGGTTCGGGAATTGGGCTGGCTTTGGTGCAAGAACTGGTGAAACTGCACGGTGGCACAGTTCGAGTCAATAGTCAAGTTGATCGCGGTACAACTTTTGCGATCGCCATTCCTTTGGGAACTGCTCATTTGCCGCCAGAGCGGATTCGCTCAATTCGGACGCTGGAATCCACCGCCCTGGGAGCCGCGCCGTTTGTTGAGGAAGCTTGGCGATGGATTGGGGAAGCAGACTTAAGGTTAGAACAGACAGATTTAATCTCCGATATTCCTCAAACAAACGGTCACAATTCCCAATCTAAAATCCTCCTCGCCGACGATAACGCCGATATGCGCGACTACGTGAAGCGTTTACTGAGTTCGCGCTTTCAGGTTGAAACCGTTGCCAATGGAGCGGCGGCACTGCGGGCAATTCAAGCAAATCCACCAGATTTGGTGCTATCGGATGTGATGATGCCAGAAATGGACGGCTTTGAACTGTTGGCAGTTTTGCGAGCGCACCCCACCATGCACAGTATTCCGGTGATTCTCTTATCTGCTCGTGCAGGCGAAGAAGCGCGGATTGAAGGATTAGAAGCAGGTGCAGATGATTACTTAACCAAGCCATTTTCAGCGCGGGAACTACTGGCACGGGTAGAGTCAAATTTGAAACTTGGGCAGCTACGAAAAGCGGCAACTGAGCAAGAACAAGCATTGCGGCTGGAAGTGCAAGCGGCTAGAGACAGCTTGGAGAATGTGCTGACTCGGATTGCTGACCAATTTTTGGCATTGGATTGGGAATGGCGTTACATCTATGTTAACGATCGCGTCACAGAAGTTACAGGCATAGCTAGAGAAAATCTCCTGGGCAGGAGGATTTGGGATGTGTTTCCTGAGACACGAGAAAGTCAGTTTGGTCAGGAATTGCGTCGGGCTGTCGCCGAACAAACCCCTGTGCAGTTCGAGTACTTCTACTCTCCCTGGAATCGCTGGTTTGAAAACCATGTTTATCCATCTGCCGATGGCGTATCAATCATTGTCACCGAAATTACTGGTCGCAAACAGGCAGAACAACAGTTGCGCGAGTCTGAAAAATTTTTGCAGGCAATCAACGAAACCGCGCCCAATCTGCTCTACATTTTTGATTTAAATGAACGACGAAATGTGTACGTCAGCCCGCAAATTTTTCAGCTACTGGGCGTTTTACCCAAAGACGTGCAAGCGATCAATTCACAGATTTTTGCCCAATTGTTTCATCCTGACGACCTCGAACAAATTGAGCAGCATCACGACAGGATGCGAACTGCACAAGAAGATGATATTTTTACCATCGAATATCGGATGAAACACTCTAGCGGGAGATGGCTTTGGCTATCCAGCCGTGACACGATTTTTATCCGCGACGAGCAGGGTGAACCGAGGCAAATACTAGGTTCAGCAATTGACATCACCGATCGCAAACAAGCCGAACTGATTTCAGCCGAACAGAAGCGACTGCTAGAAATGACTGCATCAGGAACGTCACTTGATGATTGCCTGAGTGCCATCTGTACTGCAATCTCCAGCCTAGATACTCGCGTCCGTGCCTGCTTTTTGTTGCCCGATGACCAATGCCAAAGGTTTTCTCGCTCGATTACGCCAGACCTACCGCCCTCGTTTGGCGCAGGACTCAAAGACGCGCCAATTAACGAACTCTGCATAGGGACTTGTGGTGAAGCAGTCTATTCTGGGCAACCCATTACTTGTAATGATATTGCCAACGACGATCGCTGGTCGCAAGGCTGGCGAGAATTATGTATCGCTCACGAGATTTTAGCCTGTCATTCTACCCCTGTCTTTGGCAAGGATGCCGTAGCGATCGGATCGCTGATGCTGTGCTTTAATCAAGTGCGGAATCCCACCGATTGGGAATATCAACTGGCGGAGTTTGGTACTCAAGTTGCCAGTATTGTATTTGAGCGCGATCGCACTAACTTGGCTCTCCGCAAATCCGAGCAAAAATATCGCTCGCTGTTTGAATCTATTGACCAAGGTTTTTGCACGGTTGAAGTTTTGTTTGATGCGGACGAAAAACCGTTTGACTACCGCTTTATGGAGGTCAATGAGGCGTTTGAGCAGCAAAGCGGTTTAGCAAATGCAGCCGGAAAAACAATTCTCGAACTTGTGCCAAACATCGAACCGCAGTGGGTAGAACTTTACGCTCAGGTAGCGAAGTCAGGCGAATCGCTCCGGTTTGAAGCTGATGTGACTGCGATGAACCGCATTTTTGATGTCTATGCGCTCCCCATTCCAGCATCCGGAGAGAACTATGTTGCAATTCTGTTTGTAGACATCACCCAACGCAAACGCCGCGAGGCAAATCTGGTCTTTTTAGCCGAAATCCAGGACGATTGCACCCGGCTGACGACGGCTAATGCCATGATGCAAACCATTGGCGCAAAAATCGGTGCGTACTTGAACCTTTCCATCTGCGCCTTTATTGATATTGATGAAGCCAAAGATTATGCGATCGTTCCCTACACTTGGCATCGAGCAGACGCGCCCGATGTCACTGGTACTCATCGCATCTCCGAATTTTTAAATGAAGCCTTTTATGTAGAAGCAAGGGCTGGAAACATTGTGGTTGTAAACGATACAAACACAGATGCACGAGCCGATGCCGCCAGCCACGCCGCGCTCAACCTCTATTCCTTGATCAGTGTGCCATTTTTGCGCGATGGGCAATGGAAATTTCTGCTGAATGTGGCAGATTCTCGTCCGCGTCAGTGGCGTGAAGATGAAATCGAATTATTTTCTGAACTGGCGAACAGCATCTTCCCAAGGCTCGAACGCGCCCGCGCTGAGGCGACTGTCGCCGCAGACCTCCAAGATATGCAAAGATTGCAGGAATTGAGCGCCCGATTAGTCAGCGAAGGCGATATTCAAACGCTGTATCAAGAAATTGTCTCGACTGCGATCGCGCTCATGCAAGCAGATGCCGGAACGATGCAAATTCTCGACGCAGCGACCCAGGAATTGGTGCTGATTGCTACACAGGGACTTGAGCCAGAGATGACCGAGTATTTTCACCGTGTAGATGTCACTTCTAACACTTCTTGCGGCATGGCACTCAAAACTGGCGTGCGGAAATTCATCGATTTCGATGTGCCAGAAAGCGAAGACCCCACAGGCTCGATGCGACGACACGTAGAGGCGGGTATTCTGTCCGCACAGACGACACCGTTGATCACCCGTTCTGGCAAGCCAATCGGCATGTTTTCCACCCATTGGCGCACCCACCATCGACCGAGCGATCGCCAATTGCGGTTTCTCGATTTGCTGGCTCGTCAGGCGGCTGACTTGATCGAGCGGCGGCAAACCGAAGCAGACTTACGGCAAAAGAACGCGATTTTGAATGTCATTAGTGAATCAACTCCGACTTTAATTTATGCTAAAGACCGAGAGGGCAGAGTCCTAATGGCGAATGCCAGCTTGCTTGATGTAGTCGGGCTACCGGAATCGGAAGTTTTAGGCCGCACCTCACGAGATTTTCACCAACCGCGTGAAGCAGCAGAACAAGCAATGGAAAATGATTGGGAGGTCATGAGATCGGGGAAAACGCTTGCTTTTGAAGAAACCGTGGATACACCTACCCATCGACGAACTCTCCTTTCACTGAAATCACCTTACCATGATGAAGGTGGAAACGTCATTGGGTTAATCGGCGTTTCCATTGATATTAGCGATCGCAAACAAATCGAAGTTGAACGAGAGCAACTCTTACAGCGCGAACAAGTTGCCCGCGAACAAGCCGAAATCGCCAACCGCATCAAAGATGAGTTTCTCGCCGTGATTTCCCACGAACTGCGAACCCCGCTCAATCCGATTCTTGATTGGGCAAAACTGTTGCAGCAAGGCAAACTCGATACCGCTAAAAGCAGACAAGCACTCACCACAATCGAGCGCAATGCTCAACTCCAGTCCCAATTGATCGACGATCTGCTCGACATCTCCCGGATTCTACGTGGCAAACTCAGCTTAAATACTTTCCCAGTCAACCTCAGTCAAGTAATTGCCGCAGCCCAAGAAACAGTACGACTGGCGGCGGAAGCAAAATCGATTCAAATACAGACGGAAATTGCATCGATTGGTCAAGTTACGGGCGATGCCGGACGCTTGCAGCAAGTGGTCTGGAATCTGTTATCGAATGCAGTCAAGTTTACACCACAAGGGGGACAGATTACAATCGCACTCACCCAAACCGCAACTCATACCCAACTACAAATCAGCGACACCGGCAAAGGCATCCATCCCGATTTTCTCCCTTGTGTATTTGAGCATTTCCGCCAAGAAGACAGCGCGACGACTCGTAAATTTGGCGGTTTGGGATTGGGACTAGCGATCGCCAAACAAATCACAGAACTACACGGCGGCACAATCGCAGCTGCAAGCGCAGGGGAGGGACAAGGAGCGACGTTTACAGTTGAGATTCCACTGGCATTTGCGATCAGCACATCACCTACACCAACCCCTACTTTTATGACAACGAGTGATCTGAGTAACTTGCGAATTTTAATGATTGATGATGATGCAGACTCACGAGAGATTATTAGCTTTATCCTTGAACTAGCAGGCGCAATCGTCACAAGTGTTGCTTCTGGCAAAGAAGCACTGCAAGCGATTAAACAATCTATTCCCGATGCGATCGTCAGTGATATTGGCATGGCAGAAATGGATGGCTATACGCTCATACAGCAAATCCGGCAGCTAAAATCACTTCAACAAGTTCCAGCCATTGCTCTAAGTGCTTATGCCGGAGATAGCGATCGCCAGCAAGCCTTAAAAGCTGGATTTCAGCAGCATTTAGCTAAACCCATTGATCCAGAGGCATTAACTGAGATGATTAGTGTTTTGGTCAATACCCCAAACCCACTAAGTAGGCGTCAGCAAAAGCCTTCTCGGTATTGCTGAACAGTGGGATGATTTTTGTCTCACGCAGAGGAGCCAGTCGCGTGGGCGGGTTTCCTTATATTAATTGCTATATCATCAAGTTAAAAATATGTTTTCCTAAACGTTGACTGTCAACGGTTAACAGTCAACAGCCAAAACCGATATTTTTCACAACTGAAATAGGATTGCTATAGTTGATTTGCTGATAGCATGATAACCGTGTCGATGGAAGAGGGATTACACGTTTAATTCACCCCAACCGGAAGAATAGCTTACCAAAAACTTGAGGCTATTCCCTATTGCCTTGTCACTTGGGAATCTATTAAATCTAAGCCAAATACTTGAGCAAAGCATTGTGCTACGTGAGGACGTACCTCTTGACAAGTGATACCAGGAATCCATGCAGCTAAACTGTCCACCGGCTTGTCAGCAATACCGCAAGGTACGATTTGTCGAAAGCCTGTCAAATCAGGACAGACGTTTAATGCAAAACCGTGCATGGTAATCCAACGGCTAACTTTAATCCCAATTGCTGCCACTTTGCGTCCTTCTACCCACACACCAGTAAAATTGGGAATGCGATCGCCTTGCAACCCGTAAATAGCCAAGACGCGAATTATCACTTCTTCCAGTTGCCTTAAATACCAATGTAAATCTTTGCAATGACGTTGCAGATTTAAAATAGGATACCCTACCAGCTGACCAGGACAATGATAAGTCACTTCGCCGCCGCGCTCAACTCTATGAATTTCTGGAGTAGTTTCGCCAATGTTAAATTTGAGAAATTCCGTACTAGCACCTTGCCCCAAAGTGTAGACTGGGGGATGCTCTAGCAAGATTAACACATCATCCAGACTAGGATTTTTCAGGCGATCGCCTAAAAGCGATCGTTGCCATTCCAGGGCATCTAGGTAAGGCATCAGCCTCCCATCATATAACAAACAAGTGTATTTTTTTGCTTCAATACTACGGATCATGCCAAAAATCAACTGGATGAGGGACAAATTATATTGCAAGTCAGCAATCTAGAGTCAGCAAATGTCAAGCTATGCAAAGGATTTTAAAGGAACATCAAGGGAAGCTGCTATAGAAAATACAAAGTGCTAGTTTGAATATATAACCTCAACGGTGTTAGGAGGAATTCTCTGCAATAAGCATCACGCCAAGACAAGGAAAAAGCAACACTGGCTGATGATGCCTAACAAGTGTCCGCATCCAAAGGAACTAGTATTCTCTATCCAAAAGTAGGCAACCTGCTTGCAACAGCATAAGGAGCAATCACTAAAAATTCTGTAACAGTTGCTTCACCCAAAATAGCAAGCGAGGGATCTGCTGAGACTACTTACTTACTCCTGATGTATGTTGATCTAATTGTCTGACAAGCAATTAGAGAGTAGTGCAGAGATAGGGAACCGAATCAAAAGGCTGGATGTTCACAAAAACAAGATAAAACAATATGATTTTAGGCACACCAACAGTGAATAAAGCACTTGGCAAATTGTTTTGGCGGCAGTGATAGACCTTACCGCAACTTCGTCTCAAACCCAACAAATCCACATCAAAAATATTGAGCGGGAGAGTTTACATGAAGCTTGTCATCCACGGCAAAAATATTGAAATTACCGATGCGATTCGGGAATATGTGCATCAAAAAATAGAAAAGGCAGTTAATCATTTTCAGAACATCACTAACGAAGTGGATGTCCATCTGAGCGTAGCCCGTAACCCCCGAATTAACCCTAAACAAGCGGCTGAAGTGACTATTTATGCTAATGGTAGCGTCATCCGAGCTGAAGAAAGCAGCGAAAACCTATACGCAAGTATTGACTTGGTAGCAGATAAAATAGCCCGTCAACTGCGTAAATACAAAGAAAGACGCCAAGATAAGAAAACTCAAGCCCAACCCACAACCGAGGTTATAGTACCAGAACCAGTAGCAGCAGATCTGATTGGCGATCGCACTCCCGAACTACCTAGCGAAGTCGTCCGTACTAAATATTTTTCCATGCCACCGATGACACTAACAGAAGCGTTAGAACAGCTGCAACTGGTGGGACACGACTTTTACATGTTCCTGAATGCCGAAACAGGGGAAATTAACGTCATTTACGAACGTAACCACGGCGGTTATGGCGTCATCCAACCCCGCCATAATAACGGACACACTAACGCGCATAGCAACGGCAAGAACGGTAAGGCAGTCTCTGCTAACATCACCATGCCAGAAAAGTCACACTCAAATAAAGCTTAAAACATAGAGCATACCAGAGGGACACAGAGTATTTATTCTGCGTCCCTCTGCGTTGAAAAATGTTACCTACTTGCCAAAGCCTGTAACTTTTTCAACGCCTCCTCAACATGACCTTTAAAATTAAACATGGAGTCAAAAACGTATTGCACAACTCCCTGTTGGTCAATGACGTAAGTAACGCGACCGGGGAACAAACCAAAGGCTGCTGTAGCACCATAAAGTTTGCGGATGCGATCGCCTTGATCACTTAAAAGCGTAAAAGGCAGGTTATGCTTAACCGCAAATTGTTGATGTGATGCGCTAGAATCACCACTGACGCCAATCACCTCAGCACCCGCAGATTTAAATACCTCATATTGATCACGAAAGGCGCAAGATTCCGCCGTGCATCCTGGTGTGTCATCCTTGGGATAAAAGTAGAGGACTACAGCACTTTGTCCGCGAAATTGTGACAGACTCACAGTTAAGCCATCTTGAGCAGGTAGAGAGAAATCGGGAGCAGTATCTCCAACTTTAATTGCCATAGTTACTAAAAAATTCCTAATTTAAAGTTTAAAATTTTTGAAAAATTGGCGACACTAGGTCTTCAGAGAGTGCAAAATTGCGGTCGATTAGATGCGATCGTAATTTTACCTTATCCTCAATATTCATTGAAAGTGGCGGCAAACTCGATTCCCGGACTTTGTAGAGATGCTGTACGAAGCCTAACACGACGTGAGTCTCCAAAGGAGCCGCACCTGCGGAAAAGAGCAAAAACCCTACAACTTTTTTCACACCAAATTAATAAATTTGATATTATCAAACGAAAGATAATTCTTATAGTTGCACTTTAGTGCTAAAGTGCAACTATAAACCAGTTATGTTTTTGTGCTTTCCTGAAGCAGAACGTATTGATCAGTGACTAGTCTTTAACTACAGTGCTTCTGGTGGGGAAATGTCAGGCCCGACGACGACACCAGTTTGACTAGATTTGAGTCCTGGTTTAATAGTTGTCTCCATCTTCCGGGATGATTGGGAGACAGATGATGATGGCTGAATATCTGCATCCGGGAGGACTGTTTGGTTAGTGTTTGCTTGCTGTGACATAAAGGATAATCCTCCCACTGCGCCAGCCACCAGGGTTGCATAGCCGAGATACAAATGCATGGGGCGAATATCTAGCTCTATTCCGCCGCTAGTATTTTTCGATTGATACCAAGAGGGTAAAACTGATTTCACCGCATCAGGTGTAGGTAAAGAAGCAGCTAACGCTGTACCATTGAGTCCCAAAACATTCCCCATAATGCGGATAAAACCACGCACAAACACATCTTCTGGCAATGACTTTAAGTTACCATTTTCTATGGCCTCCATATGATGGACGGGTATGAGAGTGTAACTCACAAGTTGGTTCAGAGTCATACCTCTAGATTCACGAGCCTTTTGGAGTTGTTGACCGATTTGACGAATACTTTCTAGGCGTTGTTCTGCGGCGATTTGCTTGGCTAATTCAGGACTAGAAGATTTTTTATTGAGGTTAAACCATGTTGTTTGTGACGCTTGTGGGGATTTCTGTTGTGATTTGTCTACGGGATGGGAATATTTATTGACTACTGGCTTAGTGACTGAAGGTAAGGCATCTTCGTTAATATTTGTAGATGTTTTCTTAGAGTGTAATTTGACACTTGTGAAACACTGTAATAAATCACTAGAATTTTCTTGTTCTACGCTAGGAGAACTGACAGACACACTATCAGTGTCTGCTGGTTGAGTGATATTTGCGACTTGTTGAGGCTGTTGTGAGAATTGTTGAAATGCTAAACCAATAGCTTCTCTGCTGACAGCTTTGACTAAAATCTTGGCTTGTTCCGCCGAAGCACCTAGCATATTCTGCAAAGCAGCTACAACACGGCGATAAACTTGACTGCGATGCAGTTCCGCCTCGATTTCGCCAAGTAGCGATCGCAATTGATCTTGAGAAATTTCAATAGTAGGATTGCCAGGAGTTTTTAACAAGTACATGGATGTCATAGTCATAATTACAGTTTCTTTTAGTACTTGAACAAAGAGTTATTTTACCTGTATCATTTCTTCGCACCGTTTCTCGACACAACCGGATTGTTTGGTATCAATTTTTCTCCTGACTCCTAAAAAAAGTATAAATTGTTGTCATATTCATCAGAAGATCAGGGAGCAAATAATGACCCTTGAGAGCTACTTTGCTCAACAGCAGGAACCTCTGCACGCAAGTAGCTCCTCTTGACTCTTGAGAAATGACAAATTTCAATATCTTTGAGCATGTACTTTTTGCACAAAAGTATCTACCCATCGCAGATATTTCGCACCAGCTACATCTGCTAAATCATTATGTTCTGCACCTGGAACCAAAATTAGTCTTTTTGGTTCGGGAGCAGCAGCATAGAGTTCTTGGCTCATGAAGTAAGGCACGGTAGAATCAGCAGTACCATGAATGAACAAAACTGGCATGTTCAACTTTGGTAATTTTTGAATAGATGCAAACCGTTGTGTCAAAATAACATCGACTGGGAACATCTGAAACAAGTTCCGATGTGCTACCACGTCACGGATGGAGGTAAAAGAGCTTTCCACGATCAATCCAGCTGCTTCTGGACGGTTGATAGCCAAATC
This sequence comes from Goleter apudmare HA4340-LM2, assembly GCA_019359495.1. Lineage (GTDB taxonomy): Bacteria > Cyanobacteriota > Cyanobacteriia > Cyanobacteriales > Nostocaceae > Goleter > Goleter apudmare. The sequence goes on from JAHHHF010000100.1 coordinate 58,311, forward strand.
GATGGCTATAGCACCACCGAGAGAGTGTCCATAAATAAAAATCTGGCTGGGTGGAATTTGTCGTTGTTGCACTAAATAATTCCAGGCTGTAATTGTATCTTGGTAAACTTGCGTTTCATTAGGAAAAGTGCCTTCACTTAGTCCGTAACCCCGATAATCAATTAACAAGACGGAAAAACCCAGTTGGTGGAACCTAGAAGCATGTTTGATGTTTGCACTAATATTGAGACCATTGCCATGCAAATACAACAACACTTTGGCATTGGACTGTTTAGCTTTGATCCACCAACCGTGGATAAGCTCCACCTTACCTGATGGCAGTTTTATCGGTAACCAAACATCTTCATAGGGGAGATTAAATAACTTGGGCGTTTTTGTAATCTCATTTGTAGGAAAGAAGATAAAACGAGTTTGCTGCACGAACAGAAATAAACAAAATCCAAAATAGGCGATCGCTGCAACTACAATGGGAATAAGTAACAAATTTAACATCATACGTAATGAAGGATGCAGCTTCTTAATGTTCATGTACTAGATCTTTGGCATTTACATGTATTTAACAATACAATGATGATTCTCAGCTAGATAGTTTTGACATTTTCAAATTAGGATTAAACCTAGTACAAAAAAAATTAATAAGTTTATTTAATTTGTGTTCTAATTTACAAATAAACAAGTACATTCACTCTATCAAGTAGATTGAGAATGGGGCATTGGTACGCGATTAATCGCGTCTTCCTCATGACGCCACTTGCTACAAGTCTGGCGACCGAACGCAGTGGCTGCCCCATGCCCAAATGGGTTAGACAGCCATCAATTCCGCATCCGTTGTAGATGATACAGAATCTTGTACTAGTGAGCGGGTTTCGCCTTGACGTTGGAGGATACCGCCCATCATTGCCAACATGGCATTTACCTTGCGAGTGCGCCACTCATCTATGAGTTTTTGCACTTGGTGAGCAGACATCCGTCGCGTCATGGCTTCGTAGAGATAAGCAGCATGACCAGTTTCGTCTTTGGCTATGCTCAACATACCCATTTTTAAGTTGCGGGTGATGGGATCTTGCTCAGGTAAAACGTTGGCCATGCGTGCGAAGTCTTTGCTGGCGTCTAACTCTAGAATGTAGGTGCTACCCATAAATACATCCCAGTCAATGAAGGCGGGTTTGAGCTGCTCTGGAGTATAACCTGCAAAGAAAGCGTCAAAAAAGGGGCTGCGTTGCTGTTTTGATTTGGTTTCAGATTGACTTTTAAACGCTATAACTTGTTTATTCACCTGTTTTAAAGCGTAGGCAAAAATTTGACCATGCTTGGTTTCATCAGCTGCGTGTTTTTCGAGTTTTGCGGCTAGCCAGGTATCACCTTCGGTGGCTGCACGCTCACTTAATGCAGATAAAAACAGCACAGAACCAGATTCCGCTAACTGAAAACTCGCTAGGACGTTGGGGCGGGTTTTAGGATCGCGGATTTGAGCAGCCGAGTAATAAGCAACAGCACCTGCACCTACTAGATGCATGACAGAAGTCAAGAAGTTCATGGGAGATTCCCGCAGACTGGAAGGAGTTTACATTTTTTATCCTAATCTGCATTTTGTTTTGAGTATTTTGATTTTGCTAGTATCATCCTTCAGAGGTAACTTGGTCGGTTGCAATGGAGAACTCAAATAAAAAAGTACTAATTTGGCTGTATGCAACCATCATCATGTTGGGTGCGATGGGGTGTGAACAGATATTTGGGGCGCGTGGGGATTTAGTTGTGCGAGTCAGTGACGGGGATACCTTAGTTTTGCAAGACGCCAACAGCAAAAACTTCACCGTGCGCTTTGCTTGTATGGATGCACCCGAAATACCTCATACTAATAAACAAAAGCAGAGTCAACGCGCTAGCGATCGCAATCAATTTAATTGGGGTGTGAAAGCCCAAGAACGGGTGCAGCAGTTGGTGCAACAAGCAGGCGATCGCGTGACTTTGAATATTACTGATAGCGATCGCTATGGGAGGAAAGTAGCAGAAGTCCGGTTAAGGGATGGCACTTTTGTGCAACAAGTTTTATTGCGGGAAGGGTTAGCAAAAGTGTATCGCCCTTATTTAAATAAGTGTCCTAGTAAAGATATTGTGCAACAAGCTGAAGCTGAAGCCAAACAGCAACGCCTGGGGGTTTGGAGTGATGCTAAGTTTACCAATCCTTGGGAGTATCGCAGTTTTAATAAGTCAAAGCCATTAAAAGAGCGTGAAAACACCCCATAAAAATCGACAAGGGTGCTTTAGCCAGACACAGCGTCAATGGCTAATAACCGCTTTCTAGCATCTCTTCAGAGGCAAGTTTTTGCTTTAAATCTTGCAGTCGTCGGAGAGCTTGGTGTAACAGCGATCGTGCCGCCTGCAATGCTTCATGGGTGGCAGTAATGCTCTGTGCTTCTTGGGTGCATAATTGTTGTGCTTGCCGCATTGCTGAAAGTGAAGTTTCAATATCTTGATGATAAGTAATTTCAATTTGCTCGGCAATTTTAGTAGCGATTTTATGATAAATTAATCTGATTTCTTGCAGAACAGCTACTTTAAAATCTGGCCAAGCTAGTTGGAGTTTTTGCTGGTAATTAGTACTCTGCCTTGATGAGCCTAAATCTTGCATTTGCTTGATAACTAAGTCAGCAATAAACGTAGATATGTCACACTCAGACAAAATTTCAAAAGTATCACAATCTATCCAACGATGCTCATGGATAGTTACATTTTGAGTATCAACGCTATCTACTGCTTTGCTGATATTAGTTAAAATCTGAAAATCTGTAAAAATTGTTTTCTGAGCTTTCTGGGAAATTTCAAAAATAGCTGTTTTATGAGCGCTTAAGCACTTACTAACAGCGTCTCTGAGAGAGTTTGTCAAAAAGAACTGGAAATGATGTTTAATCACATCAATGGAAGATTTGTGAATTTCAGCAATTGCTTCATTTTCCATACGTTCCATAAATATATTCATCCACTCACAAGTTTGTTCACCAATGTGATTAATTTCATCTTGCATTACCTTGATATGTCCAACAATTTTGCCAAATAACTCTGAACTGGGATCTTCACACTGGGTAATAACTAGATTTAAACGTTCTTGATCTACCTCCATAGCATTATGCAGCAGCAACAAACTATCCTCAAACTCCTGAAACATCTGCTCAGTATGGTCAGTAGCTCGGTCAAGTTGAATTAAATCACGCTGTAGGTGAATAGCTTGTTCTAAAGCTGTGCGAAATTGATTAAAGGATGCTTCTAATCTGGCTTTTGCATCAATATTAGGTCTAGATAATGATTGAAGACGACAAAACTCGTCAAAAGCACTAATAGCAAAAAGTTGTGGATTAGGGAAAAGGCGACTAATCTTTTTATAAGTACTATTGAATAATCTTGTAGCTTCTTCTTCTGTGCGAATATTATCCATCATATTCAGCACAAAAAACACTTTAGGAAAATCTTGAGGAATCACAGACATTTGTAGAAATGCTAACTCATTTTCAGCAAATGGTGCTAAAGCCGACACGACAAATATCACTGCATCAGCTTGTAAGAGATAGGTGTGGACTTCGCGGTCAAACCGCTTTAAAATATCCCCAGTTCCAGGAGTATCCACAAGACGCAGACCCTGCAACCATTCATTAGGTGTTTCAATTCGCAAATGACTAACTGGTTGAGGTAGCTTGGCTAAAACTAGCTCAAGTTGCTCTGATTTTAGCTCCTCTTTTGCTAACTGAATTTGTCCACCATCAGTTAGACAAACATTAATTTTACTTTCTGAACCATATTGGATATGATTAATTGTGACTGTTTCTGGCGTGACATCTGTGGTAACAATAGATTCTCCTAATAACGCGTTGAGCAGTGTTGATTTACCTCGCTTAAAGTCACCGATAATCACAAGCACAAAGTCAGCATCTAAACGAGTTAATATCTGGTTGGTTTGAGTTTGTATTTGTTTAATTAGCCTTTTACCTAGAGCATTTTGAAATTTCTCCAAGCGCAATTCTTCAGCAAAATCATTGATGATTGCTAAAAATTCTTGGCGTAAATAAGTAAAGTCATAACTGAAATATCTATTGGGTAATTCCATATTTAATATCCTTTAGGCAATACGCGAATAACTTGCTCGCATAAATTATCAGTTTCTTCTTTGCTGCGCGCGTCTGGTGTTTTTGCTTCTGGTCGCCAAGAATGAAAAATATTGCAGTTAGCAAATAAGTGTAGTGCGTCAATCCGTTTAGGAATTAGAGGATGAGTGTTCAGAAGTTCTATTAATCTGATGGGAGTAGATTGATTTCTGCTAATCTGTTTGCGGTATGCCTCAATGTTAATGTTTTGCAAGGAAGCTCCACCACCAGTTGCCAGTTTGATGAATGCTGATTCTGCGGCATTTACATCCCCACAGCAAATTAAGCCGGCGCGATCGCATGTAATTTCTGCGTATCGGCTCCAGCGTTTAAAAAATATTGTTAGTCCACCTTGGATAAACATTTCTAATAATCCATGAGTGGGAACTGCTCTGAGAATTCTTTCTGCTAGTTGATTCGTCATAATTTCAATTACTGTGTTATATACACCGTGTAAGTTGTGAATATGCCCACATTCATGACCAATGACAAATTTGAGTTCTTCTAAAGTAAAAGATTCAACAATTTCACTAGAAAGGACAATAATTGGTGCAACATCATCCATAGCAAAAGTGTAAGCACCAGCATTAGAATCATGCTGAATAAAAATCTGTGGAACCCCAATACCCAATCTATGGGCGCAATCTTCACCAAGCGCATAGATGGTAGGATATTGCTGCGGCCCCACAGCAATACTTTCTAGCATGTGTAGTTGCTGCATAATCGGCACAGCCCAACTAACTAACGCCTTAGATATGGTTCTAGCTGGCCCCATTGCTGTGAGTTGCTGACGTAGTTTTTGATCTAGAGAAAAGCTATAGTCAGGAACACCACCCACCATATGAGCAGTTAATTGGCGATCGCGTACTTCTAAATAATGACCAAAATTCAGGTCAACTGTTGCTGTAGGATTAGTCAATGATGGATTTTGCATAGTTCATACCTGGACTATAAAATTTGTCGAATGAACTGTAGGGGCAAACAACCGTTTGCCCTCTAAACTGATAATTCTTAAACGCTCATGATTTCCACAAGTTCTTTCGAGCGTCTTTCAGCACTACCCAAAATTTTCTCTGTTTCCGCACGTATCTCATCCAATTCCTTGCGTTCGGCTTCAGTGAGAGCCTCATTGCGTTGTCGTTTGCGGTTCAATTCAGTCAGAGTATTTTGGGTATTATCTAGCAACGCCTCGACCTCTTGAGAGAGTGTTTGTTTCAAATGATTGAAACTTGCAGAAATGTGATCCTCAACTTTTTGGTTGATGGGATTTGATCTCAGATGTTTTTCAATTTCTTTCAGTACTGCGTCTTTGTAATTTTCCTGAAAGGCTTTGACTTGTTCACCACCAAACACTAGTTTAGTAAGCCACCCACCTGTGAACACAGACACAACACTAGCAGCAATTACAACTGGCCAAGTAAGAGGAAGTCCAATTAAACCAATTAATAAACCAGCACCAAATAACGTCCCAACGCTACCAGCTGCACCAACTAATGCACCGCCCACACCGGCTGTCTTAAACCCTGACCAAATACCACCAAATCCGGTAAACACAGCCAAAGCCGCAGCGATCGCTTCTCCGCCTGAGCTTCTTTTGCGGCTAGCATCAGCTTCAATATCCACAAACTGCATTTCGATGCGACTTAAGACTGTAATCACAGAGCTAGCAAAATCTTTTAATCTGTCTATTTCTTGTGCTAAACCCTGTTGAATTTCTGACTGAACTTTATCTGCTAACTTTTGTCCAGTATTTTGTAAGCTACTAGAAACTTTATCACCTAGTTTTTTAGTCAAACCTTTCTTGTTACTCAACTCCTTAGGGGTAATAGTGGTTGAATCAATGACTTGTATTGCTGCTTGTTTCAACTCTTCTTCTAATTTGTTGAGTAGAGGTCTGACTTTGTATCTGACATTTTCCGCCGCGCGATCAATGAGCTGCATTTCCTCTTTTTTTCGCTGTCGCAGCTCAGAAATCTCTTGAATCGACGTTTCGTAGGTTTTCTCAAAATCCTCTAGCTTCATGTTGAGGGCATTCTCTTGAATGTTGATTGTTGATAAGATTTCCCCTGATGATGCGATCGCCCGATTTAGAGGTACCTGCAATTCAATCGCACCCCGTTCTCTCACCAAAAATTTCTCTAAAGCTTGTTCAAATTCCACGAAACGGCTTTTAGCCAGTAATTCATCATCATGGTTATTCTTAGCTTCTAAAGCTTGATAAGCCGAAAGACCAAAAACTTTGGGTCTTCCAATCTTTTTCCGGTAAACTTCATATTCAGCCGAATCTTCACCCCATTGTTGTGCTGCTCGCTCTAACACATACTCTTCTATGCGCCTTTGCACCCCAGCAACAACTTTGTCAACATCACCAGGTCGATTACAACGGTCAATTCCCGTAACTACAAAAATGACTCTACCTAGGTCATTAGTTAATAATTTGTTCTCCAAAAAATCCCGTTCCACTTCCGAAACAGGTGATTGCGCCATAATTACCAAAATAGCGGCATCAACTTTTGGTAGAACAGAAAGTGTCACACCAGTCATACTAGGATCATCATTTAATCCTGGAGTGTCAATAATATCGACATTGTTTTTGCAATAATTAGCCGGGTAATAAACAACAGCCTCTTTCACATTCGCCGCCGTTGCTTCAGCTTCTGGTGTCAATTTCGTGACATATTCGCTGAGTTTTTCAATTTCTACTTTCTCTTTGCGACCATCTTTGAATTCCACTTCTACATAGGAATTCAAACTATAGGTAACACGATTCAAGGTAGCAGAGCAGGGTTCAATATCCGAGGGTAAAATTTCTTGCCCTAACAAAGCATTAATAAATGTACTCTTACCACGCTTAAACTCTCCCACAACTGCAACCCAAAAAGTTTTATTCTCCATCTTTTGCAACACTTCATCAATTGATGTCAGTGATTGTTGGATATTTAACTTTTCAGAAAAGTAGCGCAGTCTTTTCAAATCAATTACTAAGTTATTGGCTAATTTGTTGTAATCTGTGAGTGAGACAAGCGGTGTATTTTGGTTATTTTCAGCTTCCATTTTCACTCCTTATGTAGGTAGTTGTTTACAAAACTTTGAGTCAAACACCAGGCTTTGTAGTTTTACATATACCTTTTGAACAAGTTTGTTGATGATCAAGAATCATTAAATTTTACTTAACCAATTTTTAACTTGTACAAATGGACTTGTTGTGTTTTTTTGTAAATTCTATGTGTTAGTTACTTTTGGAAGTAACTCAAGTACTGATACATCTTGTAATTTAACAATTTCGGACAAGGTTGGAAATTATTGTCAGGTTTTTTTGACAAATTAGCTGCTTTTCCTCGTGACAACAGCCAATTGCTCAGTTTTTTGAGACTTATTGCAGTTTTTAATGTAGAAATTTGGTTGTTGATCACAAAAGTGCTGATTACAAACCTCATATTTACAAAATTTGATATTTCAAGAGAATCGCGCACCGCATTTAATGCAAAATCTGCAATTTACTGCATTTGCATGGCTGCAATTTGGACAGACTTTTGTTTCTACATTCTTTGCTTGTTCTGCTTGTATGGTTTGGTATAGCTGCTCATTTACAGCCCAAGCATGGTTGAGAATATTCTGTGTCTCAGCTTGCATTACATTGATTGTTTTCTGTTCACTTTCTACAAAAGCTTGTTGTTTTCCTTGCAATTTAGCGAGTGTATTTTGGGTGTTTTCAATCCAGGAAGTAATTTCTTGGTCTATTTGGTTTTTGAGTTTTTCTAGAGTTTGACAAACTGAGTTAACGTAGTCATTAACTATTTGATTAGGGTTGTGCGATCGCAATTGTTTTTCAACCTCTACAATCACATGAGATTTATAATTAGTTTTAAAATTTTTCATTTTTTGGGAATTACCAATTCCCGCTCCCACTGCTACACCTATAGGTATTCCCCAAGGACCAAATAAAGCACCAGCGACCCCACCTGCAACAGTGTATAAACTATTGGCTTCAACTTTTAAAAGGAATACTTGTGAATTACTAGGAAATAGACCTGATAAATTGCCAGGTTGTTCTTGATTAAACTCGTGTAAAGCTTGATTGAGGGAGTTATTTATTATTTCTGAGTTACTTATACCTACTATATTGTGATCAAATTGATTTAAATGAGTTGCAACAGTATAGATAATTTCAGATGTTAGTTCTACTAGAGTACTTGCTTGCTGTGCTGCTGTCGATAGTTCTTGACAAACTACAGTATGAATTGACTGGGCAAGATTTTGGCTAGTCTGTTGTAGTGCATTATCAACTTGAGTAGCCAATTGCTGGAGGAGAGTGTTTATATTCTGAGAAGAATTTATATCTGTTGCTTCAATGATTTCTCCAGCCGTTTGTTTTAACTTATGTTCTAATTGATTGATTAACAACGATGTTTGGGATTTTATATTACTGCTGATTATCTCAATTTGTGATTTTTTTTGTAGTTTTATTTGTTGGAATTTAGTAATTAAATTATGAATTTGATGATATTTACTGCTAAATTCTGCTTGTTGGCTTTCTAAGTTATGATGTTTAGTGTTAATTATTTTGATGATTTCTGTAGCGATCGCCATGACTCGATTTGTCGCTACTTGTAAAAAAATTATTCCCCGCTCTTGTGCCACAATCTTCTGCAACGCAGATTCAAATCCTAGAAACCGACTCTGTGTAAGCAGAGTGTTATCATTATTGAGCTTGGCTGACAATGCTTGATAAGCAGAAATACCGAAAGCCTTAAAATTACCAATCTTTCTGAGATAGAATTGATATTGATCAGAATTCTGCTCAAACTGCTGTTCCGCCCAATCTTCAATACAGTCTTTGATGCGCCTTTCAACTGCTTTTACTACCTTCTCCACATCTTGCGATCGCTGGAAATGATCAATACCATTCACAACAAAGATAATGCGCCCAAGACTATTTGTTAATAGTTTCTCACAGATAAAATTACCTTCAGATTCTGCAAAAGGTGCTAAAGCAGATGTGACCATAATCACAGCTTCCACCTGTTCAAGAACAGCAAGTGTGACTGCTGACATCTTCTCGTCATCACTTAATCCAGGTGTATCGATAATTTCTACATGATCTCGACAATACTTCACTGGATAATAAATCACTGCTTCCTTGACAGTTGTAGCCACAGCTTCGCATTCTGGCGTCAGTTTAGTAACAAAGCTGACTAATCTATTAATTTCTATTTCACGTTCTTCATCATCTTCAAAGATGATTTTGACAAATGGCTCTGAGCCATAGGTAACTCGGTTGAGAGTCGCAGTTGTCGGTAAGACATCTGCGGGAAGAATTTTTTCACCTAATATGGCATTGATGAATGTACTTTTACCTCGTTTAAATTCTCCCACAACTGCAATTGAGAACGCATCTGTTTCAATTCGCTTAATTGCATTATCAATTTGCGGAATCAGATTTGCAAGGCAGAGTTTGACAGAGAAACTTTGCAACTGTTTTAAGTTACCTACCAGCGTAAGCACAACTTGCTTGTAATTGGCGGCAAATTGCATATAAGTTTAACAATGCTTTTATACACATACAAGATAGTATATCGAAAACATGGCTATCTGGTGTGTTCTACCTTACACGTATTTTGTCTGGAGCTAATATAGCGGTTCTCGTTTGGATGCATACATAATGAGGCGCATCTGTGTCCCTACTCTATGTAATTGAAAACCGCTATAGACTCCAGATGATGCCTAGCGACAAAGTTGTACAGCATCAGGTGATGAATATCTGATGGCAATGGTTTTATCAAGCTTCTCAGTGCTTAATTTTGTGAGATCAGGGATATGTAGGCGTCGCCCGTCGTAGACATCGCACTCATCAAATCCCTGAATCAGATTCTCAGTATTTCAACTACAGAGAGTTGGTCAACCGCCTCACCCACAAGGGGATGTGGCTTGTAACTAACCGAAAAATTGGTCGAAACATATGGGTAATTGACTGTACCCTGTCTCCCCGGCACAGCCGAACTGTTTGTAGGGAGAAGAAGTTGAATCCATTTCACGAGAGTGAATACAGATTCAATTATCTCTACCGTCATAGACAAACCACTTTTTCTTATCCAACCACTGGTGTTGTATCTAAGAAATGTCATGTCTCAAGTAGATAGTCGTATTGTACCAGAGTCCCTGGCTCGCTTACATCCCCACCCATAAAGGCATGGGGTTTTACGCTCGATCAATAAATTGTTTTACCTTTTTCAGGAGTGGCTGGGAATCAATTTCCTCGGCTAAATTTTGGGCTTGTTGGTAGCATGATAGCGCCATGCTTTTACGTTTCGTTGTGGCGTAAACGCTACCCATGTTCAGCAAAGTAGAAATTTCTCCTGGAGAATCGTTCAGTTCTTGATAAATCCCCACAGCTTGTTTATAGTACTTCAGCGCCAGGCGGTAATTGGCGAGGTGATTGTAGGTAAAACCAATATTGTTTAGGGTTGTGGCTTCACCAGAGCGATCGCTAATTGCCCGGCGTGTTAAAAGAACTTGATGGTAGAGTAATAATGCTTGCTTTGGTTTGCCTAAATCACTGTACACAGACGCAATATTATTCAACGTGGTAGCTTCACCAAGCAAATTCTTGACAGCTCTTTGAATTGGCAATGCTGCTTGCAAATACTCTAGCGCTTGTTCAAACGCACCTAATTTACTATGAGCAAAGCCAATACCATTCAGGGTTGTGGCTTCACCAGAAAAGTCGCCTAGTAATCGACGCATCGCTAAAATTTGGTGTTGTAGCAACAGTGCGCGTTGCGGTTCTCCCAAATTGGTGTAAATCAGCGCCACATCATTGAGGGTAGAAACTTCACCTTGAGTGTCTTGCAACTTCCTGAAAATTTGCAGTGCTTTGTCAAAATACTCCAACGCGCGCGCAGACTGTCCCAAACGGTTGTATGTAGAACCCAAGTTACTGAATGCTGTTGCTTGTGCTTGCTCTTTACCAAGTTCTTGAGCAACCGACAGTGCCTGATGGAAACACTCTAATGCTTTTTGAAGTTGTGAGCAACCAAGGTGGGCTAAACCGATGTCGTTTAATGTATAACCTTCTCTGGCTCGATCTGGAATTGCTCTAGCTAACTGTAAATTCTGGCTGGCAAAATTGAGATATTCTTGAAATTTACCCTGCTGATAATAGCGTCTGGCTTGATCACGACGTTGTTCCCACTCTTGGACTCGATTGCAAGTTTGCGTCATCTGACCTCGGTTGCACTAAAGATAAATAGGCGGCTACTTTTGGCTGGATACCTCTTGAGAAGGAATTTCTATGAGGTTTCCTAAATTTGAGTTAACCATTATTCTCTATCTTTAGATATAGGACGTAAATAGGTGATTCGTGGTAAGTTTATACACCCATAAAGTAATTAGACCTCTGCTAAAGGAAACTGTTGTCAGAGGTGGCAAAAGGGGAAATGGCTGGAGTAAAAAGCAAAATTTCATCCCTTTCACCCTTTTTCTTGACTTAATTCCCTGATTTTTACCAGAAGTTGATCAAAAATTTCAGTGCTGTAACTGAGCTAGGACATTGTTACAGTTCACCTCATCGGGTGAAAAACAATTCCACCATCTGGATGACCTGAGTGTAGGAGGTGGAATTCTGTCAAAAAGAGGATTCTAGTACTAGAGAAGATTAACTGTATTCAACTCTGGTATGGAGAAAACTATGAAACTTAAAGCTTTTACTACTGCTGCATTAACTATTACTTCTATCATCCTCTCCGCAGGAGTTGCAGCTGCTCAAACAGCAGGTACTAACGCTAACTATATTGGTGCTGGTGTGGCTGCTGGTGTAACCAGTGGTGGACAAGGTAATGATGATGCTCAATTTGGTGGTAACGTTCAAGGTAGATTCGTCATTCCCAACGCGCCTGTTTCAGTGCGGGGTGCTGTGTTGTTTGGTGGGGATGCCACTGCAATTATGCCAATCGTGACTTATGATGCACCCATTGTCAAAGGTACTAATGTCTACTTTGGTGGTGGTTACTCTTTTGTGACAGACGAAGGTAACAACACTCCCTTGGGTAATCAAAACGCACCTGTAGTCACCCTTGGTGTAGAGTCAGAGGTCGCCAACAATATCATTGTTTATGGTGATACCAAATGGGGCATTGATGCCTACAAAACTAGCAATGCTGATCCCGCATTTCTCACAAGTGAGGAAAAAACACTTGGATTAGCTAGATTTAGGATAATTTAATTGATACGTCATCAAAATACGTCCAGAGCGTGGGTAACTCAACGTAAAAAACGAAATAATTAAAGT
>JAHHHF010000101.1 GCA_019359495.1 Goleter apudmare HA4340-LM2
TAAAATCAACACTCGCTAAAGTCAAAGCCGCGTAAATTTTCTTAGGCTTTAGGGGTTTAACTCAGTCTGACTCAGTTTGTAAAATAACTGGGGTAATTTCTGATGACTAGTTTGTTGGTTCGCGAGTATGACTCGCGAACCAACTTCTTTTTGTCCAAAGTCCAATAAGTATTGGTTATTTGTTATTTGCCAAGAGTGGAGACTTCCGCCTCTGGTCAAGGATCAAAAGTTGTTTTTCCCATTCTCTACTCACTACTTTCCTTAGAGCCAGTCAATTGTTTTCGCTGTTTCTGGCAACTTGGCATCACTTTGTCCAGAGTAACGTGCTCTGGCAGTAAACAAGCCGATGGGAGTACTTAACAAGTCTACGAGGGTGGCTTGACCGGCGATCGCCTTGAGACTGCTTTTGGGCAATTCCTTCACTAGCCAACGTAGCCAGCGATAGTAGTATTCTTGGGGTGTCAGCTTTGGCATTAAATCGACACCGTGCAGTTCGTGCAAGTAGCGATTTGAGCGCCCATACCGCCGCCATTGACTTGCCAGTTCCTTGAATGTGGCACGATGCCGATGCTGGACAATGGCATCTGAGACAAATTCCAGTCGACCGATGTTGGCATCCAGAATTCGCCAGCAAATGTCTGCGTCACCACCAGTAGTGAGATAGGGACGAAATAAACCCACTTTTTCTAAAACAATCCGACGAATCGCCAAATTAGCAGTTTGACCATAGGAACAGAAGGGATGGGCAAGAGTATGCTTTTGGGACAGAGTTTCTTGCTTTTCGGCATGTCTTTCTAACAGATTTTTGCCTGGTAACCCAGTAATCTCACCTACGGTAATTACCACCTCATGGTTGATGAAAGGCTGGATTAAGGATTTTAGCCATTGAGGTTGGGGACGGCAATCAGCATCAGTAAAAGCTAAAAATTCACCTACAGCAGTGCGAATACCAGTGTTGCGGGCTGCGTAGGAGCTTTGGATTTTATTTTCGCTTAAAGGATAAATCTTAATTGGGTGCAGTTTAGCAGCTTGTTCCAGAATCGTGAGGGTGCGATCGCTACTGTTATTGTCCACTAATAAATACTCTACCCGGTCATGAGGGTAGGTTTGAGACAACAAACAAGAGATTAAATCTGGTAAATCTGCCGCACCATTATAGATAGGCACAACCACCGATACCATAGGTAAAAAGCTGTTGGTGGTTGCACCAAATAACTGATGATTCATAAATTTAAGGTTTTAGGTCTGGGCTTACTAATTAGTATTCCCAATCCCAAAACCTAAACTTCAAGAGTGTGGCTCTCGTCCTTAGCTTATTAGTTGATCCGGGGCTGATTGCAAATCAGCCGCAGTAATTCTAAAGTTTCAAATCCCTAGCGCCGGCACTCATAGAACCAGACGGTTGACTGATTGGAGGTTGGGCGAAGTTGTTACCAGAGAGGACTGCGATCGCCCGTGCATATTGGGGATCGTTTTGAGTTCCCACTAAATCCGGATTAGTCGCCAGCTGCCGCTCTTGTGCTTCTGTTAAGTCTAGCTTGATATCTGGTGTAATTCCCTTACGGTTAATATCGGTTCCTTGGGGGGTGTAGTAGTGGGCAATGGTGACTGCCAAACCAGAGCCATCAGAGAGTTCATGAACTGACTGCACCAGAGCTTTACCAAAAGTTTGACTACCAATAACTACCGCCCGCTTGTTATCCTTGAGTGCCCCTGTTAGGATTTCGCTAGCACTAGCTGAATTACCATCCACCAGTACTGCCAAGGGAAGATTCGTCAAGGCAGTGCGATTGGCTTTAGTATCTTCAGTGCCTCCTTTACGGTCTACTGTACGGACAATACCGCCATTATCCAGCCACATCCGAGAAATCTCAATGCTCGCCTGCAACAAACCACCAGGATTTCCCCGCAAATCTAAAACATAGGCATTAACTTGTTTGCTGTTCAAATCACGGATAGCGCGCCGCATTTGATCGGCGGCGTGAGAACTAAACTCTCGTAACCGGATGTAGCCAACACGTCGATTACCTTCTTGTTTGAGGGTATAACGTACTGTAGGTACTTCAATAGTGGCTCTAACTAGTTTGACATCAAAAGCATTTCTCCCCAACCTACCCAATTTCAGAGTTATAGGAGTGCCGGCTTTACCACGAATCAACTTTGAGGCATCATCCACTTTCATGTCTTTAGTGGGTTTACCGTCAATTGCCAAAATTTCATCGCCTGCTTTCAGACCAGCTCTCAGTGCCGGAGAATTCTCTATGGCTTCTATAACAGTGAGGCGCTTGGTTTTTTCGCTCAATTCCATGCGAATACCAATTCCAGAGACTTCCCCAGAGGTTTGGCTAGTCAAGGCTTCATACTGTTTGGGATCCATAAAGCGAGTGTAAGGATCTCCCAACTTTTGCAAAGCTTCACGAATTGCCGCGTAAGCTTCTTCACGAGAAGCATAATCTTTACTTAACAGGCTCTGCCTAGTTGCTTGCCAATCTTGTTGATTAAATTTGCCATCAACATATTCACGATTCACCACTTGCCAGACTTGGTCAACAATTGCTTTCGGGCTATCTTGTAGGGCGAGGGCAGCACGAACGCAGCGAGTCCAAGCGGGGCCAAACACAGATGCAGTGGCGGTCGTAGCGATCGCTCCACCAATCAAGGCTACTTGGAGCGGCGAGTAACGTTTCGCAGATTGGTTCATGTATATTAGCTGGAATAATTGTGTTTTTGACAGTTTAGCAATCAAGCTTTCCAGAAATTTTTAAGTTTTATACTCAAGATTTCGCCATACTCACTTCATCATTTTTTTAGTAATGATGCTAAAAATATAGCTTCACTTCTTAACAATGATTTCTCAGTTCACTGGGTTTTTCCGGAACGTTCACCTGGAATATATGAAACTTTGATCTATGTCAACTTTACACCCCCAATGCTTTTTATTAAGATAGCACTTTGCTGTTGTGATTGCAGGTATTTTAAACATTCATCAACTACGCTTTACTTACCTATGTCACGAAACCTCATAATGCTATGAAATCATCAATTCCCCCTAGGGGAAAATTCAGAAAACCGTGGCAATTGCTACAGAAACTAGCTTGTAGTTTGTGTGCTTTCCTGGGCATTTGGCTGATTTTCACCACTATAACGCTGGTTTCTGCTGCTGCTGGCCCAGTAGATGCCTTATTTGTACTTGGTGGCAGTATTTGTCGGGAAATCTATGTTGCCCAAGCTGCCAAAAAATATCCCCAAATCCCAATTCTGATTTCTCAGGGTTCTCCAGACCCTTGTGTGTGGCTAATTTTTCAACGGGAATCCGCAGACTTATCAAACGTTTGGCTAGAAAAGTGTGCTAATTCTACTTGGGAAAATTTTTATTATGGTATTACTATTTTGCGGCGCTGGGGAGTGAATAAAGTCATGTTAATTACGTCTCCAACTCACCTGCCACGAGCCAAATGGATAGGACAGATTCTCTTAGGAGCTAATGGCATTTGGATGGAACCAGACATTATTCAAGAGCGAGGTATTCCTGGGAATCGTGAGTCTTGGCTGAAAACTGGACTAGATGTAACACGCAGTTTGTTGTGGGCAGTTGTCAGTCCAATTGTGCAGCCGCAATGCTCAAAAGTCACGAGACTCACCCAGGTGGATATGCCAGCTTGGGAGCGTCAAGGGTTTAAGTGTGAACAGCAGGGGAATTTGGGAAGATAAGGCACATGGGAGATGCAACTCTGGCAGAAATTTGCCAGCTTTTAAATTCAGTAAGTTTGTTCACTCATTTTGAGATCACAAAAGCAGAGGCTAGCCTCAAGGAGTTTTCTCAAGTTGAGGAAGTGGTGCGTAATTTTCAATCCCCCACTATCCCCCATCAACTCAGATAAAATCACTATGGTGCTACTTAACTTCCAAGCCTGATGAAAAGCGATATCTCTTCTAGTCCTCGATCCACCTTTCAACTTCCTGAACTCCTCGCCCCCGCAGGCCACTGGGACTGTGCGAAAGCTGCGGTGGAAAATGGCGCAGACGCAATTTATTTCGGGTTGGATAAATTTAACGCTCGAATGCGGGCAGAAAATTTCACTGAGGCGGATTTACCGGAGTTGATGGCATTTCTCCATTGCCGGGGAGTTAAGGGTTATGTCACTGTTAATACATTAATCTTTCCTCAAGAACTCAGACAGGCAGAGCAATATTTACGCTCGATTGTGGCGGCTGGAGTGGATGCGGTAATTGTTCAAGATGTGGGTATATGTCGTCTCATCAGGCACATGTCCCCTGATTTTCCTATCCATGCTTCCACTCAAATGACAATCACCAGCGCGGTTGGGGTGGAATTTGCTCAGTCTCTTGGTTGTCAATTGGTGGTGTTAGCCCGTGAATGTTCCCTCAAAGAAATCAATAAAATTCAACAAAATACTTCACTACCTTTAGAAGTATTTGTTCACGGTGCTTTGTGTGTAGCGTATTCCGGTCAGTGTTTGACGAGTGAAGCTTTGGGCGGGCGTTCTGCTAACCGGGGCGAATGTGCCCAAGCTTGCCGGATGCCCTACGAGTTAATCGCAGATGGGGAAGTTGTAGATTTAATTGATCGCAAATATTTACTCAGCCCCCAGGACTTAGCAGGGCTGGAGGTGCTGCCAGATTTGGTGAAGTCTGGAGTAACTTGCCTGAAAATTGAAGGTCGGTTGAAATCACCAGAATATGTGGCTAATGTTACTCGTGTTTATCGCCAAGCCCTAGATCGGGTGATGACAGAGTTAGCAAAAGACAAGAAAATTTCTCCCCCCATCTCCCCATCTCAAGAACGCTACAACCTAGAGATGGCATTCTCTCGCGGTATCTCCACAGGCTGGTTTCGTGGGATTAATAATCAAGAATTAGTTCACGCCCGTTTCGGTAAAAAGCGCGGGGTTTATTTGGGAGAAGTCACCCGCATCCGCAATGAACAGGTGACAATCACCCTGGAAGCACCAGTTAAACCAGGGGATGGTGTGGTGTTTGATTGCGGTCATCCAGAGGTGAAGGAAGAAGGTGGTAGAGTTTATGCGGTGGTACTAAAGGGTAGGGAAGCATTACTAACATTTGGTCGAAATGACTTGAATCTGGGGCGATTGCATATAGGCGATCGCGTGTGGAAAACTAGTGATCCAGAATTAGATAAGCAACTGCGTCAAAGTTTTGCAGGTGAGTATCCCCAATTTCATCGCCCCATGCACCTAGAGGTTTATGGCGAAATTGGTCAGCCACTAATAGCGATCGCTCGTGATCAAGTTGGTAATATTGTCCAAGTTGAGTCTCTGATTCCTCTAGTAGAGGCGCACACTAAACCCCTCACCCCAGAACGGTTGCAAGAACAGTTAGGGCGTCTTGGTAACACCCCCTTTCATTTAGGCAAATTCACCAATCACCTCAACGGTACAATCATGTTACCCGTGAGTGAATTAAATCGGATGCGGCGGGAAATTGTGGCACAGCTAACAGAATTACGCTCTCAACCCAAACGCTGGCAACTGAATTCGACAGCCTCATTACAAAACCTCCTCCCTTCCTCGTCCCCCCCATTCCCCACGTCCCCCTCACTCATCGTTCTAGTCCGCAACCTCAAACAACTCCAAACCGCACTGCAAACTGGTGTGGAGACGCTTTATTGTGAATTAGAAGACCCCCGTACCTACCAAGCCGCCGTGCAAATGGTGCGCCAACAGCAAAACTCCCCAGCCTCAACCATCTATGTTGCACCACCCCGAATTACCAAACCAGGGGAAAAGTGGATTTTACAGCAAGTGCGCGCCTGTGAGGCAGATGGCTATTTGGTGCGAAACTATGATCAACTAGAATTTTTTAAAAGCGATCGCTGTATCGGAGATTTCTCACTGAATGTTGCCAATCCCCTCACAGCCGACTACTTTCACCAGCGTTTCGGCTTGGAAAGACTGACTGCATCTTATGACTTAAATGTCAACCAACTCGAAGACTTACTTACAACTTGTCCACCCCAGTGGTTTGAAGTCACCATCCATCAACATATGCCCATGTTCCACATGGAGCATTGCGTCTTTTGCGCCTTTCTTTCAACAGGGACAGATTACACCAATTGCGGGCGACCCTGTGAACAGCACGAAGTCAAATTAAAAGACCGTGTTGGTAGTGAACACGTCCTCAAAGCTGATGTCGGCTGTCGCAACACTGTATTTAATAGCACACCTCAAACTGGAGCCGAATACGTACAGCGCCTGATAAATTTGGGTTTACGCCACTTCCGCATCGAGTTTGTCAACGAGACACCAGAACAAGTGAGTAAAACGATACAGTGCTATCAACAACTCCTGCAAAGTGAAATTACAGGTTCCCAACTGTGGCGCGAGTTAAAGCTGCAAAATCAGCTAGGCGTGACACGTGGGCCGATGGGAGTGTCTGCAATTCGTTCATAATTATGAAAATGCGTCAGTGGTAATATACTATTTCAATTTCCGAAGCATTGTTCTCATCGGTCCAAACAAAGCAGGTTCGCCATTGATCGTTAATAAGAATACTGTACTGCCCTTTCCTATCGCCAACTAGCTTTTCTAAGCGATTATTATGACTAATATTTGCCAGCCCAATAATTGGAATGCTACCCTCTATCAAGATAAACACGCCTTTGTGTGGCAATATGGTGAAGACTTGCTGCAATTACTCAACCCCCAACCAGGAGAATTAATTTTAGATCTCGGTTGTGGTACGGGACAACTCACAGAAAAAATTGCCCAGACAGGAGCTGAGGTGAGCGGGATTGATAGTGCGCCTGCGATGATTGAAAAAGCTAGACAAAACTATCCTCATCTCAACTTCGATGTTGCTGATGTGACATACTTTCAAGTAAAACAGCCCTTAGATGCGGTGTTTTCTAATGCTGTACTACATTGGGTAAAATCCGCAGAAAAAGCGATCGCCTCCATACACCAAGCACTAAAACCAGGGGGACGTTTTGTAGCAGAATTTGGTGGTAGAGGGAATGTGCAGATGATAGCTCAAGCTTTATCGAGTGCTGTGGAGGCGATCGCTATTCCCAACGCTCAAACACGAAATCCTTGGTATTTTCCCCGCATTGCTGAATACACTACCCTGTTAGAACACCAAGGCTTTGACGTTATTTATGCTGTGTTATTAGCGCGTCCCACACCTCTAGCCGATGGCGAAGCAGGTTTAGCCAACTGGATTCGCATGTTTGCCAGCGCTTTCTTAGTAGGATTGTCTGTAGAACAGCAAACACAGATCATTCGTAACGTCGAAGATCATCTCAAACCAAGGCTGTATCAAGAGGGAACTTGGACAGCAGATTACCGCAGAATTCGTATTATTGCTACCAAAGTTTAGATATTATTGAAACATAGTCACATTTAATTATGTCTACTTCAGTAAGTCAGTGCAAATCAAGTTCATTGGCTATTTTTTTTTGTTATTTGTCGGATAAATTACGAATTACCTGACTTCAGTTATGCCTAACAACAAAGTGCTTCATCGCCAGACAACGCTATCACTACTATTCACAATCAGCCTAATTACAATTTCTTTTTTACCAATTTCATCTTCACTAGCAGAAAAAACCTCCATACCTCAACCATCTGATGCACCCCTGCAACTTGACTTATTGAACAAGCCAAGAAACTCCGTAATTACAGCTAACACTATTGAACCAAAACAATTGACTATTCCCAGTTTATGGCGAGCTAAAGAAAATACAGAGAATAAATTGTTAGATAACTGGCTAGCATTTCCAGCTTCTAACAAAGAATCGGCACGAGTAGACCTGTTAGTAAATCAGCAAATTTGGAGTTTATTAGACTATCTAGAGCGCTATGATTTCGTTAATCGTTTAGGTAGTGCTGTCCGCAAAGATAACTACAACGTGCGCGTGTTCAACTATCAACAAGAACTTCTCGCTGCTTACACTTGTAACTTTAGTACCAGTCCAGCTTTATGCAATATTCAGATGAATGCTCAAAACAAGCTAGGATGGCGTCGTTCTCTCTAAGAAATTTAAGCAAAGATATCTTGAAATTCTTACCAACGACAAATGATAAATAACGAATAACAAACCTAGCCAGTAAAGTTTATTGACGCCTCCCAAAATTAAGCCTTAATTTTGGCAAACAAAGACTCGTATTGTTTAATAGTTGACGAGGGTAAGGGAAGTAAAAATTCACTTTTCTCAAAAACTTCTGGATTACTTAATAATATGTTCCGCAATTGTTCCTGAATTTCGGATGCAACAATATTAGTAGCAACTGGTGAATTACTTCTGGTCAATAGAGAAATTTGTCTAGCAATGTTTGGTTGCCAACAAAAATCAATCCATTGATATGATAGAGCGTCATTGCTAAGATTAGCAGGGCGTACCCATAAGTCTGCCCACATTGCTGTTCCTGACTGAGGAATAATTGCTGCAAGTTGGGGATAGCGCCCCAGAATCGAGATCACATCGCTAGACCAGCCAACAGCTAACCAAGTATCCCCAATGATTAGGGGTTCTAGGTAGGTATTAGAACTGTAGAACTTCACCTGTTGGTTTAATGTCTTTAGTTCTTGTTCCAACTCTGGAACTTGGTCAAGATTCTCTGTATTGTAGGATTTACCCAGTTTCTTCAGGGTCAAGCCTATCACTTCTCGTGGGTGATCAAGTAGGGAAATATGCGATCGCACTTCACTACGCCACAAATCACTCCAATCCTGCGGTTTCCAACCTAGTTTCTCGAACTTTTCACGATTATAAATAATTACCGTACTACCCCAACGGTAAGGAGCCGCCCAAAGTTTCCCTTGAGTATCTAGATTACCTTGGTCGTTGCGTGTTACTAATTTCTGCCATCTTTCATCTAAAGCAGACCACTGTTTAACCTGTGCTGTTTCTAGAGGTTGAATCAATTTCTGCTCAATTGCGGCCTTTAACCAATAATCTCCCAATGTCACCAAGTTAGCCAGAGGAGAATTTTGGGATTGACTAAAGGGGACAAAGCGTGTCCATCCCTGCTGTTCATCGGTAGTTTTTGGTTGTTGCCAATTTTGTAACTGCTTAAATAATTCCTGTATTTGTTCTACTGGTGCAAACTTTAACTGCGCCTGTTGCTGCAAGCTTCTCTGAAATTGATTAACTACCTGACTTGGAATAGAACCTTTTAATAGCCTCACATCAAGCTGTGTCTGGCTTTTGCCACCACACCCAATCAGCAGTTGTGAAAGCGCTAGACTACCCGTGCCCAACAGAAAAGACCGTCGATCCATTTATTTTCGATTTAATATTTTTGCATATCCCTATCTTAGACACAAGAATACCAATACAATTTACAACACTTCTTCCAAAAGTTGTGATACTAATTCGTAATACTCGCTTGCTTCCCCATTCCCAATTCCTTACTTTGTCTCCATCCAATTCTCACCCGCGCGTACATCCACTACTAATGGCACACTCAATTGCACAGCATTTTCCATCACCGACTGAATTTGTGGTTGTAATTCTTCCCATTCCTGAGGAGGAACCTCAAACACTAACTCATCGTGAACTTGTAACAACAGACGTGCTTGATATCGCTGCAAAACCTGGTGTATTCTCACCATTGCGATTTTAATAATATCGGCGCTAGAACCTTGAATTGGTGCATTAGCAGCAGACCGTAATAAACCCGCATCGTAAGCACCTAAATTTTTTAATTTACTCAGGTCAATATCTTCATGCTTGCTACCTTTCAATTTCAATAAACTGTTGCTAGTAAACTCAAAATAACGCCGACGACCGAGAATAGTTTCTACATAACCTTGAGCGATCGCTGCTTTTTTCACACCTTCTAAATACGCAAAAACTTGGGGATAGCGTTCGTTAAATCGCTTAATAAACTCGTTAGCAACATTTTTATCTATCCCAGTGGAACGAGAAAACTTCAGAGAACCCATCCCATAAATCACACCAAAGTTAATAGTTTTTGCTACCCGCCGCTCATCTGATGTAATATCTACTTTTTCAAAGATTAACCTGGCTGTGACAGTATGAATATCTTCGTTTTGTTGATATGCTTGCACCAAAACTGGCTCTTGACTTAAATGAGCCAAAATTCGCAACTCAATTTGTGAATAATCAGCAGCCACCATTAACCAGTTTGCTTCTGGTAAAAACGCCTTACGAATTTGGCGACTAAAAGCAGTACGAATGGGGATATTTTGTAAATTGGGATTAGAAGAAGATAACCTACCAGTTGATGTTGCTGCTTGGTTAAAATCAGTATGTACCCTCTGAGTATCTGGACGCACCAAGACTGGCAATGCATCCACATAAGTAGATCTCAATTTAGATAGAGTGCGGTACTCTGTAATTGCTTCTACAAAACCAGTTTCATCAACTTCTTGCAGCTTTTCTAGTGTGGCTGCATCTGTAGAGTAACCAGTTTGAATTTTGCGAGAATATTTGGTACTTAAACCTAATTTTTCAAATAAAATCCGGCTCAATTGTTTGGGGGAACCCAAGTTAAATTGTTCGCCAGCAATTTCAGTGGCTTGTTCTTCCAATCTAGCTAAATCAATTTCTAGCTGCTGGGAAAGTTCTTGGAGATAAGCGGAATTAATCCGAATTCCTCGGTATTCCATTTCCGCCAAAACTTCTTCTAGCGGCTGTTCCACTTCCAACAGCAATTTATGTAAAGTAGGAAACTGCTCTAGTTCCTCACGTAATTTTGGTACTAACCCAAATGTAGAATAGGCATCCATACCACAGTAATCTGCTACCACCGGAATCTCTATATCAGCGATCGTTTTACCTTTGGGGACTAAATCTAAATAGCTTTTTGCAGTCAACCCCAAATAGCGCTGTGCCAAATCACTCAAGTTATGGCTACGATCTGGATTGAGGATGTAACTGGCTAACATAGTATCAAACACCAATCCCGCCAAGTTAATTCCTTGACAGCGTAGCACTAGGCGGTCAAATTTAGCATTCTGTAATGATTTAGGATAATCAGCGCTTTCTAAAATCGGACGTAATATTTCTAACGCCACATCTTGATTTAGATTTTCCCCAGTTTTGTGACTAAGGGGAATATAGGCTACTTCATCTGGTTGGGTTCCCCAGCAGCAACCAATCCCGACTAAAGATGCGTTTCTTGGTTCTAAGTCTGTGGTTTCAGTATCCCAAGCAACGGGTGTCTCTGGATTGGTAAATTGTTTCAACAGGCTAACTAACTCAGTGAGTTTAGCTGCGGTATTAATGATGCGTGGTTGAATTGGTAATGCCGATTGCTGTTGAGCAGCTTGTGTCTCAGCAAAACTGAAAAACGAAAGACCTTCGTCTTCAAATTCTACTTCTGTATAAGCCGTTTCTACTGTTGGCGCTGCTTCAACTTTGCCACCGAACTGTTCCTGGAGTTCGTCAATTTTACCTAAGAAACGATTAAATTCTAACTTTTCTAAAATTGGTGACAAGATGTGTTTGTCAAACCCTGTTAACTTGCAAGCTTCTAAATCTACTTCTAGAGGCACATCCAGAACTATACTTGCCAAATAGCGAGATTTTTGGGCATTTTCCTTACCCTCTACCAGTTTTTGCTGTGTCGCACCTGGAATTTTATCTAGCACAGTATAAATATTGTCTAGGGAACCGTAGGCTTTCAATAGCTGTACTGCTGTCTTTTCGCCAATTCCTCTAACTCCGGGGATATTATCTGATTTATCACCGCACAAAGCTTTGAAATCTACGACTTGTGAAGGTAAAACACCCAGTTTTGCTTGAACTTGTTCCGGGCCAAATTCAGTGATGCTGTTTGTGGAACGCTTCCAAGCATCGGGACTGAAATTGAGAACGGTGATTTCCTTGTCTAGGTCGATGAGTTGAAATAGATCGCGATCGCCTGTTAGTATTTTCACCTTATATCCAGCCGCCGTAGCTTTTTGTGCTAAGGTTCCTAAAACATCATCTGCCTCATAACCAGGTGCAGTGAAAATCGGCAGATTAAAGCCTTCTAGTAATTCATGCAGATTTTTTAAGTCAGGAAC
Source organism: Goleter apudmare HA4340-LM2 (assembly GCA_019359495.1). Taxonomy (GTDB): domain Bacteria; phylum Cyanobacteriota; class Cyanobacteriia; order Cyanobacteriales; family Nostocaceae; genus Goleter; species Goleter apudmare. Next base: position 12,016 of record JAHHHF010000101.1, read on the forward strand.
AAAATCTTCTGGTGTTCCTGGACGATCGGCTTTATAAGTATCATCAGCTTCGTGGCGGAAAGTTGGTAATCCCAAGTCAAAAGCTACAGCCATCGCTTGCGGCTGCTGTGTGGTCATCACCTCTAACAGCGACTTGAGAAAGCCAAAACATACACTCGTCGGAATTCCTGTCTTTGTTCGCAGTCCGCCATCTCTACCTTTAGCAAAAGCAAAGTATGAACGATAGGCCAGGGAGTGTCCATCTATAAGGATGAACGTAGGGCGTATTGTGGTCGTAGAATTGGAAGTTTGAGACATAGCCTTATTTTAGCCATAAGCTTTCGTCACGGAGCGAGTGTAAGTTCGGATGGGTTGGAATAATCAGATGCATCAGATTGTATCTGGGTTTCTGGAGAAAGGATATTTTGCCGAATTTTAGAGATTTGGTACAACAGTGATGCAGTCCCAGCATACCAATTGCTTCTGTACTGAACACAGTGAAGTAACCAAATTGGGAACACTTGTTGTTACCTAAGACACTAGAACAATTTCAGTAACTATTCAGTAACGACTCTCAGCAATCAAGCAAGCAAGCTTGCTGCTTTAACAACTGGCTATTACTACGTGTTTGAAATCAATTACCCATCTCGAATGGGGAAAAGCTGGCAATAACAGCATTCTTGCTTTTTACCTTGTTCTGCTAGCATCCAAAACTAGTTTGCTTAAAACAACTTTATATAAGACCACTCAAAAGCGTATTTTTTGGATTCACAACATCATCCAAAGTTCACATAAATTTAGGTAAATGTAGCAAACCCACAACCCCAACCTCAAAGTTAGAACTGAATGAGAAAATAAAAAATTCCACTTTCACACACACACATTCCACTTTTCACACACAACATTACTATGACTACCAAAGTTTTTAACGCTCTAGCCGCCGCTACCACCTTAGTAGGAATTGTTGCCACAGCAGGAGCAGCTAATGCAGCTTCTTTGTCCTTTAATACTTCTCTAGCTTCTCAAAAGACTGACATTCTGAACGCACCACTCAGCGTCCAAAAGTTTAATTCCTCTCTTGGTACTCTTGATTCTGTAATTCTAGAATTTACCAGCAACATATTGGGCAATGGTAGTGTTACCAACACTGGTTCCAGTGCTGCTAACTTCAGGTTATCGCTCAACAGTGATATCAGCTTAAAAGATGCGACAAATAATAATACTCTCTTTAACCTCAATGCCAGTACATTATCTAGTCAATTTTCAGTAGGAGCAAATCAGACTTTATCTACTCCTACGTTGACAGCTACAGAGACAGATACACAAACCTTCACTGATGCTGGATTCTTACAATCTTTCATTGGTACTGGTAACCGGAACTTCTTGTTCTCGGCTGAAGCTTTATCAGGAATTGTAGGTTCAGGTAACCTCAACAGTACTGTTAGTACCTTTGCTGATGGTTTCCTCAAAGTCACATACAACTACACCGAAAAAACTACATCAGTACCTGAACCCTCTGCTCTACTTGGTATTGGTGTAATGACTGGATTTGGTGTAATTTCCAAAAAGAAAAAGTGGCTAAAAATGGCTAATTCATAGACTTTGTATGAGGGGTGGATATTTCCACCCTTCAAATTAACGTTTCTTAGCTTTAGGCAATTTTTGATAACTCATTAGTATCTGCTTGAAACTAGTGGATTTTTACTGGTCTTGTGAAGTTACTTGAATGAAAAAATCTACAATATCAACCTGGATTATTCAATAGTCCGGGTTTTTTATTATGGTTTCAAGACTTAATAAATTGCTATAGCAATGAAGCAAAAGATCCCGGAATTTTTTCAGAAGTTAGGGATATTTTGTTCTAGTCTACAAACTTTTTTCTAAATACTCCCCATTGCTACAAAGAGCCTGCTAACCTCTTACTGGGAGTTTAAACCTGGGGAATTTATGCAAGAAGCATCTGTTACTCACTTAGCATCTATGAGCAATCAGACTGTGGCTGCACAAGACATCAAACTATTGGTTCTAGACATAGATGGAACTATTTCGGGACACTCTAACACTATCAGCACACGTGTAAAGCAAGCGATCGCTGCTGTACAAGCACGTGGAATCCAAGTGGCGATCGCTACTGGCCGGATGTATCGCTCTGCCTTACGCTTTCACCAAGAGATCAACTCTACCTTACCTTTATCAGCTTATCAGGGTGCTTGGATTCAAGATCCATCTGACCAAAAAATTCATCGCCATTTATCTGTCCCTAGAGAACTCGCCCACCAACTACTAGACTATTTTGAACAGCCGCAGTTGCGCTCTTTCCTATCTGTCCACTTCTATATCAATGACCAACTTTATGTGCGGGCTTTAACTCCAGAAACCCAACTCTATGCCGAACGTTCTAGCATTACTGCAATTCCTGTGGGTGATCTGCGCCAGGTTTTAGATCAAGAACCCACAAAAGTCCTAGCTTTGTGCGACGATACAGATGTTATTCAAGATGTTTTAGGCGATTTACGTAGCCAATACACCCCAGCCGAACTTTATCTCACTACATCCGTTGCTACTTTCTTGGAAGCGACTAATCCCTTTGTAAATAAGGGAACTGCTGTGCGTTATCTCGCTGAAGAAATCTTAGGATTACATAGAGCCAATGTGATGACTATTGGCGATAACTTCAATGATTTGGAAATGCTAGAGTATGCATCTCTTGGTGTGGCTATGGGAAACGCACCAGCAAGAGTGCAAGCGATCGCTCAGTGGGTAGCTCCTAGTGTAGAAGAAGACGGCGCTGCTGAGGCAATTGAAAGGTTTTTACTGACCTAATATGTAGTACTTATCACCATCTTTCTCTACATATCAGAAAGAGCACCGACGACTGGCCGTGTTTCGTCTCGGTGCTCTTGCTGGTTCGCTCCTCACACACCTGATAATATAGCTGAGGTGGTTGATTGAGTCAATAGCCGTGATAAAAGTTTTTATTCTTCTCTGAAAAACAACACATGCTAAGAATCACACACCCATCAAGAAATGAATACAGTCGGTGTTTTGTGAGTAAGAAACTCCCCAGAAAGCGGGGAATCTTTTGGTAGTGCCTAGCTCCAACCTCCACTACAAATTCCTGCATTTCTCTGGAAAAAGATTTGAAATTAATATTTTAAAAAGAGAGGAGAAGATAAAAAATAACTAAAATTAATGTGCTGCATTTTACTCAGCACCCAGCACTCCTTACTCAGAACTGTTCAGTAGAATGGCAAAATTTATAATTCTGACGGCGCTAAAATCCCCAATTTTTCTTCCAACAAAAACCTTAAAATAGATTGAGTGACCATAATTAATCCCAGTCTAGCTTGTGCTAGCTGTGGTGAATTAATTTTTACCTCACCCCAGATCCGACACTGACGCCAAAAAGTGTCAAAAGCTTGGCTCAAATTCAGCGCCGCTTTTTGCCAGTTAACGGCACTGTTATGAGCATGGCTTTCTAAATTGTCTACTATTTGCACTAACTCGGTAATTAAACGTCCCTCTGCTGAGTGATTGAGGCGTAGCTTGTTTTCAGCATCAAGCCAAGGTATGGAGTTAGGGAAGATGAGATTCTTAAAATATGGAATGGTATTTGGCAGTGGTTCCCTGAATGTAATCAATCCTTCCCTATGCGCTAATAGCAGCAGGGAAGAACAGCGTGCATGAGCATATTGCACGAAAAACAAACTTTCCGAGTTGCAGGTTGTGGATTGTGGGTTAGAAATGTTATTTCTCTCCCCCATACTCCCGACGGTAATATTTTGTAACCAAGTTGCTATGGCAGGGTGTGTCAATTCTAAATGAATCCAGCCAGGGGGAACTATTTGAATGCTAAAAACGTCACCGCAGGTTGCCAATAAATGAGAAGCGATCGCATTGGCGATCTCCATCGGTTTTTGATTCTGAGATTTTGTTAGCCACAAGGCTACACCTGATATATACAAAATTTTTTTTTCATCTCTACCCTGATGTAGAGGAATTTTTTTACCACTTGTGCGTACTGTTGTCTGGTATGCAGTATTAATACTTATGGCACTCAGCAGGTGGCTGTATACTAACTGTCTAATTGCTGTGTATTTACTAACTTGTAGTATATGATGCACGTATTACTCAGTATTTTCTCCTCTATTCTGAATGTATTGATTTTGTGTCATCTATCTAAAGATATAACTTTAATTTAAATAAAGAAAAATGAGAGTAGCATAAAATTTGATGAATAATCGATGAACAGTGAGTAAACTTTACTACCATCATTGTACAGTAGGAAGTATAACAAAAGAGTAGAGAGTAAAATTTACTTTCCACTCTTTGGATGGCTGACGCTGTTGGGCGTTTAGCCTACCTCGTCAACACAAAGACACTCCTTGCACCCTTTTATGACGTCTTTGTCTTCAGCCGAACGCTCTTTGTTACCTATGCAATCTCCATCCTCTTTTTCCGAGGCATCACGGCCTTTTCTAACTTGGCAACGAATTCTTGATTGGGCTCAAGAACACTATCGCTGCCGCACCTTCAGCAAAGATGAGCGCATTCCAGCCCGACCTGGATTGCTATATTTGGTGCAACGGGGTGCGATCCGCATGGTAGGAACCGCTCAGGTTAGTGCTACTGCTAGTCAACTCACGTCTCGCCGCATTAACAGAACCCCCGAAGAAGCTTTCTTGGGTTTTGTAGGCGCAGGACAGCCTTTTGAAATTGTTGCCCAGTCTCCATTCACTCTCCAGTCCTATGCCCACGTTGACCAAACAGCAGTGTTATGGATGTACTGGCATGACCTAGATAACTGGCCTCACTTCCGCCGGGAAGTTATGGATGCCTTTAGGTATCAACATCAGCGCAAGCTGCTGTGGCTTAGTGCCTTGGGACAACGGCGCACAATTGACCGACTCTTAGGATTCCTCACATTGTTGATTGAGGAGTATGGAGAACCGGCAATGAGCGAAACCGATCCTGATGTGATACGTGGCTATTGTCTACCATTCCCTCTCACTCATGCCCAAATTGGTAGTGCGATCGGTTCGACTCGTGTTACCGTTACCCGCTTAATGGGCAAATTGCGCCAACGTGGTTTGATCCTCACTCAAGGGGATAATCTAATTTGCTTGCCAGCAGAATCGATTAATAGAGCCAGCTAAAGCGACAACAGCAGGTGTCAGCGAATTTTGACGAACCCAGCCTGGGAGATAAGTTCCTGCCCCTGCTCAGTCAGAAGCAAGTTGGCATATGCAACACCAGCTTGCTGCTCGGTTTGACCAGTTTGTTTGACCACCACAAACAGATTGCGAGTAATCGGGTATTTACCTGATTGAAAAGCCTCAATGTTCAATTTGTTGCGTTTACCAGGACATTCAGACGGGAGGACAAATGGCTCTTGGTAAGGAGCAATGTATTGCCCTTGCGTCCGCCCCAACGGCAAAGGTTTGATTGAGCATTGAGGAACCACCTCTGGGGCAGAAGCGTAATAGATGCCACCAGGGCTACCAGCTAATTTTTGCAAGGCTTGGGTGGTTGTGGAGACAAACTCCACCTGTGATCCGAAAGGTTGACCACCCAGAATGTCTTGGACAAAAAGTTCTACCGTACCGCCATCAGTGGTGCGACGAGAATAAGCCTTGATCGGCAGATTGGGGCCACCCACCTGGTTCCAATTATTAAACTTGCCGATGTAAATAGACTTTAGTTGGTCTACCGTCAGTCCTGGGATGTTGAGGTTGGGGTTAACTGCTACAGCTAATCCGTCAATTGCTACGGGAATTTGTTGGAGGCTGATTCCACGCTGCTGGGCACGGCTTAACTCTTGATCTAGAACTGGTCGGGAGGATTGAGCAAAAGCCAATTGACCGTCAATTAAGGACTGTATGCCGGGGGCAGAACCTGGAACTACATTGTTGGGTTCTACATAGCGCAGCCGAAATTCCGGTCGTGCTGCTACTATGGCTGAGTCAACTGCCAATCTAATTGGTGCCCAAGATGTACTACCCCCGTAGTTGAATAATCCTGTAGGGACATTGGGTACAGAAGTGAAATTTTTACCGCCAGATGCTACCGATGAGCTTTGGGGCTGTTTTGTGATGTCTGGAGAAATTTTATTTAAGTCAAGACTAGACTTTCTGGAGAACCACCAAAAGCCACCAGCTATCAAACCACCTGTGATCAGCAAGGCTAAGACAAGAATAGGTATTTCGTTTTTTTGAGACATAACATTAAGTGTAATAACAATTCAAAATTCAAAATTTAAAATTAAGAAATTTAGATTGTATTTGGGTTTAGGGGTTTGAATTTATTGCTTATTCCCTATTGCTTCAAAAGTAGTCTGTCAATCAGTTCTGATTGCTATAGAAGATAGATTACCGATAAAAACCACAGAGAATGCAGAGGGAAGAAATAAAGAGTAAAAGTGGAAAGTTTCTAATTAGCGAATTCTGACAAATCCGGCTTGAGTAATTAATTTCTGTCCTTGTTCTGTCAGCAGCAAGTTAGCGTAGCTTTCTCCCGCTTGCTGATCAATTTGTCCATTTTGTTTGACTATGACAAATAACCTCCTGGTGATGGGGTAATCACCAGTTTGAAATGCAATAGCATTGAGTTGGTTAAGCTGTTGTGGGCAATTTTGGCGGGGAACAAAAGGCTCTTTATAGGGTGGAACTAGCTTGTCAGGGGTACGTCCCAATGGCAAGGATTTAATGGTGCATTGATCAACTACCTCTGGGGCGGAAGCATAGTAAATTCCCCCTGGATTTTTGGCTACTTCTCTGAGAGCTAAAGTAGTTGTAGGGATAAATTGTACATTGTCAGCAAATTTTCCTTTTCCCAAGACATTCTCATAAAAAAACTCGACGGTACCACCATCTTCTAAGCGCCGAGAGTAGGCTTTTATCGGTAAGTTTGGGCCACCTACCTGTTGCCAGTTAGTGAGCTTGCCTGTATAAATATCTTTAATTTGAGTAACTGTTAAGCCGGGAATATTCAGATTAGGATTCACGGCGATCGCTATGCCATCAATTGCTACAGGAATTTCTTTGAGTGTAAAGCCTCGCTGTTGCGCTTTCTGGTATTCCTCATCTTTGATGGAGCGGGATGATTGGGCAAAAGCTAATTGGTTATTTAACAACATTCTGATCCCGGTACCAGAACCAGGGGCTGCTGTAGTGGGATCTGTGTAACGTAATTGAAATTTAGGTAACAGCTTTTGAATTTCTGAGTCTACTTCTCTGCGAATCGGTGCCCAAGTTGTGCTACCCCCATAACTGAATAACCCTGTGGGAACATTGGCTACTTGGGTAAAAGGTTCATTATTGGACTGTAAAATCTGACCTGGCTGATTTGTAATAAAGTTATTAATAACACCAGATTTATTAGCTAACCACCAAAATACACCACCGACTAAGCTTAATGTAATTCCCAAGGTTAGAAGCAAAACCCCTATTTCATTAGTTTTATTTTGTGGCGACATAGTCGTTTTTTTGTAATTTTTATATTTAACCGCAATGTCCCATTTTTGGTGATTTATGTAGGTTAAGTAGAGGTTAACTTTAGCCAGAATTTATTTATACTTTATATTTAATTTCTAATTTTAGCTGCGGATATAGGTAGTGGCACAAAGTCATAACCAGTGCGAGAACGGGAACCAGGAGCAATATTGACAAGTTGCACTGGGGCGTTGCGATCGCCTGATTGTAAAAAGCGGATCGTACCAGAAGCTCCTGTAGTGGAAAAATCTGAGGATACCAATACTTGCTGGATTCCTGCTCGTGTGGGGTTGCGTGCTAGTGCGGCGCTCAAGGCGCGTGTAGCGTCGTAGGCGAGGGCTGTACGCCAATTAACTTGAGCGGACCATAATTTCTGTGATGTTTGAGGAAAATTTGATTGGGAATTACCATCTATATGCCAAGGAACTGCTAATACCATCCCTACGGCTGGTTCTCTGCCAATTTCTAGGGTTTTAGGGGTATATACAGAATCTCCACCGAGGAGAGGCAATTGTTTTTGGTTAACTTGAACTACTTGTAGTGCTTTGTCTAGAGTGCCGGCATTAGCGGCGATCATCAATACTTCAGCACCTGTTTGTTGAGCTTGGGCTAAACTTTCAACGGCACTAAAATCAGCTTGAGACAAGTCAAATTCCCGAGATACTTGTCCGCCCTCTAATAATAGAGATGAAGTAAATTCAGATTTTAAAGATTGACTATAATCACTCTTAGAGCTAAAGAAAACTGCGGCATTTTGTTTCTTTAGGGTATTTACCATGTAATGGGCTAAGGTTCTAGCAGATGTGAAATCACTGGGAACTGTCCGGAAAACGTAAGGGCTAAGTTTGCTGATTTTCACAGAGGTGCTAGTAGGGGTGATGGCGACTAGTTTTCCCGCATTATAGATCCTACCTGCGGCTAGAGTAGCATCGCTGCTATTATGCCCAATTACACCTAAAACTTCTGAGTTTTTGACTAAGTTGGAGGCAATTTGTTCAACTATATTGGGATCATTGTCGTCGTTAGCTATTCCTATCTTGACTGGTACTCCGTTAATTCCTCCAGAAGCATTGATTTCGTTTTGAGCTTGGGCGACACCACGTAAAATTTCTAAAGAGCTGTTGGGTTCTTTACCAAATGGCACTGATGTAGCAATGGTATAGCTTTTTGTAGAGCCAATACGGGCATTATTAAGAAATATCAGTGCCTCTGGATCGTTGGGCCTGGCTTTGAGGGCTGCTTCTAAATTGGCGATCGCCTGATTATAATTTTTATTAGCTAAGGCTTGTATACCCTCTTTTTTAGCTAGAGAGGCATCACCTGGAGTCAAAACTTTTTCGCCAAAACTGATGCGAATATCTTGAGTAGGCTGCTTTTGTGATGGGAATATCTGATCTTTGAACAACGAGAAGCCACCAAAACCCAATCCTATGGTAATGATTAGAGACAAGGCTAGAGGTATAGTGTCGTTCTTTTGGGACATGGTTATGGGTGTGATGAATCAAACAAAATACAGCGCTACTATTACATAGTTTAGCGCCGATAATGCAAATTGATGATTAAGCTAAAAGTAAAAAATTACAAGGCAAAATTAAGAGAAAGAAAAATGGTTGCAGATTAATTTATACCAATTAGTAATTCCTATATGAAAGACCCATTCGATAATAGTTTCCAGCTTTCAATCTGTTAGCTAATTTTGACTTAAGAAGCTGTATCCAAGGGTAGTTTAATTGATAATCAGGTGTCATCCTATACAGAAAACTGCTATCTTAGCTACACAAAAAGCCAGAGCTAGTGAGTAGAAAATCAAGGTTACAAAATTAGAGAGAGTAATTTATAAATCAGGCGAAATAAAGCTGTGAAGGCGATGGCAACTAAGGCAGCAGCGAATGCCAGAATCACCACTTGCTGAATAGTGAGTGTGCCTCGCAAAAGCGGTACAAACAAGATGATAGCGGAAGTAATTGCGGGAATAATTAATAAATCTTTGCCTTCAATCCAGCGCCTTGTTTGAGCAAAAATTAGACCTCCTAAAATTAAGGCGGCGACACCTAGGGTGATTATGGGCTGAGGTATGAGACTGAAGATAGCGATCGCAATTAATGCCCCTTCAAACCCACTAAAGGCGGCGCCACCTAATAATTCCCAGGTGGAAAATGCTGGGAGGCTTTGTGGACGTGGAGTGACTACGGGAGAAGAATTAGGCGTGGGTGGTGATGACGGGGGAGTCTGAGGTGGCGATGGTAATATTGTTGGTGGTATGGCTGGTGATGTATTCCTCAGTGCTAAAGCATCTAGAACTTCTTGGGCTGACTCAAAACGTTGATTAGCAGCAGGGAGGAGCATTTTATCTAAAACATCAGCTAAGTGGGGGCTGATATTCACTTGCTTTCGCCATTGCCACTGATTACTATAGGCATCAAATAGCTGAGTTGCTTCTTGACCTGTCAGCAATGTCAGAGATGTAACAGCTAAAGCATACAGGTCTGTGGATGGAAAAACTTGGCGTCCGGCCATTTGCTCAGGCGGTGCAAATCCCATAGAAAAAATTCCTGTGGAAGCACCAGTTACACCTGAAGGGGCAGTTGTGACTTGCTTAACTGCACCAAAATCTAGCAGGAAAAGTCTACCATCACGACGACGCATGATGTTAGATGGTTTGATATCTCTGTGGATAATGCCTTTGTGATGGACAAATTTGAGTACTTTCAGAATTTCTTGCAATACTTCCAAAACTTCTGTTTCTGAGAAGCTCCCTTTTTGGGCTAATTCTTCCTCAAGATTTTGCCCATCAATATATTCTTGAACTAGGTAAAAAAATTGGCTTTGTTCTCCTGGTTGTAGGCTTTGCGCTATGACTGGAAAGAAAGCAAACAAATCAGGAATTTGATCGTGTTCTTTACCTAATTGGGCTAAAACGTCTGCTTCTCTTTCAAACAACTGTTGTGCCAGTTCTAGTTGAGTAGTAGTTAAATTGCCCACAGGTTGAAACTGTTTGACCACACATAATGGCATTCCTGGGATGCGGCGATCGCGTGCTAAGAAAGCTGCACCAAAGCCTCCTCTCCCTAGGAGTTTGATCGGTAGGTAGCGGGCATCCAAAATGAGCGGCATTCCACAGCTAATACAGTACTTCTGCTGTACTGTTCTCAGCGTTATTTGATCACCTAAGTCTGCAAAATGATTGCTTGGCTGTGGGCAGTGTGGACGAGTGCAATAAACTTCCATTGTTTTGGTGTGTCCTTGGTCAGTTCTCGAAGCCAAAAGCCCTTAATGAATAACTTAATTAAGATTTTATGGAACAGCACCATGCTTCCACTGACTAAGGACGATCAACAAATGCTAGCCTTCGTCAGCAGAGTTGGGTGTTACTGCATCTAAAGTACTGACTACTAGGTTTTTTTGTGCTAACTTTAACACATTTTGGTTCCATCCAGGGGTAGCAAATTGGGGTAAGATTTCCTGACTGAAGGCTTCTGCTGCCTTGGAGCGATAACGATTGGGGTTAAAAATCAGCCATAGTGTACGCTTGACAACGACACCTTCAATTGGAGTGCAGTGTAGCACACCCATCTGTAACTCTTTTGCAATAGCGGAGGTCGAGACAAAGGCGGCCCCCAAACCAGATTGCACGGCATTTTTAATTGCTTCGATAGAATTCAGTTCCATTTCCACTTTAAAACGCCTAGTATCAATTTCACAGCGTGCTAGAACTTGGTCAATCACTTTGCGGATAGTTGATTGAGAATCAAGAGCAATGAATTGTAATTTATAAAGGTCTTCTTTTTGAATTGTTTCTAGTTTGGCAAAAGGATGAAACACAGGTAATATCAGCGCCAATTCGTCTTCAGCGTAGGGGAGAATTTCCAGAGATTCTGCCAATTCTCCAGGAATTTCACCGCCGATGATTGCTAGGTCTACTTGCCCGTTAGCGACACTCCAAGCAGTCCGGCGAGTAGAGTGGACGTGTAGTTGGACTGCGACATCAGGATATTTTTGGCGAAACAAACCGATCATTCTCGGCAAAAGATAAGTGCCGGTAGTTTGAGAGGCACCAACAATCAAAGTTCCGCCTTGGAGATTTTGGAGATCCTCAATAGCGCGACAGGTTTCCTGACACAAACTGAGAATTTTTTCACCGTAGTTCAGAAGTAGATGCCCAGCTTCAGTTAATTGGGCGCGACGGCCGCCACGGTCAAATAAAGGGACATCTAGCTGGCGTTCCAGGTTTTGAACTTGTAAGCTTACAGCAGGTTGGGAGACATAAAGACTATCAGCGGCCCGCTTGAAGCTCCCTTCTACGGCGATCGCTTTGAGAATACGTAACTGATCTAAAGTGAAAGGAAGGTCAGACATAAGGCTAAACCCACAAACTTTGAAAGGAGCAACTCTAGCAATAAATTCAGCAATTCACAGCAAGTTTGGCTGGGTGTGACTTATTGCATCTTAAACTTGAAGGATTGACTCGAAAAAGACAGTAGCACAACATCTTGACTAAAGTCCCCTTTTGAATACTCTGTGCTATTGGTTGTACTGAACTAAGATTTCTTTAAATTACTTCACCTACGTATAGGTATATCGATGTTGATTTCTTGGTTTACCCCCAGTCATTTTGTCATATTGGGGTTACAAATAGCTTTTGCGATCGCTCACAGTGGAGGAGCTGCTCTGCGTCCTTGGGCCGAAAAACATATTGGCCCCAGGCTTTACCGCATTTTATTTGCGTTAGTCAGCCTACCCTTGGCTGTAATCTTAATTATTTACTTTTTTAACCACCGTTATGATGGCTTACAGCTTTGGCAGGTACAGGATGTGCCAGGAGTGCAGATTATCGTGTGGGTATTGTCAGCGATTTCTTTTTTATTCTTGTATCCTGCCACCTTCAATCTACTAGAGATTGCTGCCATTCAAAAGCCCGAAGTCCATCTTTACGAGACGGGAATTATTCGTATTACCCGCCATCCGCAAATGGTAGGACAAATCATTTGGTGTATTGCCCATACTCTATGGTTAGGTACTAGCTTTACCTTGATTACCTCTGTTGGGTTGGTGTTGCACCACTTATTTGGGGTTTGGCACGGGGATCGCCGCCTTAGCGATCGTTATGGCGAAGCTTTTCAACTTGTGAAACAGCGAACTTCAATAATTCCCTTCCAGGCAATTATTGACGGTCGTCAATCTCTCAAATGGGAGGAATTTCTCCGCCCTGCCTATTTAGGAGTTGCCTTTTTTGTGGGATTACTTTGGTGGTCGCACCCCCTGTTGCTAGTGGCGACCAGTAGGATATCATGGTAATTTTAGATGATCCCCAATATCAGCAGATCCTGCCCAGTAGATGCAAATATCGGCTTATCAATTGCTACCGAATCAATGTAGGATAAATTCAAATAGCTGTCAGCAGGGGTGGATTTTGGTCGGGTTGAGATTTTATATTGGTAGTTAGTGGTAAATTGCCTTTCTTTAAAAGTAAATGCCAAACTTAGTCAAATTCCCATGCTGCTACAGCTATCAGGAGTTAAACATTAATAAAAGCCACCGTGAATGTCGCGCTGGCTTTTTTATCAATGCCACAATTAACGTGCTCAACTTTTGCATAATTATCTGTACCTTGAGAACGTCTATCGGCAGTAAATGGCTTGCCAATATCTCCTGCTGATAGTTATTTTTGATATAAAAACCTTAATAACCCTAGAGGCGTCATGGTGTTGTCGGTTAGTGAGCGGACATTTACTCAAGAAGTTTTAGAATCTCCAATTCCAGTATTAGTAAATTTTGAAGCGCCTTGGTGTGGCTTATGCCGGATCATTAATCCCTTGTTGTTGCAATTTCAAGCTCAATGCGGGGAGCAAATCAAACTAGTTAATGTTAACGCTGATCAAAATTTCAAGCTGTCTACTACCTATCGACTCAAGTCATTGCCAACTTTACTGTTGATTGAAAATGGCAAAGTCCAGCATCGCCTGGAAAGTTTTCGTGGCAGAGACGATTTACGTCTAGCTTTAGAAGAAATCAAAATCAGCTATGACAACCGCTCTAAAATCTACAGTAGCCCAAAAACAGTAGACTTGGGATGTCGTTCTGCATAAAAAGAGTCAATAGTCAATAGTCATGAGAGAGTATTTTAACTCTTGATTATCTACTGTCGATGCTTTAACAAACAGAGTAAATCTAAAACCAAGCTTAACTACCCCACCTAATGACCATTGGTGGGGTATTTTATGCTAGAGGGTGTGTGTCACAATTATTAACAGTTCCAAACTGGACAGTTGCCTGTGGACAAACAGTTGAACTCAGCGCAGACCATTGAGAAGTTTTGCTTGGCGGCAGCTGCCACACCCTTTAGGTTCGCCGTTAGGTTATTGGCGTTAGCGTCCTGTAGAGAAGCCGCAGCAGCGTCTACAGACTTCTCTGGTGGGCAATTCTGCAAAAACATCCACAGCACTGTCCTAACCTAGTCAAGAATCCTAAAAATAAGCGTCAGTGATGGAAGTAATCTATGAATATGCCTGGCTGATTCCTGTGTTTCCCCTGTTAGGGGCGATGCTGGTCGGTCTAGGGTTAATTTCGTTAAATCAGGTGACTAACCGCCTACGGCAGCTCAACGCTGTGGTCATCATCGCTCTGATGGGAACTGCGATGGGGCTGTCGATCGCTTTGCTGTGGAGTCAAATTCAAGGACATGCACCTTATATCCGCACCCTAGAATGGGCAGCAGCAGGTAATTTTCATCTGAGCATGGGCTACACGATTGACCACCTGACAGCCCTGATGCTGGTGATTGTGACGACGGTAGCGGTTTTAGTCATGGTCTACACCGATGGCTATATGGCTCATGACCCAGGATATGTGAGATTTTACGCCTATCTGAGCTTGTTTGGTTCCTCCATGTTAGGTCTGGTTGTCAGCCCCAACTTGGTACAGATTTATATCTTCTGGGAACTAGTGGGGATGTGTTCTTACTTGCTGGTTGGCTTTTGGTATGATCGCAAGTCAGCAGCAGACGCAGCCCAAAAAGCTTTTGTCACCAACCGCGTCGGCGATTTTGGTCTGCTACTCGGCATTCTGGGCTTGTTCTGGGCAACCGGCAGCTTTGACTTTACTGTGATGGGCGATCGCCTCTCACAACTCGTCCAAACAGGTTCTGTAAGCAATTTTCTCGCTATCCTGTTGGCGATTTTAGTGTTCTTAGGCCCGGTGGCAAAATCAGCCCAATTCCCCCTGCATGTCTGGCTACCAGATGCAATGGAAGGCCCTACCCCCATTTCTGCCTTAATCCACGCAGCAACGATGGTGGCAGCAGGTGTGTTCTTGATTGCCCGCATGTACCCAGTATTTGAGCATGTACCAGCAGCAATGAACGTCATTGCCTTTACTGGGGCTTTTACAGCGTTTTTAGGGGCAACTATTGCGATTACCCAAAACGACATTAAAAAGGGTCTGGCTTACTCCACCATTTCCCAATTGGGTTACATGGTGATGGCTATGGGAATTGGTTCCTACAGTGCGGGATTATTCCACCTGATGACCCACGCCTATTTCAAAGCGATGTTGTTCTTGGGTTCAGGTTCTGTGATTCACGGCATGGAAGGAGTCGTCGGTCACGATCCAGCACTAGCACAAGATATGCGCTTAATGGGGGGACTACGAAAGTATATGCCCATTACAGGGATTACTTTCTTGATTGGTTGCCTAGCAATTTCTGGTATTCCACCCTTTGCTGGTTTCTGGTCGAAAGATGAAATTCTGGGGAAAGCCTTTGAAGCTAATCCATTTCTCTGGTTGATTGGCTGGCTAACTGCCGGGATTACGGCTTTCTATATGTTTAGAATGTATTTCTCGACGTTTGAAGGCAAATTCCGGGGGACTGATGAAAAAATCAAAGACAAACTCAAAAAGGCAGCGACAATTGTCTTGGAATTAGAATCAGCAGAACTAGCCCCTAATTTTGGACCTGGGGCCATGAAACATGGTGAATTGGCGGCAACTGGTGATCATCATGGTTCCCATGACTCCCACGGGCACCATAGTGATACTCCCCATGAATCACCGTGGACGATGACCCTACCTTTGGCCCTCCTAGCCATACCTTCCATGCTCATTGGCTTGTTAGGTACACCCTACGCCAATTATTTTGAGGAATTTATCTTCCCTCCCAGCGAAACCTTGAACGAAGTCATAGAAAAAGCTGCCGAGTTCAACCCCACCGAGTTTTACATCATGGCGGGGGCTTCTATAGGTATTTCCTTGATTGGTATTACCTTGGCTTCGCTGATGTATTTGCGTCGTAAGGTTGACCCAGCTGCGATCGCCGCTAAAATCAAACCACTGTATGATTTATCTCTGAACAAGTGGTACTTTGATGACATTTATCATCGTGTCTTTGTTCTGGGCTTGCGTCGTCTAGCTAGACAAGTCATGGAAGTTGACTTTCGGGTGGTTGATGGCGCTGTTAACCTGACGGGATTCTTCACCCTTGTCAGTGGTGAAGGTTTGAAATACCTAGAAAATGGTCGCGCTCAATTCTATGCCTTGATTGTCTTTGGCGCAGTTTTGGGCTTAGTGATTGTTTTTGGTATTACCTGATTTTAATCATGGGGTGGGCGGGTGTCTGCCCCTAAGTTTTTTTAGAGTCTAATTTAGACTCCTTTTTTTGGCTTGAATTATTCAGCAGTGTTCTCTGTTGAGGTTTTATGGTTTTTACTTCCAGTAAAATAAGAGGTAATGTACTAGAGAGTTTAGGTACTCACTATGACCCTTGAGCAGCTTGAAGCCGAAGTTCTTGCACTTCCAAAAGATGCTCAAGTGATTTTATTGGCAAGATTACTTGAACGATTGGGTCAAGAAATTGTGACTAGTTGGGCTGAAGAAGCCCAGAAGCGTGATGAAGATATTAACACCAATCAAATTACTGGTATTCCTGCTGAAGAAGTGTTTCAACGAGTTCGTGCATCTTTACAATGACAAGAATTGTATTTCATCCATTGGGAATAGTTCGGCGCAAAAATCTTAAATGGTCGTCTGCATCTTGGCGGTTAGCAAAACGGGCGACGGTGTGAGATTGGGTAATAACTAGGGCTTGCTGAAAAAGAAACAACAGAAGACAATTTCTAGATTTTCAGAGCAAATAAGTGTGTTTAGGTGCAACGAAAGAAGGTAAAATGGTCCAAAATCCTTGCATCACAGTGGTCAGAGCTAACACGGTGTATCTGAAATCACAATTTTCCTCAAAAAACTCTGCATACCTCTGCGTTTTAAAGAAGCGTTACTTAACTGAACACCTCCACAGGTAAGCGGCTGAAAGCAAGGCGTTCATTTTGTACATCGACAAAGATGGTGTCGCCGTCGTTGAACTCGCCCCGTAAGATGCCTTTGGCAATTTGAGTTTCTAACTCGCGCTGAATAGCCCGCTTCAGTGGACGCGCGCCAAACACAGGATCGTATCCTACTTCTGCTAAAAAGTCAAGAGCAGCATCAGAGAGTTTGAGAGACATTTTGCGATCGCTCAATCTTTCTCTGAGTCGATCTAGTTGCAGTAGCACAATTCGCCGTAGTTCCTGTTTCTGTAAGCTGTGGAAGATGATGATTTCATCGATACGGTTGAGGAATTCAGGACGGAAGCTATTCCGCATCGCTTCCATGACGCGACGGTGCATTTCATCATAGCGGGAGTCATCGCCAGCCAAATCGAGAATATACTGGGAACCGATGTTACTAGTCATGATGATAATTGTGTTTTTGAAGTCTACCGTATGACCTTGAGCATCGGTGACACGACCATCATCCAGAATTTGCAGGAAAATATTAAAGACATCGGGGTGGGCTTTCTCGATTTCGTCGAAGAGAATGACGGCGTAAGGACGACGGCGAATTGCTTCTGTGAGTTGTCCGCCTTCTTCGTAACCCACATATCCTGGAGGCGCACCTATTAAGCGGGAAACGGCATGTTTCTCCATATACTCGGACATGTCGATGCGTACCAGTGATTCCTCAGTGTCGAACATGTACGCTGCTAAGGCTTTTGCCAACTCAGTTTTACCCACACCCGTAGGCCCTAAGAAAACAAAACTAGCGATGGGACGATTGGGATCAGCAAGTCCAGCACGCGATCGCTGAATTGCATCGGCGACGGCGGTGACTGCTTCTTGTTGTCCTACCACGCGATGGTGTAATTCATCTTCTAAGTGGAGGAGTTTCTCTTTCTCTGATTCCACTAACTTACTAATAGGAATCCCTGTCCACTTAGAAATAATTTCGGCAATATCTGCTTCTGTGACTTCTTCTCGTAATAGAGATTTACCGGATTTCTGGGCATTTGCTAGTTCGCTTTCTGCGGCTTCTAATTGGCGATGTAGATTAGTTAATTTCCCATATTTCAACTCAGCCGCCCGGTTAAGATCATAATTTCTTTCTGCTTGCTGGATTTCCAAATTCATCTTGTCAATTTCTTCTTTGACAGACTGAATTTTAGTAATGATATCTTTTTCTGATTGCCATTGGGCACTCAAGGTTCTTTGTTCTTCTTTGAGATCTGCAAGTTCTTTTTCAATTCTATCTAAGCGTTCGCGGGCAGCTGCATCACTGTCTTTTTGTAAAGACAACTTCTCCATTTCCAATTGCAAAATCTTACGGTCAATTTCGTCAAGTTCTTCTGGTTTAGAAGTAATCTCCATTTTCAGTCTAGCGGCGGCTTCATCTACCAAGTCAATGGCTTTATCTGGTAAGAAGCGATCGGTAATATAACGACTAGATAATATAGCCGCAGCCACTAAAGAACTATCAGAAATTTTTACCCCGTGGTGGACTTCATAGCGTTCTTTCAATCCCCGCAAAATGGAAATCGTATCTTCCACACTGGGCTGATCGACATAAACTTGCTGGAAGCGTCTTTCTAGGGCGGCATCTTTTTCAATATACTTGCGGTATTCATCCAGAGTTGTCGCCCCGATACAGCGTAACTCGCCCCGCGCCAACATGGGTTTTAATAAGTTTCCCGCATCCATTGCGCCCTGAGTCGCACCTGCACCGACAACGGTGTGAATTTCATCAATAAATAAAACAATATTACCGCCAGATTCGGTGACTTCTTTTAATACTGCTTTCAGGCGTTCTTCAAATTCACCCCGGAATTTTGCCCCAGCAATTAAAGCACCCATATCTAAGGATATCAGCTTGCGATCTTTGAGGGACTGGGGTACATCCCCGGCGACAATTCGCTGTGCTAGTCCTTCTGCGATCGCAGTTTTACCCACCCCAGGTTCACCAATGAGTACAGGGTTATTCTTGGTACGCCGTGAGAGAATTTGGATCGTGCGGCGAATCTCATCATCCCGCCCAATAACTGGGTCAAGTTGTCCTTTACGGGCGGCTTCTGTGAGGTCACGTCCATATTTTTCCAGCGACTGATATTTACCTTCTGGATTTTGATCCGTCACTTTCTGACTCCCACGAATTTCTTTAATAATATTTTTCAGCTTGCTTTCGTCTAAACCAAATTCTTGGAGTAAAGCTTTACCAAAGCGGTCATCTTTGGCATAGCCCAGCAATAAGTGTTCAATGGAGATGTATTCGTCTTTAAATTCTTTGCGATACCCGTCCGCCCTGTCTAGGAGTGTATCTAAGCTGCGTCCCAAGTAGACAGAACTACTGCTACCAGACACCTTTGGCTGACGTTGTAGGAATTGTTCGGTGCGCTCGCGCACTTTTTGCAAGTTCGCACCCGCTTTGGTAAACACGCTGCTAGCTAGTCCTTCCTGTTCTAGCAGCGCCTTCATTAGGTGTTCGCTTTCTATCTGTTGCTGTTGATATTGCTTAACAATATCCGGGGTATGGGCGATCGCTTCCCAGGCTTTTTCTGTAAATTGGTTGGGGTTAGTGGGTTGCATAGGCTTGTGGAGAAACCACTCCAGACACAGAGAAGAATAGTCATATTTAAGCTGTTAAAGCTATTGTAAGGAGTGGGGAGAACCTAGCTGGATCGGTCTTCACGTCTTTTCTGAGTAGTAGTATTACCTTTTTCCTATTGATGAGAAACATGTGTTTTCAGGACGCTAGGAATTGCTGCCATTATTCTTGTAGTAATTTGCTCTGGTGTTTCTCCCTCACTGATTGTGATTCTTAAGTCAGCTTGGGAATAAAGTGGTGTGCGTTGTTCTAGCAGCGATCGCAATTTACCTTTAAGGTCAACATCTTGCAAGAGTGGTCTTGTGGTATCTTCTAGCAAGCGGTTGTAGAGTAATTCGACTGGTGCATCTAACCAAACTATCAAGCCGTGGTGCAGATAACTCCAGTTTTCTTGTTGCATAACGATACCACCGCCAGTGGCGATAACTAACTTAGTGTAAGCACAGACTTGTGCTAGGACATCGCTTTCCAACTGGCGAAACGCAGCTTCTCCAGCGTTGGTAAATATCTGGTTGATGGATTTTCCGGCTGCTTGCACAATGATATTATCGGTATCCACAAACCCATAACCTAGTTGTTGAGCTAGTAAACGCCCTACCGTCGTCTTACCACTCCCCATTATGCCAATTAGGTATAGGTTAACCCCTTGCAATAGATTACTCACCGATTACTTTGCTCCAGTTGTGAATTCCGACCTACAGCAATTTTACTATTTTGAGTCTCTGCTCAAATTTGGGTTAAAAGCGATCGCTTTTTCAACTTGCTGGGTTGCTGTAAATCCAAAATTACTTAGTTTTTAACTATGCTGCTGCACTCAACAAAGATACAATATACTGATTGAGACTTACACCTTCACTATCAGCAGCCTCAGCTAAACGCCGATGTAGAGACTTTGGCATCCGCACCAATAATTTACCACTATACCTAGTATCACTGCTGGGTAAAGGAATATCATCCCCAGCTTCATAAGCTGTCTCAATCCACAATTCTCGCGCCTCATGAATGTTTACCACTGTCTCTTCTAGGGTTTCACCTTGGGTAAGACATCCTGGTAAATCTTTGATTTGAGCTACATATCCCCCCTTTTGATCGGGGTAAACTGTTATGGGGTACTGAAGATTTAAATAATATTCTAGGGATGGCTTCTCAATTTGCTTGTTCTTCTTCTTGTTCAATATTTTCATTAATCCACTCTTCTAAATTTAATAGTGCAATTATTTGCTGTACATAAACTCCTTTAACTTTTTGTCCTCCTGTTTTGGGTACAGTGATCTTTCTACCTTGGGAATCTCGAAAACTATGGTGACTACCTCTAGACTTTTTTTCTTCAAAGCCAAAAGCCTCTAATAGATAGCACACATCTTGAAATCGTACTTCTGAAGGCTGCTTGAGAAATTGCTCCACTAATTTCTTTAGTTTGCTCATGGAACAATAATATCATATATAGTATCACATAAAGATGCCTGATTGCCTATGTCATAACGCTCTTGCTAACAAGACAATGAGGCTGGCTGTTAGATGTCGCACTTCGCCATCCACGACAAAAGAAAAGCAATACATGCCTGGAAATTAAATCTCGGTATTGAGGCGACTTTCTCTCAGATAGTTGTTTAAGTATCCTGCCAAAAGTTTATGGCTGATGAATAACTGGCCATCTTGCTCTTCATTTATTTTAAAATTTTCTTCAATTAAGCGTTCAATAATATACTCTATCAAAACTGGAGTTTGAGAAAAACTAGATGTTTGCCTTTCGATTAGCGATCGCCTTTGTAATAACTCTACAGCCTCAAGTGTTAATCTTTGGCAGACGCGCGGCGATAATCCTGGGATGATATTTTTCGGCAAATTCGGTACTGAAATACAATCTTGATGCAGTGCCAACCAATACATCATATGTTTTTCTAACTGAGACAGTCGATTGAACTGCCGATCTAAAATAGCGCGGATGTCCCCAAAAACTACAGTCCCTTGTTGGATAAACTCAGATAAATTGCCACCAAACAATTCTTGAATCGCAGTAGCTACTAATTTTAAAAATAGCGGGTTGCCTGCATACCAGTCTAATAAAACTTTACATTCTACCTCTGATTGCTTAGTCAAGCCTTTAGCATTTAGAATCAACATGCTATCTGCTTGATTTAAACCAGTCAATTTTAAGGAGCGAACAGGTAAAGTTTCTCCTTCCAAAGCAGCAATTTCTTGAGGTTTTTCCCGACTGGTAAATACAACACAGCTTTGATGTTGCGATTCTCCCACACGCCTAATCAACTCACCATAATTCTCATAACCTGGACGATATCGAATCGGAGAAAGTGGGGAAATAGATACTTGATTTATACCTTGATTCAAATGCGATTTTGATTGATTAATGGGTATTTTATCCCCATCACTCAAAATTGAGTCAATATCATCTAATACTAATAAACAACGGAAAATACGTAAATAATCCATGAGTTGGGAAATTTGATCGGCAACTGTTTGGGTAATATTTATCTCTAGGGAGGGAGAGAAAATAGTGATGATTTGGTGTAAGAGTACTTCTATAGGAGGTGCAAAACGTAGCGATCGCCAAATCACAAATGCAAAATGATCTTGAATTTCTGCTGCTAACTTGACAGAAAAAGCTGTTTTACCAATGCCACTCATGCCCAAGATGCCCACCAACCGACAGCGCTCTTGGATAATCCATGTCTGAACCTGAGTCAGTTCTGGTTGTCGTCCATAGAACACAGTCGCGTCAATTGCTTCACCCCAATCTCTGATTTTAGTAGATTCATGATCTTCTACATCAGCTTTCTGTTCTTGACTAGTATCGTCGGGACTAGCTACTGATGGTAATTGGAACCAACCCTTTTTGTATCCTGCTTGTTCTAACAACTGAGTAACGCGACTCCAGTTTTTCACCTTGACTAAGTATCCTGCCTGATTACTCAGCATTTCTTCAATGTATTTATACAATCCATTAGAGAGATATACTCTCACAGTGCTGCTACTAGGACTTTGATAAACTATTTTCGCAATTTCCGCAGGACTACAACCACAAAGCAAACCCCTGAGAAATTTCTTTTCCACGGGTGTAAGAGCTTTTCCCTTTGCCGATGCCAAATCTACGTATAACCTTTCTAACTCCCAATTTTTTTTGGCCTCTACAAAACCTTCTTCTATTTGATTAGAATTAGCTGATGCCATTAGCGGTATTGATGTATTTAAAGTAACTAAGGCAATATATTAACGATACTTTTATGAAATCAGAATAAATTAAAGATGAATTTATAACGAATTTAATAACTTTCGTTAGGTGACTTAGAAGTTGTTGCTTAGGTATGTTTAAGGCTTAACGGAAACTTGATTAAAGATTGATTGAAACTTTAAGTGCAAAAATTATGTCAATACAGATAAATACCAGTTTTACTAGTGAGGGATTTTAATTTTACATAGTACTGTGTTTTTAGTAATACTGGAAGATCATTCTAGGATTTATTAACTGCAAGCTCCAAACTCTAAATTTTGCAGACAAAGGTGTAAATAATGACTGGGTTTTTAAGATTGTACAAAAAAGTTTTGCCAAATTGACGGTTTAGTCAAAAAAACAATTGTAAATATCAGATAAATTCGATGAATTCCGTCCAAATAAATCAATAGGGTATGAATGAGGTGTCAATCATGACTCGAATTCGTGACGTTGTGCAAAAAGCTTTAGCAAGTGGTTATCTGACTCTAGAAGCCGAAAATCAATTACGGCATCTGCTTACCACCCGTTATGACTTGGAAGATTTGAATGCTTTTATGACTTTGCAGGAAGCTGCTATGAACGGTAAAGTCAAGCAAGAGTCACGGGAGCGGTGTAGCGTTAAGTAGGTGAAACTCACCGAGGAGATTGTTCATCATCTTCGTCGTCCTCAAAAAAGCTCCAATCATCCTCATCTGCTTGGTTTTTAGCTGGTGGTTGGTATGGAGGAATAATTACTCGATAATCGGCATCGTAAATCGATTCAGTTTTTCCTACTGCGGTGTTTTTTGGCTCGCGGTAGTTGTAGGAGTAAACTGAGCCAGACCCAGAAGAGCTTTTAGGTTCTTGTTGACGTTCGTAGGTTTGAGAATCTGGAGACTCTTGGGTTTGTTGTTTAGGGGTTGTTGCGCCCTGTGGTTGTTGCTCAAAGTCCCAGTCGTCATCTCCACTGCCATCTGTATTCCAATCATCGAATACCTCGTTGGCAGTATACTCTTGTTTACCAACAGGTGGTGGACTAGCAGGGGGAGGTGTAGGCTCGGCTCTACGGGTTGTGTTAGCACGCGGTGAAGTCGGTGTTGCTTGGAAGCGAGTTTGGCGTTGTTGTCCTCCAAAATAATTTGATAGTTTAAACACAGTAGTGATAAATACAGAAGTCAAAGCACCAGCTGCAACACTAAACAATATCCATATCGCTAGTGGTAATGCTTGAGTCTCTATACCTAAAAAATTTAGTGTTATGAGGGGAGACCAATTTTGAGCTAACAACAGCGTTAGTCCTCCCAGTACTGCTACTAAAAGAATTAAGCGAATTACAGCCATAGCAATTTTGTTAGATGTCGGTTATTCGGTTATCAGTCAATACAAGTATTCTAAAAGTCCCCCCATCAAGTTTTGATCGGCCCTAGCCTTTTTAAAAGAGGAATTACGAATAAATTCTCCTTGAAAAGGGGAACCACTGCTTTGGTGTTAGCGTAGCGTCAAGCTTGCGGCATAGCATCTCTAGGAGACGCTGTGCCTAGGTTGCTTCCCCGTATAAGTACGCAAAATCCCAAATAGTATAAACAGTAGGGGGGGACAACCACGTCAGTTCCTCTACTCGGAAAAGCTCAAGACTTTACCGAATCACCCCAGTGGGTTCTCTTTTGCCCCCCTACATACACGATAGGTTATTTCCTGATTAGGAAGTCCCTGAGAGGACATTAATGACCTTGCCATCTCTGAATGGGAACGCAGTCAATATCCAATTGATCTAAAACACGGGCCACGACAAAATCAACTAAATCCTCGATGGTTTGAGGTTGGTGATACCAAGCGGGAATAGCAGGGACAATTCTGACTCCAGTTTCTGCTAAAGCAGTTAAGTTCCGCAGGTGAATCAGGCTAAAAGGAGTTTCACGGGGGACAATGACCAGTCTGCGACCTTCTTTGAGTTGGACATCGGCAGCTCGTTCTAGTAAGTCGGAACTTAAACCCACTGCTAGCTTGGCGACGGTACTCATGCTGCACGGCATGATAATCATCCCCAAGGTGCGAAAGGAGCCACTAGCGATATTGGCTCCCACATCACTCCAAGGATGGCAATGTAGTTTACCTGCATCGGCAACTCCAGCTTGCTCTCGCCAGAATTGCTCTTGTTGCATGGGTTCTGATGGCATCCGGACATCTTGCTCTGCTTGCCAGACCATGTATGTAGATTTGGAGGCCACCAATTCAATCTCATAGTCTGCTGCTAGCAGAAATTTGAGTGCGCGAACGGCATAAATCAGACCAGAAGCACCTGAGATGCCCAAGATGAGGGGTTTAGTATTATTTGACACGTTGATACTATTAGAGTTTACTCATCTTCGCCATAGGGATCTAAGTCATCAGGCTCAATGCCATTTGCTAAGTAGATATCTGATAAATCATCGTTTGAGGTATTGTGATCCAAGCCTTTAGGGATGCCATCGCTGCCGACGGTAACTAAATCAATTTGCTGACGGTAGTAATCTACACTTTTAACTTGTACGGCTACACGATCGCCTAATCGATAAGAAGCGCGATTTTTCCTGCCAAAAAGTGCTTGTTGTCTGGCGCGATATTCATACCAATCGTCTTTGAGAGAACTGACATGTACCAATCCTTCCACCCGCAGAGGCACACCAGGATGACTACCTGACTCAGCTTCGGCGGCGGGAACTTCAATTTCGACAAAGAAACCGTAGGATTGAACACCAGTGATCACGCCCTGAAACACCTGCCCAATACGCTGCTTCATAAGCTGGGCTTTTTGTAGTCCTGCTAAATCGGCTTCTGCTTCTTGGACTTCTTTTTCCCTGTCATTAATTTGGACGATTACCCGCGTCAAATCGCTTTGCAGTTCTTGTTGCAATTCTGGCGGGAGGACATTCCAGTTAATTTCATCATGGCAGGAGGAGTGGCGCAAGTTCACACGTTCTCTAACACGGGTATTGCGGCGATCGCGTCCATGTTCAATTAATGCGTAGTACACTCTTTGCAAGAGTAAGTCCGGATATCGCCGCAAGGGGGCAGTAAAGTGGATATATTGCGGTAATGCCAGACCAAAGTGAGGCCCTTTGGTGGTGCTGTATGCAGATGGCTTGAGGGTGTCTTGCAACAAGTAGGTGAGAACTTGCTCAGATGCAGATTCACCAAAAGCTCTGGTCAAGTGTTGATAATCCAAAGGTTGAATGTCCACGTCGGCATCAAGTGTCAGTTCCACGCCCAAATTGATTGCCAACTTTAGCATTTCTTGGACATCTTCGGCATCGGGTGTACCTTGGACTCGCCAAATTGCGGGGACTGCTAAAGCGCTAAAGTGGCTGGCTATCAGTTGATTAACTAACAGTACTAACTCTGTTAGTAGGGAACGTAGAGGTACATCATTAGCTACTACAGTTCCCAAAATCCCTTCATCATAATAGGGGTTTTGGTTAGGTGGCAGATTTAACTGCAAGCTACCACGACTCAAACGCACCTGTTTCACTATTTTGCGTAATCCTTCCAGGTCTTGCAATATCTGGATTATCTGGTCGGATGCGGTTGTAGATTGGCCGGTGAGGATGGCGTCTGCTTCTTGTTTACTCAGGGTGATGTCTACGTTGATCACGCTGGGTTGGACTTCCCATTCTTCCACTGTTCCTGTTTGGGGATCAATGGTAATTAGAAACGAGAGGGTTAAGCGATCGCTACCGACTACCAAAGAACAGCGTTCGCTTACCGCCTCTGGCAACATCGGTAGTAGTAAATCTCCCAGATACACTGACCTCCCCCGCTTGAATGCTTCCCGGTCTAAGGCTTCATCAGGTTGAACGTAGTGAGAAACGTCGCTAATGTGAAAGCCCAAACGCCAATATCCCTCTGCGGTTTTTTCCAAGCTAAAGGCATTCTCCACCATCTTAGAGTTACCGTTAACTCCTGCAATAGTGAAAGTAAACAGATTGCGTAAATCTAACTTGGTCTTGAGGTCTGCTTTTAACAGCCTTTTGGGCAACTTGGCGGCTGCTTCTAGCACTCCTTCCGGGAAATTACGGGATAGGTCATGTTTACAAGTTACTAAGTCGATATCAGCAGCAGCCTCGGCATCACTACCGAGGATTTGTACTACCCGACCAAGGGGGGGATATTGTGCTAGCGGGTAACGCAGCACTTCTACATGGGCTAGGTGATCGATCGCCTCTTCCAATTTCATGTTGTTGGCTTGTAGTTTTAGCTCAAACAGCAATCGATCATCTAAAGGTACTGCCCGAAAACCGCTTTCTACTTGTTTAATCCGTGCTAGCAGGGTGTGATTAGATCGTTCTAAAATTAACTTAACTTCACCTTCGGGAGAGCGCCGACGGCTGCCTTCTTTAAGCACTCTTACTAAAACGCGATCGCCATTCCAAGCATTACTTAAATGGCTTTCACGGATGTAAATATCCTCGGCTCCTTCGACATCTTGAATGGCAAAGCAAAAGCCCTTACTAGAACAACGGAGTTTGGCTTCGATCATGCCTTCTTCGGAAACGCGGCGATATTTGCCACGTTCTTTTACCAAAATCCCGACCTTCTCCAGTACTTCTAAGGCAATGTGAAGTTTTTGTAAACTAATTTCATCCTCGCAACCAAGTTTCTTTTCCAAAACTTTACGAGCTACCAATTTATCATCGGTGAAATTGGCAAGGAGTGTAGCGATTGAAAATTCCATGCAGTGAACCGACCTTTGGTCAAAACATCATTTTTTGAAGACACTTCTGGGGGGTGTCCGTTACTTTTGGTTCTTCGCTGTGTACCCTCACAGCCTACAGACACTAACTGGCAACTAAATGCCATGAAGCAGGGCTTCCGAAATTTTCAGGTAAGGAAGCCCACCGACCCTAACAGAAGCCCATCGGGTAACGCTTGATAACTTGCTCATCAGGTTGGGCGATCGCTTTTAGCCTCGCCCTTGGGCTTATCCCTAGGAGGAAGCAAGTTACGCATAGCGTGCCTTAGGCAAGAATCGCTAACGCAGTCGCCTACGGAAGTCAACCCCCCTTGAGACTTCTCTTTGCAGCGCTACCTAGCCATAGACCGATCTACAGACTTCTCACTGCACAACAATCTCAGAATTCCTCTGCATTAGAGTTCCTTAATCTAGTCAAACCTAAAAAGCACGCCTGAGTGAGATTTTTCCCCAAGAAGTAATTAAGCGATGGGTTTTTGAGAGGCTTGTTTAGTAAAACTCTCTAAGCTGCCCAAAAACACTATGTAGGGGAAACAGGTGTTTGATTGTCTAGGTTAAAGGTACTTTTACGCCATGAGAATCTGATATTTATCTAGGAGAAACTGCCGATAAACCCAATTGTCCCACATGTAGAATCGGTAACAATTAGATAAGCAGCTTAACAGGCAGTGAGGGCGAACCTTATCTTCATTATTGTAGATTTAGAGCGCACTTCCAGAAAATACTTCTGGATATCGATTTGGGTAATCAGTATAGCATTGAAGGTGATACTACTCAGAATTAATCAGCAGTAGTCAAAATTTTCTCGAATCAGGGCTACTGCTACAATCGGGACACAAGTAGTCATTTGTTATTGGTTAAGAGTCCAGTGTCCAGGGTCAAGAGTGATTCACCATTATGCTTCATACCCCATTCAGCAAATTCAATAGGTGACAGTGCTATGTTGGCTCAATTTCAGAGCTTGTATCCCAACGGCAGTATTATTTCTGAATTAGTACAAATTTTCCAAGGAAAATATATTGTCCGTGTCAGTGTGCAAATTGCAGGTGTAACCCGTGCTACAGGTATGGCAGCAGCAGAAACAGTAGAGATAGCAGAAGACCATGCTAGAAGCAGGGCACTAATGGTTTTGGGCGTGGGCAATGCACCAGTAGAAGCAGTAGCATTTTCTGCCAAACCAACATCCCAGGTGCAGATTAACCAAGCTGTGAACCCAGCAGGTGTACTTAAAGAGTCGGCAGATTTTGTCGCAAAAGCTGGAGATGTTGTCAGTAAGCAGTGGTCGCCTGTCAGTAGTCAAGAATTATCTGTCCCAGTCCCCAAGGATCTCAGTGTTAAACCTGAACCAGTTGTAGCTGATCAGACACCACAGATGACCGATGCAAATAGTACCAGTCACAACGATACCTACAGCCAAGATTTTAGCCAGCAGTTTGCTTTAAATCTCAACCCAGAAGCCCCATTTGATCAGCCAGTCGAAAACGCGGGTATGTATTCTGGTAAACAGCCTGAAAGTCAGCCCTCAACAGGAATGACTGCTAGCAATGTCACACCATTTACGCCCCGCAGTCATAGTTCGTCAGAGGATGTAGATCTGCCGTCGGCGACTAGCAGAAAAAAGAAGAAGAGTGCGCCTGTAGATTTGTCAGATGTGATCGCTAAAACAGATGTCGAACTTCAGCGCTTAGGCTGGACACCAGAACAGGGACGGGAGCACTTGATTAAAACCTACGGTAAGCGAGGGCGCACTTTGTTGACCGAAGAAGAATTGCACGGATTCCTGAAATACCTGGAATCTCAGCCTACACCCATAGACCCGTTAACGGGATTTTGACTTTTTTAGTTGTCAATGGTCATTTGTCATTTGTCATTTGTAAATACCAATGACTAGTGACAAATGACTCTTGATTATTAACTAAACAACAGCAACCGGACGGCTACCTGCGGAGTGACGGTCAATCACTTGGTCAATTAAGCCATATTCGTTGGCTTCCTCTGGCGACATAAAAAAGTCACGTTCGGTATCTTCGGCAATGCGCTCAATTGGTTGACCAGTGTGTTCAGCTAAATAGTCGTTGAGCCGCCGCTTATGGTAGAGAATTTCCCGGGCCTGAATTTCAATATCAGTTGCTTGACCTTGAGCACCGCCTAAAGGTTGATGAATCATAATCCGAGAATGGGGTAGACTCATCCGCTTACCTTTAGCGCCAGCACTCAAGAGGAAAGCGCCCATGCTGGCTGCTAATCCGGTACAAATGGTACAGACGTCAGGGCGAATGTGCTTCATAGTGTCAAATATGCCCATGCCGGCTGTCACTGAACCACCAGGAGAATTGATATACAGATAAATGTCTTTCTCCGAGTCTTCAGCATCCAAAAACAACAATTGGGCAACAATCAAGTTCGCTATGGAGTTGTCAACCTGTTGTCCTAAAAAGATAATGCGCTCACGTAACAGCCGTGAGTAGATGTCAAAGGCGCGTTCGCCGCGACCTGATTGTTCAATGACTATTGGAATCATGTAGCCTGCTTGTAGCTATTTAACATCTATTTTATCGAGGGAATTGGGCATTGGGGAATTGGGCATTGGAGAATTGAACATTGGAGAGGACAGTTGCGTGGTGTTAGCGCATTGTAGCAACTGCCATCACTGGGCATGGTTATTGACTATTAGCTTTTCACAAATGACCAATAATAAAGAACAAAATAATCTCTACGGGCACTTTTTCATGATAGTGAGTGTCTGAAGGGATATGTTCACAAACTACCAGCACTCAATGACCCGCAATTTGATGGATTTGCAGCAAAACTTTTGTAGCATGGTGATCAGACAGATAACATATAATTATTGCGGATAAATATCTGTCAGGTGTTGGTAACTTTTTAAACATTTTTTTATGATTGATGTGAGCAAATTACCGGATATTTTCCCCAAATCCGGTAAATCAATAATAAGGGGTGTAGTTAGAGTAGCCAATTCTACTGGAATGCTTTTTGTCTGAGAGGGAAACCTGCCATGCTGGAAAAACTTGTGCAAGCCGCCATTATCACTTTCTTGCTCCAACTGTTAGCAGGACTTAGCCCCAATGCCAGAGTTGAGACAAGAGCTGCAAGACCGCAACAGGAAATGACACCACCAATTGTGAGCCTGCTGTTTCCCTCTGCGCGGTAAAAATATTTTATTTTGAATTTTGAATTGATTCATTATCTATGTCTATTGGCTCTCGGTTAACGCTCTCAGGAAAAAGGTAGACTGGGCAAAGAAGGCAACTACCTGTAACTGAATTATGACTAATCGCCTTGCCGAAGCTAAGAGTTTATATCTCCGCAAACACGCCGAAAACCCGATTGATTGGTGGCCTTGGTGTGATGAAGCCCTGGCAACTGCAAAGGCAGAAAATAAACCAATTTTTCTCTCTATTGGTTACTCTAGTTGCCATTGGTGTACCGTGATGGAAGGTGAGGCGTTTTCTGATTTAGCGATCGCCCAGTACATGAATGACAATTTTCTCCCGATTAAGGTGGATAGGGAAGAAAGGCCAGACCTCGACAGCATCTATATGCAGGCTTTGCAAATGATGAGTGGTCAAGGAGGTTGGCCTTTAAATGTTTTTGTCTCTCCAGATGATTTAGTACCGTTTTACGCTGGTACTTATTTCCCAGTGGAACCGCGCTACGGTCGTCCTGGTTTTTTGCAAGTTTTGCAAGCAATTCGCCGCTACTACGATACAGAAACAGAGGACTTGCGCCAACGTAAAGCAGTAGTTGTGGAATCTCTGCTCACCTCTGCGGTCTTGCAAGATGCTAGCACCCAAGATGTACAATCAAGTGAATTACTCCAGCAAGGTGGGGAAACTTGCACAGGTATAATTACACGTCATCAATCCGGTAATAGTTTTCCCATGATTCCCTACGCGGAGTTGGCATTACGGGGAACTCGGTTTAATTTTCCCTCCCGCTATGATGGGCAGGAAGTGTGTCAGCAACGGGGACTAGATTTAGCCTTGGGTGGAATTTATGACCATGTGGGTGGTGGCTTTCATCGTTACACTGTTGACCCGACTTGGACAGTACCCCATTTTGAAAAGATGCTCTACGATAATGGTCAAATTGTGGAGTATTTGGCGAATTTGTGGAGTGCTGGCAGACAAGAATCGGCTTTTCAAAGGGCGATCGCACTCACTGTAGAATGGCTACAGCGAGAAATGACTGCTCCAGAAGGTTACTTCTATGCTGCTCAAGATGCTGATAGCTTCATCAACCCCACAGCAGTTGAACCAGAGGAAGGGGCTTTTTATGTCTGGAGTTACAGCGAACTGGAAAAATTGCTAACTCCCGAAGCACTAACGGAATTACAACAACAGTTTACAGTTACCCCATCTGGCAACTTTGAAGGTAACAATGTGTTGCAAAGGCGACATCCAGGAGAACTGAGCGCAAGTCTGGAAGATAGTCTAGGCAAGTTATTTACATCTCGTTACGGTGTAACGCCTGAATCACTGGATACTTTCCCCCCCGCCCGCAATAACGAGGAAGCTAAAAACGTTAACTGGCCTGGTCGCATTCCTTCGGTGACGGATACAAAGATGATTGTGGCCTGGAATAGCTTGATGATTTCTGGTTTAGCCAAGGCGGCTTTAGTTTTTCAACAGCCGTTATACCGAGAAATAGCTACAAGGGCAGCAAATTTCATTCTCAATCATCAATTTGTGGATAGGCGGTTTCACCGACTCAATTATGGAGGTCAACCAACTGTTTTAGCTCAATCTGAAGACTACGCCTTTTTTATTAAAGCACTACTGGATCTACACCAAGCCAGCTTGGGAATCGTTGATGAATCTTCTTCCTACCAGCACTCTTTTTGGCTGGGAAAAGCGATCGCTCTCCAAGAGGAATTTAATGAGTTTCTCTGGAGTGTAGAATTAGGTGGCTACTACAACACCTCCAGTGACGCTAGCCAAGATTTAATAGTGCGGGAGCGCAGTTATGCAGACAATGCTACACCCTCAGCCAACGGCATAGCGATCGCTAATCTAGTTCGTCTCACCTGGCTCACCGATAATCTACATTATCTTGATTTGGCCGAACAAGGATTAAAAGCTTTTCAGAGTGTCATGAGTCGCGCGCCCCAAGCTACTCCCAGTTTGTTGACAGCTTTAGATTGGTATCGTAACTCCACTTTGGTTCGCAGCACCCCTGAGCAAATCAAGTCTTTAATCCCTAAGTATTTACCGTCAGTCGTGTTTACTGTTGTCCCTGATTTACCAGCAGGAAGCGTTGGGCTAGTTTGCCAAGGCTTGAAGTGTCTGCCAGCAGCAGCAAGTGTAGAGCATTTGCTACAGCAAGTACAGCAAAGTCAAGTGAGGGCTTGAGGAGATGAGGGATATGGGAAAAATAAACCGACTCATAACAAATGACCAATGACAAATGACCAAATAACCGCAATTATCCTCGCCGGCGGTCAGAGTTCCCGCATGGGTCAAGATAAAGCTTTGATTCCCATTCAAGGAGTGCCATTATTACAGCGAGTTTACAGCGTTGCTGAAGCTTGTGCTGACACAGTTTATATAGTTACTCCTTGGCCAGAACGCTATCAGCACTTGATTTTACCTCGTTGCCAATTCATTCAAGAAATACCTTTCCCTTCTTTTATTTCCCTTTCTTCCCCAAATCAGGGCCCACTGGTAGGTTTTGCCCAAGGACTAGCGCTAATACAAACAGAGTGGGTAATGCTGTTAGCTTGCGATTTACCGAAGTTGCGGGTTGAAGTGTTGCAAGAATGGATAGCCGGACTTGATCGGGTGGATAATGAAGCGATCGCTGCTTTGACACACCATCCTAAAGGGTGGGAACCCCTGTGTGGTTTTTATCGCCGTCGCTGCTTACCCCAACTTTTAGAGTTTATCAATCAAGGGGGGCGATCGTTTCAGCAATGGTTGCAGCAATATCCTGTGCAAGTTTTGTCTTTGCCAGAATCAGAAATGCTGTTTAACTGTAATACACCGCAAGACTTAACTTTCAATTAACCTTAGCTCAAGTCAAGGGTTGAAATATCAAGACGTATCTTTATATTCAGATAATTATGTAAATATCCCATTATTTGTTACGCAGTAAACAAGACTTTATTTGTAAATTACTTTACTATTGGATTTAGTAATTCTCAATAAACCTTGTATAGATACTGGCGAGTAGCACGGTCGGACGTTCCTTAAAGAATTGTGGCTTGTGTCTTCACTCGCCTTTTCCTATTTGTCGTTAATGATATACTTACGTAACAGTATAGGATTAGTATCTGAGTTTTTTAGATACCTGTAATTTGGATAGAACACAGGGAAATGTAAAACTCAGTGGAAGAAATACCATACTTGCGTAAGTCTTAACTGTATTTGCTAAGTTTAAATAATATAGCTCTGAGTTTGCTATCTTCCCCAGGCAGCCACGAAGGAATTTTAATATGTATCGTCGTTGGATATTATCTACTTTCGCAATTCTGTTAAGTATTTTTTTGGCTGCTTGCAATACTGCAATCACTCAACAGCCACCAACAAAAGTCACAACTAGCAACGAGCCTACTAATATCATCTCTCAACAGCTACCAAAAGAAACTGCCAAAAGAGTTGTAACACTTTCGTCTCTTACTGCTGATATTATCTCACGACTTGACCAAACAAAACTTGTGGGTATCACTGGGAGTAACTTATTTAAAGATGACCCAAGATTTCAAGATATTCCTCGCGTGAGTGAGGGTCAAAGTCAGCCTAATTTAGAAAAAATCGTAGCTCTGAAACCAGATTTAGTTATTGGTGCAGAGGGTTTTTCTAATCAACCGATTCAAAGACTCCAACAATTGGGAATTCCTACTTTTCTCACTCAAGTTAAGAAATGGGAATCACTAGAAGAACTAACCCAAAAATTAGCAGAGTTAATTGATGCTGATCCTCAGTCTTTGTTAAACCGCTATCAAACTTTTTTGGCAGATAAACCTGCTCAAAGTCCTTCTACTTTGGTGTTGGTTAGCCGCCAACCAATTTTAGCACCTAATAAAAACAGTTGGGCTGGGGATTTACTGGTCAAATTCCAGGCGAAAAATCTGGTTGCAGAATTACAAGGTAACAGTCCTATTGGTGGTTATGTAACGCTGTCAGCAGAGAAAGTTTTAGAAGCAAATCCAGATGTAATCATTATAGTTAAACCTCCACAAGGCGGTTCGGATCAAGAAATTTTAGAGTCTTTCAATAAAGAAGCTTTTTGGCAAGAACTGCAAGCAATTAAAAATAATCGTGTCTATGCTTTCGACTACTATGGTCTGGTGAATGCAGGTAGTATAGATGCTATTGAAAAAGTTTGCCGAAAGTTGAGTCAAGTTTTATCCACACAATAATGGAATATTTGCTACCCCAAATTCATCGGCTTGGATAATCATCATAAAGTCCTTCGTCTTCTGGTGCGTAACCTTGCAAAAAGGCATCATGTGTACGAGTAGCTACAGGTAGTTTTACTTTCTTTTGGATAGTAATCACCCAACTTGCTGTACCGACACTGTCGAGCAACGATTATGGGAGATTTAATTTTTCTCAATTTGGTTTGCGAGCAACTTGGATATTATTTCTAGATGCAGGAGAATTACCGCTAAGACTGCGGAAATAAATTCCTCCCACAGTTAGCAGAAATACAACATATCCCACCGCTTGCACTAAATATAAATGCTCTCTATAACCAAACAAGGCTTTAAGAATAATGCCGGGAAACTGTCCATCTGGCAAGATTTTAGAAGTATTCCAAATCATTGGCCCCAAAATGCAAGAGTGAACCTTAGTAAAGTGTTCGTAATATAAACAAAGACTTTCTGTAGCACGACTGCTGAGAGCCAGGTTTGCTAAACTTTGGTCAAAATGTTTTAATGCGGAAACTACTAACCCGGCAACAATTAATACTAATAAAATGCCCATCACTTGGAAAAACTGGCGGATGTTAATTTTAACACCCCATTTAAATAGCAGTACCCCAATGCCAGTAGCTGCTACTAAACCAACAATCGCACCCAATGCGGGCATAAATCCCTGTTGAAAATTAGCAGCAACGAATAAAACAGTTTCAAAACCTTCGCGGACGACGGCAATTAAAATTAAAGTAAAAACGCCCCAACCAGCATGAGAGTTTTGTGTTAAGGCTTCTGTAACAGATCCCTCAACCGTAGCTTTCATGAATTTGGCTTGTTTAGTCATCCAAATCAGCATCCAACTGAGCATCCCGATGGCTAACACACCAAATATACCTTCCAGGGCTGGTTCAACCACAGAAGTGTATTGAGGAT
Source organism: Goleter apudmare HA4340-LM2 (assembly GCA_019359495.1). Lineage (GTDB taxonomy): Bacteria > Cyanobacteriota > Cyanobacteriia > Cyanobacteriales > Nostocaceae > Goleter > Goleter apudmare. The sequence goes on from JAHHHF010000101.1 coordinate 47,640, forward strand.
TCACTGCTCCTAGTGCTTGAATAATCACACTGAACAGCACACCTATTAATGCACTGACGATAATTCCCACGCCGACGCCAGCATATACCCAAGAGTTGAGTTGAGATTGTTTGGCTTTTTTTAGCAAAGCTAGCACAATACCAACCACAAGGGCGGCTTCTACTCCTTCTCGGAGTGTAATTACAAAGGTAGGTATGGCAGTACTAAAATTCATTTTTTGTCAAAATTTGTGTAAACTTTGTAGTAAAGACTTTAGTCCCTAGAAATCAAGGACTGAAGTCCTTACTAAAAAAGTATTAGCTAAAGTCGCGGAGCATTTTTTTCAGTTCGAGATTATGCATCTCTTCTTGCCCAATCATGCCACGAGCGAATTCTTCTAAATAGATGCTGGCATTGGTAACAGTTTCTAGCAGACTTTTATACAAATCCAATGCCTTTTTCTCATGAGATAGGCTTTCTGCCAAGATATCCTTGACTGAATGCTGGTAAGTCTCTTCCATTGAGGCGATTTTGAGGGAGGGATGACCATCCAAACCTGTGAGAATTTCTCCTACTTGTTGGGCATGGAGTAGAGACTCACTGGCTTGCGCTTTGAAAAAGGCAACTATGGGAATGCGGTTTGGGCCTGTCACCATCAAGGAATAATGCGTATAGCGCACTACACCTGCTAGTTCAAATTCCATGATGGCGTTTAATAGATCGATGGTCTTTTTGTGTTCAAGGTCTTGCATCAGTCGTTAATTAAAGTTATGAAGGTCGAATGATGAACAACAAGTTAGGAGTTAGCAGTTATACTCCTTTGAGGTGTTAAATTCCCAGATTATTTTCACTTTTTACTCCTAACTATTTCTTCAATTCTCACTCATTTTAAACTCCTAATTCTCTGCTTCCCATAAAATCTGATTTTGATTGTTGTGCTTGCGTGCTGGATTTATCAATTACTTTTTGAGAGTTTTGTTCAATGCTTTTTACCAGTTTGGTAACTTCGTCAGGGGTTTTTACTGGTTTGGCAGGGGGAATAGCAGCAGGCCAAACTTTTGTCAGATCAGTTAGGCTAGCCTGAATTGCTTTGTGCGCTTCGGGATCTATCTGGGCGACTTGGCTAGTAATCCCTTGATATAATTCGTTGGCGTAGACTACAAAGCCACGGGAGTCTTGATATTCAATGGCTGCGGCTATTTTACCATTGGCGATCGCTGCCCCGTATTCTGAGTTGGCTGCATCTAGTAAGCCATTAATTACCTGGAGGACAAACCCTGGCTTAGAACGTTGGGCTGTCGGTAAAGCGGCGATCGCACCGTCAACTGCTTGCACTGATGAAGTAAAATCAGTTTTGACTTTGGCATCCTTGGGCTTGGATTTCACTAAATCTTGCAAACTCACCAAAGTTGTCTTAAATTCTTTAACGTTGCGCTCATTTAATTGCTCTTCAACATCAACATAAATTTCCTCAACAGGGTGTCCTATATGAGGTTCTGCCTGTTTTGGCTGATTTTGATCCAGCAGTTCTTGTGCTACTAAAAGATGGCCTTTCATTAAGCCCAATTTGGTCGCGTAGTCAACGTCTTTGGCTTCGCCTGTGAGTACCACTTCCTGAATGGTAACTTGGTCTTTAATTTGGTCGAACTGCTCTTGCGTAATTACTTTTTTGGTAACTAAATCTTCTGGACTACCGTAGGGACGACTGGCTTGAATCTTGTTTGATAAGGCTGGAACACCTAACTTGGCTTCAAACTTATCTAACTCAGACAAGATAGCGGTGTTAATGTTAATTTTGGCTTTGCCGCCGTGACCACTGTGACTTTGTTGACTGATTGCTTCTGTACCTTGGGGGCTAGTACTTGCTCCTGGAGAGGATGGGTTCTCTGCGGTTGGCGTATTATTACAGCCACTGAGGGTAACTATTGCAGCTGTGGCAACAGTTAAACAGATATAACCAATTGTTCTCATTGACGCTCCTAGCAAAACTCAAAGGTACTAATTAAAATTTTTCTAACTACTGTCAGCAGTAAGTTGAATGCTGTGTCATGTATTTGACTGTTTTATATAATGACATTTTTTATCAACTAATTTTGAATTTTTTTACTAGAATTTAATCATTTTTTCAACAAGACGTAGCAATGTCATGTCTTAATGACATCAAATTGACCCATGCAACCATTTTCGGCGATCGCATCTTGATGGGGATGGAACATATACTTACCCGGATAGCGAAAGGCAAATTCCAAGATATGCCTTTCTGCTACACCCATCGTGATCACATCGGTTTTCTCGCTAGCAGTCATACTCATTCCGTAACGATAGACATCAAAAAAGTTGGCGTGGAGATGAAAAGTCACTGCTGGATCGTATTCAATGATGTTGAGGACATAGAGGCGAATCAACTGATTTTGGTAAATGGGGATGGGGTGATGCATGTAGTGATGGGGCAAGCCGTTGAAGGCGTAATATTCATTGTGGCTATCATCGTTGATGTCATATCCAGCCATTACCAGTACTATTTCATCAGCTGGGGGACGGGGAGTTGGAGGATCGATGATGAACATGCCATACAACCCCTTAGCAATGTGGCGAGTGACTGGTTCCACATGGCAATGATATAGATGAACACCATAGGGTTCCGCATCAAATTCATAAATTGTGGCTTTCCCATGACTAATTGGGCGCACACCATCCATTTCTGCGGGATGAACACCATGAAAATGTAGAGAGTGGGAATGTCCTGCTTGGTTGAGAAACAATACCCGGATGCGATCGCCTTGTTTTGCTCGTAGCGTCGGCCCTGGTATGCGACCGTTTAAATCCCAAATGTTGTAAGATACAGCACTATTAATCTGGATTGTGGAAGTACCTGCAATTAACTGAAATTCTCGGATGGTGCGGCCATTTTCTTGCTTGATTGTCCCATAATCAAAATCCCTGAGTGTCTTCATGGGATTGGCAATGTTATCTGGTGCTGCTATCTCCAGAGGTGGCACTTTGACAATGGGCTTTTTTGCATTCAGTGTATACCAAAACGCCCCTGCACCAGTCACACCTACGCCAGCTAATCCCAGCTTCAATAGTTGACGGCGGCTCCACCGTTCTTCTTTACCTAGAGCGAAGTTATCGGGCATGGCATGATTAGAGTTTCCAGCAAAAAAATTGCCATAAATTCACAATTATATTGGATAGTATCTAAACTAAGAATGATTGTCAATTATGATTAATAGTTTTAAGACTCTGTCACATTCCCTGTGACAGAAATAAAAAACCCATTCCACATCAATCAAACCTTTACTGAATAGCAATTACGTAGCGCTGTGTGCTTCCATATTCTCGAAAATTCACCCGGATTTTTCTAGCAAATTGGGTTATGTTACTATGCAAAGCACTTTTACCTTGCCTCCTGACAATAAGAATGATAATCACACTAAATTTGTGAAACCTGCAAAGATAAACTAAATTCGGGAAATGCATTTACGAGGCACGGAAATTGTCGAGAAATTTGCTGAGGTCGAAACGTGTATCACTAGCCCTCATGGGGGTTATCAGCTTTTACTTGGTGGTGGGAGCATCTACCCCAGCCTATGCTATGCACATTATGGAAGGCTACTTACCGGGGGAGTGGGCAATTTTTTGGTGGTTAGTGGCATTACCATTTATGGTTTTGGGATTGCGATCGCTGACTCGCATCACTAAAGCCAACCCAGAACTAAAATTACTCTTAGCATTGGCGGGAGCCTTTACCTTTGTGTTATCGGCCCTGAAAATTCCCTCAGTTACTGGTAGCTGTTCTCATCCCACAGGGACAGGCTTGGGGGCTGTGCTGTTTGGGCCTTTGGCGATGTCGGTATTGGGTACCTTAGTACTGCTTTTTCAAGCCTTGCTGTTGGCGCATGGCGGTTTGACGACATTGGGAGCCAATGCTTTTTCGATGGCGATCGCTGGGCCGTTTGCCGCCTACTGGATATATTATTTGATGATGCGGCTAACTGGTAAGCAAAGAATTGCCATTTTTTTAGCAGCCGCTTTAGCAGATTTACTCACCTACATCATTACTTCTGTGCAACTCGCCCTAGCTTTTCCCGCACCAGTGGGTGGATTCATCGCTTCATTCGCCAAATTTGCGGGAATCTTTGGACTAACACAAGTCCCTTTAGCAATTAGCGAAGGCTTACTGACTGTACTGGTGTGGAACTGGCTACAATCCTACAGTCCGCAAGAACTAGAACTGTTGCAATTAATTAAACAGGAGCCGCAAAATGAATCAATCTAAACCAGGGGTGAGTAACTGGCTGTTGATATTAGCAGTAATTACCCTAGCTGTCGCACCCTTAGTTTTTGTAAAAGGGGCGGAATTTGGTGGTGCTGATGGCCAAGCCCAAGCAGAAATTGCTAAAGTCAAACCCGGATATGAACCTTGGTTCAAACCCCTATTTGAACCACCCAGTGGTGAAGTAGCAAGCCTATTATTTGCCTCACAAGCGGCTTTGGGTACTGGCGTCATTGGCTACGTCATTGGGTTATACAAAGGGCGCGCTGAACAGCGAAACAATCGTCATGAGAATTCAGATTGATACCCTGGCTTACACAAATCGCTTGCGGTGGTTAGCACCAGAACAAAAATTACTCTTTGCGATCGCTCTGTTAATCATCGCTGCTTTTACTCATGCACCAATACAGATGTTAATTGCAATCTGGATGAGTATTTGGACAGTTATATATGCTGGTATTCCTCTAAAAATTTATCTGAAGTTAGTCTATGTTGCTAGTCTCTTTTGGGTAACAAGTCTACCAGCTTTAGTGATTAATGGTGTTGATATTTCTCATCTGCATTTAACGCAGCATGATGCCATAGCTGGGTTTAATTTTGGCTCTTATTATATATATATCAGCAGTCATGGGATTGAGCAGGGATTGACAATTTTAACGCGGGCGATCGCTTCTCTTTCCTGTTTATACTTTGTGATGTTAACCATCCCATTTACTGAACTTCTACAAACCCTACGTCGTTGGGGCGTTCCTGTGCTGTTAACAGATTTATTATTACTCATGTACCGCTTTATTTTCGTCCTGTTAAATACAGCCTCCGAGTTATGGACTGCTCAACAAGCTCGTGGTGGCTACCGTACTTTTAGGACTGGGATCAAAAGTTTAGCCTTGTTGATTGGACAGTTACTTAAACGCACCTTAGAAAACTATCACCAAATTTCTTTAAGTTTAGCTTCACGGGGTTTTAATGGCGAATTTAAAGTTTGGCATTCCCATCGCTATTATCCATCTAAACGCTATGCCACAGAAGCTATATTGGGTTGTGTCATCTTAATAGGATTGGCATGGAAAAATCCTCTTTTGTAAACAACACTACCTATGCAGCCATATTTACTTGAGTTTGAACAGGTACATTACTCTTATTTAAATGCACAACAATCAGCTTTAAAGGGTTTAACACTGCGTATCCCACTGGGGAAAAAATGTGCATTAATTGGTCAGAATGGTTGCGGTAAAACCACACTATTTTTATTGGCGAATGGTTTATACAAACCCCAAAAAGGCAGAATACACTGGCAAAGTAAACCACTACAATATGACCGTAAGTATTTGATGTACTTACGCCAGAAAGTAGGGTTAGTGTTTCAAGATCCAGAACAACAACTAGTAGCTTCTACCGTTGAGGAAGATATTTCTTATGGTTTGTGTAATTTGGGATTACCCGCAAGTGAAATCAAACAACGAGTTGAACAAGCATTAGTTGAATTCGGGTTAACTGAATTAGCCCAAAGACCAGTACATCATCTGAGTTTGGGGCAAAAAAAACGAGTTTCCATCGCTGATGTGATGGTGCTACAACCAGAATTATTATTGTTAGATGAACCAACCGCTTACCTTGATCGACTGCATACCCGTAACCTAATGTCAACTTTAAAAAAGATTCATGCAGCAGGTACAACAATATTTATGGCTACCCATGATCTGGATTTAGTTTATCGTTGGGCAGACTGGGTATTTGTGATGAATCAAGGACAATTGATATTAGAAGGTAAACCAGATGATGTGTTTGCTCAAAGAGACTTACTGGAAAAATTACAGCTAGGAGTCCCGCTTATATATGAGATATTGTTAACTGAAGTCAATGCTGAAGAAAAAATAGTTTTAGAACGGTTACGTCAGAGAATTGAAAATTTATTTCGTTCCTCAGATCAGGACTAAAGTCATTACTACAAATAAATACAAAATCAATAAAAATTAATATTACCACAAGGAAATATACCGTTTAACTCATATTTTGTTGCAAATCTGCCGTGAGTAACATTCTAAAATCCCCCAAGAGGGCATTGCAAAAAGCAGACATTTTCTGCTTTTTATTAAAGAGTGTTGCTGTAATTATATTGTTGGATTTGTGTGAATCAAGACATTAAACACAAGGCAAATAATGCATATTCCTGATGGTTTTGTTTCTGTGCCAGTAGCTGCTGCTACTGGGGTAATCAGTGTGGCTGCACTCGGTATTGCCTTGGGGCGATCGCAAGTAGCCTTTGGTATCCGACGCGCCCCTATGTTGGGTTTAACTACCGCTTTTATTTTTGCTGCCCAGATGATCAATTTTCCTGTAGCCGGCGGCACTAGTGGTCACTTGTTGGGAGGAACCTTAGCAGCGATCATTCTAGGTAGTCCTTGGGCGGGGGCATTGTGTATTGCCACAGTGTTAATTATCCAAGCTGTACTATTTGCAGATGGAGGCATCACAGCCTTGGGAGCCAATATTTTGAATATGGGATTTATCGGCGTTTGGGTTGGCTGGGTGTTAACTCAAACCTTACATAGGCTCTTAGGTGGCTCACAAGGGCGCTTACCCCTAGCGGCTGGGATTGCGGCTGGTGTCAGTGTAGTAGTAGCGGCGATCGCCTGTGCCATCCAGTTAGCCCTTTCGGGAACAGCATCTATAGGGATAGTCTTACCAAGCATGACTGGGACTCACATTTTAATTGGTATTGGGGAAGGATTGATTACTGGGAGTGTGTTAACTTACCTTGCCCAAGCTAGACCAGATTTGTTACCAGGAGAACAGCAAAAGTTTCGTGGGTGGTTAGTACCTGTTGTGAGCATTATCTTGATTGCTGGTGTATTGTCACTATTTGCCTCAGCCTGGCCGGATGGTTTGGAAAAGGTAGCAGAAGACACCGGCTTTATTAACTTAGCGGAGAAAGTGCGGGTATCTGTACCAACACCCCTAGCTGACTACAGTATTGAAGGTTTAGGTACAATTGGTACTAGTATTGCTGGGCTTGTAGGCGCTGCGGTTTGTTTTGCTGTTGCCTTTGGGATTGCTCAGGTAGTGAAACCGAAGAATGCTTGAGTTTTCTTTACCCTTACGTTTGCAATTGTCTCTAGTGATTGTCGTCGGGACGGCTTTGTTAAACTATCATGCCTGGACTTACCTGGGTGTGTATGGGGCGATCGCTATTTTCTGGGCTGGGTTGCTACGTGTACGCATTCCCAATTTGGGAAAATTACTAGGGACAGAACTAATTTTTCTCTCCTTGGTAGCTTTGCCCTTGGGATGGGAACGCGCTAGTTTTTTGTTAGTGCGATCGCTTGTTTGTTTACTCACCATGAATAGTTTTTTGTTAACCTTACCTCCCCACAGTTTCGGCATCGCCCTTAAAAGCTTACCCCTGCCAGCACCGTTAAAAGAAAACTTGCTTTTAGCTGGACAATACCTAGAAATTCTGCTTGCAGAAGTGACACGAATGCAGCGTAGTGCCCAACTACGAGGCATCAATGGTGCGGCTGGCTGGCTACGCTACACTAGTGCTGCCATGATTGGCACCCTGTATCTCCGCAGTCTCGATAGGGCAGAACGAGTCTACGCCGCAATGGTAGCCCGTGGTTACAACGGACAGTTACCAATAGATTCAACATTCACATCAAAAGAGCGTGGTGTCTTATTAGCGGCTTGTGCGATCGCTCTTTGTATCACCATTAGTTCTTATATTTAGGATTGTCATTAGTCATTGTTCATGAGTTATTTCTCCCTTCATCTCCCCCACTCCTCCCCATGCCCAATACTTCGACTACGCTCAGTACAAGTGCCCCATGCCCCGAGAGTATAGTCGAGGTGCAAAACTTGGTGTATGCCTACGCCAAGCAAGTGCCAGTATTACAAGATATTTCTTTTACTTTAAATGCAGGCGATCGCGTGGCATTGATGGGAGCTACTGGTTCTGGAAAAAGCACCTTGCTGGAGAATCTCATCGGTTTAAAACAACCAAAAGCCGGGAAAATCTGGATTAATGGCATTGCGGTGGAACCTCGAAACTTGCCGCAAGTGCGTCGTCACATCGGCTTTGGCTTCCAAGACGCCAACGATCAATTGTTTATGCCCACAATCATAGAAGATGTCACTTTTGGTCCACGTAATTACGGCGTACCACCAGCATTAGCAATTGATCAAGCACGGCAATTATTAGCTGATTTTGGACTCGAAGCCTACGCTAACCGTTCCGCCCACGAACTTTCTGGTGGACAAAGACGCCTGGCCGCCTTAGCCGCGATTTTAGCCCTCAAGCCAACAATCCTGATTTTAGATGAACCAACTAACGGTCTTGATCCAGCATGGCGACGTCATTTAGCCCAGGTGTTGCTAAAGCTACCCATACAGGTGATGTTAATTGCTTCCCATGACTTACACTGGTTGGGTAAAGTTACTCAACGCGCTTTAGTCCTGGCTGGTGGTCGTATTCCCCTAGATGCCGATATTCAACCACTGTTGCAAGATGGCAAGACTTTAGAGGCATTAGGCTTACCAGTAGATTGGTAGTTTTTGCAGTTAAAATCTGATGTGTAATTGAAGCATCCAATTATTTGACTTCCCACCAAAAACACCCAATTATTGGTTACTATTATTTGGGCTTTACTGTTGGTGTGGTGTTAATGTTACGTAAATATATTGTTATTGCTCCTGTTAGTCTTAGCATTGCTTTGTTAGTCATTGGCTGCTACGAAAATAAAGCATCTCAGTGTCAGCGACTCATTAAGGTAGTAAATGAGGGGAATTCCCTCATTGATAAAAATAAAGGACAGCAGGTAGTCACCAGTGTGCAACTGTCTAAGGATTTGGAAGTGATTACAATATCGATAGAGCAACTAAATTTCACTGACCCCAAGCTCAAAGAATTCCAAAGCCGTTTTGTCAAGGTGTTTAACAATCTCAGTCAAGCGATCGCCAAGGCAGCTAGAGCGTTAGGATCAGCTAAAGCTGCCGAAGCTTCTCCGCCTGGTAGGGAAAAATTGCAAAAAGCTAGAACAGAAATTGACACAGCCTTAACAGCCGCAGCCAAAAGCGCTGGCAAGGAATCGGATGCGTTAGTTAAACAAATCAATACATACTGTAATGAGCCTTAATGAGAAAGGAGAGTTGATAAAAAAGGGCAGGTACAAAACCCACCCTCACAGCAATATTTAATTTCCAGTATTTCGCACTATTAATTACCAATTGTCGGCGCACTCAAAGAAATCTCAGGTGCTAATTTTTGTTGTGCTAATGTCGGCACAGAATTACGTAACCTTGCCGTCAATTGTACAGTTGTAGCATCGTACATTTGAGTCAGCAGCTTGGGATAGAAACCAATACCAATAATTGGTACTAACAAACAAGCAATGATAAAAACCTCGCGGGGTTCAGCATCTATCAAAGCTTGATGAGAAACTAATTCTTCGTTCTCTTGACCGTAGAAAATTTCCCGCAACATTGACAGCAAATAAATCGGAGTCAAAATCACCCCAACTGCCATCAAAAAAATCACGATAACTTTAAATGTGGAGTTGTAAGCATCACTGGTAGCAAAACCCACAAACACCATTAATTCTGCCACAAAGCCGCTCATCCCTGGTAATGCCAAAGAAGCCATTGAACAGGCGGTAAACATGGCGAAAATCTTCTGCATTCTCTTGCCGACACCACCCATCTCATCCAACATCAAGGTGTGTGTCCGGTCGTAAGTTGCACCTACAAGGAAGAACAAACTCGCCCCAATCAACCCGTGGGAAACCATTTGCAACACTGCCCCACTCAATCCCAAATCTGTGAAGGAGGCAATACCAATGGTGACAAAGCCCATGTGGGAAATTGAGGAGTAGGCAATTTTTCGCTTCAAGTTACGCTGGGCAAAGGACGTTAAGGCAGCGTAGATGATATTTACTACCCCCAAAACTACCAACACTGGCGCAAAATAAGCGTGGGCATCAGGGAGCATTTGGGCATTCATGCGAATCAAGGCATAACCGCCCATTTTCAGGAGAATACCTGCCAGTAACATATGCACAGGGGCTGTAGCTTCACCGTGGGCATCTGGTAGCCAGGTATGTAAAGGAATGATCGGTAATTTAACTGCGTAAGCAATCAAGAAGCCAGCATATAGCGCCAGTTGGAAATTGAGGGCGAAGTTCTTGAGAGCGAGTTCTCGCATATCAAACGTGATCGTATCGCCGTAAAATCCCATTGTCAGGGCAGCCAGCAAAATAAATAGTGATCCGCCTGCGGTGTATAAAATAAACTTAGTCGCTGCGTATTGTCGTTTTTTACCTCCCCAAATCGACAGTAGAAAGTATATCGGTACCAATTCCAGTTCCCACACCAGGAAAAATAGCAGCATGTCTTGGACAGCGAATACGGCAATCTGACCGCCATACATCGCCAGAATCAAGAAATAAAATAGCCTGGGCTTCAACGTCACAGGCCAAGCCGCTAAAATCGCCAGCGTGGTAATGAATCCCGTCAAAATGATTAGAGGCATTGACAAGCCATCCGCCCCTACCGACCAATTCAAATTCAGTTGTGGTAGCCAGGGGTAACTCTCTACCAACTGCAAATTCGGATTGGAGAAGTCGTACCCAGTATAAAAAGCGTAAACAATCAGTGCGAAATCTATCAGCCCTACAACCAGGGAATACCAGCGCACTGTTTTGCCGTCTTTATCTGGGATGATGGGAATCAGCAGTGAGGCTGCTATCGGAAACAAAATAATCGTCGTCAGCCACGGAAAATTAGCTGTATTCATCGCAATTCATCTGCAATCAAAATCATGTTTGGCAAAAAGTCACTAGCTATTAACTAGCAGCTTTTTTGGGGTTTGGTCTTCATTGTTAGGTTGATTTAATCAAATTGGCAATCCCTCCATTTTTTCTGTTGAGAGTCTCTTTTGAGTTGAGGGGGAACTGAATATCCCTTGGGATACTTCCAGTCAAGCCAAAAATTTCCCCTAAAAAAGCCGCTAAACTATGACTCTAGCGATGTGATCGCTTCCAACTCAGGCATTGTTAAAAATACACGCTGCTTTTTGGTGTAGAAAAAGCATAACAGGAGAAACAATCCTATGATAATCGCAAAAATTGCCAGTCAGATTCGTTATGTCACCAACGTAGATGGAGAAACAACAGATGTACTTGTCCTTATAGAACTTTCGCAACAGCTTATGAGTTCCGTAAATTCTGATAACGTCAGTGGTTTAGCTGGGATTGATGAACAAGAGCCAAAAGCACAAATATTAGCAATTCTGGGATAGACTTGACCGTTTTTAATCAGGTAGATGTGAGCTTAGAAGAAATTGAAGATGCAATTAAAAAGACATAGAAGTACATAGATAAAGCGCGATCACCCAAAATACCATATCATTTATCTACTGTGTAGTCTGTCTCCCATAGCAATAACTTCATGCCTTTCTCCGATTTCACTAATCCTTACCAAAATCCGGCAAACATACCACAGAAGTATCGCCAGCATATGATTAAATATTGAGGCGGCCTGTAGTGGCCAATTGATATCCCCCCACAAAACAAGCCATTGAAAGGCAAAATTGCCAAAGACTTGTAGGGTTGAGGATAGCGCGACTGCTAAGAAAAATGAGCACAATTCCTACCCCCAGTGCTACGCAACCTAAAGCCTTATCCTGACGGGGTAGGACAAATAACATCAGAATTCCAGAAGTCAGAAATAGGATAGAAGCATCAGCAGCTATACCACGCCACCAATAGGGATATACATTGGTGGTGAAGTAAATATTTTGACCGAGAAAGTAAAATCCGGCTAGCAGTAATGCTAAACCAATTAACTTAAATAAAAATCTCATTATTTGAATGATGATGGAGTTATAAGGCTATATTGCCCAAATCAAACCATCAAGACTGCTAAAGGGCAGAATTTTAATAATACCAATTTGCAAAAAGAATAGTACAAATAGCCCTCATCCATCATGCCTCTGTCGCCAAGATTATTGAAATTGGTATATTACATCTGAATATGAATTAAAAACCCATCTGATTCCACAAGAGTTTCAAGATGCGACCAAAATAATAGTTTTGGGAATAACTACGCCATTACAAAGGTTGCAAGATTTAATTCACATATTCATCAGAGCACAACATTGTTCCCTACCCATCTGTTGCATTCTTTTGTCAAATTGGTATTACGATAGCGATCGCCAGATAAATTAGTCCCACACCATTACCCAATCTTTTCCCGTCGCTGTTGGAGTTTCATCATAATTTCTGCGTGCATCTCGCGGGTAATGGGATAAAAATACGTTAAAAATAAACCACAAATTAAACAGATTGTCGGCAGAGGCCCCACTGCAATCCGGATTGCTTGTAATGCTGATTCAGGTTGTATGGGTAGTTCAGTTTGTCCAGCCACAGTTGCTTTAAACCCTGATGCTTGCAAAGCATTCCCTACCAAAAACAACCCAAAAGCTAAACCAAATTTTTGCAATAAAACCATGAAGCCGTAAAAAATTCCTTCTCGACGTTGTCCAGTTTGCAGTTCATCTAATTCAATCACATCTGGAATCATCGACCAAGGAACTAAATAAGCTGTAGAAACTCCAAAACCAGCCATTACAGCCATCACATACATTAAAACTATTTGTCCAGGCTGTAAGAAATAGAGTCCGGCGGCGGCGATAATCCACGAACTCATACCCAGAAAATAAACTACTTTCTTCCCAACTTTTTTACTCAAAGCACCCCAAACAAATAACATTAACAGGGCAGTCCCTTGGACTGCAATCATCACCGTGGGGACATCTGCTTCTTTGAGGTTCATGCAGTTGATCACAAAATAGGGAATAATGCTAGCTGTAATTTGTACTCCCAACCAAGAAAAAAGATAGATACCAATTACAAATAAAAACGGTCGGTTAGTAAAAACAATTTTTAGCTGTTCACCGATAGGGATAGATTCAGGTTGTTCGGCTTGGAGGCGTTTGGCCTCAAAAGCCAAGACGCGATCGCGTGTGCCGTAAACACACCAATATAAAGATAAAATCGAAATTACTGTACAGATGGCGGCTAAGACTAAATACTGCTGCTGGCGATCGGCAATATTAGAAAAAACTATTTGCGCTAAAATCAACGATACAATACTGCCACCAATAGAGAATGCGAAGCGAAAGCTGTTGAGGCTGGTGCGTTCGTCATAATCTTGAGTTAGTTCTGGCGTCATTGCCGTGTAGGGCAAATTCACAACCGTGTAAAACACCTGAGATATCAACCCAATCACCACGTAGTACCAAAACAACCCCCAAACATTGGCACTCTGATCAGTACTAAATTGCGGTACAATCCACTGCAAGAAAAAGAAAACTCCAAATGGGATCGCCCCATACAAAATCCAAGGTAGACGACGCCCCCAGCGACGAGATTTAGTTTTATCAGTCAACACCCCCACAAACGGATCGTTTACCGCATCCCAAATTTTGCCAACCATCAAAATGCTACCAGCCAAACCAGCTGGAATACCAGCAACATTGGTAAAGAAAACTAGTAGAAAAAATATGGAAATATTGGCAGTAATGGCTGGGCCTAGATCCCCTGCACCATAAGCCAGTTTTGTTTTCAAATCCAGTTTTTCACTTTTAGGGGCATAGCCATCAGCAGAATCATTCATAGTTGTTTGAACTCATACTAAGATAAAAAGTTTGTCTCCAGTATTACCTAACCATCACTCTTTTATGTCAGACCTTTACGTTTCTTGGTCAGATTACCATCAAAAAATTGAACAACTAGCAGTGCAGATTTATCAATCAGGCTGGGAGTTCAATCAGATTGTTTGTCTTGCCAGAGGAGGGCTGCGCGTCGGAGATATTCTATCTCGTATATACCAGCAACCACTAGCAATTTTAGCAACATCATCTTACAGTGGCCCCGGTAAACAAGAGAGAGCTAGTCTCACTGTTTCTCGTCACTTAACAATGACTACCGAAAAAATAGGCTCTCATGTTCTCCTAGTAGATGACCTTGTAGACTCAGGGATCACACTCCAAGAGACAATCCCTTGGCTAGAGCAAAATAGTGACTCCCCAATTGCAGAAATTCGCACTGCCGTACTTTGGTATAAAGCCTGTTCAGTAATTAAACCAGATTACTACATTGATTATCTGTCAGATAACCCCTGGATTCACCAACCCTTTGAACACTATGAATATATGAAACCTGCGGAACTGGCAACCAAGATTGGTCAATAATATCCTGTAAAAAACTTTATAGCTTCGTTTTATAGATCAATTGCTGGAGACAAGACGCGATCGGCATAATCACCTCACCTGCTTGTCAAAACATCATCTTGATCCATTATCGCCATATCACCTTTAAAGCTGTAGAAGCGTTGCACTGCAACGTCTCTACAAATAACCAATAACAAAATCAAAACACCCACAACCAAACAGGCAAAGTCAGCAACAAAATTATTACCCCTGCGGCTAAAGCTGTCACCGCTAGGTCACGATCAAGATTGAAGGTTTCGGCAAAAATCAAGGTAGCAAAGGCTGGAGGCATGGCCATTTGCAAAATCATCACTTGGGCAGCAACACCAGTAATCCCAAAAAGCGGTAAAGTGCGACTAAGTAGCAAGGGAACTAACAGCATTTTAATTGCCAAGCTCATCCCCGCCTGTGGTAGGCTCTGCCATGATCTGAGTTGGGAAAGTCGCATCCCAATTAAAACTAGAGATAAAGCTACCCCACTCCAAGCCAACTTATCTAACCAAAATTCCATTACATTTGGGAGTGCAACTTGCCGAAATAGCAAGCCAAAACCGACACTCCACGGGGCAGGATTAATTAATACTGCTTTTGTGATTTGCCAATAGTTGCTAGCAACACTGCCAAAACGGGCTGCGAGTGCCACTCCAAATCCATAAGCACCAATCAGCGATCCCAATAAATCGTAGAATAATGCCCAAGCAAAGTATTCTTTGCCTACTATGGCCAGGATCACGGGAAAGCCCAGATAACCAGTGTTACCCAACATCGCCGCCAGTAGTAAACTGCCTTGGGTGGTTTGCTGCGGCACACTATTTGTGAAATAAACTTGCCCTTTGATCCCTATCCAAGCCAAGAACGCTCCCAGGAAAATAGCGAGGTAGGAGATCACTGGTGCAATCCAAATTTGTCCTGATAAATCAGCTTGCCGTAAAAAAGCGACTACAGTTATCGGTACTCCCACCCAAAAAAGCCATTGACCTAAATAGGCGGGAACTGTATCAGGAAGCTTGCGTCCCAAAATGAATCCTATAGAGGTTAATCCTATTAACTGGATGTATAGTTCTAAAAGGTTTGTCAAGATTGCGCCTAGTAATACAGATGTAAGATGATACCTGTTGCGTTTATTTTTTTCCAGTCTACAATCTGTTATGGCTATTGAAAAAAAGCAGGAGTTGACTCTTGAATAAGGCTGGGTTTCAGGGAAAACCGCAAAACTTATCATCTATCCCTAGTGATGATATTCCAGCAGCTTTGCGTGATACTCCAGATGCAGGACCAAAGAGGGGCTTGAAACCCTCGGTTTTACTGCTTGGGGGAGTGGTGGGATTTGTCTTGCTAGCTGTAATTAGTGGTTTTTTGTTTTATCTTATTTCACCTAAAAAAATCACTGAGTCTCAAACTGCACCAGTTATTCCTACACCCACATCCACAACCGAAGCTAGTAATTCTGACAACTCCCCAATTGACAATAGTGACACTGTATTGGGACATTTCCTGTATCCAGAAGCACCAGAATCAGAACTAGTAGCGATTTCCAGAGATGGCAGGATAAGAATGCGGCAATCAGCAGCTGAAAAGTTTCAAGCAATGGCACAAGCAGCACGCCGTGCAGGTGTAAGTTTAGTACCAATTTCAGCCTTTCGCTCGGTGCAGGAACAGGAGCAGTTGTTTTTTAGTATTGGTGCCCAGCGCAACCAAACTCCAGCCCAAAGGGCGGCTTTGAGTGCGCCGCCCGGTCATAGTGAACATCACACAGGTTATGCCGTGGATATTGGCGACGGAGCCGTACCAGCAACTAATCTGCAAGCCAATTTTGAAAATACTAGAGCTTATCAGTGGCTAGAAGCTAATGCTGCCCGGTTTGGGTTTGAAATGTCTTTTCCGCAGAATAATCCCCAAGGGGTGAGTTATGAACCTTGGCACTGGCGTTTTGTAGGCGATCGCAATAGTTTAGAAATGTTCTACAAAGCCAAAAATTTGAAACCATCACCGACACCCCAGTAATTGAGTGAGAAATCTGGCGATCGCGCTTTTACTTGACCGAGCAAGAGAAATTGGGGGCATTATGTTTTTATTTTGAATTTTGAATTGATTCATATTTTACTTTTGTATTTTTATTGGTTTATGGGTATATCAGATTACGAGCGATCGCTCTTGTGCTTTTTTACTGGGAAGAGTGCGGCAAGTTTGAATCCGAGTTTTCTGTGATACAGCAGTATTTAGGTAAATAATTAAATCTGAAATTGAGGTTAAACCTCCTGGTTTAGAGACTATGTTTTATACAAAAATTACAATTACCGAGCCTTGTAATTGAGTTCTTGCGTTCTTGCTTCCTGGGATAATAGACCAGGAGAAACTCTAAAAATGTACTTTAATGACCAACCCTCAAACTGAATTCGATTCGCCTTGGAAAGTTATGAGCAGAAGCGATCGCACTAATTCAACAGCATGATGAAACGCAAGTTTTGGTAACGCTACTTAGTAAAATTGATAGTGGCTGTGTTGATTATCTTAATTGGCATCATTCCTGCGAGATTGGCGATCGCTTTCTATCAAGCCCCAGTCCCACAAGCAATATTTGTTTTGGGGAGTGATTCTCAGCGCATGGAATTTGCGGCAAAATTTTGAGTTAGTCTACCAACCGCTTATTCTACAAATTCTATGCCTGAATAACTGATAGGCATAACCAGAAGAGTGAGCAATCGGCATTGTTAACAAAGTAACTCCACAGAAAAACCAGCGACTCAAAAATGATGGGATTTTACCTTCCTCCCCTCGCCAAATTTCCTCACTAAAGTTTTTACGTAACTTCCAGGTGATGCGCCAGCTTTCCGCAAATGGTAATAACAGACCAATTAAAACTAATTCTTCAATAGGTAGTTCTAAACTAGGAAATAGTAAATTGATGAACAACATAAAAATTGTAATAGATATTACCAGAAATGGTAGTATGCCTCTAATTTGTGACTTAGCTGAGTGCTTAGTAGTAGTTATGTAGCGACCACGGCCGTATTTAAAGTATTGAATCCACAAAGATTGCCAGGTTTTTCTCGGATAGTACCAGACTCGAATTTTTGAGCTAATGTAAATTGCTTGCTTTGATTCAGTGTTCTGCTTGGTATTTTCAGAAGTTTCCAATAAATATTGTTTTAATTTTAAATTCAATTCAGCGTCTTCATTAGCAGTTGCTTCTGTAGAATAGCCAGATACCGCCAATAAAGCCTTCTTCCAGAAGCATCCCAAATAAACAGTTTCAGCATAACCGTTATACTCCGGATCTCGATATTTTGCGCCACCACTACCTAAAAAACTCTTGGAACTCAGAGCTACTCCTGCTTGAAAAGGCGTTTTAGCTACAAAACGTTGTGCACCACCAACATTGAGCGCACCTGATTCTAATAATGCTTCTACGCATCTTTCAATATAATCAGGTGCATAGTCTGAGTGAGCATCAGCTCGGAGAAAAACCTCTCCTTTACACTCTTGTAGTATTAAATTAAGACCAGCAGATTGAACTTTTAAAGGATTATGTATAAGTTTAACTCTAGAATCTTTTAAAGATATTTTTTTAACTATATCTTGCGTATCATCAGTGCTGCCACCATCAGCTACTATAATTTCAATTGGATTTTTCTGTCCGGTTATTAATAATTCCTTGATAACTCGTTCTATATTTACTGATTCATTATAGGTAGGAATCGCTATTGATACAATAGGCAAATTTGGATTCTGCATTTTAATATTGATTATTTTATCCTTAGACTTATTCAATAATTTTTAATCTTTATCCCACTAGTAGCAAAGGCTACTATTCATCTTGTTAGTTTTTTAGTAAATAGTGAAAAATAAATATTTTTACCTATAATAAAAATTAATGAGTATATAGGCAGAAGTGTTGAATGTTAAGAAAAAGCCGATAAAAATAGCCCAAAATATGATAGATTTTGGGCGAAGGACTAAAATATCTTAGTTTAACGTGATTATAAAATCATTTCCCAAGATTGTCAAAGA